>NZ_BJLQ01000009.1 GCF_006538725.1 Cellulomonas gelida
GCATCCCCGCAGGATCTTCCGATCCTGAGCAAGAGGCTTGTTCGCTTTCCCTTCGCGCCTCGGCGCTTGGGGCCTGTCTACTGTACCCGATCCCCCGGCTCTTCGGAACCACCCTTGCGAGCGGCTCTTCCTCCAGGATCCTGGGCGCCCGACCGTACCAGAGGCGCACGAAGCACCTGCGATCTGATCGGGGTTGGCCGCCTGCGGGACCGTCCATCGCCTGGATCCTCGCGGATCCGGCTCCGTGTCCGTTCCTCCCTGCCGGGCGACATCGAGAACATTACGCAGCCCGTGGCGCCGAGGGCAAATCCGCGACGTGGTGACGCCGCTCACCTGGCCCGTTCGGCGCGCTGACCTGCGCAGATGCCGTCTGGAAGGGCCGGCCCCGGCCGCTGTGCCCACGGCATCCGCCGTTTCGTCCCGGTTCGCTGCGTCCACGGGCCGGAGGGGTACGACGACGGCCGCGCCGCGAGCCCCGTCGGGGTGCGGCGCGGCCGGGTGGGCGTCGCGCGAGCAGTGGCCGTCAGGCCAGCGGGTCGGTCAGCGATGGGTGTCGACCACCGCGAGCGTGCGCTTGCCGCGGCGGAGCACGGCCCACCGACCGTGCAGCAGGTCCTCGGGCGCAAGGGTTGCGTCCTCGTCGGGGACGCGGACGTTGTTGATCGAGGCGCCGCCCTCGGCGATCGCGCGGCGGGCCTCGGACTTGCTCTTGACGACACCGGTCGCGGCGAGCAGGTCGACGACGAGGTCGCCCGGGGCGCCGCCCGCGGTCGGGAGCTCGGCGACAGCCGCGCCGAGCGTCGCCTGATCGAGATCGCCCAGCGCGCCGCGGCCGAACAGCGCCCGGGAGGCGGCGACCACCGCGTCCGCCGCCTGCACCCCGTGCACCAGGGCGGTCACGTCGTACGCGAGGGTGCGCTGCGCCTCACGCGCGGCCGGCCGCGTCGCCACGGCATCCGCCAGCTCCTCGATCTGCTCACGCGAGCGGAACGTGAAGACCTTGAGGTAGCCAAGCACGTCGGCGTCGTCCGCGTTGAGCCAGAACTGGTAGAAGGCGTACGGCGTCGTCATCTGCGGGTCGAGCCAGACGGTCCCGGACTCGGTCTTGCCGAACTTCGTGCCGTCGGCCTTGGTGATCAGCGGCGTCGTCAGCGCGTGGACACCGGTGCCCTCGACCTTGCGGATCAGCTCGACGCCCGACAGCAGGTTGCCCCACTGGTCGGAGCCGCCCGTCTGCAGCGTGACGCCGTGCCTGCGGAAGAGCTCGAGGTAGTCCATCCCCTGGAGCACCTGGTAGCTGAACTCCGTGAACGAGATCCCCTGGTCGCTGGCCAGGCGGCGCGCGACGGTGTCCTTCGCGATCATCGTGCCGAGCCGGAAGTGCTGACCGACGTCGCGCAGGAAGTCGATCGCGGACATCGGTGCCGTCCAGTCGAGGTTGTTCACCATCGTCGCGGCGTTCTCACCGTCGAACCGCAGGAGCGGAGCGATCTGACCCCGGATCCGCTCGACCCAGCCGGCGACGACGTCGCGCGAGTTCAGGGTGCGCTCCCCCGTCATCTTCGGGTCGCCGATCAGGCCCGTGGCGCCGCCGACGAGCGCGATCGGGCGGTGGCCGGCGTCCTGCAGCCTGCGGACCGTGAGGATCTGGACGAGGTTGCCGATGTGCAGGCTCGGTGCCGTGGGGTCGAAGCCGCAGTACAGCGTCACCGGCCCTGCGGACAGCGCGTCGCGCAGCGCGTCGGTGTCGGTGGTGTGGGCGATGAGCCCGCGCCAGGCGAGCTCGTCGAGGATGTGCGTCACGTTCGGTCTCCGGTCGAAGGGCCGCGCTCGAGGCACGGCGTGAGGTCAGCGCGGTTCTGCGTGTGGTCGGGACCCGTCAGGTCGAGGCGCGTGCGGCCGACGCCGTCGCCCCGTCACGGGGCGTCTTCCGACGCCGGCGTCCGATAGCCGTCCGACGAGGCCGCGGCCCGAGTGGCCGACCGGTAGGCGGGACGGTAGGCGGACACGGTGCGCTCACCGGTGATCCAGTAGCGCCACGGGTGGCGCGTCGAGTCGCCGCCGGGGCCCGAGACGCCGACGCGCGGACCGCTCGCGTGCGTCGTGTGCGTGGGCGCCTCGCGTCGGTGCACCACCACGCGTCCGCCCGCCTCGGTGAGGTCCGCGCCGTTCCACGCGCGGTCGATGCCCAGGCACACGGCGAGCCGGGCCGGGCCGCGCGCGAGCTGCCGCTCGGAGTCGACGACCCCGACCGCCTCGCGGCGACGCCAGGCCAGCTCGGCCCCGTCGACGACCTCGCCGGCGCGCAGCAGGACCGCCGCGGGCTGACCGGTGGGCTCGGCGACGACGTTCACGCAGTGGTGCAGACCGAGGTGGCGGTACACGTACAGACGGCCCGGCTCGGCGAACATCACCGCGTTGCGTGCGGTGCGCCCGCGGAACGCGTGCGAGCCCGGGTCCAGCGCACCCGCGTAGGCCTCGACCTCCGTGAGGCGGATCGTGACGGTGCCGTCCGGCGTGCTCGTCGTGACGAACGCGCCGAGCAGGTCCTTGGCGACCGCGTGCACGTCCCGCGCGTACCAGCTGCGGGCCGGGACCGCGACGAACCGGCGCGGGTCCGCGACGTGCGGGGGTCGGGGCGCATCGCGTCCGTCCGCTCGTCCATCGGCGGTGGTCCCCGTCCGAGCGCCCTCGGTGGGGTTGCCCGGGACGTCGACCCGGGACCCGGACCCCGGCAGCGCGCCGGGCGCCGACGAGCCCGCGGGCTCGGGAGCGCTCGGGGCGTCGGCGAAGGGCGTCACGGGGTCATCCTGCCAAACTCGTCCAGGCGGATGTCGGCCCGTTCACGACTGCTCTCCCGCGCGAAGTGCGCGCGCTCGTCGTCCATCCACCGCAGCCACTGCTCGCGCGCGGCCACGCCGTCCCGTGCCAGACCACGGGCGAGACGCAGCTCGTCGGGAGCCTCGACCCAGACGCGCACGACCGCCCACGCGTCGCACTCGCGGCGCGCCGAGCCGCAGCCCTCGAGCACGAGCAGCTCAGGGACGGGCACGTCGATCCAGTCCGCGAAGGCGCCCGTGGCCCAGTCGTAGCGCTGGAACCTGCCGGGCAGACCGCGGCGCAGGGGCTCGAGCACCTGCGCGGACAGGCGCGGCCACAACGAGCCCTCGAGCCCGGACCAGCCCTCGTACAGGTCGTCGAGGTGCACGACGACCGCGCGCGTCCCGCGTGCGGAGGCCGCCTCGAGCACACCCGCTGCGGCCGTCGTCTTGCCCGAGCCGGCGGGGCCGTCGAGGCAGACGGCGCGCACGGGACCGAGCCGTGGGGACGCCGCGAGGGCGCGCTCGACGATCGTCGTGAGCGCGCCCTCGTCGGACGGAGCGGACATGCGGGCCGTCAGGACGCCCAGCCGCGCAGCTCCGCCGCGCGACCCTGCGCGCGCCCGAGCTGCTCGGCGACCCGCACCGGGGCGGTCCCGCCGTACGCGGAGCGCGACGCGAGCGACCCCTCGACCGAGAGCACCTCGCGCACCGCGGGCGTCAGGTGCGGCGAGATCGCGGCGAGCTCGTCGTCGGTCAGCTCCCACAGCTCGATCGCGGGCTCGTGCGCCTCGCACGCGCGCACGCACTCCCCCGCGACCTCGTGCGCGACCCGGAACGGGACGCCCTCGCGCACCAGCCACTCGGCGATGTCCGTCGCGAGCGAGAAGCCCTGCGGCGCCAGTGAGGCGAGGCGGTCCGTGTCGAACGTGAGCGTCGCGACCATGCCGGCGAACGCCGGCAGCAGGACCGTGAGCTGGTCGACCTGGTCGAAGACCGGCTCCTTGTCCTCCTGCAGGTCGCGGTTGTAGGCGAGCGGCAGCCCCTTGAGCGTCGTCAGCAGGCCCGTGAGGTCACCGACGAGCCGGCCCGCCTTGCCGCGCGCGAGCTCGGCGATGTCCGGGTTCTTCTTCTGCGGCATGATGCTCGACCCGGTCGAGAACGAGTCGTGCAGCCGCACGAAGCCGAACTCCTTGGTGGCCCAGAGGATGATCTCCTCCGCGAGCCGCGACAGGTCGACCGCGAGCATCGCCGAGACGAACGCGAACTCGGCGACCACGTCACGCGAGGCCGTGCCGTCGATCGAGTTCTCGACCGGCGCGTCGAAGCCGAGCTCGGCGGCGACCGCCGCCGGGTCCAGGCCCAGCGACGAGCCGGCGAGCGCACCCGAGCCGTACGGCGAGACCGCGGCGCGCCGGTCCCAGTCGACGTAGCGCTCGACGTCGCGCAGCAGCGGCCATGCGTGCGCGAGCAGGCTGTGCGCGAGCAGCACCGGCTGGGCGTGCTGCAGGTGGGTGCGGCCCGGCATGGGCGCGTCCCCCGCGGCGGTCGCCTGCGCGGTGAGCGCGTCGACCACGTCGAGCACCAGCCCGGCGATCGCGCGTGCCTCGCGGCGCAGGTACATGCGCACGAGCGTCGCGATCTGGTCGTTGCGCGAGCGGCCCGCGCGCAGCTTGCCGCCCAGGTCCGCGCCGGCCCGCTCGATCAGACCGCGCTCGAGCGCGGTGTGCACGTCCTCGTCGTCCGGCGTGGGGCCGAACGCACCCGACGCCACGTCGGTCCGCAGCCGCTCGAGCGCGTCGACCATGCCGGCGACCTCGTCGTCGGACAGCAGACCCGCCCCGTGCAGGACGTGCGCGTGCGCGACCGAGCCCGAGATGTCGACGTCCGCGAGGCGCCAGTCGAACTGGGTCGAGCGCGACAGCTCGGCCAGGGCCGCGGCCGGGCCGGACGCGAACCGGCCGCCCCACAGGGCGAGCGGCGCGACCGGCTGACCGGCCGCTGGCGACTCAGGCATCGATACCGCCCTGCGTGCCGAGGTCCACGCCGTTGCCGAACCGCACGTCGCGCGCGGCGGCGAGCTTGCTCGACAGGCCGTAGATCTCGATGAAGCCCTTCGCCGACGCCTGGTCGAACGTGTCGCCCGTGTCGTACGTGGCGAGGTTGAAGTCGTACAGCGACGAGTCCGAGCGGCGGCCGCTGACCGTGGCGCGCCCGCCGTGCAGCACGAGCCGGATGTCGCCCGAGACGTAGCGCTGCGTGTCCGCGATGAACGTGTCGAGCGAGCGCTTGAGCGGGCTGAACCACTGGCCGTCGTACACCAGCTCGGTCCAGCGCTGCTCGACCTGGCGCTTGAAGCGCGCCTGCTCGCGCTCGATCGTCACGTTCTCGAGCTCCTGGTGCGCGGCGATGAGCGCGATCGCGCCCGGCGCCTCGTAGACCTCGCGCGACTTGATGCCGACCAGGCGGTCCTCGACGATGTCGATCCGACCGACGCCCTGGGCGCCTGCGCGGCGGTTCATCTCCTGGATCGCCTGCAGCGGCGTGACCGGCACGCCGTCGAGCGCGACCGGGACGCCCTGCTCGAACGTGATGACGACCTCGTCGGCGACCGGCGGGAACGTCGGGTCGTCGGTGTAGGTGTAGACGTCCTTCGTCGGGCCGTTCCAGATGTCCTCGAGGAATCCGGTCTCGACCGCGCGACCCCACACGTTCTGGTCGATCGAGAACGGGTTGTGCTTGGTGGTCGCGATCGGGAGCTTGTGCTTCTCGGCGAACTCGATCGCCTTGTCGCGCGTGAGCGCGAGGTCGCGCACCGGGGCGAGGCAGGTCAGGTCAGGGGCGAGCGAGGTGATGCCGACCTCGAAGCGCACCTGGTCGTTGCCCTTGCCCGTGCAGCCGTGCGCGACGGTCGTCGCGCCGAACTGGCGCGCGGCGCGCACGAGGTGCTTGACGATCACCGGACGGGACAGCGCCGAGACCAGCGGGTAGCGGTCGAGGTACAGGCCGTTGGCCTGCAGCGCCGGCATGCAGTACTCCTCGGCGAACTCGTCGCGGGCGTCGGCCACGTAGGCCTCGACCGCGCCGCAGTCGAGCGCCCGCTGGCGGATGACGTTGAGGTCCTCACCGCCCTGGCCGACGTCGACCGCCACGGCGATGACCTCGGCGCCGGTGGCCTCGGCGATCCAGCCGATGCCGACGGAGGTGTCCAGACCGCCGGAGTACGCGAGGACGACGCGCTCAGTCATGAGATGTCACTTTCTACGAGCTGGGTTCGGGTGGTGCGAGAGGACGAGGGTCGAGCGGTCGTGCCGGGCCTACGAGGTCCCGGTCGCGAGGGTGAGGAACCGCGACGCCAGTGCGGCGCCGTCGGGGTCGCGCGACACGACGAGGATCGTGTCGTCCCCCGCGATCGTGCCGAGCACGGCGGGGAGGACGGAGTGGTCGATCGCCGAGGCCAGGTACTGCGCGCCGCCCGGAGGGGTGCGCAGCACGACGAGGTTGCCCGACGACTCCGCGGTCAGCAGCAGCTCGGTGCACAACCGCTCGAGCCGCGCGGCGAGGTGCTCGGCGTCGGCCGCGGGCGCGGTCGGCAGGGTGCGCACCGAGCCCTCCCCGGGCACGGCGTACACGAGCGCACCCGACGGGGTACGCACCTTGACCGCCTGGAGCTCGACGAGGTCGCGCGAGAGGGTCGCCTGCGTGACCGTGACGCCCGCGTCGCCGAGCAGCTCGGCGAGCTGCTGCTGCGAGTGCACCGCCTCGCGCGTGAGCAGCGCGGCGACCAGCGACTGCCGCGCCGCCTTGGTCTGCGGCGCGGTCGCGCGCGGCGCGCCGTTCGTCGTGCCCGGGAGGGTCATCACGCTCACCTGGCCTCGAGGAGGAACGTCAGGAGCGCCTTCTGGGCGTGCAGCCGGAACTCGGCCTCGTCCCACACGATCGACTGCGGGCCGTCGATCACCTCGGCGGTGATCTCCTTGCCGCGGTACGCCGGCAGGCAGTGCAGGACGTGCGCACCGGGCGCCGCGAGCGCGAGCGCCGCCGCGTCGACCCGGAACGGCACGAACGGCGTCTCACGGTCCAGCGAGTCGGACTCCTGGCCCATCGAGACCCACGTGTCGGTCGCGACGACGTCCGCACCCGAGACGGCCTCGGCCAGCGAGCCCACGACGGCGACCGAGCCGCCCGTGGCCGCCGCGATCCGCTCGGCGTCGGCCACCACGGCCGGGTCCGGGCGGAAGCCCTCGGGCGAGCCGATCCGCACGTGCATGCCCGCGGTCGCGCCGCCCAGCAGGTACGAGTGCGCCATGTTGTTCGCGCCGTCGCCGACGAACGCGAGCGTCAGGCCCGGCAGCGCCGCGACCCCGCCGCGATGCTGCGCCACGGTCGCGAGGTCCGCCAGGATCTGGCACGGGTGGAAGTCGTCCGTGAGCGCGTTGACCACGGGGACGCCCGCGACCGCGGCCATCTCCTCGATGCGCGACTGCTCGTGCGTGCGCCACACGATCGCCGCGACCTGGCGGCCGAGCACGTGGGCGGTGTCCGCGATCGACTCACGCGTGCCGATCTGGGCGAGCTTGCCGTCGACGACGAGCGGGAACCCGCCCAGCTCGGCGATCCCCGTGCTGAACGACACCTGGGTGCGCAGCGTCGGCTTGTCGAAGATGACCGCGACCGCGCGCGGGCCGGCGAGCGGCTTGCGGATGTAGCGGTCGTCGCAGAACGCGAGCGCGAGCTCGAGGACCTGCGCCTGCTCGTCGGGCGTCAGGTCGTCGTCGCGCAGGAAGTGGCGGGTCACGCGGCAACCTCGGCAGGGTCGAGCTCGGCGAGGAAGTCGACGAACGTGCCGAGCTGCTCGTGCGTCACGACGAACGGCGGCGCGAGCCGGATCGTCGTCGGGTTGACGGGGTTCACGACGAAGCCGGCGGCGAGCGCCCGCGACGCGACCGCGGGCGCCACGGCCGAGCTCAGACCGATGCCCACGAGGAGGCCCTCGCCGCGCACGGAGTCGACGAGCGGGTTGTCGAGCTCCGCGACGCGCTCGCGCAGCCGCGCACCGACGTCGCGCACGTGGGCCAGCAGGCCGTCGCGCTCGATCACGCCGATCGTGGCGAGGCCCGCGGCCGACGCCACGGGGTTCCCGCCGAACGTCGTGCCGTGCTGGCCGCGGCCGATCAGCGTCGCGGCCGTGTCGCCGAACGCGATGAGAGCGCCGACCGGGAAACCGCCGCCGAGCCCCTTGGCGACCGTCACCGCGTCCGGCACGACTCCCCCACCGATGTGCGGCAGCTGGTGCGCGAACCACTCGCCCGTGCGTCCCATGCCGGTCTGCACCTCGTCGAGGATCAGGAGCGTCCCGTGCCGCGCCGTGAGCTCACGGGCTCGCGCGAGGTAGCCCGGGGGCAGCGGCAGCACGCCCGCCTCCCCCTGCAGCGGCTCGACGAACACCGCAGCCACGTCGCCCGGCGCGAGCGCGGCCTCGAGCGCGAGGGAGTCGCCGAACGGCACCCACTCGACGCCCGGCGGCAGCGGCTCGAACGGCTCGCGGTACGCGGCCTTGTGCGTCAGCGCGAGCGCGCCCATCGTGCGCCCGTGGAACGCGCCCTCGAGCGCGATGATCCGCGTGCGGCCCGTGCGGCGCGCGAGCTTGAACGCCGCCTCGTTGGCCTCCGTGCCGGAGTTGGTGAGGAAGACGCGCGAGCCCTCGGGCGCCTGCGCGAGCTCGATGAGGCGCTCGGCGAACGCGATCTGCGTGGGGCTGCCGAAGAAGTTCGAGACGTGACCGAGCGTGCCCAGCTGCGCGCTGATCGCGGCCGTCAGGGTCGGGTGCGCGTGGCCGAGGCTGTTGACCGCGATCCCCCCGAGCAGGTCGAGGTAGCGGTTGCCGTCGGCGTCCCACACGTACGGCCCCTCACCGCGGACGAGCACGCGCTGCGGCGGTCCGAACGTGTCCATGACCGCGTGCGTGTAGCGCTCGGTCCACTGCGCGACCGAGCCCTCGGCGACGGCGACCGGGATGCCGTCGACGGTCGACGCGGCCTGTCGCAGCGCACGCCGCGTCGTCGGCCCTGCCGGGGCCGCGGCGGGATCAGCGGTGGTCACCGGCGCGGCGGCCGGCGTGGTCGTCGGCTCGCTCACGCGGACACCTCCGGGTGGATGACGGGGATCGGGGCCGTGAAGGGGGCGTCGGCGGGCTCCTCGTCGGGCAGCACCATCGTGCCGATGCCGTCGGACGTGAACACCTCGACGAGGATCGAGTGCGGCGCACGACCGTCGATGACGTGCGCGCGACCGACCCCGCCCGTCACGGCGCGCCAGCAGGCCTCCATCTTCGGCCGCATGCCGGAGTCGAGCGACGGCAGGACCTCCGCGAGGTCGCTCGCGCTGAGGCGCCGCACGAGCGAGCTGCGGTCCGGCCAGTTCAGGTAGAGGCCCTCGACGTCGGTCAGGACGATGAGCTTGCGCGCACCGAGCGCGACCGCGAGCGCCGCCGCCGCCGTGTCGGCGTTGACGTTGAGCACCTGCGTCGGGTCGTCGATGTCGGGCGCGACCGTGCTGACCACGGGGATCCGGCCCGCGTCGAGCAGGTCCTGCACGGCGCTCGGGTTGACCTTCACGACGTCCCCGACGAGGCCGACGTCGACCGGCTCGCCGTCGACGAACGCGTGCCGACGGCGGGCCTGGAACAGACCGCCGTCCTCGCCGGACAGGCCCACGGCGTGCGGGCCGTGCGCGTTGAGGAGCCCGACGAGCTCGCGCGACACCTGGCCCGTGAGGACCATGCGCACGACGTCCATCGCCTCGGGCGTGGTGACGCGCAGGCCGCCGCGGAACTCCGACTCGATGCCCAGACGGTCCAGCATCGAGCTGATCTGCGGGCCACCGCCGTGCACGACGACCGGCTTGAGGCCGACCTGGCGCAGGAACACCATGTCCTGCGCGAACGCACGCTTGAGCTCGTCGTCGATCATGGCGTTGCCGCCGTACTTGACGACGACGAGCGCCCCGGCGAACTTCTGCAGCCACGGCAGCGCCTGGATGAGGACCTCGGCCTTCTGGTCGGGGCGCAGGTCCGTACGGGTGTCGAAGTGGAAGTCGTCCGGGACCGCGGGCGTGGGGTCGGGCTGGGTCACGTCGAGTACTCGCTGTTCTCGGAGACGTAGGCGTGCGTGAGGTCGTTGGTCCAGAGCGTCACGACCTCCTCGCCCGCGTGCAGGTCGATGAGGACGTGCACGTCGCGCGACGCGGCCAGGTCCACGCTCGAGCGGGGCTCGTGCGCGCCGCCCGCGCGACAGATCATCACGCCGTTGATCGTGACGTCCAGCTGGTCCGGGTCGAACGGCGCGACCTCGGCGGGAACCGTGCCGACCGACGCCAGGATGCGCCCCCAGTTCGGGTCGTTGCCGTAGACGGCGGCCTTGAACAGGTTCGAGCGCGAGACCGCGCGGGCGACCGCGAGCCCGGCGGACTGCGACGACGCCCCGGTGACGGTGATCGCGATGTCGTGCGTCGCACCCTCGGCGTCCGCGACGAGCTGGCGCGCGAGCTGGGCCGCGACCGCGGTCACCGCCGCGGTGAAGCCAGCGGGGTCGGGCGTCACTCCCGAGGCGCCCGAGGCCAGCAGCGTCACCGTGTCGGACGTCGACATGCAGCCGTCGGAGTCGACGCGGTCGAACGTGTCGCGCGTCGCGGCGCGCAGCGCGGCATCCGCGAGGGCGGCGTCCACGACCGCGTCGGTCGTGATCACGCACAGCATCGTGGCCAGGCCGGGGGCGAGCATGCCCGCACCCTTGGCCATGCCGCCCACGCGCCAGGTGCCGAGGTCGCCGTCGATCGTCATGTCCGCGGTCTTGGCGACCGTGTCGGTCGTCATGATCGCGGTCGCGGCCGCGGGCCCGCCCGTGCTCGACAGCGCGTCGCGGGCCGGGCCGATGCCGGCCAGGAGCGTGTCGATCGGCAGGCGCTCCCCGATCAGGCCCGTGGAGCACACGACGACGTCGCCGGGCGAGACCCCGAGCGCCGCACCGACCGTCTCGGCCGTGCGGTGCACGTCGAGGAAGCCGTCCGGGCCGGTGCACACGTTCGCGCCGCCGGAGTTGAGGACGACCGCGCTCACGACGCCGTCGGAGACGGCCTGCCGCGACCAGGTGACCGGGTGGCCCACGACCCGGTTCGAGGTGAACACGGCCGCGCCGACCTGCAGCGGGCCGTCGTTCACGACGAGCGCGAGGTCGGGCCGCCCGGACGCCTTGAGGCCCGCGGTCGTGCCGCTCGCGCGGAACCCGGCGGGGAACGTGACACCGGGCGAGAGCTCGGCGGCGTCCTGGGAGGTGAGCGTCACGGTGCGACTCCGTCCATGGGAAGGCCGAGTGTCTCGGGCAGCCCGAGCGCGAGGTTGAGCGACTGCAGCGCACCGCCGGCGGTGCCCTTGACGAGGTTGTCGATCGCGGTGACCGTCACCACGCGGCCCGCACGCTCGTCGACCGCGACCTGCACGAGAGCCGTGTTCGCACCGAGCGTCGCGGCGGTCGTCGGCCACTGGCCCGCGGGCAGGAGGTGGACGAACGGCTCGTCGGCGTACGCCCCCTCCCAGGCCGCGCGCACCGCGGCGGGGTCGGTGCCGGGCACGAGGCGCGCGGTCGCGGTCGCGAGGATGCCGCGCGACATCGGCACGAGCGTGGGCGTGAACGAGATCGTCACGTCGGGGGCGCCCGCGGCGCGCAGGTTCTGGGCGATCTCGGGGATGTGCCGGTGCGTGCCGCCGACCGCGTACGGCTGCGCCATGCCGAGGCCCTCAGAGGCGAGCAGGTGCGGCTTGAGGCTCTTGCCGGCACCCGAGTAGCCGTTCGCGAGGACCGCCACGACGTCGATCGGCTCGATGACGCCCGCGGCGACGCCCGGCTGCAGGCCGAGGGTCACGGCGGTCACGTTGCAGCCGGGGACGGCGATCCGCGTGGCGCCCGCGAGCTGTGCGCGCTGGCCGACGGCTGCCGTCTCGCCCTCGTGCAGGAGCTCGGGCAGTCCGTAGGGCCAGGTCCCGGCGTGCTCGCTGCCGTAGTAGGTGGCCCAGTCGGCCGCGTCCACGAGTCGGTGGTCGGCCCCCAGGTCCACGACGACCGTGCCGGGGTCACGCCGGGCGAGCTCGGCCGCGACGGCACCGCTCGCTCCGTGCGGCAGTGCGAGCACGACGACGTCGTGGCCCGCGAGCGCGTCGGGGGTCGTCGGGGCCAGCATGCGGTCCGCGAGCCGTCGCAGGTGCGGCTGGTGCTCGCCGAGAGCGCTGCCCGCGTTGGAGTGCGCGGTGACCTCGCCGATGACGGCCTCGGGGTGGCCGAGCAGCAGCCGGAGCATCTCGCCTCCGGCGTACCCGCTGGCCCCCGCCACCGCGACTGTGAACGACATGCGCATGAACATACACGCCAGCGCGAATCAATGCACACACATTCGCGGGGCGCGGCCGTGGTCGTCGCTCGAAGCGGGATGAAACTCGACCGCCCCGACGTTCGCCACGACGTGCATGCAGTCGTCGCCACCCAGGCCGGTGGACCCGAGGTCCTGTCCGTCGTGACCCGACCCGACCCCACGCCCGGGCCGCACGACGCGCTCGTGCGCGTCGCCGCCGCCGGGGTCAACTTCATCGACACCTACCGCCGCGCCGGGGTGTACCCCGTCCCGTTCCCGCACGTGCCGGGGTCGGAGGGGGCCGGCACCGTGGTCGCGGTCGGTGAGCGCGTCACGCGGTTCGCGCCCGGTGACCGGGTCGCGTGGTCGGCGGGCCCCGGTTCGTACGCCGAGCTCGCCGCCGTCCCCGAGAGCGAGCTTCTCGCGGTGCCTGACGGCGTCGACGACGAGATCGCCGCAGCGCTCCCGCTGCAGGGCATGACCGCCCACTACCTCGTCAGCTCCACGTTCCCCGTCGAGCCCGGCACGACCGTGCTCGTGCACGCCGCGGCCGGCGGCGTCGGCCTGCTCCTCACGCAGCTCGCGACCCAGCGCGGTGGCCGCGTGATCGCGACGGTGGGCAGCGTCGAGAAGGAGGCGCTCGCGCGCGCCGCGGGCGCCGCCGAGGTCATCCGCTACCGCGAGCTCCACGACGTGACCACCGAGCTGCCCGCGGCCGTCCGCGAGCTGACCGACGGGCGCGGGGTCGACGCGGTGTACGACGGGGTCGGCCGCGACACGTTCGACGCGTCGCTCGCGTCCCTCGCGCGGCGCGGGATGCTCGTCCTCTTCGGGGCGTCGTCCGGCCCCGTGCCACCCGTCGACCCGCAGCGGCTCAACGCCGCGGGCTCGGTGTTCCTCACCCGCCCGACGCTCGGTCACTACGTGGCCGACCGCTCCGAGCTCGAGTGGCGCGCCAACGAGCTGTTCGGGGCCGTCGCCGACGGCCGTCTCGACGTCCGCGTCGGAGCCCGCTTCCCCTTGTCGGCCGCTGCCGACGCCCACCGCGCGCTCGAGTCGCGCGCCACCACCGGAAAGGTCCTGCTGCTGCCGTGAGCATCCCCACCCTGAACGCCGTCCGTACCGTCGCGGTGGAGGTGTGGTCCGACATCGCCTGCCCGTGGTGCTTCATCGGCAAGCGGCGCTTCGCCGACGCGCTGGCCGCCTTCCCGCACCGCGAGCACGTCGAGGTGGTGTGGCGCTCGTACCAGCTGTCCCCCGACACGCCGCGCGGACCGGGCCGCCCCGAGGTCGAGGCCCTGGCGGAGATGAAGGGGCTGTCCACCGAGCGCGTGCAGCAGATGTTCGCGCACGTCACGGCTGTGGCCGCCGAGGTGGGCCTGCGCTACGACTTCGACACCGTCCTGGCGTTCAACTCCTACGACGCGCACCGGCTCACGCACCTCGCGCGTGCGGTCGGCGGCCCGGCGCTGGCCGAGCGCACCGTCGAGGTCCTGTTCTCGGCGCACTTCGAGCGCGGCGAGGACCTCGGCGTGGACTCCTCGCTCGTCGCCGTCGCGCGCGAGGCCGGGTTCGCCGCGGCCGGGTACGACGACGAGGCGGTCGCGCTGTTCCTCGCGGGCGACGAGCAGTCCGACGCGGTCGAGGCCGACATCGCCGCGGCCCGCGAGCTGGGCGTGTCCGGCGTGCCGTTCTTCGTCGTCGACCGCCGGTACGCGGTCTCGGGCGCGCAACCCGCCGAGGTGTTCACCCAGCTGCTCGAGGCCGGGTGGCGCGAGGCGAACCCGCTGCAGACGATCGCGGGCGACCCGTCGGCGCACGCGTGCGTCGACGACTCGTGCGCGATCTGAGCACGCCGGGCAGCGGGGAGCCGGGCGGAGCGGTGTCCCCCGGCACCCGCACGCCCGCAACGCCCGCAACGCCCGCAACGCCCGATCATGCCGCGGGGCTCGCCGTCAGGGACCTGCACGACGGCGACCTCGCGGTGCTCGCTGCGCTCAACGACGCGGCGGTGCCCGCCGTGAACGCGCTGGGCCCGGCCGGGCTCGCCGCGCACGTCCCGACCTGCGCGGCCGCGCTCGTCGTCCACGACGCCGGCGCGCCGGGCGGCCCGCCGCTCGGCTTCCTCCTGGCCCTCGCCCCCGGGGCCGACTACGCGAGCGAGAACTACCGCTGGTTCGCCGAGCACGCGCCGGGCTCGCTGTACGTGGACCGGATCGTGGTCGCGCCGCACGCGCACGGGCGCGGCGCGGGGCGCGCCCTGTACGCCGCGGCCGAGCAGCACGCGCGTCGGCTGGGGCTGTCGGCGCTCACGTGCGAGGTCAACCTCGACCCGCCGAACCCGGCCTCGTCGGCGTTCCACGCCCGGCTGGGCTTCCGGCGCGTCGGGGTGCTCGACACCAAGGGCGGCGCGGTGCGCGTCGAGCTCCTGAGCCGGGCGGTGGCGCTCGGCGGTTGACGTCTCGCACCGCGACGGCCCAGGTCACCGACGCGGGACGGTGCCCTAGGCTGCGCCCAGCGGACCCACGGCGTGGTGGTCTGGCGCGTGCGGGCCCGCTCCGCACCACGATGCGCCCAGGAGGCACCGCATGACGACTTCCCCCGACGTCCGTCCGGCATCCGCGCCGCTCACCGACCCGGTCGGCACCTTCGTGCCGTCGACGGTCCCGACGCACTGGTACAACCTCGCCGCGGACCTCCCTGAGCCTGCTCCTCCCGCGCTGCACCCGGGCACGCGTGAGCCGCTCGGGCCGCAGGACCTCGCCCCGCTGTTCCCGATGGCGCTCATCGCCCAGGAGGTCAGCACCGAGCGCTACGTCGAGATCCCGCAGACCGTGCGCGAGATGTACGCGCTGTGGCGGCCGTCGCCGCTGGTCCGGGCGCTGCGGCTCGAGCGCGCGCTCGGCACGCCCGCGAAGATCTACTACAAGTACGAGGGAGTCTCGCCGGCCGGGTCGCACAAGCCGAACACGGCGGTCGCGCAGGCGTACTACAACGCGGTCGAGGGCATCACGAAGCTGACGACCGAGACCGGTGCGGGCCAGTGGGGCGCGTCGTTGTCCATGGCGTGCGCGCTCGTCGGGATCGAGTGCGAGGTCTGGCAGGTGCGCGCGTCGTACGACGCCAAGCCGTACCGGCGCATGCAGATGGAGACGTATGGCGGGATCTGCCACCCGTCGCCCTCCGACCTGACCGAGGCCGGCCGCGCGATGCTCGCCGCGGACCCGGACACCACCGGCTCGCTCGGCATGGCGATCTCCGAGGCGGTCGAGGTCGCGGCCCAGGACCCGAAGGCGCACTACGCGCTCGGCTCGGTCCTCAACCACGTGCTGCTGCACCAGTCCGTCATCGGGATCGAGGCGCTCGAGCAGCTCGACGCGATCGGCGAGACGGCCGACGTCGTGTTCGGCTGCGCAGGCGGCGGGTCGAACCTCGGGGGGCTCAGCTTCCCGTTCATCGGGCGCAACCTGCGCGACGGCACGACGACGAGGGTCGTCGCCTGCGAGCCCGCGGCGTGCCCGTCGCTCACGCAGGGCGAGTACCGGTACGACTTCGGCGACGTGGCCGGGCTGACCCCGTTGCTGAAGATGCACACGCTCGGCAAGGACTTCGTGCCGCCGCCCATCCACGCCGGGGGCCTGCGCTACCACGGCATGGCACCGATGGTGTCGCACGCGCTCGAGCTGGGGCTGCTCGAGGCGATCGCCGTCGAGCAGGACGTCGCGTTCGCCGCGGGCCTGGAGTTCGCGCGCGCGGAGGGGATCATCCCCGCGCCCGAGTCGACGCACGCCGTGGCGGGTGCGATCGCCCACGCGCGAGCGGCGACGACCGACCAGACGATCGTGATCGGGCTGTCCGGCAACGGCGTGCTGGACCTTCCCGCCTACCACGACTTCCTCTGACGCGACGAGGGCGCCCGGTCGGCTCGACCGACCGGGCGCCCTCGTGCGTGCTCAGCCCCGCGTCACCGCTTCGGCGGGTGAGGGCCACCCGGCTTGGTGTCGACGGTCAGCTGCTTGCTCGTCGAGGCGGGCGTGTACCCCGCGTCGCCGAGGTACGAGGCGCGCAGCACGACGCTCGACGTGACGCCACGGATCGTGAACGTCGCCGCCCCGTCGCTCAGCGTCCCGACGTACGTCGAGCGCCCGACCTGGAGCGTCACCGTGCCTCCCGGCACCGGGGCGCCCGGAGCTCCGGCGACCGTCACCGTGACGACCGGCGAGCTGCCCTTCTTCACCGTCCAGCTCGGCGTCGACACGGCGATCGTCGGACGCGCCTTCGTGACGGTCACCTTGACGGGAGCGGACGTCGACGCCTGCAGGCCCCCGCCACCGCCGTACACCGCCGTCAGCGCGTGCTTGCCCACCGCCAGGGTGCGCGGCAGCAGGATCGTCACGGTCACGGACTGCGACGGACCGGGCTTCGGCTTGCCCGTGGCCGCGCCCTTGCTCGCACCCGTGCCCGTGCCGGCCACCGGGAGGGTCGCCGCGGCCAGCACGGTCTGACCCTCGCGGATCTGGACGACGCCCTGGGGCGTGACCCCGGAGGCCGTCACGGTGACGCGCGCCGTGAGCTGGCCCCCGAACGCGACCGAGCGGGGCTGCACGTCGAGCGTCGTGGTGCTCCGCGACCCCCCGATCATGGCCGTGAGCGTCCCCGTCGAGGCGGCGTACCGTCCGTCGGTCGGTGTGAACACCGCGCTCAGCTCGTGCGCGCCCGCGCCCAGCTGGACGTCGAGCGCCGCCTCGCCGCCACGTACCGCGACCGTGCCGAGCCAGATCCTGCCGTCGACGAACGTGACGGTCCCGGCGACGCCCTCCGGCGACACCGCCGCGCGCAGGGTCTGGGTCTCGCCGACGACCGGGTTCCCGGTCATCGTGAGCACGGTCGTGGTCGGGGTGGCCGCCTTGACCGTCAACGGCACGTGCACCGTGGTGCCGCTCGGTGCGGCGACGAGCGTGAGCTCGTGCGCGCCGGGCGTCGTCCCGGCCGGGATCTGCACGGCGACCGTCGCCGCGCCCCCGGTGACCGTGGCGCCGCCGATCGACTCGCCGTCGAGGCGGATGTCCAGGCTCGTGTTCAGCGGCGAGCCGAGGCTCGTCAGGTCGAGCCTGGAGACACCGAACTGGACGGCGTCGCCCGCGAACACCTCGCTCGGCAGGGGCGTCGTCGCGACCGCGTGCCGCGCGAAGTCGGGAGACAGCCCCGGGTGCGCCTCGAGGTAGGCGATCCACGCGTCGCGGTCGAGCAGACCCGAGTCGCGCGTGTCCGAACCCTGGGTGAACACCCGGAAGTTGTCGCCGCCCGTGGCGAGGAACGAGAACGTCCCGACGCGGTAGCCCGCCGCGAGGTCGAGCGGCTCGCCGTCGATCGTCACGGACGTGATGCGGCTGCCCTCCGGCAGGGTCGCGTCGTACGTGTACGACACGTTGTCGGACAGCCCCAGCTGCAGGTAGGCACGTGACGGCACGTTGCCGTTGCTGTCCCGCTGCCACTGCTGGTTGAGCAGCGTCAGGAGCTGCGCGCCGGTCAGCGTCGTCGTCCACAGGTTGTTCGCGAACGGCAGCACGGCGTTGGCCTCGGCGTACGTGACGACGCCGTCGGTCGCCTCCGCCCCCGACCTCGCGTAGAGCAGGTCGGAGCGCAGACCGCCCGGGTTCACGACGCCGATCTGGGCGCCCCCGAGCCGGTCGTCGGCGAGCGTGTCCCGCAGGGAGTTCGCGACGAGGTTGCCGAGCGTCGACTCGCTCGCACGGTCGTCACGTCCGGTCGTCGGCAGCGGGCCCGGCCCGACGTACTCGCCGTCGACGTACGAGCCGCCCGTGAAGGCGGTCGTGATGTCGGCCGTGATCGAGCCCACGGGCTCGCGGCCGACCACGTCCGAGTACGCGATCGCCGCGTCGACGATCTGCTTGACCTGCGCCACGCGCGGGTAGGTGGCGACGAGCGTCGCGTCCGCCGTGGTGACGCGTGCGACGTTCTCCTGCGTGTGCGCGAGCACCTCGTCGCTCTCCGGGTCGTAGGTCAGCACGACCTTGCCGAGGAACTCGCCGTACGAGCCGGTCTGCACGACCGGGCGCGTCTTGCCCGCGACCCCCGGAACGGCCGCGTCCCACGCGTACTGCTTGTGGGTGTGCCCGGTGAAGATGACGTCCACCGCGGCAGACGTCTGCGTCACGATCTCGGCGAAGGCACCGCCCTCGGCGAGCTCCTCCTCGAGGGTCGCGCCGTCCGGCGTCCCCGCACCTGCGCCCTCGTGGTACTCGGCCACGATCACGTCGGCCTCGCCGTTGCTCTCGTCACCGTCCGTGAGCTGGGCCGCGACACGGTTCACGGCCTCGACGGGGTCGCCGAAGTCGAGCGTCGCGATGCCTGCCGGGGTCACCAGGGAGGGGGTCTCCTCGGTGACCGCGCCGATCACGCCGACGGTCACGCCGTCCATGTCGAACGTCGTGTACTCGTCGAGCGCCGGCGTCGTCGTCCCGTCGAGGTAGACGTTCGCGCCGAGGTAGTCCCACTGCGCGTTCCGGTCGCCGTCCGGCCCGATGACCCTGTCGGTCAGGTCGGTGAAGCCCTGGTCGAACTCGTGGTTGCCGACCGCCGAGGCGCGCAGCTCGAGCGCGTCGAGCACGTCGATCGTCGGCTGGTCCTTCTGCACCGCGGACGCGAACAGCGACGCCCCGATGTTGTCACCCGCCGACAGGAAGGCCACGGGTCCGTCGGCCTCCGCCCGCAGCTTCTCGACCGTCCCGGCGAACTTCACCGTGTTGGACGACGTGACCCCCGCGGTCGTCACCGACTCGATGCGACCGTGGAAGTCGTTGATGTTGAGGAACGTCAGGTCGAGCGGTCCGGCGTTCTGCTCGCCCGCGCTGAGCCCGACGACGACCGGGTCGTGGTCCGACGAGCGGTACTCGTCGGGCGCGTAGAACAGCTGGCCGTGGTAGTTGTACCGGCTGTACTCGAGCGCGATGGACTCCTCGGCGTTGATCTCCCAGATGTCCGCGCCCGTCGCGCGCTCGAGCGCCGCCTCGTTGAGCAGCACGTGGTCGAGCGACCCCGACAGCCCGCTGAACGAGTACGAGTACTCCCCCGGCGCGAGCTGCGACGCCGCGTCGGTGTAGCCGGCGTCGTAGAGCACCTCGAGCGGGTCCTCGAGCGTGTACGCGTTGAAGTCGCCGACGAGCGCGACAGCCTCCACGTCGCCCCGGATGTCGGCGACCCAGTCGCGCAGGGCCGTGGCCTGCGCGACGCGCGACGCGTTCGACGCGCCCTGCCCGTCACCCTGGTCGGCGTCGCCCGGGAGCGGCCCGGCCGAGCCCTTGGACTTGAAGTGGTTGACCGCGACCAGGAACGGCTCGCCCCCGGCGGCAGGTTCGAAGGCCTGCGCGAGCGGCTCGCGCGCGTTGTCGAACGCCTCGCCGGAGTCCGACAGCGTGCCCAGCGCGCGCGACTGCCCGACCCGCGTCACCGCGGCGGGCTGGTAGATGATCGCGTTGGAGATCACGTCCATCGTGGCGGCCGGGGGCAGCTCGGTCGAGGAGGGCACGAACGCCCACTTGTCGGTGCCGGCCGCGGCGTTCAGCGCGTCGACCAGCGTGCCCAGCGCCTCGTCGGCCACCCCGTCGACCACGAGCGAGTTCTCGATCTCGAGGAGCCCGACGACGTCGGCGTCGAGGTCGTTGATCGCCGTGACGATCTTGTCCTGCTGCCGTGCCAGGTCGGCCGGGTCCCACGCACCGCGCGGGTCGCAGCCCGTGCTGACCGTGACGGGGTCACCGCTGCGGTCGTTGAACGGCACGCAGCCCGACGTCCCCGCACCGAGCGTCGTGAAGTAGTTCAGGACGTTGAAGGATGCGACGCTCACGTCGCCGCCGACCGCGCGCGGAGCTGCGGTGCGGGTGTTCTCGAACGTCACGGGCCCGTCGGTGGGGCCGACGAGCGGCCGGGTCGGGTCGAGCTTCCACGCGTTGTTCACGTAGGTCACGACCACGGGCTCGTCGAACGTCACCGCGGCGCCGACACGCACCGGGTTCGTCAGCGACAGGTAGGGCGGGACGAGCGCCTGGTTCGTCGCCGAGCCCAGGAAGTTCGTCGTCGCGCCGTCGTCGAGCACGACCCCGCGCGCGGCGTTGTCGTCCTTGACCGCCTGGATCGCCGCGGTGTCCTGCGGGTCGGCGACCTCGGTCCACTGCAGGAGCGGCGTCGTCCCGGTCGCGAGGCCCACCTCGCCGTACTGGTTCGTCGAGAACGTGTTCGAGACCGTCAGGTCACCGGTCGGCTGGAACAGCATCGACTCCACGGCCTCGCGCGCGGCGGCCGTCGCGGGCCAGGCGCCGGTCAGGGGCGTCACGGTGGCGTCGGAGTCGAGGACCGTCAGGTCCGCCGCGCTCGTGACCGTGATCTCCGTCAACCCGTTGAACTCGCTGATCGCGCCCGTGACCTGGACCTCGTCCCCGATGGTCACGAGGTCGTCGGTGCTCGACGAGAAGACGAACAGGCCGTCCGACGCGGTGCGCTCCCCGAGCGGCCCGCCCGTCCCGGCCGTCTGGATGACGTAGCCGTTGCGCCCGCCCGTCGGGTAGGCGGCCGTCACGACGCCCTGCGTCGTCACGGTCTGCCCGACGTACGACGACGCCGCACCCGTGCCCTGGATCGCCGCGATCGTGAGCTCGGGTGGGTCGGTCGGGTCGGGGTCGGGGTCCGCACCCGACTTGCGTGGCGTCGGCGCGCCGACCGTGAAGTCCGCCGCGTTGTCCGCGGTGTTGGCGTGCTCGGCGGAGCGCGACGCCGACGTCGTGGCCGAGAGGTTCCCCGTCGGCGCCGTCCCGGCGAAGTCGTTGGTCGCGGTGCCGTACCCGACGAAGTCGACCACCGACGCGACGCTCGCGCAGCGCGTCGCGCTCGTGCAGCCCAGCCCCGTGCTCGACGACGACAGCGCGACCTTGCCCGCGGTCCCGCCCATCGCGATCGTCCCGTTGAGGTCCGTCTCGATGTCGTCCTGGCTCCCGGCGCCGGTCGCCTGCCCGACGAGGAAGTAGTCGTGCGGCTGGATCGTGCCCGACAGCACCGTCACCAGGCCGCTGCCCCCGACCGTGCCGGTGGACGAGCCGTACTGGACCGACCACCCGGTGAGGTCGACGGCCTGGTCGCTCACGTTGTAGAGCTCGACGAAGTCCCGCAGGATCGGGGCCCCGCTGTTGCCACCACCGCCGTACACCTCGTGGATCACGACGGGGGCCGCCGGCGAGACGGCGGCGGTCGCGGGAGCGGCGGCGACCACCGAGCCCGCGAGCACGACGGCGAGGGCCGCGAGGCCCCCGGTGAGCGATCGGTTGCCAGGACGCACAGCGGCTCTCCTTCATCGGGGAACACAGAGGGCCGCTGGTGGGCGACCATCGCTCACCTTCCCGCCCGGTCCGAATTGTCGCAACTACTGGGCAGTAACGATGCGGTGAACTCATCGGACGTCTCGCCGGCGACGTCCCCCGCGCACGACCCGCCGCACTCGACCGGCGTACCCGGGACGCGAGAGACCCCCGGGCCTGCCTGCGTGGAGCAGCAGGTCGGTCCCGGGGGTCTCGGGTCACGTCGGTCGGGTCAGGCGCGCAGCGACGCCCCGAACCTCGCGGCCGCCTCGGCGACCACCGCGTCACGCACGGCCGCCGTCTCCGCCGCCGTCAGCGTGCGGTCGCCCGCACGCAGGCGAAGCGCGAACGCGAGCGACCGGTGCCCGGGCGCCACCTGGTCGCCCTCGTAGACGTCGAACAGCCGCACGTCCTCGACCACGTCGCCCGCGGGGCTCGACGCCGCACCCGTGCGCACCGCGGCGAGCACGTCCGCCGCCGGGACCTGCGACGGCACGACGAGCGCGACGTCCTCCTTCGCGACGGGGAAGGTCGAGACCGGCCGCGCGACGAGGGGCTCGGTGGGCGCGGCCGCGACGAGCGAGTCCAGGTCGATCTCGAACGCCGCCGTCCGCGCCGGCAGGTCGTGCGCCGCCACGACGTTCGGGTGCAGCTCGCCGGCCCACCCGAGCACCACGCCCGTGACGGTCTCGACCCGCGCGCACCGCCCGGGGTGCCACGGCGCGCGACCTGCGTCAGCGACGAGCCGGACGGGCACGCCCGCCACCTGGGCGGCGCGCTGCACGGCGGCGATCGCGTCGGTGTGGTCGGCGCGACGCCCGGGTCCCCACACACCCGCCGGCTCGAGCCGGCCCGCGAGCACACCCGCGGCGTGGCGCGGCTGCGCGGGCACCGCCGCGTCGATGGCCGCGAGCTCGTCGTCAGACGGGCGCACACCGCCCGGCAGCGCGGGCGCCGGACCCGACCCCGTGCGAGGCAGCGTCACGAGGCCGACCTCGTACACGGCCACGTCCGTGCTCCCGCGCGCGACGTTGCGCCGCGCGGTGTCGAGGACCGTCACGAGCAGGTTGGTGCGCATGAAGGGCTGGGCCTCGGAGAGCGGGTTGACCAGGCGGACCGCCCGACGTCGCTCGTCGTCGTCCGCCAGACCCAGGGCGTCGAGCTGCTCCTGCCCGACGAACGGGTAGCTGAGCACCTCCACCAGCCCCGACTCGGCCAGCGAGTCCGCGATGCCGCGGCGCGCGCGCTGCGACCACGTGAGCCCGAGCCCGGCGGGAGCCGGGGGGACGACCGACGGGATCGCGTCGTAGCCGCGCAGGCGCGCGACCTCCTCGACCAGCTCGACCGGGACGGTCAGGTCGGGCCGCCAGGTCGGCGGCGTCACCGCGACGACTCCCGGGCGGACGTCCTGCACGCTCGCGCCGATCTCGGTCAGCACGCCGCGGACCTCGTCGTGCGTGTAGGGCACGCCGACGAGCCGGGCGGGGTGGTCCAGGTCGAGCTCGACCGCTGCGGGCGGGGTCGTGCGGTCCACGTCCGTCAGCTCCGCGTCGACCGTCCCTCCCCCGTGCTCGACGAGCAGCTCGGCCACCCGCGCGACCGCGACGCGCGGCAGCCGCGGGTCCACGCCCCGCTCGAACCGCTTGCTCGCCTCGCTCGGCAGCTTGTGCCGACGCGCGCTGCGCGCGACCGTCACCGGGTCGAAGTGCGCGGCCTCGATCAGCAGGTCGGTCGTGGCGTCGCTCACCTCCGTGTCGCCGCCGCCCATCACGGCCGCCAGGCCGATCGGCCGCGAGCCGCGGCCCTCCGGGCTGTCGGTGATGAGCAGGTCCTGCGGGTCGAGCGCGCGGACCTGGTCGTCGAGCGTGCGGAGCTTCTCACCCGCACGTGCGCGGCGCACGACGATCGGTGCGTGCAACGTCGCCAGGTCGTAGGCGTGCAGCGGCTGGCCCAGGTCGAGCATCACGTAGTTGGTCACGTCGACCGCGAGCGAGATCGGGCGCATGCCCGCCTGCTGCAGGCGGCGCTGCATCCACGCGGGCGACGGGTCGTTCGCGCGAACCCCGCGCACGACCTGCGCGACGAACCGGTCGGCGCCGGGCACGCCGTGGATCGGCGAGTCGTCGTCGATCTCGACCTCGAAGCCCGCCGGGCGCTCGTCGGTCGGCTCGGGCAGGGCGGGGTCGGTGAACACGGCACCCGTGGAGTGCGCGTACTCGCGCGCGACGCCCCGCATCGAGAAGCAGTAGCCCCGGTCCGGGGTCACGTTGATCTCGAGGACCTCCTCGCCGAGGCCGAGCAGCTCACGTGCGTCGGTCCCGACGGGCGCGTCGACGCCGATCTCGCTCAGCACGATGATCCCGGCGTGATCCTCCCCCAGCCCGAGCTCGCGGGCCGAGCAGATCATGCCGTCGGACACGTGCCCGTAGGTCTTGCGCGACGCGATCGCGAAGGGGCCCGGGAGCACGGCACCGGGCAGCGCCACGACCACGTGGTCACCCACGTCGAAGTTGTGCGCGCCGCACACGATCCCGCGGGGCGTGCCGCCGGGCTCGTTGTGCTCCGGGCCGACGTCCACGCGGCACCAGTTGATCGTCTTGCCGTTCTTCTGCGGCTCGGGGGTGCGCTCGACGACGCGGCCGACGACGAGCGGACCCGTCACGGCCGCGGCGTGCACAGCCTCCTCCTCGAGACCGACCCGCACGAGGTCGACCGCGAGCTGCTCGGCGGTGAGGCCCACCGGGAGCTCGACGTGCTCGCCGAGCCAGGACAGGGGAACGCGAGGCATCAGATCACCGCCTGGAACTGGGTGGAGAAGCGGACGTCGCCCTCGACCATGTCGTGCATCAGGCCGATGGCGTGCCGCAGCATGAGGGTGCGCTCGATGCCCATGCCGAACGCGAAGCCCGAGTACACGTCAGGGTCGACGCCGCACGCGCGCAGCACGTTCGGGTTGACCATCCCGCAGCCGCCCCACTCGATCCAGCCGGGGCCGCCCTTCTTCTGCGGGAACCACAGGTCCATCTCGGCGGACGGCTCGGTGAACGGGAAGTACGACGGACGCAGCCGCATACGCGCCTCGGACCCGAACATCGCCTTCGCGAAGTGGTCGAGCGTGCCCTTGAGGTGCGCCATCGTCAGGCCCTTGTCGATCGCCAGGCCCTCGACCTGGTGGAAGACGGGCGTGTGCGTCGCGTCGAGCTCGTCCGTGCGGAACACCTTGCCCGGGCACGCGACGTAGACGGGCACCCCGCGGCTCAGGAGCGAGCGAGCCTGCACGGGGCTCGTGTGCGTGCGCAGCACGAGGTTCGACGGCTCGTCGGACCCGTCGGGGGCGGCGACGTAGAACGTGTCCTGCATCTGGCGCGCAGGGTGGTCGACGCCGAAGTTCAAGGCGTCGAAGTTGAACCACTCGGCCTCGAGCTCGGGGCCCTCGGCGATCTCCCAGCCCATCGCGACGAACACGTCGGCGACGCGCTGCTGCAGGGTCTCCAGCGGGTGCCGTGCGCCGCGCGGGTGGCGGTCGACGGGCAGCGTCACGTCGACGGTCTCCTCGACGAGGACGCGCGCGTCGCGCTCCGCCTCGAGCTCGGTCTGCCGCTGCGCGACCGCGGCGTTGACCCGGCCACGAGCCTGGCCGACGAGCCTGCCGGCCGCACCCTTGTCGGCGGGCGCGAGGCCGCCGATCGCACGGTTGGCGAGCGCCAGCGGGCTGCGGTCGCCCGTGTGGGCCAGCCGCACGGACTTGAGGTCGTCGAGGTCACCGGCGGCGGTGATCGCGACGAGAGCCGCGTCGACGGCGGCGGCGACGCCGACCTCGTCGAGCGGGGACAACGGGGCACCGGCAGCGGCGCTGTCGGTGGCAGGGTTCTCGGGCATCCGAACCTTCCGGGGGTGGACTGTCGGCCGTCACGCACGAGCGCGCCGACCAGCGGGCAAGTCTAGGGCGCCCGTTCCGGGTCCGTCCGGGAGGTCCACCACGCGGGGCGCCCACGGCGTGCCGAGGACGACGAGCCTGCGCGGCTCAGCTCACGTGCGCGTCAGCGCGGCCCGGGAACGGGCCGCGGAAATCGGCGACCAGCCGCCGCGCGTCGAGAGCTCACGCGCACAGCATCGCACGCCCGGCGCGACCCCGACCAGCGCGTCGGACGTCCCGGACCCGCGCGGACGGTTCGCTCAGCCCTCGAGCGCGAACCGCTCGACGGTGCGGTACAGCGGGCCACCGCCCCGCCCCGCGCCCGGGGTCGACTCGACGAGCAGCACCTCCTCGACCGTCCAGGTCGGCCCCTCGTAGACCGCGAGGGCGCGCACGAGGCCCGCCAGGGGGTCGTCGTCCAGGCGACTGGAGTCCCGGGGACGCGACGAGCGACGACGTGGTGGCCCGCTGCCGGGGCGCGACCGCCCGATCGTCAGGTGGGGCCGCTCGCGCGCACGTCCGTCGTCGTGCACGCCCAGGTCGGTCGCCGCGTCGCGGCACTCGCGCGTCACCGCACGGTGCTCGGCGAGCCCTCCAGTCGCCCCGACCCACAGCGTGCGGTGCGCGAACACGCCCGCGCCGCGCAGCGCGAGGTCGTACGGCGGGAGGTCCGCACCCGCCTCGGCGAGCGTCTCCACGAGCGTCGGCACCACGCCGTCGGCCACCTCGCCGTAGAACGCGGTGGTCAGGTGCCACGTCTCGCGCGCCGACCAGCGCACGTCCGCCGACCGACCGGCCGGGCCGCCGCGCACGCTCGCGAGCGTCAGATCGAGGTGGTCGAGGACCTGCTCGCTCGGCCAGACCGCCGTGAACAGCCGCACGGTCACCCCCTCGGCGAGCGCTGCGCCCGAGCGCTCGCGTACAGGCAGACGGTCGCGGCGGTCGCGAGGTTGAGCGACTCCGCTCGCCCGTGCAACGGCACCCGCACGACCGCGTCGGCCAGCGCGCGGTCCGCGTCCGGCAGGCCCCAGGCCTCGTTGCCGAACACCCAGGCGGTCGGGGCGGCCAGGTCCGGCACGCCGGCGGGTGCGTGACCCGCGACGTCGAGCAGGTCGTCGATGTCGTGCTCGCCCGTGCCGTCGGCGGCGAGCACGGTCATCCCTGCGGCCCGCATCGCCTGCACGGCGGTCGCCAGTGCGACGTCGTATGCCACGGGCAGGTGGAACAGCGAGCCGGCGGTCGACCGCACGACCTTGGGGTTGTGCACGTCGACGCTCTCGGTCGTCAGCACGACCCCGCCCGCCCCCGCGGCGTCCGACGCGCGGATCACCGTCCCCGCGTTCCCGGGGTCGCGCACGCGCGCCAGCACGCTCACGAGGCGCGGGCGCTCGTCGAGCACGCCCTGCAGCCCACCGCCGAGCAGGTCCGCCACCGCGACGACGCCCTGCGCGTCCGGGCTCATGGCCGCGAGCACGTCGTCGTCGCCGATCGTCGTGCGCACGCCGTGCGCGGCGGCCGCCACAACGATCTCGTCGTAGCGTGCCGCCGCTGCCGCCGTCAGGTAGAGGTCCCGCACGCGCGTGCGGGAGCCCGCCACGGCCTCCCGCACCGACTGGGGGCCTTCCACGACGAACCGCCCCTGGCGTTCGCGCACGGCGCGCCCCGCGAGGGCGCGCACGGCCTTCACGCGCTCGCTGCGCGGGTTGGTCAGGACATCCGTTGCCGTCACGGACCCATCATCGCGGGTACCGGCCCTCGGTTCGTCGAGCCGGCGGGCGGCGAGCCGGACTGCGCCTCGCGCCCGTCGGCATGTCGGCGCGCAGTGGAGGCAGCAACGCCCCCGTCGGACCAGGGTCCGCGGGGGCGTTGCAGGAGGTGCTGCGTCAGGCCGCCTTGGGGGCGTTGACGTCGGCCGGGAGCGCGTCCTTGGCCGCCTTGACGAGCGTGTTGAACGCCGCCACGTCGTTGACCGCGAGGTCCGCGAGGACGCGACGGTCCACCTCGATGCCCGCGAGCTTGAGGCCCTGGATGAGGCGGTTGTAGGTGATGCCCTCCGCGCGGGCCGCAGCGTTGATGCGCTGGATCCACAGCTTGCGGAAGTCGGACTTGCGCGCCTTGCGGTCGCGGTACGAGTAGACGAGGGAGTGGGTGACCTGCTCCTTCGCCTTGCGGTACAGGCGCGAGCGCTGGCCGCGGTAACCGCTGGCCCGCTCGAGGGTCGAACGACGCTTCTTCTGGGCGTTGACTGCCCGCTTCACGCGTGCCACGTGATGCTCCTTGCTTGGTCAGGGCCGGTAGTGACCCCGGGCGCCGGTGGCGCCCGGGCGAGTCACTTGCCGAGCAGCTTCTTGATCTTGGGGGTGTCGGCAGCGGAGACGACCACGTCACCGGCGATGCGGCGGGTGCGGCGGCTCGACTTGTGCTCCAGCAGGTGGCGACCGTTGGCCTGCTCGCGCATGAGCTTGCCCGTCCCCGTCACGCGGAAGCGCTTCTTGGCACCGGAGTGCGTCTTGTTCTTCGGCATGGCTGCCGTGTCTCCTTGTCGTTCGCATCGCACGGGTTCGTGCGACTCGTCGTGTCGGCCGGACCGTCGGGCGTCCCGGCCGTCGTGATGTCAGTCGGTGGTGCGCGGCTTGGGCCGGGGGGCCGGGCGCGGCGCGGCGGGCTTGGCCGCCGCAGCGCTCGGCTTGGGCGTCGCGACCGGCTTCGGGGCGGACACCGGCTTGGGTGCCGCCACGGGCTTGGCCGCTGCCTCGGGCTTGGCCGCTGCAGCCTTGGCAGCCGAGGGTCGCGGTGCCGCGGCCTTCGGCGCAGCCGCCGGACGAGGCGCGGCCGCAGGCTTGACCGCCGCGGTGGGGGCCTCGGCGACCGGCTCCTCGACCGCGGGCTCGGCGACCGTCTCTGCCACAGCCGTCTCGGCCACAGCAGCCTCGGTCGCAGCAGTCTCGGCCACAGCAGCCTCGGTCGCAGCAGTCTCGGTCGCAGCGGCCTCGGTCGCAGCAGTCTCGGGCATCTCGACCGCAGCGGTCTCGGCGACCGGCTCGGCCGCGACCGGCTCAGCCGCGGCAGCGCGCTGCTCGTCGGCGGCCTTCGCGTTGGCCTCGCGCGCCGCGGCGGCCTGCGCCTGACGACGCTGCTCCTGGCGCTGCTCGGCCTTCTTCTTGTTCGGGCCGATCACCATGATCATGTTGCGCCCGTCCTGCTTGGGCGAGCTCTCGACGAAGCCGAGCTCGGCCACGTCGGCGGCCAGGCGCTGCAGCAGGCGGAAGCCCATCTCGGGGCGCGACTGCTCACGACCGCGGAACATGATCATGACCTTGACCTTGTCGCCGGCCTTGAGGAACCGCTCGACGTGGCCCTTCTTGGTGGCGTAGTCGTGCGGGTCGATCTTGAGCCGGAACCGGATCTCCTTGAGCACGGTGTTGGCCTGGTTGCGCCGGGCCTCACGCGCCTTCATGTCCGCTTCGTACTTGTACTTCCCGTAGTCCATGATCTTGACCACGGGCGGGCGCGCCTCGGGGGCGACCTCGACCAGGTCGAGGTCAGCGTCCTGGGCCAGGCGCAGTGCGTCTTCCACGCGGACGATGCCGACCTGCTCGCCGGCAGGGCCGACCAGGCGGACCTCGGCGACGCGGATCCGATCGTTGATGCGGGGCTCGCTGATGGGTGCTCCTCTGGGTTCGTCGTGACGGACCTCCGGGAACGAAGAAGGCCTCCGTCCCTGGGCACAGGAGGAGGCCTCACACGGTCCGTCGCACGACGCGCGTGCGCCGACGGCACGCTGCGATGCGCGGCGAGGAGCCACGCACGACGACAGCCACCGCCGTACAGACCGAGACCCGGTCCCCGTCGCCGGCAAGCCGGTCGGTCGGGACCCAGGTGGGAGAGTTCTCCACTTGTGCACCCGCACCACGACCGTTCGAGTCTCGCTCGCACGGGCACAGCACAGGTCAGTCGGTGCACGAGACTACCAGACCCGGGCCGGGCCACCCGACCGCCCGGGTCCCTCGGTCCGCCCGACACGCCCGCCGGACACACCCGAGTCGTTCCAATTCTTGAATGGTTCCAGTTTTTGTGATGGGCTGAGGCCATGGACGACGACGAGCTGCTGCGCAGTCGCGGCCTGCGAGTGACCGCCCCCCGGCTGGCGGTGCTCGCGGCCCTGACCGCCTCCCCGCACGCCGACGCCGACGCGGTCCTGCGCGGCGTCCGCATGCGGATGCCGTCGGTCTCCGTGCAGGCGATCTACGACGTGCTCGCCGCGCTCACGCAGGCCGGGATCCTGCGTCGGATCGAGCCTGCCGGCCACCCCGCGCGCTACGAGCGCCGGGTCGGCGACAACCACCACCACGTGGTGTGCCGCTCGTGCGGCGCGGTCGAGGACGTGGACTGCACCGTCGGGCACGCGCCGTGCCTCGAGCCCAGCACGTCCTCGGGCTTCGCCGTCGAGACCGCCGAGGTCACGTTCTGGGGACTGTGCCCCGCGTGCAGCGCCTCGACCGACGCACCCGCCGAGGACGCCGCGCAGCCCGTGCCCTAGGCCGCTCCTCACGCTGCGCATGCCCTGCGCACCCCCTGCTCACGCCGGCGACGCCGGCGTGCCGATCTGTCACACCCGCCCTTCGAGAGGACATCCATGTCTCACGTGCCCGCCACCACGACGAACTCCGGCGCGCCGGTCGCCTCCGACGCGCACGCGCTGTCGGTCGGCTCCGACGGCCCGATCGTCCTGCACGACCACTACCTCGTCGAGAAGCTCGCGCAGTTCAACCGCGAGCGGGTCCCCGAGCGCGTCGTGCACGCCAAGGGTGGCGGCGCGTTCGGCACGCTGCGGGTCACGCACGACGTGTCCGCGTACACGCGGGCCGCGCTGTTCCAGCCGGGTGCGCAGACCGATCTGCTCGCGCGCTTCTCGTCGGTCGCGGGCGAGCTCGGCTCCCCCGACACGTGGCGCGACCCGCGCGGGTTCGCGCTGAAGTTCTACACGTCCGAGGGCAACTACGACCTCGTCGGCAACAACACCCCGGTGTTCTTCATCCGTGACGGGATCAAGTTCCCCGACTTCATCCACTCGCAGAAGCGCCTGCCCGGCTCGCACCTGCGCGACAACGACATGCAGTGGGACTTCTGGTCGCTGTCCCCCGAGAGCGCGCACCAGGTCACGTGGCTCATGGGCGACCGTGGCCTGCCGTCGTCGTGGCGGCACATGGACGGCTTCGGCTCGCACACGTACCAGTGGATCAACGCCGCGGGTGAGCGGTTCTGGGTCAAGTACCACTTCAAGACGCAGCAGGGCATCGACAACCTCACGGCCGACGAGGCCTCGCAGCTCGCGGGCTCGGACGCGGACGTCCACATCCGCGACCTGTACGAGCACATCGAGGCCGGCGACTTCCCGCGCTGGACGCTGTCGGTCCAGGTGATGCCGTACGAGGACGCGAAGACGTACCGCTTCAACCCGTTCGACCTCACGAAGGTGTGGCCGCACTCGGACTACCCGCTCATCGAGGTCGGCGAGATGGAGCTCAACCGCAACCCGAACAACTACTTCGCGCAGATCGAGCAGGCGACGTTCGCGCCGAGCAACTTCGTGCCCGGCATCGCGGCGAGCCCCGACAAGATGCTGCTCGCGCGGATCTTCTCCTACGCGGACGCCCACCGGTACCGCGTCGGGACCAACCACGCGCAGCTCCCGGTCAACGCGCCGACGTCGCCCGTGCACTCGTACTCGAAGGACGGCGCGGCGCGGTATGCCTTCGCGTCCGCGCAGACGCCCGTCTACGCCCCGAACTCGGTCGGCGGCCCCGCCGCGGACCCGGCCCGCGCGACGGACGGCAGCTGGGAGTCCGACGGCGAGCTGACCCGCACGGCGGCCGCGCTGCACGCACAGGACGACGACTGGGGCCAGGCCGGCACGCTCTACCGGGAGGTGTTCGACGACGCGGCACGTGCGCGCTTCCTCGAGACGATCACCGGGCACGTCGGCGGTGTGAAGAGCGACGCGATCCGCGAGCGGGCCGTCCAGTACTGGGCGAACGTCGACGCCGGGCTCGGCGCGGCGCTGCGCGCCAACCTCGTCGGTGCGCCCGTGGAGACCGGCACCCCGGCGACCTCCGCCCTCCCGGTGGCCTGAGCCTCACGCGTCGCACCGGACTGCTCGACGACCCTCGCGCCCACGCGGGTGCGAGGGTCGTCGCGTCCCTTCCGTCGTCGGGTCCTTGCGGTCGGTGCGGCACGACGAGAGCGACACCACCGTGCGAGGTTCGGCCCGCCCGGCGCTCGATGGAAGGATGGGCGCATGAGCGACCAGCCCCTCGACCAGGCCGACCGGCAGCACGACGCGACCCGCGACGCCACGCGGGACATCGCGGACGTGGCCGCCGTCGAGGTGATCGTGACCGCGGCCGTGCACCTCATGAGCGCCGCGGCCGTCAAGTGCGGGCTCTCCGAGGAGGACGGCGAGCAGTACCTGGACCTCGACGAGGCCCGCAAGCTCATCACCGCGCTCGCCGCGCTCGTGACCGCCGCCGCCCCCGAGATCGGGAACCAGCACGCGCGCTCCCTGCGCGACGGGTTGCGGTCGCTGCAGCTCGCGTTCCGCGAGGCCTCCCCGTACCCGGACGCCCCCGGCGAGGGCCCGGGCGAGAAGTTCACCGGCCCGGTGAGCTGACCTCCGCGTCGACGAGCACGTCGCCCGTCGGCGCGTCCTGCACGGCGGCCGAACCCGCGACGGCACGACGTCGTCGCACGGCGCGCTGGACGACGAGCCCGACGACCGCGACCCCACCGCCCACCAGCCCGGCGGTCAGGAAGCCGGCGCCGGGGCTCGTGCGGTCGATGACCCACCCGCACAGCGGCGCGCCCAGGGCCGTGCCGACGGTCGACATCGTGCCCGACCACCCCATCACCTCACCGCGGCGCTCCTCGGGCGCGAGCCGGACGAGCGTCGCGTTGATCGAGGCGAGCGTCGGCGCGCACGGGAGCCCCGAGACGAACACCGCGAGCGCGAGCCACACGGGCATGGGGGCGAACGCGGCGGGCACGACCGCGAGGCCGAGCACGCCCGCGAGCACGAGCGGCGGCGGCGAGCTGGTCCGCGCACCGTGCACCAGGCCGCCGACGACCGAGCCGCCCGCCCAGAGCGCGATCATCCAGCCGACGTCCCCGGGCCGGCCCGCGTCGTTCAGCGACGCGACGAGCGACACGTCGGTCCCGATGAGCACGAACGACGCCGCGGCGGCCGCGATGAGCAGCACGACGAGGTCTGCCCCGAAGACGCGCTGCTTGCGGACCGGTCGACCGTCGGGCGACTGCGCCGCGCCGTGCGGGCGGTGCGAGCGCGTCGGAGGGTTCGCCCACATCAGGAGGGCGCCGCCGCCGACGGTCGCGCACCCGACGACGGTGAGCGCCGCCGTCGTGGAGACCTGTGTCGCCAGCAGGACGCCGACCACGGGCGCGAGCATGAACGTGAGCTCGACGAGCACGGAGTCGAGCGCGAACGCGGTGCGCTGCTGCGCGAGCGGCACCATCACCGACAGCGACTGGCGCGCGACCGAGAACACGGGCACCAGGAAGAGCCCTGCGACGAAGGCCGCGACCACGAGCGCGTGGTAGTCGAGGTGGGGCGCGAGCACCCACACGACCGACTCGACCACGATCGACGGCGCGATGGCGCGTCGCAGCCCGAACCGGTCGACGAGCCGACCGCGCCACGGAGCACCGATCGCCACGCCGATGGTCGAGGCGCCCGCGACCACGCCCGCCTGCGCGTACCCACGGTCGAGCTCCGTCACCACGTGCAGCGTCAGGACGACGCCGATCATCGCGGCGGGGATCCGGCACACGAAGGCGACCACGTAGAGCCGCGCGACCGACGGCAGGTGCAGCAGTGCCGCGTAGGACGAGCGAGTCATCCCACCATTGTCTCCCGCTCGCGCGCATACCTTGACCCGCCCGCCTATCCTGTGCGGGTGCCGCCGCTGGACACCCCCGCCCCTGGTGGTCGCCCGAAGGGCACCCCGGGCTGGGCGGCGCGCGCGGATCACGCGCCGCACCTCGACCCCCTCCACGACGACGTCGCGGGCACCGACGAGCTCGCCGCCTCGGACCCGCACGCAGGGTCGGACGCACGAGCAGCGTCGGACGAACGAGCAGCGTTGGACGACCGTGCGGCGTCGGACGCCCGCGCAGGGTCGCAGGAGCGGGTGGCGCGCGACGAGCGCACCGGGGCCGGCGAGCACGCCGGTTCCGGCCAGCGTCCCGGACAGGACGACCTTCCCGGGTCCGACGAGCCCGCTGGCCTCGACCAGTCAGGGACCGAGCAGTCCGGGACCGAGCAGTCCCGGACCGAGGGACCTGCTCTGTCCCCCGGCGAACCTCCGCGCCGACGGTCGCGCACGGTGCCCGTGCTGGCGGTGCTGCTCGTCGTCTCGCTCGTCATCGCCGGTCCGCTGATCGCGTACCTGTGGCGCACGACCGACGAGTGGCGTGCGTCCAGCGCAGACTGGGAGGACCTCGCGCGCGGCACCGCGGTCGAGCTCGACCGCACCCGCGGGGACCTGGCCGACGCGCAACGCACCCTCGACGACACACGCGCCCAGCTCGCCACCGCGCAGGAGCGGATCACCGAGCTCGCCGACGAGAAGGCCCAGCTCGGCGACGACTCGGCGGCGCAGCAGCAGCTCGTCGACTACCAGGCACGCGTCTCGCAGGCCGCGGGCAAGGTCGCCACCGCGCTCGCGACGTGCATCGCAGCCCAGGGCCAGCTGATCGGCTACATGGACGACGCGGACTCCTACGCGCCGGAGGAGCTCGTGAAGTTCCGCGACGACGTCGACGCGCTGTGCGGTCAGGCCACCGAGGCGAACGAGCAGCTGCAGCGCGAGCTCGACCAGTGAACGCCCGCCGGGGCACACACCTGCTCGTCGGTCTCGCGACCGGCCTGTGCGTGGTCGCCCTGGCCGGGTGCGGCAGCCTCCCGCCGCGGCCGGAGCCTGTACCTACGTCGCTCGACGTCGCCTCGTCACGCGACGACGTCGCGTCCTCGGCCGGCGCGCTGTCCCCCGACGGATTCGACGCCGCGCAGCGCATGGCGGTGCGGATCCGGAACGTCGGGTGCGGGTCGCTGTCGACCGGGTCGGGCTTCGCGATCGACGACCACACCCTGGTCACGAACCGCCACGTCGTGGCCGACTCCGCGGCACTCGAGATCAGCACGTACGACGGCAGGGACGTGCGCGCGCGGGCCGCGAGCACCGCGGCGCTCGCCGACCTCGCGTTCGTCCGGACCGTCGAGGCCCTCCCGGCGTACGCGGGGCTGGCGCCGCTCGACCCGATGCCCGGCTCGTCGGTGACGGTCGTCGGGTACCCCCGAGGCAGCCGGCTGGCGATGACCTCGGGGACCGTGATCGGTGCGACCACCGACCCGCTGCACGAGAACCTCGGCGAGGTGCTCGTCACCGACGCGCAGGTCGACCTCGGCTCGTCGGGCTCGCCGGTGCTCGACGCCGACGGGCGGGTGGTGGGGGTCGTGTACGCCAAGGGCAAGGACGGGGCGAGCTTCGTCGTGCCCGTGAGCACGTTGCGCGCGATGCTCGACGACGAGACGCAGGTCTCCGCCGCCCCGACGTGCTCCGGCTGAGCGGCCGAGCCCTCCGGGACACCCCTGGACCGCACGGCCCGCGGCGTCCATGATCGAAGGACGACCGACCAGGAGGCTGCCATGACCCGTGTTCCCCGCTTCGACCCGGCCTCGATGAGCTCGGCCGCGAACGAGACGTTCAGCGTGCGGCGCGTGTTCGGCGAGGCGTACGAGCGCGACGGAGTGACCGTGATCCCCGTCGCCCGGATCTGGGCCGCGACGGGCCTGGGCGTGGGCGACGGCGAGGGCGGCGGCAGCCTGCCGCAGGCCGGCCCGACCGCCGCGGCGTGGGCGCGTCACGCGCGCGCCGTGTGGTCGCGCGCGTCGGGCGAGCGGACGTGGGACGACGAGGAGGACGTCGAGCCGGCGCCCACGGCGGCCGACTCCGGCTCGGCCGACACGGCCCCCGGCGACACGGACCCCACCGACGCCGAGCACGGCACGTCCACAGCGGGGTCGACGTCGGTGGGTCACGGCGGGTACGGAGGCGGGCACGGCGGCGGGGGCGGGTACGGCGCGCGGGTCAAGGCCGTGGGTGTCTACGTCATCGACGCCGACGGCGTGCACTGGCGGCCCGCGCTCGACCTCAACCGCGTGATCCTCGGCGGGCAGCTCGTGGCGGTGACCGCGGTCGCCTCGCTCGGCGCGGCGCTCGCCGTCAAGGCCGTCGCGGGCGCGCTGGCGAAGGCCGCGATCGCGTTCGCCGAGCGCTGACCACCGCCCAGCACACGCCGATCAGCGACCAGACCGGCCAGCACGCACCCACCGGCACACCCGCGCCCGGCGGCCGCGGTGATCAGGACGCGCGGCGCAGGCGGAGCTCGAGCGAGTCGACGCGCTCGGCGACCACGTCGTCAGCGGCGAGTGCCGCGTTGATGTGCGCCACGGCCCCGTCGAGCCTCCCGCGGTCCAGCCCGTCGACGAGCGTCACGACCACGGCGAGCTCGGCGCGGCGCCCGGGCTCGACGTCCACCCGCACCACGGCACTCACAGGAGCGAGCGCGCTCGCGACCGCGGCCGCGACGGCGGGCTCGACCGCGCCGTCGCGCACCGCGGGCGTCCACGTCTCCTGCTTCGCGAGCGACCACACCGCGGGTCGGGGCAGCAGCGCGGTGACCGGTCCGCCCGCGTCGACGACGACGACCTCCCAGCCTTCCTGGACCGCGGACAGTGCGGCGCGCGCGACGTCGGTCGGCACGGGACGCGCGTCGCGGCGCCAGGCCGTCATCGTCGCGACCGAGGAGAACACCGGGAGCGCCCGGCGGCCGTCGGGCGCCTGCAGCGCGACGATCCCCGCCGAGGCCTCCTTGTCCACGGTGTGGGTGTGCCCGTCGTGCACCACCTCACCCGCGACCTCGAGCTCGGCGAGCACCGGCACGAGCACCCTCGTCCCCGCGAGCGCGTCCACGACACCGGCGAGCGAGCCCTCTCCGCGCCCGAACGCGGCGAGGGCCGCGCTCACGGCGGGGTCGGCCGAGCCGTCGTCGGCCGCGAACGGCGACGACGGCGGCAGCTCGCGCCCGGCCACGCCTCAGGCCTGCGCGGGGCGACCCGCGACGTCGAGCGCCTCGGGGAGCGTGAACGCCCCGGCGTACAGCGCCTTGCCGACGATCGCACCCTCGACGCCGTCGCCGACGAGCGTGCGCAGCACCCGCAGGTCGTCGAGGCTCGAGATGCCCCCCGACGCGACCACGGGCGCGTCGGTCCGGGCGCACACGTCGCGCAGCAGCTGGACGTTCGGGCCGCGCAGCGTGCCGTCCTTGGTCACGTCGGTCACCACGTACCGCGCGCAGCCCGCGTCCTCGAGCCGTGCGAGGACCTCCCAGAGGTCGCCACCCTCCTGCGTCCAGCCGCGTGCCGCGAGCGTCGTGCCGCGCACGTCCAGGCCCACCGCGATCTGCGCGCCGTGCGAGCCGATCACCCGGGCGGTCCACTGCGGGTCCTCGAGCGCGGCGGTCCCGAGGTTGACGCGCGTGGCGCCCGTCGCGAGCGCCCGCTCGAGCGACTCGTCGTCGCGGATCCCGCCCGAGAGCTCGACCTTCACGCCCTTGCCCGCGAGCTCGGCCGTGACCTCGGCGAGCAGCGGTGCGTTCGAGCCGCGACCGAAGGCCGCGTCGAGGTCGACCAGGTGGATCCACTCGGCGCCGCCGGCGTGCCAGTCGAGCGCGGCCGCCAACGGGTCTCCGTAGGAGGTCTCCGATCCGGCCTCCCCCTGCACGAGTCGGACGGCCTGGCCGTCCGCCACGTCGACGGCAGGCAGCAGCTCGAGGCGGGGGTCGGTCATGCTTCTCGGTCCTCCAGGATCGCGGGGTTCAGCGCAGCGAGTCGAGCCAGTTGCGCAACAGCTGCGCACCGGCGTCGCCGGACTTCTCGGGGTGGAACTGGGTCGCGCACAGCGGGCCGTTCTCGACCGCGGCGACGAACCGGTCCCCGTGCTCGGCCCAGGTCACGAGCGGCGGCGTCAGGTGCTCGGCCGGCGAGTCGTGCAGCGGGAACGAGCGGGCGGCGTACGAGTGCACGAAGTAGAAGCGCTCGTCGTGCAGGCCGGCGAACAGCACGGACTCCGGGGGCGCCTCGACGGTCGCCCAGCCCATGTGCGGCACGACGTCCGCCTCGAGCCGGTCGACGACGCCGGGCCACTCCCCCAGCCCCTCGGTCTGCTGACCGTGCTCGACCCCCTCGGCGAACATGACCTGCATGCCGACGCAGATGCCGAGCACGGGGCGGCCGCCGGCCAGCCGCCGGTCGACCACCTGGTCGCCGCCGACGCCGCGCAGGCCGGCCATGACCGCGGCGAAGGCTCCGACGCCCGGGACGACGAGGCCGTCGGCCTGCGCCGCGGCGGTCTTGTCCGCGGTGAGCTCGACCTGCGCACCGACGCGCTCGAGCGCCCGGACCGCGGATCGGACGTTGCCGAAGCCGTAGTCGAGGACGACGACACGGGGGGTGGACACCGCGCCAGGCTACCCGGGCGGCAGGACTCGTCCGACGCGGTCACCACTGCGCGAGACACCCCGGACGCCCGGCCGAGGGTGCGGCCGCAGTGCCCGGGCGCACCCTCGGTCGGGGTCGTCGTCAGCCGCAGCTCAGCGCGAGCGAGCTCGGCGCGCTGCCGGTCCCGACGAAGCCGAAGCTCGTCGAGGCGCCCGCACCGAGCGACCCGTTGTACGCCTCGTTCGCGACGACGAGGCTCGTGCCCGACGTGGTCGAGCGGCCGTTCCACACGTTCGAGAGCGAGACGCCTGACGGCAGCGTGCCGCGCACGACCCACCCGTTGAGCGCCCGCGAACCGGCCTTCACCGTCACGTCCGCCTGGAAGCCGCCGGCCCACGAGCCCGTGAGCCGGTACGTGGCCGAGCACGTGCCCGACGGGTTCGTCGTCGGCTGCTGCGTGGGCTGCTGGGTCGGCTGGCTCGTGGGCTGCTGAGTCGGCTGCGACCCGGCCGTCACCGAGAAGTCGGTCACGGCGAGGCCCGTACCACCGATCCACGGCTCGAAGCCCGCCTGCACGCTCGTGAGGTACCAGGACGTGGACCCGTAGCCGCGCGCGACCATGTCGTCGAAGAAGGCCTTGACCGCGAAGCTCAGCGACCCCGTGGCCGACGTGCGGACGTAGGACACGACGTTCCAGCCGGTGTTGCCGAACCAGACGTCCCAGGTGCTGCCCGCGAGGTTGACGGTGGCGACCCGCGAGCCGATCGGCTGGATCGGGCCGGCCCGGTTGAGCCAGATCATCAGCTCCGCGCCGTCGTTCTGCTGCGTCGTGGCGCTCGGCCGTGACTTGTGGAACCAGATGTCGTACGCCGCGTCGTACGTCCCGCTCGACGGGTACGTCATCGAGACGCTCGTCTGGATGGTGGCGAACCGCGGGTCGGAGACCTGCACGCCGTTCGGGCCGATCACGTCGCTGCTCGAGCAGTTCCCGTAGTGGCAGCCCGCGTAGACCGACGGGTAGGACTTCGGCGCCCCACTCGTCGAGCTCTGGCCGTCGGCGCGGGTCACGCGAAAGCCCCTGTCGTTCACCGAGATGCACTGCGTCTCGGACGTGCCCCAGCGGTTGTTCGCGACGACGTAGCGGCCGCCGGCGATCGTCGTGCTGCCGTACTGGGCGCAGATCTCGGTGTCCGCGGCTGCGGACTGCGCGGTGGCGATGGCGACCAGGCCGAGCAGCAGGCTCAGCGCGAACGGCAAGGCCCAGAGACGGTGATGGCGACTCATGACGCTCCCTGACGTGTCGACGTCCGCCCCGGGGGTTCCGGCGCCCGACGACGTCGTCGGGCGCGGCGGACGGCTCGAACCTCGAGCCAGTCGAGACAAGCACCGCCACGTCAGGCGCGCGTGCGCGGAATCGATTAGCTCCCGCGTCCTGCCCGGCCTCGGTCGAGGCGCAGGGGACGACGACGCTCGAGGTGCTCCGTCAGCGCTTGCGGCCGCGCGCGAGCGCGCGCATCGCCTGCCAGCGGGACATGCCCACGCTCGTGACGACGCCCGGCACGTCCGCGACGTCCGCCGACCCCAGGAGCAGGTCCTCGAGCACGGCGGGAGCGTCCGCGAGCACGAGGCCCGCGGGCAGGTCGTCGTCGTGCCGGCCGTTGACCCAGCGGACCGCGGCGATCTGCCCCTCGCGCCGGGTCAGCAGGACGACCGGGAGCTGGCGCAGGAGCTGCGAGATCGCGGCGGCTCCCGCCTCCGCGGCCGCCGGGTCGCGCAGGACGGCGACGGCGCCGACAGACGTCGGCACGGCGTCGACCTCGACGTTCGCGATCGCGCAGGCCGCCGCGAGCGGCTCGGGCGCGGCGACCTGCGTGACGACGAGCGCGATGCTCGGGGTCTCGGCCGCGCCGTCGAGCAGGCCGGACAGGTCGTCGGGGACGACGACGTCGCCCGCCCCGTCCGCCTCCGTCAGGGCGCTGAGGTCGTCCGGGACGGTGAGGTCGCGGTCGTCGTCGTGGCGCTCCGGGGTCGTGCCGTCGGGGGTGCTCACAGCGCGCCCTTGGTCGACGGGATGCCCTCCACGCGCGGGTCGAGCTCGACCGCGAACCGCAGCGCCCGGGCCAGCGCCTTGAACTGCGCCTCGACGATGTGGTGCGGGTCGCGGCCCTCGAGCACGCGCACGTGGATCGAGAACGCGGCGTGGTGCGCGATCGACTCGAGCACGTGCCGGGTCAGCGAACCCGTGAAGTGCCCGCCGATGAGGTGGTACTCCTGCCCGGCGGGCTCCCCCGTGTGCACGAGGTACGGGCGGCCGGACACGTCGACCACGGCCTGCGCGAGCGCCTCGTCGAGCGGGACGAGCGCGTCGCCGTACCGCGAGATCCCCCGCTTGTCGCCGAGGGCCTCCTTGAGCGCCTCACCGAGGCAGATCGCGACGTCCTCGACCGTGTGGTGCGCGTCGATGTGCGTGTCACCCGTGGCCTTGACCGTCAGGTCGATCAGCGAGTGCTTGCCGAGGGCCGTGAGCATGTGGTCGTAGAACGGGACGGTCGTCGAGATGTCCGTCTTCCCGGTGCCGTCCAGGTCCACCTCGACCACGACGCTCGACTCGCTCGTCGTGCGCTCGATGCGCGCCGTGCGCGCCCCCGGCGCCGCGTTCGTCGATCGGCTCACAGTCCTGCCACCTCCACCAGGGCGTCCTTGAACGCCTCCGTCTCGCGCGGGGTGCCGACCGACACCCGCAGCCATCCGGGCGGACCCACCTCGCGGATGAGCACGCCACGGTCCAGCAGACCCTGCCACACCGCATGCCGGTCCTCGAAGAGGCCGAACAGCACGAAGTTCGCGTCGGAGTCCGCGACCTGCAGGCCCCGCGCGCGCAGCCAGACGACGAGCGCGTCCCGCTCGTCGCGCAGCGCGCCGACCTGCGCCATGAGCTCGGCGGAGTGCGCGAGCGCGGCGCGGGCCACCGCCTGCGTGACCGCCGACAGGTGGTACGGCAGGCGCACGACGCGCAGGGTGTCGACGAGCTCGCGCGACGCGGCGAGGTAGCCGACCCGCGCACCCGCGAGGCCGAACGCCTTGGACATCGTCCGGCTCACCGCGAGGTGCGGGTGGTCGGCCAGCAGCTCGAGCGCGCTCGGCGTGCCGCGACGCCGGAACTCGCCGTACGCCTCGTCGACGACCACGACGCACCCGCCCGGGACCTGCGCGGCCGCGTCGAGCACCGCGAGGATCGTCGCGGTCGGCAGAGCCGTGCCCGTCGGGTTGTTGGGGCTCGCGAGCAGCACCACCGAGGGCGCGTGCTCCGCGATCGTCGCGCGCGCGACGTCGGGGTCGAGGCTGAAGTCCTCCTCGCGCCTGCCCGCCACCCACGCGGTGCTCGTGTCACGCGCGTACTCGGGATACATCGAGTACGTCGGCGCGAACGACAGCGCGGTGCGACCCGGGCCGCCGAACGCCTGCAGCAGGTGCAGCATGACCTCGTTCGAGCCGTTCGCGGCCCAGAGCTGCTCCGCCCCGAGCCCGACGCCCGACTCGGCCAGCAGGTACGCCGCCAGGTCGGCACGCAGCGCCTCGAAGTCGCGGTCCGGGTACCGGTTCAGACCACGCGCGGCGTCCGCCACGGCGGCCGCGACGTCCGCGACGACCTGCTCCGAGGGTGCATACGGGTTCTCGTTGACGTTGAGCGCCACGGGCACGTCGATCTGGGGGGCGCCGTACGGCTCGAGGCCCGCGAGCTCCGGCCGGACGGGCAGGCTCGTCGGGCCGGTCACGGTCGCCTCCGGGGTGGTGTCGAGGTCGGCGGTCACGCCGGCGATTGTAGGGAGCCCGCCCGCGCGGGCGTCCCCCTCGTCCACGGCCACGCGCTCAGAACCGGGCCCGCACGGCGTCACCGTGCGCGGGCAGACCCTCGGCGTCCGCGAACGCGACGATCCGGTCCGCGACCGTCGCGAGCGCGTCGGCGTCGTACTCGATCACCTGCACCGCGCGCACGAACGAGTGCACGCCCAGTCCGCTCGTGAAGTGCGCGCAGCCGCCCGTCGGCAGGACGTGGTTCGAGCCCGCCATGTAGTCGCCGAGCGACACCGGGGAGAACGCCCCGACGAAGATCGCCCCGGCGCTCGTGACGCGCTGCGCGAGCGCGGCGGCGTCGACCGTCTGGATCTCGAGGTGCTCGGCGCCGTAGGCGTTGACGACCTCGAGGCCGGCGTCGAGGTCGTCGACCAGCACGATCGCCGACTGCGACCCCGACAGCGACGTCGCGACGCGCGACCGGTGGAACGTCGAGTCGACCAGGTCGACGAGCTTGGCCTCGACCGCGCCCGCGAGCTCGACGCTCGGCGTCACCAGGACCGAGGCGGCCAGCGGGTCGTGCTCGGCCTGGCTGATGAGGTCGGCGGCGACGTGCACGGGGTCCGCGGTGCCGTCCGCGAGGATCGCGATCTCGGTCGGCCCGGCCTCGGCGTCGATCCCGACGACGCCGCGCACGAGCCTCTTGGCCGCCGCGACGTACACGTTGCCCGGGCCCGTCACGACGTCGACCGGCTCGCACAGCGTCTCGCCGTCCGCGTCCGTCTGACCCGCCGCGCCGTAGGCGAACATCCCGACGGCCTGGGCTCCGCCGACCGCATAGACCTCGTCGACCCCGAGCAGCGCGCACGTGGCCATCACCGTGGCGTCGGGCAGCCCGTCACGGTCCTTCTGGGGCGGGCTCGCGACCGCGAGCGCCCCGACTCCGGCCTCCTGGGCGGCGACGACGTTCATGATCACCGACGACGGGTACACCGCCAGGCCGCCCGGGACGTAGAGCCCCACGCGCCGCACCGGGATCCAGCGCTGGCGCACCTGCGCGCCGGGCGCGAGCTCGACCGTGAAGTCGGCGGGGCGCTGCGCCGCGTGCACCCGGCGGACGCGCGCGATCGTCTCCTCGAGCGCGGCCCGCACGGCGGGGTCGAGCGTCGAGACGGCCCGCTGCAGCGCCTCGGCCGGCACCCGCAGGTGCTCGGGGCGCACTCCGTCGAACTTCTCCGCGAGGTCACGCAGCGCCGCCGCACCGTGCTCGCGCACCGCTTCGAGGATCGGGGCGACCGTCGCGCCCGCGTGCTCCACGTCGACCTCGGCGCGAGGCAGCTCGGCGAGGAGCTCACGACGGGACAGCGTGCGACCACGCAGGTCGATGCGGGAGATCATGGTCCGAGTCTAGGTCTCGGCCCGGGCGTCGCCCCCGACCTTTACCGCCATGCGGGACACTGGGCACATGCCCACGCCCTCCGCGCCCGAGGTCCCGATCCGCGACGACGTGATCCGCCTGGGTCAGTTCCTCAAGCTCGCCGGGATCGCCGACTCCGGCGCCGACGCCCGCGCGCTGCTCGACGACGGCGCCGTGACCGTCAACGGCGAGCCCGAGGACCGTCGTGGCCGCCAGCTCGTGCGGGGCGACGTCGTGGCGGTCTCGCTCCCCCAGGGCGTCGAGAGCGCCGTCGTCGGCTGAGGCACCGCTCGACGACGGCGCGCGGTCAGCCGTTCAGGCAGCCGGGACCGAGCAGCGCCTTGAGGTCACCGAACAGCGAGGGGTTGCGCGTGACGCGCAGGCCGTCGTCGAGACGCATCACCGTGGCGCGCCCCGGCTGCGTGAGCCTCAGGTGCACCTCGGTGACCCCGGGGTGGGTCCCGAGCACCTCCTTGAGGCGCTCCACCACCGGCACGGTGCACCGCGCGACGGGCAGCGTCACGACCACGGGCGCGTCGGCCGCGACGTTGACGTCCGGCAGCGTGACCTCCATGGCCTGCAGCTGCATGGTCTCGTCGCGGCGCCGCACGCGGCCCTTGAGCACGACGACCGCGTCCTCGGCGAGCACGGTCGAGTAGGCGACGTAGGTCTCGCCGAAGAACATGACCTCGACCGAGCCCTCCATGTCCTCGAGCGTGACCGCGGCCCACGCGTTGCCCTGCTTGGACATCTTGCGCTGCAGGCTCGTGATGAGGCCGGCGACCACGACCGTCGAGCCGTCGGGGCGCAGCTCGTCGGCGTTGAGCGTCGCGATCGAGACGTCCGCCGCCTGCGCGAGCACGTGCTCGAGGCCGGACAACGGGTGGTCCGAGACGTACAGGCCGAGCATCTCGCGCTCGAACGCGAGGCGCTGCTTCTTGTCCCAGTCCGGCAGGTCGGGGATCGCGATCTGGAACCCGGGGTCGTCGTCCCCGCCGAACACGTCGGCGAACAGGTCGAACTGGCCCTCGGCTTCCTTGCGCTTGACGCCGATGACCGCGTCCACGGCCTGCTCGTGGATCAGCAGCAGCGCCTTGCGCGGGTGGCCCAGCGAGTCGAACGCGCCGGCCTTGATGAGCGACTCGATCGTCCGCTTGTTGCACACGACCGCCGGCACCTTGTCCAGGAAGTCGGTGAACGACGCGTACGGGCCCTTCTCCTCACGCGTGCGCACGATCGCGTCGACCACGTTCGCGCCGACGTTGCGGATCGCCGTGAGGCCGAACCGGATGTCGACCCCGACCGCGGTGAAGTTCGCCGCCGACGAGTTCACGTCGGGCGGCAGCACGGTGATGCCCATGCGGCGGCACTCGCCCAGGTACAGCGCCGACTTGTCCTTGTCGTCGCGCACGCTCGTGAGCAGCGCGGCCATGTACTCGCCCGGGTAGTGGGCCTTGAGGAAGGCCGTCCAGTACGAGACGAGGCCGTACGCCGCGGTGTGGGCCTTGTTGAACGCGTAGTCGGCGAACGACTCGAGGACGTTCCACAACGCCTGCTGCGCGGCCTTCGAGAACCCGCGCTCGGTCATCCCGCCGAAGAAGTCGGCCTGCTGCTTGTCGAGCTCCGACTTCTTCTTCTTGCCCATGGCGCGCCGCAGCACGTCGGCCTGGCCGAGCGTGAAGCCGGCGACCTTCTGGGCCGTGGCCATGACCTGCTCCTGGTACACGATCAGGCCGTACGTCGAGCCCAGGATCTCCGAGAGCGGCTCCTCGAGCTCGGGATGGATCGGCGTGATCTCCTGCTGCCCGTTCTTGCGCAGCGCGTAGTTCGTGTGCGAGTTCACGCCCATCGGGCCGGGGCGGTACAGCGCCAGGACCGCGGAGATGTCCTCGAAGTTGTCCGGCTTCATCAGGCGCAGGAGCGAGCGCATCGGGCCGCCGTCGAGCTGGAACACCCCGAGCGTGTCGCCGCGCGACAGGAGCTGGTAGCTCTCGGGGTCGTCGAGCTCGAGCTCCTCGAGGACCAGCGGGTCCTTGCCGTTCATCTCGATGTTCTCGAGCGCGTCGTCGAGGATCGTCAGGTTCCGCAGCCCGAGGAAGTCCATCTTGATCAGGCCGAGGCCCTCACAGGTGGGGTAGTCGAACTGCGTGATGACCGCGCCGTCCTGCGGGCGGCGCATGATCGGGATGATGTCGATGAGCGGGTCGCTCGACATGATCACGCCGGCGGCGTGCACGCCCCACTGCCGCTTCAGGCCCTCGATGCCCTTGGCGAGCTCGACGACGCGCTGCGCGTCGGGGTCCGCCGCGTGGACCTGGCGGAACTCCTCGGCTTCGTTGTACCGCGGGTCGGCCGGATCGAAGATGCCCGTGAGGCTGATGTCCTTGCCCATGATCGCGGGCGGCATCGCCTTGGTGAGCTTCTCCCCCATCGCGAACGGGAAGCCCAGGAGCCGCGAGGAGTCCTTGAGCGCCTGCTTGGCCTTGATGGTGCCGTAGGTGACGATCTGCGCGACGCGGTCCTCGCCGTACTTCTCGGTCACGTACCGGATGACCTCGCCACGCCGACGCTCGTCGAAGTCGACGTCGAAGTCGGGCATCGAGACGCGGTCCGGGTTGAGGAACCGCTCGAAGATCAGTCCGTGCCGCAGCGGGTCGAGGTCGGTGATCCGCATCGCGTACGCGGCCATCGACCCGGCGCCCGAGCCACGGCCCGGGCCGACGCGGATCCCGTTGTTCTTGGCCCAGTTGATGAAGTCGGCGACCACGAGGAAGTACCCCGGGAAGCCCATCTGCGTGATGACGCCGGTCTCGTAGTCCGCCTGCTTGCGCACGTCGTCGGGGATGCCGCCCGGGTACCGCTCGTGCAGCCCGGTCTCGACCTCCTTGACGAACCAGCTCGTCTCGTCCTCCCCCGGCGGGCAGGGGTAGTTCGGCATGTAGTTGGCCTTGGTGTTGAACGACACCTCGCACTGCTCGGCGATGCGCAGCGTGTTGTCGCACGCCTCCGGCAGCTCGGCCCAGATGCGGCGCATCTCCTGCGCCGACTTCACGTAGTAGCCGGAACCCTCGAAGGCGAACCGGTTGCCGCCCTGCTCGTAGGTGGGCTCGGTGAGCGCCGAGCCCGAGTTGATCGCCAGGAGCGCCTCCTGCGAGGACGCGTCCTCCTCCCGCACGTAGTGCAGGTCGTTGGTCGCCACGAGCGGCGCGCCGATCGTCTCGGCCAGCCGCAGCAGGTCCTTGAAGACGCGGGTCTCGATGTCGAGACCGTGGTCCATCAGCTCGACGTAGAAGTACTCCTTGCCGAAGATGTCCTGCAGCTCGCCCGCGGCCTGCACCGCCTCGTCCCACTGCCCGAGGCGCAGACGCGTCTGCACCTCGCCCGACGGGCACCCCGTGGTCGCGATCAGCCCCTTGCCGTACGTCTGCAGCAGGTCGCGGTCCATGCGGGGCCACTTGCCCATCTGGCCGTCGAGCGACGCGAGCGAGCTTGCCCGGAACAGGTTCAGCAGACCCTCGTTGTTCCGGGCCAGCAGCGTCATGTGCGTGTACGAGCCGCGGGCCGAGACGTCGTCGCTCTCCTGGCCCTGCTGACCGAACCGCACGCGCGTCTGGTCGAACCGGCTCGTGCCGGGGGTGACGTACGCCTCGATGCCGATGATCGGCTTGATGCCGGCGGACGTGGCCTTCGACCAGAAGTCGAACGCCCCGAACAGGTACCCGTGGTCCGTGGTGGCGATCGCGGTCTGGCCGAGGCGTCCGACCTCGGCGAACAGCGGCGACAGCCGAGCGGCACCGTCGAGCATCGAGTACTCGGTGTGCACGTGGAGGTGGACGAACGACGAGTCCTGCACTGCTGATCCGGCTGCCACGCAGCGAGTCTAGGTCGCCCCGGGGACAGTCCCGCCCAGGCTCAGCGGTAGCCGGCGGAGATCACGTCGAGCGCGTGCTGCAGGTCCTGCGGGTACCCGCTCTCGACCTCGAGCCACTCCCCGGTGCCGGGGTGCTCGAACCCCAGGCGGACGGCGTGCAGCCATTGCCGCTCGAGCCCCGCGCGCTGCGCGAGCGCCGGGTCGGCGCCGTACGTGAGATCGCCCACGCACGGGTGCCGCAGCGCCGAGAAGTGCACGCGGATCTGGTGCGTGCGGCCCGTCTCGAGGTGCACCTCGACGAGCGACGCCGCCGGGAACGCCTCGAGCAGCTCGTAGTGCGTGACCGACGGCTTGCCGCTCGCCGTGACGGCGAACTTCCAGTCCTGGCTGGGGTGCCGCCCGATGGGCGCGTCGATCGTGCCCGTCGTCGGCTCGGGGTGGCCCTGCACGAGCGCGTGGTAGACCTTCTCGACCGTGCGCTCCTTGAACGCGCGCTTGAGCACGGTGTACGCGTGCTCGCTCTTCGCGACGACCATGAGACCGCTCGTGCCGACGTCCAGCCGGTGCACGACGCCCTGCCGCTCGGCGGCGCCCGACGTCGAGATCCGGTAGCCCGCCGCGGCCAGCGCGCCGACGACGGTCGGCCCCGTCCAGCCCGGTGACGGGTGGGCGGCCACGCCCACCGGCTTGTCGATCACCACGACGTCGTCGTCGTCGTACACGATCCCCATGCCCGGCACCGGCTCAGCCACGACCTCGACCGCAGGCGACGCCACCGACGGGATCTCGACCTGGAGCCACGCACCGGCCGGCAGCCGGTCCGACTTGCCCACGGGCTTGCCATCGAGCAGCACGCCGCCCGCCTCGGCGATCTCGGCCGCGCGGGTGCGGGACACGCCCAGCAGTCGGGACAGACCCGCGTCGACCCGCTCTCCCGCGAGGCCGTCCGGCACCGGGAGGCTGCGCACGTCAGCCACGAGCGCTGCCGTCCGCGTCCGCGTCGTCGGCGTGCCCGGCACCGGGCTCGCCGTCGGACTCGCCGTCCGCATCGTCCGCGAGATCGTGGTCGCGCGTCCCGTCGACACCCACGCCGCGCGCGACGAGCAGCACGACGAGACCCGCGGCCACGACGATCGCGATGTCCGCGACGTTGCCCACGAACCAGTCCACGTACGCGATGAAGTCGATCACGTGCCCGCGCGCGAACCCGGGCTCACGCACGAGCCGGTCGACGAGGTTGCCGAGCGCGCCGCCGAGCAGCAGGCCGAGCGCGACCGCCCAGGTCGTGGACCCGAGCCGGCGAGCGACCCGCACGAGCACCACGACGACCGCCACGGCGACGAGCGTGAGGACCCAGGTCATCCCGGTCGCGATCGAGAGCGCCGCACCGGGGTTGAACACGAGCTGGAGACCGAGCAGGTCCCCGATCAGCTCGCGCCGCTCGCCGTCGAGCGTCGCGATCGCCCAGGCCTTGCTGAGCTGGTCGAGGACGAGGACACCCCCGGCGATGGACACGAGCAGCGCGACCAGGCGCCGACGGCGACGCTCGTCGGCGGGACGTCCGTGCGCCGCGCGCTCGGCGCCGGCGTCGTCGGCGACGTCCGCGTCGCCCGCCACGTCAGCGTCCAGCGGGTCGCTCGTCGGCACCGCCCGGTCGGTCGTGGGCTCGGTCGGCGTCGCCGGGGCGACGTCGGTCGTCTCGTCCCCGTCGGGGAGGGTGGAAGGCACCGCAGGAGTCTACGGTCGCGGCACGCGGCGGGACGCCGAGGTCCGTCAGCGACGCTCTTCGCGCTGCTTGCACTCGACGCACAGGGTCGCGCGCGGGAACGCCTGCAGGCGTGCCTTGCCGATCGCCTTGCCGCACGACTCGCAGGTCGCGAACGTGCCGGCGCTGATCCGGGCCAGCGCGTGCTGCGTCTGGCTGAGCATGTCGCGCGTGTTGTTCACGAGCGTGAGCTCCTGCTCGCGCTCGAGCGCCGACGAGCCGGAGTCGGCCTGGTCGTCGCCCGCGCCGTCGCCCGAGTTGCGCAGCAGGTCCGAGAGCTCGGCGTCCGCGGACGCGAGCTCGCTCGAGAGCCGGTCCACGTCGGACGCGAGCTCGTCGGCGACGTCGCGCACCTCGCGCGCGGTCCACGGCTTCTCGCCCTCGCGGACGGGGAAGAGCTTCGCGAGACGCGCGAGCTCCTTGGCGTCGTCCGGAACGACGACGGTGCTGAGCGAGTCGTTCGCCACGGCTGGGCCCCCTGTCAGTGAAGTCACGTGACTGTAGACGTGCATACGGCGCCGCACAACACGACACGCCGGGTGAAGACCCGGCGTGTCGTGGCGCTGACCAGCGCGAACGACGGCAGTACCCCGGCTGCCGTCCGCGTGCCAGCGAGTCGCCCGCTCGTGCGGGCGAGTGCGAACGATGGACTACAGGTTGTGGCCCTCGCCGACCGGCTGGGCCGCCGACGAGCGCGGCGGGAGCGCGTTGCCGCGGTTGTCGAGGTCACCGAGCAGGTTCTCGAGGTAGCTCTTGAGGCGCGTCCGGTAGTCGCGCTCGAACACGCGCAGCTCGTCGATCTTGCGCTCGAGGAGCGACCGCTCCTGCTCGAGCTGGCCGAGCGTGCGCTGCGACGTCTCCTCCGCCTCGCGGACGATCCGGTTCGCCTGGCTCTTCGCCTCGCCGACGAGGCGCTCGGACTCCTCCTGGCCGCTGCGGACGTAGTCGTCGTGCAGCTTCTGCGCGAGCTGGAGCATGCCGGTCGCGGACTCGGGCTCGCTCGTGCGCACCGGGCCGGCCGAGACGGCGGCGGGGACGGGCGCGGGCGCCGCCACGACAGGGGCGGGCTCGGGAGCGGGCTCGGGCTTCGGCGGCGCGACGGGCGCGGCCACCGACTGCTGGGCGCCGGCGCGGCTCAGCTCGGCGATGCGGCGCTCGGCCGCCGCGAGCTTGGTCTTGAGGTCCTCGTTCTCGCCCTGGAGGTCACGCAGGGTGTTGACCACCTCGTCGAGGAAGTCGTCGACCTCGTCCTGGTCGTATCCCTCACGGAACTTCGTCGCCTGGAACTTCTTGTTCAGGACGTCGTCTGCGGTCAGCAGTGCCATCGTCGTCACCTCGTTCGGGTAGTGCGGGGTAGGTATAGCTGCGGTCGGCGCTCACTCGCCCACCTCGGCCACCGTAGCGGACAACGCCCGACGTCGACGGTAGACGTCACGCGTCTGGCGGGAACCTAGAGCTGCGCGGCGATGCTGGGCAGCAGCGACAGCAGGAAGCTGCAGCCGATGAACAGCACCAGGAACGCCAGGTCGAGGCGGACCGGACCGATGGTCACGGGCGGCAGGATCCGCCGCAGCGCACGCAGCGGCGGATCCGTCACCGTGTAGGTGGCCTCCGCGATCACCAGCACCGCCCCACGGGGCCGCCACTCGCGCGCGAAGAACATGACCCAGTCCAGGATCAGCCGGACGAGCAGGAACAGGAAGAAGACGAAGACGACGAACGTCAGCAGCTGCAGGACGAGGGCCACGCGTCAGCTCTGGTTGTAGAAGCCCGGACGACCGTTGCCGGTCGCGGGCGCCTCGCCGCCCGAGACCTCGACGTGCGCCGGCGAGAGCAGGAAGACCTTGTTGGTCACGCGCTCGATCGCTCCGTGCAGCCCGAAGATGAGGCCGGCCGAGAAGTCGACGAGCCGCTTGGCGTCCGCGTCGTCCATGTCGGTGAGGTTCATGATCACCGGGGTGCCCTCGCGGAACGCCTCGCCGATCTTGCGCGCGTCGTTGTAGGACCGCGGGTGGATCGTCGTGATGCGACGCAGCTCGGCCGCCGGGGCCGCGTGCTCGACGGCCGCGACGCGGGTCGGGCGGAACGGCGTGACCTGGGCCTCGTGCTCCTCGTGCTCCATGGGCGCGTCCGTCCCCTCGTACTCGTCGAGGTACTCACCGTTCTCGGCGTGGTCGTCGGCCAGGCCCAGGTACAGCATCGTCTTGCGCAGCGCTCCGGCCATGGCCCCGCTCCTCCCCCGGACATCGTCCGGACCAGCTCGTCGGACCCTCGACGCCGCAGCCCGTCACTGCGGCCGCGTGTCGCAGGCCCGTCTTCTCCGCTGGTCACGCTAGCAACGCCGTCCCTGTGCCTCCCGGCGCGACACGCCGACATGCCTCCGTGTCAAGAGCAGATGTGCACAGGCGGCAGGGCGATCCGGTGTCAGACGAGGCGGACCACGCCCGCGAACCGACCGGTGCGCCCCGACCGGCGGTAGGAGAACAGCTCCGCGTCGCCCCACGTGTCGCGCGCCGACCGGCTCACGTGCGGCACGCCGGCCGCGCGCAGGACCGCCTCGACGCCCGCAGGCAGGTCGAGCGCGGGCGTCCCCCAGGCCGTGGTCGCCGCGGTCGGCGGGAGCACCGCCGCGACCTCGTCGCGCAGCTCGGCGGGGACCTCGTACGACGAGCCGGCGACCGACGGCCCGATCGCGGCACGGACCCGGGTGATGTCGCCGCCACGGGCCACGAGCGCGTCGAGCGCCGCCTGGACCACGCCGTCGAGCAGACCGCGCCGTCCCGCGTGCGCGGCGGCGACGACCCGCGCGACCGGGTCCGCGAGGAGCACGGGGACGCAGTCGGCGACGAGCACGGCCAGCGCGACGTCGTCCGCGCGCGTCACGAGCGCGTCCGCCGTGCCGACAGGCGCGAGCACGTCGTCGGGCAGCGCGTGCGCGCCGCTGACCTCGACGACGTCCGCGCCGTGCACCTGGTCGACGAACGCGACGCGGCAGCCCAGGCGCGCGGCGAGCCGTTCCCGGTTCGCCGCGACTGCGCGCGGATCGTCGCCCACGTGCGCGCCGAGGTCGAGGCTCTCGAACGGAGCCCGGCTCACCCCGCCGCGGCGGTCGGTGAATCCCGCGACGACGCCGGGGCCGAGATCGACCTCGTCGAGGTGGATCTCGGCCCCGGCGCGGGACGTCACTTGAGGAAGTCGGGGACGTCGAGCTCCTCGCGCTCGCGCTCGCGACGCGGCTCACCCTCCGAGAAGATCCGCGGGACCTCGAGCGCACCCGTGATGGGCGTGGGCTCGGCCTGCGTGGACAGGAACGCCGGGACCTCCGGGACCGCCGCAGTCGTGGCCGGTGCGGGCGTGAACGCGGGGACGGGCTCGGACGCGTTGGGCCGCGGCGCGGGGACGTGCGGCACCTGGCGCGGCGCCTGCCCGCTGACCTGGCCGAGCGCACGCGCGTCGCGTCGCACGGTCGGCGAGCCGCCGTCGAACCCGGCCGCGATGACCGTCACGCGCACCTCGTCGCCCAGCGCGTCGTCGATGACCGCACCGAAGATGATGTTCGCCTCGGGGTGCGCGGCCTCCTGGACCAGCCGGGCCGCCTCGTTGATCTCGAACAGGCCGAGGTCGGATCCACCCTGGATCGACAGCAGCACGCCGTGCGCGCCGTCGATGCTGGCCTCGAGGAGCGGCGAGCTGATCGCCATCTCCGCGGCCTGCACGGCGCGGTCGTCGCCCCGCGCGAAGCCGATGCCCATGAGCGCCGAGCCGGCGCCCTGCATGACGGACTTCACGTCAGCGAAGTCGAGGTTGATCAGGCCGGGCGTCGTGATCAGGTCGGTGATGCCCTGGACACCGGACAGCAGCACCTGGTCGGCCGAGTGGAACGCGTCCAGCACGGAGACCGAGCGGTCCGAGATCTGCAGCAGGCGGTCGTTGGGGATGACGATGAGCGTGTCGACCTCGGCACGCAGCGCGTCGATGCCCGCGTCCGCCTGCACCGAACGGCGGCGGCCCTCGAACGTGAACGGGCGCGTGACGACACCGATCGTCAGCGCACCGAGCGAGCGCGCGATGCGCGCGACGACCGGAGCGCCACCCGTGCCCGTGCCGCCGCCCTCGCCCGCGGTGACGAAGACCATGTCCGCACCCCGCAGGACGTCCTCGATCTCCTCCGCGTGGTCCTCGGCGGCCTTCTTGCCGACCTCGGGGTCGGCGCCCGCGCCGAGCCCACGCGTGAGCTCACGGCCGACGTCGAGCTTGACGTCGGCGTCGGACATGAGCAGGGCCTGCGCGTCGGTGTTGACCGCGATGAACTCGACACCCTTGAGGCCGACCTCGATCATGCGGTTCACGGCGTTCACGCCGCCGCCGCCGATGCCGACGACCTTGATGACCGCCAGGTAGTTCTGCGGAGCTGCCACGGTGGGTGCCTCTCGTTCGTGCCGATCGTGCGAGCCTGTCGGGCGCGGGCCCGGCGTGTGTCGTGCTGCGGTGGGTCCGGTCGGTCGCGCTCCGGCCCCTGCGGTCCGACGTCCGCCCCGCGACACGCCGCGAGGACGAGCTCAAACCTTCACCCTCTACTTGAGGGTTATAGTTATGTCAGGTGTGCTGTCAGGGCGTGACGGTAGGTCGGGTCCAGTCGTGGATCAACGACCGCGCGCGCGTGTCGGCCGACGGATTCCCCACACCATGGCGACCTCACCCGGTGGCCCCCGCGCCGGGGTGCGGACGGCTCACTTGATGATCGGCATGCGAGGGGCCGAGACGTCGACGACCGTGGCCGACTTCACCGCGTCGGAGCCGAGCAGGGTCGTCAGCACCGCGATCTTGAGCGTCGTGTCCGCCGAGCTCCCCCAGTCCACGCGCAGCCCCCCGCGCAGCTCCATCGAGACCGTGTCCTGCGTGCGCGCCGAGATCGACCCGACCTGCGGCGACAGCTCGACGGGCAGCTCGTGGACCACGTCGAGCACGGCCCGAAGCGTCCGCTTGTCGCCCGCGGGCACGTCCACGACCGGCAGCTCGGCGGGTGCCTTGCGCACGTGGCCGACCTGCACGCCCTCCTCGTCGAGCAGCGTGAACCCCGAGCGGCCCTGCGCCGGCACGGCCGCGACGGGCTCGCGCGCGACGATCGTGACCGTCAGCCCGTGCGGCCAGTCGCGCGACACCGACGCCTCGCGCACACCCGGCACGTCGAGCACGTCCTGCCGGATCGCGCCGGTGTCCAGGCGCGGCAGCGGCGTTCCCGCGTGCGCGGCGACGACGTCGCTGACCTTGTCGCTCGCGACCACCGACCCGGCGCCCTCGATGTCGACCACGAGCTCGCTCGTGTCGAGCGCGAGCACGGGCGACCACAGCAGCAGCCACGCGAGCGCGGCCAGCGCGACGCAGGCGCCGAGGATCCCGATCGCCTGCCGGCGCGCGATCGTCCGGCGGACCTTGGCCCGCTCGGCGAAGCGTGCTGCCGACGTGGTCGAGACCACCGGCGGCACCCGGATCGACACCGCGGGGGGCGGCGGGACCGGCCGCAGCGCGTCCGGGTCGACCCGCGCGACGGCGCGCTGCGTCGGGCCGGTGGCGGGCTCGTCCGCGCTCGTCTCGACGGGACGAGACGACACCGTGCGAGGAGTGCGGGCCTCGCGCTGTGCGGGCGTCTCGCTCTGCCGCACGTCCTTCCCCGGCTCGGGGGTCGGCACGGGGCGCGCACCACCTCCGCGCGCGGCCGAGCGCGGACGCGGCGCGGGGCGCGGAGCCGGCGGACGCGGCGGGCGCGACGGGCTCACGACGAGACGCCCCCGTCGTCGGCGCGCGAGGCGAGCCGCTCGAGGATCGTCGGAGCGAGCGCCGTCACGTCGCCCGCTCCGATCGTGAGCAGCAGGTCGCCCGGACGCGCCGCGTCGGCGATCGCGCGCGCCGCGTCGATGCGGTCGGGCACGAACGTCGCACGGCCCGGCGTCGGCACGCGGTCCACGACGAGCGCACCGGTGACCGCCGGGTCCGGGTCCTCGCGCGCGGCGTACACGTCGGTCACGACGACGACGTCGGCGAGGTCGAACGCCGCGCCGAACTCGTCCGCGAAGGTGCGGGTCCGCGAGAACAGGTGCGGCTGGAACAGCGCGAGGACGCGACCCTCGCCCGCGACGCTGCGCGCCGCGCGCAGCAGGGCGGCCACCTCGGTCGGGTGGTGCGCGTAGTCGTCGACCACGCGCACGCCGCCGGCCGTGCCGCGCTCCTCGAACCGGCGCCCGGTACCGCGGAAGTGCCCGAGCGCGGCGGCGGCCTCGGGTCCGGGCACGCCCAGCCGGACGAGCACCGCCCACGCCGCCGCGGCGTTGAGCGCGTTGTGCGCACCGGGCAGGGCCAACGTGATCGTCGTCGTCCCGACCTGTGCGGCGGCGCCGTCCGGCGTCTCGGCAGCGCCCAGCGCGGTGAGGTCGAAGGCCCAGCCACCGTCCCGCGGCGCGCTCTCCCCCACGCGCACGTCGGCCTGCGCCGACCGGCCGTAGGTGCGCACCTCCACGCCGCGCGCCTCGAGGCCGGCACGCACGCGCTCGACGAGGCGTCGTGCACCGTCGTCGTCGACGCACGCGACGAGCAGGCCGCCGGTGCGGATGCGACCGGCGAACTCGACGAACGCCGCCTCGAACGCCTCGCGCGTGCCGTAGTGGTCCAGGTGGTCGGGCTCGACGTTGGTCACGACGGACACGAGCGGGCCGTAGGCGAGGAACGAGCCGTCCGACTCGTCGGCCTCCGCGACGAACGCCGGGCCGTCACCCTGGCGGCCGCCACCCACGGGCCCGTCCGCCGTCAGGACCGTGCCACCGATCGCGAACGACGGGTCCGCGCCTGCGGCCAGGAGCCCGGTCGCGATCATCGCCGACGTCGTCGTCTTGCCGTGCGCACCGGCGACGGCGACACCCTCACGGTCGGCCATCAGGGACGCGAGCGCCTCGGACCGGTGCAGCACGCGCAGACCGGCGGCCCGCGCGGCGGCCAGCTCCGGGTTCGACTCGCGCACCGCGGACGAGACGACGAGCGTGTCGACGCCGTCGACGAGCGCGGCGTCGTGGCCGACCGAGACGGTCACACCCGCATCCCGCAGCCCGGGCAGCGCGGGACCGTCGGACGCGTCCGAACCGCTCACGACGAGACCGCGCGCCGCCAGCAGGAGCGCGACCGCGGACATGCCCGCGCCGCCCACGCCCACGAGGTGCACGCGACCGAGCTCGGTCACGGGCACCGGGCCGGCGACGGCCGGCTGCTCGGCGGGCTCCACGGGCTCGACGGGGCTCGGGGACACGGCGGGCCTCGGGGACACGGCGGACGTGCTGGCCGGGGCGGGTGCAGCGTGCGTGGCCGGCGCAGCGGGCTCACGCTGCGGCAGCTGGGCCTCGATGAGACGCACCACGCGCCCGGACGCGTCAGGCACACCCACGGACGCCGCCGCGGCGGCCATCCGGGCACGCGCCTGCGCCGACTGCGACCCGACGAGCAGCGCGGGCAGGTGCGCCGCGACCCACGCGGCGTCCAGGTCGGCGTCGTCGACGAGCAGCGCTCCGCCCGCGGCCACGACGGGCTCGGCGTTGCGCCGCTGCTCGCCGTTGCCGATGGGCAGCGGGACGTAGACGGCCGGCAGGCCGAGCGCAGCGACCTCGCAGACCGTGCCCGCGCCGGCACGGCCCAGCACGAGGTCGGCGCACGCGAGGCCGAGGTGCATCTCGTCGAGGTACTCGCGCACGTGGTAGCGCGAGACCACCTCGCGGTCGAGCTCGAGCGCGTCGCGTGCGGCCACGACGGGCCCGGACTTGTCGCGACCCGTCAGGTGCAGCACCTGCACCCCGGCCGCGAGCAGGTCGCCCGCGGCACCCGCGAGCGCCGCGTTGATGCTCGCGGCACCCAGCGAGCCGCCGGTCACGAGCAGGGTCGGCAGCGCGGGGTCGAGCCCGAGCGCCTCGGCCGCTCGCGCACGGGTCCCGGCGGCGTCCTTCGCCCGGTGCGCGACGAGCGCCGCGACGGGGGCCCGCAACGGCAACCCGGTGACGACCGCGCCACGCAGGTTCGTCGCGGGGAACGTCACCGCGACAGCACGCGCCCACCGCGCACCGAGGCGGTTGGCCAGGCCGGGCCGGGCGTTCTGCTCGTGGATCACGACCGGGACGCCACGCCGGCGCGCGGCGAGGTACGCGGGCGTCGCGACGTAGCCGCCGAACCCGACGACGACCTGGGCGTCGCTCTCGTCGATCGCGCGACCCGCTGCCGTGACCGCCGCACGCAGACGGGCGGGCAGGCGCAGCAGGTCGAGCGAGGGGCGGCGCGGCAGCGGGACGCGCGGCACGACCGCGAGCGGCAGCCCCGCGAGCGGGACGAGCCGCGCCTCGAGCCCCTCGGCCGTGCCGAGCACCGTGAGCGTCGCGTCCGGGTACCGCCGGCGCAGCTCGTCAGCGACCGCGAGCAGGGGGTTGACGTGGCCGGCGGTGCCGCCGCCCGCCAGGAGGACCGACACGGGGCGTGCGTCAGGCACGGCCACCACCTCTCGAGGACCGTGGAGCAGCGTCACGTGCGCTGCGCGAGCTGCGGGCGGTGGCCACGCGGCCGAGACCGACGACGGCGAGCGAGCGCCGCACGACGCCCGCACGCGCCGCGAGGGCGTCGGCCGCCCCCGGTTCGTCACGCGCGAACGCGATGACCACGCCGAGCGCGGCCATGGTCATGATCAGCGCGGAACCGCCCGCGGAGACCAGGGGCAGCGGGACGCCGATCACGGGTGCGAGCCCGATCACGACGGCGATGTTGACGAAGGCCTGCCCGACGATCCAGGCGAGGATCCCGCCGGTCGCGATCTTCACGAACGGGTCCGGGTGCCGGCTGATGATGCGGATCATCGCGAACGCGAGCAGGGCGAACAGCCCGAGCACGACGAGCGTGCCGACCAGCCCGAGCTCCTCGCCGAGGATCGCGAAGATGAAGTCGTTGTGCGCGGCCGGCAGGTAGGACCACTTCTCGCGGCTCTGCCCCAGGCCCAACCCGCCGATGCCGCCGCTCGCCAGCCCCCAGCTGCCGTGCAGGGTCTGGTAGCAGTCCGCCGAGGCGCTGCACTCGTCCCCGCCGAGCCAGTTCGAGATCCGGCCCATGCGGTTGTCGCTCAGCAGCACGAGCGCAGTGACGGCGGCCCCCGCGAACACGCCGGCGACGCCGAACATCCGCAACGGCACACCCGCGACGAACAGCGCGCCCGCGACGAGCACGAACATCACGAGCGCGGTCCCCAGGTCGTGGCCCAGGAGCACCGCGCCGATCGCGATCCCCGCGACCGGGACGGCAGGGATGAAGACGTGCTTCCACTGCTCCAGGTAGGCCTGCTTGCGCGCGAGCACCGCGGCGAGCCACAGCGCGAGCGCGAGCTTGATCGTCTCGGACGGCTGCGCGGTGACGCCGCCGGGCAGGCAGACCCAGTTCTTGTTGCCGCCCTCCCCGCAGCCGAGGCCGAGGAAGACCAGCGACTGGAACGCGATCGCCGCACCGAGCGCGGGCCACGCGATCGCGCGGAAGAACCGCACGGGCATCCGGGCCAGCACGATCGCGACCGGCAGCCCGAGCAGCGCGAACTTCGCCTGGTCGAGGAACACCGCGTAGGCGTTCCCGGACTTGTCGAGGGACTCGACGCTCGAGCTGGACAGCACCATGACGAGGCCGATCACGAGCAGCAGCGAGCTGGCCCCGACGATGACGTAGTAGCTCGTGACGACGCTGTTCCAGTGCCCGAGCAGCGACCCGTGGCGGCGCTGCGGCGACGCGGCCTCGTCGGGCGACGCGACCCGGCTCGCGGCCGGCACGGCGCTCACGCCCGACCGCCCGTCCGCTCGCCTCCCTCGCCCACCGCCGCGCGCGCGGCCGCGGCGAACGCGTCACCGCGCACGGCGTACGAGGCGAACTGGTCCATGGAGGCGCACGCGGGGGCGAGCAGCACCGTCGCACCGGACGCGCCCACGGGTCCCACCAGCGAGCGCGCGGCAGTCACGGCGGAGGTCATCACGTCCTCAGTCTCACCGGGGACGATCTCCACCACGGGGACATCCGGCGCGTGTCGGGCGAGTGCGTCGCGCAGCGGCTCGCGGTCGACGCCGATCAGCACGACCGCGCGCAGCCGGTCCCGCCGCGCCGCGACGAGCTCGTCGAACCGCGCACCCTTGGCCAGACCGCCCGCGACCCACACGACGCTGCCGGGGGCGAACGCACCCAGCGACGCCGCCGCGGCGTGCGCGTTGGTCGCCTTGGAGTCGTCGACGTAGGAGATCGTGCCGTCGGGCGTCGTCTCCACCGCGACCGTCTCGATGCGGTGCCGGCCCGGGTCGAACGCCCGCAGCCCGTCGCGCACGGCACCCGGCTCGACCCCGTGCGCGAGCGCGAGCGCCGCGGCGGCCAGCGCGTCGGCGACGACGTGCCGCGGCACGGTCCCGTCGGGCCCGGCGTGGGCGCGCAGGTCGTCGAGCGTCGCCAGCTCGGCCGCGTGCGTGTGCCGCAGGCGGGCGAACCCCCGGTCGACGAGCACGTCCTCGACGAGCCCGATCTGCCCGACCGACGGCGTCGCGGTCGTGAAGCCCACCGCCACTGCACCGTCGCGGACGTCGGCGTCGCGCACCATCTGCTCGGTCAGCGGGTCGGCGACGTTGTAGACGCACGCGACCTGCGAGCGCTCGTAGACACGTGCCTTGTCCGCGGCGTACGCCGCGAGCGAGCCGTGCCAGTCGAGGTGGTCGGGGGCGACGTTGAGCACCGCGGCAGCCTGGGCGGACATCGAGTGCGTGAAGTGCAGCTGGAAGCTGGACAGCTCGACCGCGAGCACCTGCAGGGACGGGTCGGTCGCGGCGTGCGTGATCGGCGTGCCCACGTTGCCGACCGCGAGCGTCGTGCGGCCCGCGGCGGTCAGGATCGACTCGAGCATCCCGACGGTCGTGGTCTTGCCGTTGGTCCCGGTGAGGGCGAGCCACGGCGCGGGGACCCCCGAGGGACCCGGCACTCGCACCCGCCACGCGAGCTCGACCTCGCTCCACACCGGCAGCCCGCGTGCGGTCGCCGCGGCGAGCAGCGGGTGGTGGGGCGCGAGCCCGGGTGACGTCACGACGAGGTCGGCGCGGCCCAGCCCGTCGCCGGCGAGGTACTCGTCGGTCGCGATCGCCTCGTCCGACCGGTCGTCGACCGGGACCACGCGGGCACCACGCGACGCGAGCACCTCTGCGGCGGCGCGCCCGGAGACCCCCAGCCCCGCGACGACGACCCGTGCGCCGTCGAGGTCGAGCTCGGTGGACACCTAGCCCGCCACCCACTCGGCGTAGAAGATGCCGACCCCGAGCGCGACGAACAGGCCCGCGATGATCCAGAACCGGATGACGATGGTGACCTCGCCCCACCCGCCGAGCTCGAAGTGGTGGTGCAGCGGGGCCATCTTGAAGACGCGCTTCCCGGTGAGCTTGAACGATCCGATCTGGATCACGTCCGAGAGCACCTCGAGCACGAACAGGCCGCCGATGATCGCCGCGAGGATCTCGGTGCGCGTGAGGATCGACAGGCCGGCGAGCGCGCCACCGAGCGCGAGCGAGCCCGTGTCGCCCATGAAGATCTTGGCGGGGCTCGCGTTCCACCACAGGAAGCCGAAGCACGCACCGGTGATCGCCGCCGCGACGACGGCGAGCGCGAGCGGGTCGCGCGTCTCGTAGCAGCGCGGACCCGCGGAGGTGAGGATCTGGCACGACTGGTTGAACTGCCACACGCACACGACGACGTAGGCGCCGAACACGATGAGCGAGACGCCCGTGGCGAGCCCGTCGAGGCCGTCGGTGAGGTTGACCGCGTTCGACCACGCCGTGATGAGGAAGTTCGCCCAGATCACGAACAGGACGAGCCCGACCGTCGCGCCCGCGAACGCCAGGTCCATGTTGGTGTCCCGGATGAACGAGATGTTGGTCGAGGCGGGCGTGCGGAACAGCTCGTTGGGGAACTGCAGCGCGGCGACCGCGAACGCGATGCCGACGAGCCCCTGTCCGACGATCTTCCAGCGGGCCTGCAGCCCGAGGCTGCGCTGCCGGCTGATCTTGATGAAGTCGTCGAGGAAGCCGACCAGGCCCAGCCCCGTCATGAGGAACAGGACGAGCACCGCGGAGACCGAGGGCTCCGTGCCCGTGAGCAGCAGCGCGGCGCCCCAGCCGAGCAGGGTCGCGCCGAGGATCACGACGCCGCCCATGGTCGGCGTGCCGCGCTTGGTGAAGTGCGCGGTGGGCCCGTTCTGACGGATGAACTGGCCGTACTGCTTGCGGACCAGGAAGCGGATGAACAGCGGCGTGCCGAGCAGCGCGACGAGCATCGCGACACCGCCCGAGATCAGGACGGCCCTCACGACGCGGCCGCCGCTGCCGGGTGCTCCACCGGGTCCGTGAGCAGGTCGCCGAGCCGCCACAGGCCGGCGCCGTACGACGACTTCACGAGCACGACGTCGCCCGGACGCAGCTCGGCCGCCAGGAACCGCGCGGCGGCGTCGACGTCGTCGACCAGCGCGACCTCGTCGCCCCAGCTGCCTTCGCGGTTGGCGCCGTCCCCGATCGGCCGCGCACCCTCGCCCACGACGACCGTGAGGCCGACGTTGAGCCGCACGACGAGCTCGCCGATCGCGTCGTGCGCGGCGCGTGCTCCCTCGCCGAGCTCGAGCATCTCGCCCAGCACGGCGACCGAGCGGCGGTCCCGTCCCGCGACGACGGCCAGCGCCTTGAGCGCCGCGCGCATCGAGTCGGGGTTCGCGTTGTAGGAGTCGTCGATGACCGTCACGCCGTCGGCCCGGTCGACCACGTGCATGCGGTGCGGCGAGAGCGCGTCGGCAGCGGTCAGGCTCGCGGCGACCTGGTCGAGCGTCAGACCGACCGCGAGGGCCGCGGCCGCGGCGGCGAGCGCGTTGTGCACGTGGTGCTCCCCCACGAGCCGCAGCTCGACGCGTGCCTCCTGGCGCTGCCCGGCGCCGTCGTCGACGACGAGCGTGAACCTGGCCCGCCCGGCGCGGTCGACGACCACGTCGGTCGCGCGCACCCCGGCGCCCGTGCTCGCGCCGAACGTCACGACGTCACCGGGGGCGAGCTGCGCCATCGCCAGCACGCGCTGGTCGTCGGCGTTGAGGACCGCCACGCCGTCGGGCACGAGGCCCTGCACGATCTCCGACTTCGCGCGGGCCACGGCGTCGATCCCGCCGAACCCGCCGAGGTGCGCCTGACCCACGACGAGCACGACCGCCACGTCGGGCGGCGCGATGCGCGTGAGGTAGTCGAGGTGCCCCGGCCCGGACGCGCCCATCTCCAGGATGAGGAAGCGTGTGGACTCGTCGGCGCGCAGGACGGTCAGCGGCAGGCCGATCTCGTTGTTGAACGAGCGCACCGGCGCGATCGTCGGCCCGACCGCGCCGCACAGCTGCGCGAGCAGGTCCTTCGTCGTCGTCTTGCCGACCGAGCCGGTCACGCCCACGACACGCAGGCCGCTCCCACCCGGCTCGAGCGCGGCGGCCCGCAGCCGGACCAGCACGTCACGCGCGAGCTCGCCCAGGGCGACCTCGACGTCGGGCACGACGACGGTCGGCAGCTCGCGGCCCTCGGCGTCCGTGAGCGGACGTGCGGCCAGGACCGCCGCCGCACCGGCGGCCACCGCGGTGGCCGCGAACTCGTGGCCGTCGACGTGCTCGCCCGGCAGCGCGACGAACAGCCCGCCCGGCTCCACCTGGCGCGAGTCCGTGACGACCGCGCCGTGCACGAGCGTCGCGGGCGCCAGCGCGTGCAGCGTCCCGCCGGTCGCCTCCGCGACCTCCGCGGCGGTCAGCGCGATCACGCCGCACCACCGTCCCGCGTCGCGGGCGGCAACGCATCCGCGAGGCCGTCGGCGACGGCGCTGAGGTAGGCGTCTCGGTCGTTGTACCGGTGGAACACTCCGGCGATCTCCTGGGTCGGTTCGTGGCCCTTGCCGGTGACGATCACGGTGTCCCCCTCGCCCGCGATGGCGAGCCCGTGGCGCACCGCCTCGGAGCGCGGGGTCACCTCGTGCACGTCCGTGAGGTCGGGCCGCACCTCACGCACGCCGGCCAGGATGGCGGCGCGGATCTCGCCCGGGTCCTCCGAGCGAGGGTTCTCGTCGGTCACGACGAGGACGTCGGCCAGCCGCGCGGCGATCGCGCCCATGATCGGGCGCTTGCCCCGGTCGCGGTCGCCGTCGGAGCCGAAGACGATGACGAGGCGGCCCGGCGTGATGGGTCGCACGGCCTCGAGCGCGAGCACGAGGGCGTCGGGCGTGTGCGCGTAGTCCACCAGGCCGAGCGGTCGTCCGGGGGCGCGCTCGACGACGCGCTCCATGCGCCCCGGCACGGCGTGCGCGCCGGCCACCGCGGTGATCGCGACGTCCAGGTCGACGCCCGCGGCGTGCGCCACGACGATCGCGAGCGCGGCGTTCGAGACGTTGACGAGGCCCGGGAGCGGGCTCGCGGCCGCGTGCTCACGTCCGTCGGGCCCGCGCAGCGTGAAGGTCGAGCCGACGCCGTCGAGACCGATGTCCGCGGCGACGACCGCCCAGTCGGCGTCGGCGGCCACGGGGTCGCCGACGTGCGTGGACACGGACTCGACCGGGATCTGCGCCTCACGTGCGAGGCGACGGCCCCACTCGTCGTCGACCACGACGACCCCGCGGCGCCCCTGCCCGGGCGCGAAGAGCCGGGCCTTGTCGCGGAAGTAGCCCTCCATGTCGCCGTGGAAGTCGAGGTGGTCACGCTGCAGGTTGGTGAACGCGACGACGTCGAACGTGGTCCCGGCGACGCGGTGCAGCGCGAGCGCGTGCGACGAGACCTCCATCGCCACCGCCGTCGCGCCGCGCTCGACCGCGAGGGCGAGCACGTGGGTCAGCACGGGGGCCTCGACGGTCGTGCGCGGGCTCTCGATCGCCTCGTCGCCGATCCGCAGCTCGACCGTGCCGAGCACCGCGGTGCTCGCGTGCACGGCGCGCAGCGCGGCGTCGACGAAGTAGGTCGTGGTGGTCTTGCCGTTGGTCCCCGTGATCCCGACCGTCCGCAGGTGCGACGCGGGGTGCTGCGCGACGTGCGCGGCGAGCGGCCCGGCCAGTGCGCGGGGGTCAGGCGTCAGCAGGACCGGCACGCGCTGCGCGAGCTCGCCGAGCACGCCGAGCCCCGACTCGTCCGTGACGACCGCCACGGCGCCCGCGTCGACCGCCTGCGCGGCGTACGCCGCGCCGTGCACGTGCGCGCCGGGGACGGCGACGAACAGCTCCCCGGGCTCGACGTCGCCGGAAGCCATGCTCACGCCCCGTACCGTCGCACCCGAGAGGTCGGCACCGACGCTGACCAGCGAGAACAGGTCCACCAATGCGCTCAGCGGGTGGTCGACGGGGTGCGTGGGGCGCATCCGGGCCGTCGACGTCATGGGGAGGAATCTACCCCGGGGCCCCGCACCCGACGCGCCGTCGACCGGCGTCAGGCGTGTGCTCACCACGTCGTGGGGAAGAGCGTCGCCTTGGCGCCCGACGGCGGCACACCGAGCTCGCTGAGCGCGTACGTGCCGATGTCCCGGAAGACCGGGGCCGCGACGACGCCGCCGTACTCCGACGTGCGCGGGTTGTGCAGGATCACGCTGATCGCCAGCCGCGGCTCGTCGGCCGGGACCACGCCGATGAAGGACGCCGTGATCCCCTGCTTGCCCTTGACCCAGTTCTGCGCGGTGCCCGTCTTGCCGGCGACGCGGTACCCGGGGATCGCGGCGCTCGACCCGGTCCCGTCGTCGACCACGGACTCGAGCATCGACATGACGTCCGCGGCGGTCTTCTCCGAGACGATGCGCGTGCTCGGTGCGGGGTCGGCCTCGGAGTACCGGCCGTCGGTCGACGTCCAGCCCTTGATGACGTGGGGCTGCACGCGCACGCCGCCGTTGGCCACCGTCGCGAAGACCTGGGTCGCCTGGAGCGCGTTGACCGCGACTGCCTGGCCGAACAGCACCGCGTACGGCGTGCGGTTGTTGTTGCGGTCGGCGAAGAACCCGGCCGACTCGCCCGAGAGCTCGATGCCCGTCTTGCTCCCGAGGCCGAACCGCTCGAGCCACTGGTAGCGCTGCTCGGTCGTCAGCAGGGAGCCGATCTGCACGGTCCCGGTGTTCGACGACTCCGCGAGCACGCCCGTCGTGGTCAGGTGCTGCGTCTCGTGCGGGTGCGAGTCCCGGAACGTCTGCCCGTTCTCGATCGTCAGCTGGTACGGGACGGTCCACGTGTCCGTCGGCGTGACGAGGCCCTCCTCGAGCACCGCGGCCATCGTGATGACCTTGCCCGTCGAGCCGGGCTCGAAGATGTTCGAGATCGACGGTGCGAGCGAGCCGCCCGACGAGTCGCCGGGCTTGTTCGGGTCCCGCGCACCCGAGTCGGCCAGCGCGAGGAGCTCGCCGGTGCGCACGTCCAGCACGACGACCGTGCCCGAGTCGGCGCCCGTCGCCTTGACCTGGGCGTCGAGCAGGCTCTGCGCCTTCCAGGCGATGTCCGAGTCGATCGTGAGGCGCACCGACTCGCCGCTGGTCGCGGGCGTGTCCTCGAAGTAGCCGCCCGGCACCTGCTGGCCCTTGGCGCCGCGCTCGACCACCTCGGTGCCGGGCGTGCCCTTGAGCCGCTCGTCGAGCGAGGCCTCGAGCCCCTCGAGGCCCTGCCCGTTGGAGTTGACGAACCCGATCAGGTTGCCCGCGAGGTTGCCGTTCGGGTAGACGCGGTCGGCGACCTTGTCGATGTTGATGCCCGGCAGCCGCATCTTGAAGATCTCGCGCGCGACGGTCGGCAGCACGCCCTTGACCAGGTACTTGAACTTCCGGTCGCCGACGAGCTCGCCGCCGAGCACCGCGGCGTCCTTCTCGAGCAGCGGGGCGAGCCTGCGCGCGACGCCCAGCGCACCGGGCGGGTCCTCGTCGGTGCCGTCGCCGCGGTACTCCCCCACCAGGACCTGGTTGACCGAGATGTTGTACCGCTCGACCGAGCTCGCCAGCGCGACGCCGTCGCGATCCGTGATCTGGCCGCGCGCCCCGATGACCGCGTAGGTCGACAGCCGCTTGTCGCGCGCCTCCTGCGCGAGCGACGGGCCGCGGACCGCCTGGACGTACACGAGCCGTCCCGCGAACGCCGCGACGACCAGCGCGAGGACGACGACGAGCACCAGCAGCCGGGCGTGACGACCCGCCGGGGCGGGCTGCTCACGCCGCGGGACCACGATCGGCGGCGTGCCGCGCGGGCGCGCGGGCTTGTCCGCACCGCCCTGCGGCTCGCGCGGACCCGGTGCACGGCGCACCGTCGTGGAGCTCACGGGGCCACTGTGCCCGCTGCCGGGCCGAGCGGCCGGACCGCCACGCGGGGAGCGTGGGGCCCGGCGCTCGGTGACGTCCGTCATCAGCGCCCGCCGGCTGCGGCCTGCACCGCCCCGTCGGACAGCCGGATCCAGCCCGTCCCGTCGGACGGGACCATGCCGAGCGCGCTCGCGGCCTTGGCGAGCTGCGCGGGCGAGGCCTTCTGGTCGAGCGCGGCGGACAGGTCCTGCGCGTCCTGGTCGAGCCTGCCCAGCTCGTTCGACAGGTCGTAGTTCTCGTAGGAGTTCTTCGCCATCTGGGTGTTCAGCAGCAGCGCGGACAGCAGCGCCGCGGCCAGCACACCCATGCAGACGAGGACGAACGGGACCCGGGTGCGCCCGTGGGCCGGCGCGCGCACCAGCCGCAGTCGCGGCGACGCCTGACGCGCGGGCGCCTCGAGCGGCGTGGGACGAGCCCCGGCCGCGGACGCGGGGCGGCTCGGAGCGGGGTACGCGCGGGCGGCGCTGCTGGCACTCATGCTGCCCTCCTCGGTGCGGGTCGCAGGTGGTCGGGGGTGGGACGAAGGCGTTCGGCCGCGCGCAGTCGCACGGACTGCGAGCGCGGGTTGCGCGCGAGCTCGGCCTCGTCGGCCTCCTCCGCACCGCGGGTCACCAGGCGCAGGTACGGCTGGTGGCTGTCCGGGACGACCGGCAGGTCGGGCGGCGCGCTCACGCTCGCGCCGAGCGCGAACGCCTGCTTGACCATGCGGTCCTCGAGCGACTGGTACGCCTCGACGACGATCCGTCCGCCGACGGCCAGCGCCTCGATCGACTCGGGGATCGCCGCGGCGAGCGCGTCGAGCTCGTGGTTGACCTCGATCCGCAGCGCCTGGAACGTGCGCTTGGCCGGGTGGCCGCCCGTCTGCCGCTTGGCGGCCGGGATGCTCGCGCGGACCAGGTCGACGAGCTCGCCCGTGCGGGTCAGCGGCGCCTCCTGCCGGGCACGCACGATCGAGCGTGCGATGCGCGGCGCGAACCGCTCCTCGCCGTACGTGCGCAGCACGCGGGCCAGGTCACGCTCGTCGTAGGTGTTGAGGACGTCGGCCGCGGTCAGACCCGAGGTGGCGTCCATCCGCATGTCGAGCGGCGCGTCCTGCGCGTACGAGAAGCCCCGCTCGACCTCGTCGAGCTGCAGCGACGAGACCCCGAGGTCCATGAGCACGCCCTGCACCGCGGGGATGCCGAGCTCGGCCAGGACGTCGCGGATCTCGTCGTACACCGCGTGCACGCCCGTGAACCGGTCGCCGAACGGCGCGAGCCGCTCGCTCGCGAGCGCGATCGCCTGCGTGTCACGGTCGAGGCCGACGACCCGCACGTGCGGGAAGCGCCGGAGCACCCCCTCGGTGTGACCGCCCATGCCGAGCGTCGAGTCCACCATCACGGCGCCCTCGACCTCGAGCGCGGGGGCGAGCAGCTCGAGGCAGCGCTCGAGCAGGACCGGCACGTGGCGCGAGGCGGCGTCGGGCTCGTTCGTCGGCTCGTTCGACTCGGTCATGCGGTCCCCCTCTCGCGCTCTCGTGCTCGTGGCTGGTGGTCGGGCAGCCCCTCCGCCGTCCGACCAGATCCCCCACCGGCCCTCTGCCGCGGGGAAGTGCGGCAGAGCGGTCGGGAGGAGGTCTCGTCGGGCGGGAGCCGGGCTCGTCGTGGTGCGGTGCTCGTCGTGCGGCTGTCGTCGTGCTCGTCGTCGTGCGGTTAGTCCGTGTGGTCGGCGGTTCGGCCTCACCACCTGCCCTGCGGGAAGACCTCCTCGGTCGCGTCGGCGTAGCCGGCCTCCTGCTCGGCGAGGTACGTCTCCCAGGCCGCGAGGTCCCAGATCTCGACGCGCGTCCCGGCGCCGATCACGGCGACCTCGCGGTCGAGCCCGGCGTACTGCCGCAGCATCGGCGGGATGGAGATGCGGCCCTGCTTGTCGGGCAGCTCGTCGCTCGCCCCGGACAGGAACACGCGCAGGTAGTCGCGCGCCTGCTTGCTCGTGACGGGCGCCTGCCGCAGCTGGTCGTGGTACCGGCGGAACTCGTCCAGCGGGAGCAGGAAGAGGCAGCGCTCCTGACCGCGCGTCATGACCAGTCCCTGCGCGAGCTGAGGCCGGAACTTGGCCGGGAGGATGAGCCGGCCCTTGTCGTCGAGGCGAGGCGTGTAGGTGCCGAGGAAGGGCATGCCCGAGCCGAGGATGCCGACGGTCTCATGCGACACCTCGCCTCCCTCCGCCGGCCGACCCTTCGGTCCCGCCGCCTCGCCGACCGCACCTCACCGACCCGGTCCCGGGGCGGCTGACTGACCTTCCGCCGGTCCGGAGACCGGCCCGCGGTGCGACCTGAACGACGGTGCGAAACCCGTTCACTCCCTGCCTCACCACGTGCCCCCACGGTACTCCACTTTGCTCCACCCGCACCTTGACGGACCCCTGTTTTCACCCGAACGGCATGCGTTTATGCAGGTCAGAGGGGGTGGGGAGAAGTGGAGGAGATTTCGCGTCCCGCGAGGGTCGCCTCGGGCGACAGAGCCGGGCCGACGGTCGGAATGTCCGCGCTCGTCCCGTTCTGACCCCATATCAACGGGCGCTGCGGCGACGCCGCGACGTGCGAGGTGGAGGCAAGTGGGGGGCTCGGGCGAACAAGGCGATCAGCGCGACCGCGACGCCCCTGACGGCCCCTGGCGCGGGGCGTGCGGGTGGAACTGCGACAAGGCAGCCCCGACCGGACGTACCGCGTCGTAGGCTCGTCCCCGACCGCCAAAGGAGGCGCCCATGCTGCAGTCCGTTCCCTCGTCCGACGAGCTCTCGGACCTCGTCGCCACGACCGACCGGATGCGTACCGCGATCGAGCACGTCGTCACCGGTCGTCCCGAGCTCGTACGCACCACGCTCGCGGTGCTGCTCGCCGAGGGCCACCTGCTCCTCGAGGACGTGCCCGGGGTCGGCAAGACGACGCTCGCCAAGGCGCTCGCACGCACGATCGACTGCAGCGTCGGCCGCATCCAGTTCACGCCCGACCTCATGCCGAGCGACCTCACGGGCGTCAACATCTTCCGCGCGCAGACGAACGAGTTCGAGTTCCGGCCCGGGCCCGTGTTCGCGCACGTCGTCATCGGCGACGAGATCAACCGCGCCTCCCCCAAGACGCAGTCGGCGCTGCTCGAGTGCATGCAGGAGGGGCAGGCGACCGTCGACGGGCGCACGTACCGGCTCCCCCGGCCGTTCTTCGTCGTCGCGACGCAGAACCCCGTCGAGATGGAGGGCACCTACCCGCTGCCCGAGGCCCAGCGCGACCGGTTCATGGCACGCCTGACGGTCGGCTACCCCAGCGTGCAGTCCGAGCTCGACATGCTCGACCTGCAGGAGACCTCCGACCCCCTCGCGGGCCTGCAGGCCGTGACCGACGCCGCGCACGTCGCGCGGCTCATCGAGATCACGCGTCGGCTGTACGCGTCGCCCGCGGTCAAGCGCTACGTCGTCGACCTCGTCGGGGCGACGCGTCAGGAGCCCGGGCTGCGGCTCGGGGCCTCGCCGCGCGCGGCGATCCAGCTCCTGCGTGCCGCCAAGGGCGTCGCCGCGATCGACGGCCGCGACCACGTGCTGCCCGACGACGTGCAACAGCTCGCGCCCGCGGTCCTCGCCCACCGGCTCCTGCCCAGCACCGAGTCGCGGCTGTCGGGCCGCAGCACGGAGTCGATCGTCGCGAGCCTCGTCGAGAGCGTGCCGCTGCCCGCCGCAGGACCCACCCACGCCCCGAGCGCGACCGCCGGCGTCGCGAGTGCGCGGCGCGCCATCTGATGCTGCTGCGGCCCACTCTGCGGGGCTGGGCGCTCGCCGCGACCGGTCTGGCCCTCGTCCTGGTCGGCATCGGCATGGGCTCACGCGACGTCGTACGGATCGGCGCGCTGGCCCTCGTCGTCGTCGCCGCGAGTGCGGGGGTCGTCGCCTGGCTGGACGCGGGCGGCACGCGCCGTCCGCTCACCGTCCAGCGGCTCGTCCTGCCCAACCCCGTCCACGCGGGTGAGCGGGTCGGCGTCGAGGTCCGCATCACGTCGAGCGACCCGAGCGGGCGCGCCAGGCTCGCCGGGCTGAAGTTCGCGGAGCAGGCCGCCACGGAGCTGTCCGCGGGACGCCCGTTGCGGGCACGCGTGCAGCGTTCGCCCGGCATCGTCCTCGTGTCCTACGGGGTCGAGGCCGCACGGCGCGGACGCTGGCCGCTCGGCCCGCTCGTCGTGACCCGGACCGACCTGTTCGGCACCGTGGCGAGCACCACCACGCTCGGCGAGCAGGCAGAGGTGACGGTCTGGCCCACGATCGTCCCCCTCCCCACGCCTTCGGACGTGCTGATCGGCGAGCCCGACCGCGTGGCACTGGGCGCGCGGTCGCCGTCGACAGACGACGCCTCGCTGCGCGACTACCACGAGGGCGACGACCTGCGCCGCGTGCACTGGCGCAGCAGCGCGCGGCGCGGCGAGCTCCTGGTGCGGTCCGACGAGCGTGCGGGCATGCGCCCGGTCTCGGTGCTGCTCGACATGCCCAGCCGCGGCCCGCACGTCGAGTGGACCATCTCGCTCGCGGCGTCGATCGCGCTGGCCATGCTCGAGGCGGGTCACCCCGTCCGCCTGCTCGACGGCGTCAGCGAGCACAGCACCCTCACGGGAGTCCCGTTCGTCCACACGCGCCACGACGGCGCACGGGCCGCGCTGCTCGACCGCACGGTCGACCTGGAAGCCCCCCGGGGCAGCACCGAGGCGCAGGCCAGGCTCGTGCGCGGCGCGCACCTGCTCGAGAGCACCGAGGCGGGCGGCGAGATCGTCCTGGGCGTGCTCGGTCCGCTGGGCGCCGGAGCACGCAGCGCGCTCGCACACGTCGCCGACACCGCGCAGGGGTGGGCGATCGTGCGCACCGACCCGCAGCACGCGGGCGAGCGGCGCGACGCCGAGCACACGGTCGCCGCGCTGCGGCGGGCCGGGTGGCGCGCGTGCGAGGCCACGCCCGGCGAGCCGCTCGTCGACTGCTGGCTGCGACTGCTCGGGAGCACGCGATGAGCCCGCTCAACGTCACGGCCCCGCGCGGGTGGCGCGCCGTGCTCGCCACGACGCTGTGCGCCCTCGCGACGCTGGCGTCCCTGCACGCGCTCACGAACCTGCTCGGCACCGTGCCCTGGCGGGGTGCGGTCACCGCGATGGTCCTCGTGGTCGCCGCGAGCGTCGTCGCGGTGCGCGCAGTCACCCGCGCTGTGTGGGTACCGAGCGTCGTCGGGCTCGTCGTCGCGTTCGTCGCGGTCGTGCTGCGGTACGGTCAGCCGCCCGGCCGGCTCCAGCTGGTCCCCGACCTCTCGTCGTGGGAGCGCACGACCGCGCTGTGGTCAGAGGGGCTGCACGTCGTCCAGGTGGCGGTCGTGCCCGTCGACGTCGTCCGACCCCTCGAGCTCCTGCTCGCGGTCGGCGCGCTGCTCGTCTTCCTGGCGGCGGACCTGCTCGCCGTCGGGCTCGGCATGCCCGCGCTGGCGGGCGTCGCCTTCGCCTCGATGTGGACGCCGACGATCGTGCTCGGCTTCCCTGCGCGCGGCTCCGCCCTGTTCTGGACCGGCCTGCTCTACCTGCTTCTGCTCGCCCTGAGCGTCGCGCCCCGCGGCACCCGCGACGACGACGCGCGGCGCGCGAGCCTCGCCGGGCTGTCCGCCGCGTGCGTGCTCGTCGTCGCGCTCGTCGCGGGTCCCGCACTGGCCGGGCTGCCCGGCTGGTCGTCGTGGGGGCTGCCGCGGTTCGGCTCCGGTGGCGGCGGGCCCGTCGACCTGACCTCGGACCTCGACGTGCGCGAGAGCCTCGGCGGACGCACCGACCGCGCCGTCCTGCGCTACCAGGTGCGCAGCCCCGACGAGGTCGCGCAGGACCAGGCCGACGAGCAGGACGACTCGGCCGCTCCGACTCCGACGGCCACCGCGAGCGCGGCACGCCCCGTCAACGCGAACTCGGTCGGCCCGCTGCGCGCGTTCACGCTGCTGTCCTTCGACGGCCGGTCGTGGCACGCCGACTCGGCGTCCGACAGCACCGTCCCCGTGCGCGACCTCGAGGGCCTGCTCACCCCGGACCCCGACCTGCTGGGCACAGCCCCCGACGCCGCACGCGGCACGCTCGCGATCGTCGACGCCGAGGTCGGAGCGCTCGAGGACCGGCAGCTCCCGATCCCGACGTTCCCGCGCACGCTCGCCATCGAGGGCGACTGGACGTACGACGTGCCACGTGACCAGGTCGACGGGGCCGAGAAGACGTTCGAGGGCATGCAGTTCTCGATGGTCGTCGAGATCCCCTCCCTGACGGCAGACGACCTCGAGAACGCCACGGTGGGCGACCCCGGTGACCCGCGGGCGCTCGAGGTGCCCGCGAGCTCGCACGCCGACGACATCCGCGCGCTCGCGAACCAGGTGGCCGACGAGGCCGATGCGGGCACGCCGTACGAGCGCGCGCTCGCGCTGCAGACCTACCTGCGCTCGGCCGCGAACTTCACCTACGACACCCGCGTCGCCCCCGCCCGCACCGACGACCCCGTCTGGGACTTCCTCGAGTCACGTCAGGGCTACTGCGTGCAGTTCGCGACCGCCATGACGGTCATGGCGCGCTCCCTGGGCCTGCCCGCGCGCGTCGCGGTCGGCTTCCTGCCCGGCGCGGCCGACGGCGACTCCTACGTCATCACGGGCCAGCAGTCGCACGCGTGGCCCGAGATCTACTTCGAGGGCTTCGGCTGGACGCGCTTCGAGCCGACTCCCGCCGTGCAGACCGGCGCGCCGCCGCCGTGGAGCGACCCGTTCGCCAACGCCGGCGGAGGACCCTTCCCGAGCGACGAGGCGATCCCGACGGCCGGCCCGCAGACCGGCAGCACCGCCCCGGCGACGGGCGGGCAGGGCACCGTGACCACCACCGAGCGCTCGACATGGATCCCGGTCGCGATCACCGTGGCCGTGGTGCTGCTGCTGGCGGCGCTCGTCGTGACCGTCCTCGCGCGTCGTCGCGCGCGCGTGCTCGCCGACCTGACGCCCGAGCAGGCGTGGGCACGGCTGCGCCGTGGCCTCGCACGGCTCGGTGTCCGGTGGACGGCGGCGACGACCCCTCGCGCCGCCGTGCCTGTCGTCGTGCGGCAGGTCGAGCGCGCGGGTGGGGGTGCACTCGACGACGCGTCCGTCGAGGCGCTGCGCTCGCTCGCACGCGCGGTCGAGCAGGAGCGCTATGCGCGGCAACCCGTGGCACCCGAGCCCGGCGCGACCGTGCGCTGGGCCGACCAGGTGGTCGCCGGTGCGCGCGGCGCGGGCGTGGCCCGCACGAGTCGACTCACCCAGGCTGTGCGCGCGGTGCGGGCGAGGGTCAGCCGCACCGGTCAGACCGCGCGACGCTGAGGCGTCGGTCGCCATCGCTCGCGCCCGGTGCACCCGCACCGGGTATGCCGCTCGCACGGCGCCATGCGGCTCGCACCGGGCATCTCGCTTGGCGCTGGGCACGTGGCGCGCGCCCGCCATGTCGCTCGCGCGGGGCATGACGAAGTTCACCCCACCACGGACGGCGTGGGTGAGATGCCGACCGGCCGGCACGACCAGTCAGTGAGACGACCGGACCACGGGCGACGCCGCGCGGGGTCCGGGGGTCAGAGACCGCCCTCGCCGCGACGGCGGTCCCAGCGCTCCTCCATGCGTGACATGAAGCTCTGGCCCTTGGCCCGGCCACGGGAGGACTTCTGACCGCCGTGCTTGCGCACACCGCCGTCCTCGGTCACGACGCCGGTCGGCCCGGACTGGCGGTGCGGCCGCGCGAACGCGTAGGCGACCGCGGCGAACATCACGATGAAGCCCACGACCCCGAGCAGCGGAAGACTGCCCGCGGCTCCGATCACGAGCAGCAACAGGCCGACGGCCGCACCGATCCCGGCCACGACGTAGCGCCCGACAGCGCGACGGCCACGCTGCGTGAGCGTGTTCGCCAGGCGCGGATCGTCAGTCGCGAGCTGGCGCTCCATCTGCTCCAGGACGCGCTGCTCGTACTCAGAGAGAGGCATCCCGACCCCCGATGGTCATGTCGATGAACGTGTCGGCATCAGGATAGATCCGCCACCTGGAAGGTGGTAGTCGGGCGGGCCGACGACGGCGCCGGGATCGCGGCGGCAGACCGGATCGCGCGGGCTCCGAACTTGTCCCGGACCTGGTCCATGGCGCGCTCGGCCTCCCGGTGCGCACCGTCCGTGCCGTCCACCTGGTCGTCGACCTCCGCGAACGTCGGCTGGCGGACGGCGGCGGACACGGGCGACAGCATCTCGACCCGCACGCCGACGAGCCGGACCGGCAGTCCCCCCAGGTCCACGCCCGCCAGCAGCGCGCGCGACGCCAGGTAGATCTCCCGCCCGACGTCCGTCGGGGTGGCCAGGGTCCGCGAGCGCGTGAGGGTCTTGAAGTCCGCCGTACGGACCTTGACCGTGACCGTCCGGGCAACCAGCGAGCGTTGCCGGAGCCGGCGCGCGCACCGGTCGGCGAGCTCCAGGGCCTTGGCCTGGACGACGCCGAGGTCGTGCTCGTCCGTGACGAACGTCTCCTCCGCGCCGATCGACTTCTCCTCGCGCCCCGGGCTGACGGGCCGTGGGTCCCGACCCCACGCGAGGTCGTGCAGGTGCGCACCCGCGACCTTGCCCACAGCGCGCTGCACGGTCGTCACGTCACTGTCCGCGAGCTCGGCCACGGTCGTGATCCCCCACCGGCCGAGCGCCACCTCGGTGCGTTCGCCGACGCCCCACAGGGCCCCGACGGGCAGGGCACGGAGGAACTCCACCGTCGCGGCCTTGGGCACCAGCAGCACCCCGTCCGGCTTGGCGTTGCCCGACGCGATCTTCGCGACGAACTTGGTCGACGCGATGCCGACCGAGCACGTGATCCCGTAACGCTCGCGCACCACCCGTCTGATGGCCTCAGCGATCTGTGTCGGGGGCCCGAGCCGTCGTCTGGCCCCCGCGACGTCGAGGAACGCCTCGTCGACGCTCACCTGCTCCACCAGTGCCGTCACGTCGGAGAGCACCTCCATGACGCCGACCGAGACCTCGTGGTAGGCACTGTGGTCGGGCGGTACCACGACGGCCTGCGGGCACAGGCGCATCGCGGCGGCCATGGGCATCGCCGAGTGCACCCCGAACGCGCGGGCCTCATAGGTCGCCGCGAGCACGACGCCGCGCGCTGCGCCACCCACGATCACCGGCAGCCCGCGCAGCTGCGGCCGTCGCGCGAGCTCGACCGACGCGAAGAACGCGTCCATGTCCACGTGCAGGATCGAGCAGCCGTCCTCGCTGGACCCCCAGCTCCGGCGCACCTGTGCCGCGCGGGGCGCCCTGCTCATGAGGCACGCACCGAGAGCATGCGCGGGGCGGCGCCACGCTCGGCGGCGTCCTGCGCGTCGAGCTCGTGGACGAGCTCGCGCGCGGCATCCACCAGGTCCTCGGCGGCGCAGAGCGTGCGCTCGGCACGGTCCTCGTCGACCTGGTCGAACCGGCCCGCGTCGATCGCCGAACGCAGCGCGGCGCCGTCGGCGAAGAACCGCGCGAGACGCTCGAGCTCGGGTGCCACCTGGGTGAGCATCCCCCAGACCGTGCGCGGCGCGCCCCGGCCGGTGGGGGTGCCACGGCGCGCGACCACCGCCGCACCGGCCCGCAGGCCGGCCAGGTGGGCGTGCCCGAACCTCTCCCACGGCTCCGCGGAGTACTGGGCGGCGAGCAGCTCCGCATCGGCGCGCGCCAGCAGCTCCTGAGCGCGGCCCGCGTGCACCACTGCCACCATCTCGCCACCTCCGCCTCGCGCCGTCCGGCCCGTCGCCGGTGAGTCCCGTGTCCTGAGTCCGTGTCCCGCATTCGCGTCTCGCCAGTATCGAACGTCTGTTCGATCCGCGTCAAGCGCTCCCGGCCCGCAACCGCCGGGACGAGGAGCCCCCGGGCGAGCCTTAGGGTCGACGCATGCCCGACCGTGGACGACGCCAAGGCTCTCACCGACCACCCACATCCCCCGGCTCCGGCGGACGCCCGGGCTCCCGGTCCGACGTCCGCACGCTCCGCGCGGCGTGGCCGTCCGGTCCGGTCACGATCCCCACGGGCACGGTCGAGGTCGTCCCCGACCCCGACCACTCCTCGGGCGCCACGGTGCTGGTCAACGGCGTGCCCAGCTCCTACCTCGACCTCGAGGACCCCGGCGTCCTCGCGTTCGAGTACATGCAGCAGATGGCGCTGGTCGTCGACGTGCTGCGCCCCGGCGACGCGCTCGACGTCGTGCACCTCGGGGCGGCGGGGTGCGCGCTCGCGCGCGCGATCGACCACGTCCGGCCCGGCTCGCGCCAGATCGCGATCGAGCTCGACGCCCAGCTGCCCGAGCTCGTGCGCACCTGGTTCGCGCTGCCGCGCTCCCCCGCGCTGCGGATCCGGGCCGGCGACGCACGCGCCCAGCTCGCCCTGCTCCCCGCCGCCTCCGCGGACGTCGTCGTGCGCGACGTGTTCGCCGGGGACTCCACGCCGTCGCACGTCACGACCGTCGAGATGGTGCGCGACGTCGCCCGGGTGCTGCGGCCCGGCGGCCTCTACCTCGTCAACTGCGCCGATGGCGCGGGGCTCGTGCGTGCCCGCAGCGAGGCGGCCACGCTCGCGGACGTGCTCACCGACGTCGTCGCGATCGCCGAGCCCGCGCTGCTGCGCGGACGTGGCTACGGCAACGTCGTGCTCGCCGCCACCGACGACCCCCAGCTGCTCGCGGTCGCGGGCCTCGCGCGCGCGGTCCGCAGCCTGCCGGCACCGGCCCGCCTGCTGCGCGGAGACGACCTCACGACCCTCGTCGGCGCAGCGCCGGTCCTGCGGGACCCGCCGCCCGACCCGAGCTGACCGCGTCCACGCACGAGCGCGCCCCGGGGGCACGGGCACGGCGGATGGGACGACTCGCGCGCGGGGACGACGAAGGGGCCGACCCTGACGGGTCGGCCCCTTCGCGGACTCGTCCGACGCTCGACGTCGAGCGCCCGAGGTCAGACCGGGCGGACGTGCTCCGCCTGCGGACCCTTCTGGCCCTGCGTGATCTCGAACTCCACGCGCTGACCCTCCTCGAGCGTCCGGTAACCCTGCGTCTCGATCGCGGAGTAGTGGACGAAGACGTCGGCACCGCCGCCGTCCTGGGCGATGAAGCCGAAGCCCTTCTCAGCGTTGAACCACTTGACTGCACCCTGCGCCATGTCGTGCTTCCTTGTCGTTCCACTCGGTGACGGCCGCGGAACTGCTCCGCGTCCGTGCCGCAATGCCTCACGTCCTGCACCGGGTGGGCCAGCCAAGGGCTGGTGGGACTGCCGCCCGGGAGAACCGGGAGCGACGGCACCGGTCAAGCGATCACGCCACTGCAACGTCAGCGATCTTTGCATCGCCGATGTGTCGTGCGCCACGCCTCCCGGCGCCCGTTCGACCAGATTTCGACAACGATTGGGTAAACACCGGACCGCGCGTGGGCCGGACGGGTGACGCGGGACGGGTCAGCGCCCGGCGGGGTCGTCGCCCTGCTGGGCCAGGAAGCGCTCGAACTCGGCGCCCAGCTCGTCGGCCGTCGGCAGGTCCGTGGCCTGCGCGAGCAGGCTCGTGCTGCCGAGGTTGCGGCTGAACGCGTCGTACTGCTCCTCGAGCGCGGTCACGAGCGACCGCACCTCGTCGGACTGCGAGACCTGCCGCTCGATCTCGAGCGTCGCGTCGGTCGCGGCCGACTCGAGCTCGCCCGTACGCAGGTCGAGCCCCGTCGCGCGCTCGACTGCCCGCAGAGCCGCGATCGTGGCCTGCGGGTACTGCGACTGCGCGAGGTAGTGCGGGACGTGCACCGCGAAGCCCATCGCGTCGTGGCCGGCCTCGCCCAGGCGCAGCTCGAGCAGCGCCGATGCGCTCGCCGGCACCTGGACCTGGCCGAACCACGACTTGTGGTCGGCGACGAGCTCGTCGCGCGTGGCGTGCGCCGTCACGGAGACCGGACGGGTGTGCGGCAGCCCCATCGGGATGCCGTGCAGCCCGATGGTCAGCGGGACGTCGAACCGCTCGACGAGCTGCCGGACAGCCGCGACGTATCGCTCCCACTGCACGTCCGGCTCCGCGCCGTGCAGCAGCAGGAAGGGCACACCCTCGCCGTCACGCACGAGGTCGACGACGAGCTGCGGCTCCTCGTAGTGCGTCCAGGCGGTCGCGTCGAAGGTCATGGCTGGCCGCCGGGAGCGGTAGTCGACCAGCTGGTCGGCGTCGAACGTCGCCAGGCGCGTGTGCGGGAGCTCCTCGACCAGGTGCTCGACCGCGAGCTGTCCCGTGCTGCCGGCGTCGACGAACCCGCGCACCGCGTGCACGAGCACCGGTCCGCTGCCCTGTGCCACTGACCGGGCCCTGACCTCGGCCGCAGCCACCGGGTCCACCTCGTAGATCTCGCTGGGGTCCAGCACGCGCACTCCCTGTCGTCTCGGTCGGACGTCTGGCGTGCACAACGCGCCGCGAGCGGCGTGGATTCCCGCCGGCCCGCTCAGTGCCGCGGGAGCCGCACGACCTCGACGAAGAACTCGTCGATCTGGCGCACGATCGTGATGAACGCGTCGAAGTCGACGGGCTTGGTGACGTAGGCGTTCGCGTGCAGCGCGTAGGAGCGCACGACGTCCTCCTCGGACTCGGACGTCGTCAGCACGACGACCGGGATCGACCGCAGCCGGTCGTCGGCCTTGAGCGCCTGCAGGACCTCACGGCCGTCCATGCGCGGCAGGTTCAGGTCGAGCAGGATCAGGTCGGGCGTGGGAGCGTCCGCGTACTCGCCCTCCTTGCGCAGGTACTCGAGCGCGCTCACCCCGTCCGAGACGACGTGCAGCGCGTTCTTGACCTTGTTGTGCTCGAACGCCTCGCGCGTCATGAGCACGTCACCGGGGTCGTCCTCGACGAGGAGGACGTCGATCGTCTGGCGCGCTGCGGGCATCACGGTGCTCCGTTCGTGGCGGTGGCCGGCGACTCGGGGACGGTCGTCGGGGGTGCGGGGTCGTTCGTGGCGACGCCCGAGGTCGGCAGGGTCCAGCACACACGGGTGCCGACCCCCGAGGCGGGCTGCTCGAGCCAGATGCGCCCGCCGTGGAACTCGACGATCTTCTTGCACAGCGCCAGGCCGATCCCGGTGCCGTCGTACACGTCCTTGGCGTGCAGCCGCTGGAAGATGACGAAGACCCGCTCGGCGTACTGCGGGTCGATCCCGATGCCGTCGTCCTCGCACGCGAGCTCGACGCCCTCGTCGGTCGTGCGCGCGGTGACACGCACGTGGGCCGGCTGGTCCGGCCGGTGGAACTTGACCGCGTTGCCGACAAGGTTCGCGAACAGCTGCACGAGCAGCGCCTCCTCGCCCTGCACGGTCGGCAGGTCGTCGTACGAGACCGACGCGCCCGACTCCTCGATCGCCTCGGACTGCTGCTCGATCGCGGTCCGCAGCGCGTCCCCGAGGTCGACGTCGACGACCTCGCGACCGACGCGCCCGACGCGGGAGAACCCGAGCAGGTCCTGGATGAGCCGCTGCATGCGCTTGGCGCCGTCGACCGCGAAGTGGATGTACTGGTCGGCGCGCTCGTCGAGCTGTCCGCCGTAGCGCTTCTGCAGGAGCTGTGTGAAGCTCGCGACCTTGCGCAGCGGCTCCTGCAGGTCGTGCGACGCGACGTACGCGAACTGCTCGAGGTCCCGGTTCGAACGCCGCAGCTCCTCGGCCTGCGCGGCGAGCTGGGCGTGCGCCTGCTCGACCTGCGCGTGCGCGGCCTCGACGTTCGCGACCTGCTGGACGAGCGTCGTGCGCATGTGCTCGACGTCGCGCGCGAGCGTCGCGACCTCCCCCGGGCCGCGCACCGTCACGGGGTGCGCCAGCTGTCCTGAGGCCACCAGGCGGACATCCGCCCCGACCGCCTCGATCGGCTCGAGCACCCACCGTCGCAGCGCGATCCACGTCGCCCCACCCAGCACGACGATCGCGGCGGCGAGCAGCAGGACGACCGTGCTCGCGCCGCGCGTCCACGCCGTGAGCTCGCCCGCGACGTCCGCGCGCACCGCCCGGAGCTGCTCGACGAAGGCCGTGACCGCCGTGCGCACGTCGGCGAACTGCGCACTGCCGTCCTCGACCTGCGCGCGGCGCACCGACTGCGGGCCTCGCGCCTCGATCTGCGCGACGAGCGGGTCGGCGTAGTCCGCGTACCAGGCCGTCGCGAGCTCGTGCGCGCGCTCGGCCGCACGCGTCGTCTCGGGGTCCGAGCGCACCCGCGTCACGGCGGCCGCGACGTCGAGGAACGGGGTCGCCGCGGCGCGCTCGCTCTCGTACAGCTGCAGCGCAGCGGGGTCACCCGTGAGGGCGTAGCCGCGCACGGCCGACTCGGCGTCGATCAGCGCGATGTAGGCGCCGTCCGTCGCGCTGATCGCGTCGAACAGGTCCTGCGTGACGATGTCCTGGCGGCGCACCTGCTGGACGTAGGCGACGGTCGCGAACGCCACGACGAGGACGAGCAGCACGCCGACCACCGCGAACCACCGCTGCAGCTGCCACCGCAGCGCACGCCCGTTCGCGCCGGGCTCCGGGCTCACGCGCGCCACCCGACCACGACCACGGCCGCGTCGTCCACGAGGTCGCCGCCGTGCAGCGTCCGGACGCCCTCGATCACGCGCTCGACGACGTCGGGACCGCCGGGGTCCAGCGCCTCGGCCGCGAGCGACTCGTCCACGACCGCGAGCAACCCCGGCTTGCCGATCCGTTCGGTCGAGTCCGCGAGGGTGGCCTCCATGAGCCCGTCGGTGTACAGCAGCAGGCGCCAGCTCGCGGGCAGGTCGAGGTGCAGCGGTGTCCACCCGCCGGGCACGGGGATGCCCAGGGCACGGCCCCGCCGTGCAGCGCTCGCGAGTGTCGTCGGGGTGCCGAGCACGAGCGGCACCGGGTGCCCGGCGAGGTAGAGGTCGGCCGACCGTCGGTCGGGCGCGACGGCGACCATCGCGACGGTCGTGAAGATCTCCGCCCGGGGGCGCTCGGCCTCCAGCACGCGTTCCAGGAGGCCGAACAGGTCGTCGGTCGGGACCCCCGCCAGCACGAGCGTGCGCCACGCGGTCCGCAGCGTCGCTCCGAGCGCAGCCTCGTCGGGCCCGTGGCCGCACACGTCACCGACGATCGCCAGCACCGTGCCGTCGAGCCGCTCGACCGCGTCGTAGAAGTCGCCCCCCAGCACGCCGTCACGCCCCGCGCGGTACCCGACGAGCAGCTCGAGCGCCCGGTCGTTCACGGCCGGACGCGGCAGCAGCGCCTGCTCGAGCCGCGTCGTCTCCTGCTCGCGCACGAGGCTGCGGTACAGCGCGCGGTCCGCGTGCTCGAGCTGGCGGCGCGCGATCGCGTACCGCACCGAGCGCGCGAGCCGCTCGCCGTCGACGTCGCTCTTGACGAGGTAGTCCTGCGCGCCGGCCGCGACGGCCGCGAGCCCCGTGGTCGAGTCCGCGAGTCCTGTGAGCACGATCACGGGTGGCGCGCCCGCCGCGAGCAGTCGGCGCAGGGCCGGCAGTCCCGACGCGTCGGGCAGCCCGAGGTCCAGCAGCACGCAGTCGACGTCGAGCATCAGCGCCGCCTCGTCGAGCGTGCGCGCCCAGGTGAGGCGTGCGTCGAGCCCGGAGTCCGCGAGATGCTCGGAGGCCAGCATCCAGTCCCCCTCGTCGTCCTCGACGACGAGGAGCCGGAGGGTCGCGGGCACGTCGGGACCCGGCGCGCGGCGCGCGTCGTCGACGTCGATCATGGTCAGCCCTCCTTCGGCACCAGGCAGCGTACGGGCGGATGCGTCCGTCGTCGCGTGATCGCGCCGTGATGCCGGTCGGATTGCGGTCGCAGGCACCTCGCGTCACACGGCGGGGCGTCGCGACGACCCGCACGAGGTGGAATGATGGACGGTCGCTCGTGTGGCCCCACGACGAGCTCTCTCCAGGAGGACACCCGCGTGACGAGCCCGGACGACGAGATCGCCCTCGAGCAGCAGCAGGTCGACGTCGTCTACGGCCGCCTCGACGAGCTGCGCGCGCAGAACCGGTCGCGGCTCGCGGCCGTGCGTCGCGAGGGCCCGTGCGGCTCGCCCCAGAACCGCAGCGAGCGCGACGCGTTCGCGACGCTCTACGAGGACCGGCTGGCCCAGCTCGAGGCGGTCGAGGAGCGGCTCGTCTTCGGTCGGCTCGACCTCGACGACGGCGCGCGGCGCTACGTGGGTCGCATCGGCCTGACCGACGTGGAGCAGACGCCGCTGCTGACCGACTGGCGGGCACCCGCGGCACGCGCGTTCTACCGGGCCACCGCAGCGCACCCCGACGGGGTCCAGCGTCGCCGCCACGTCGTCACGCGCGGGCGGACCGTGACGAGCGTCGAGGACGAGGTGCTCGACCTCGACCTGCTCGACGGCGACCCCGACGCGCTGAGCGGGCTGTCCGGCGAGGGGGCACTGCTCGCCGGGCTGCGCGCGGGCCGGACCGGCCGGATGGGCGACATCGTCGCGACCATCCAGTCCGAGCAGGACGCGATCATCCGCTCCGAGCTGAACGGCGCGCTCGTCGTGCAGGGCGGGCCCGGGACCGGCAAGACCGCGGTCGCGCTCCACCGCGCGGCCTACCTGCTGTACGCCCACCGGCGTCTGCTCGAGCGCTCGGGCGTGCTCCTGGTCGGGCCGTCCCGCACGTTCCTGCGCTACATCGACCAGGTCCTGCCGTCGCTCGGCGAGACGGGCGTCGTGACGACGACGATCGCGGACCTGGTGCCCGGCGTGGAGGCGACCGGCACCGAGCCGGAGCACGTCGCCGCGATCAAGGGCCGGGCCGTCATGGCCCGCGTGATCGCGCGCGCCGTGAGCGACCGCCAGCGGGTGCCCGCCGAGCCGACGAGCGTGCGCATCGACGGCCGCACCGTCGTCGTGCGGCCGAACGACGTCGCGCAGGCGATCGCCCGCGCGCGCCGACTGCACCGCCCGCACAACCTGGCGCGCGTCGCGTTCGTCCGCGACATGCTCTCGCGCCTCGCGTCGCAGTACGTCGACCAGCTCGCGTTCGAGGTCCCCGCCGACGAGCGTGCGGAGATCCTCGAGGAGCTCCGCTCGACCCGCGAGATCCGGGTCGCGCTCAACCTCGCCTGGATGCCGCTCACGCCCCAGAAGCTGGTGGCGGACCTGTACGCCAAGCCGTGGCGCCTGGAGTCGGCCGCGCCGCAGCTCTCCCCCGGCGACAGGGCGCTGCTCGCGCGCGACCCCGACGCGCCGTGGACCCCGGCCGACGTCCCGCTGCTCGACGAGGCCGCCGAGCTGCTCGGCGAGGACGACCAGGCCGCCAAGGCCCAAGCGCGGGCCGCGGCCGCGGCGCGGCAGCGCGAGGTCTCCTACGCGCGCCAGGTGCTCGAGCAGACCAGCGCGGGCGCGTTCGTCTCCGCCGAGCTCCTCGCGGATCGCTTCTCGGCCGGCGGGCCGGTGCTCACCACCGCGGAGCGCGCCGCGGCGGACCGGTCGTGGACGTACGGTCACGTCGTCGTCGACGAGGCGCAGGAGCTGTCGTCGATGGCGTGGCGCGCGCTGCTGCGGCGCGTGCCCACGCGTTCGCTCACGATCGTCGGGGACGTCGCGCAGACGTCGTCGGCCGCGGGTGCGCGCCAGTGGGCCACGATGCTCGACCCGGTGCTGCGCGGGACGTGGCGGCAGGCCGACCTGACGGTGAACTACCGCACCCCGGCGTCGGTCGCGGACGCGGCGGGCCGCGTGGCCGATGCCGCGGGGCTCTCGCGCTCGCCGCTGACGTCGGCGCGCGAGGTGCCCGACGCGCTCGAGCTGACCCGGGTGGACGACGAGCAGCTCGTCCGGACCGCGGCATCGACCGCGGTCGACGCGCTGCGGGCGGTGCAGGACGAGTCGGGCGCCGGGCGCGTCGCCGTGGTCGCCGTCGAGTCACGCGTGCCCGAGCTGCGCGACGCGATCGAGGCCGCGGGATGCACGCCGCCCACGACGAACGGCGTGCTCGACCTCGACGCGCCCGTCGTCGTGCTCACGGCACGGCAGTCCAAGGGCCTCGAGTTCGACCAGGTCGTGCTCGTCGAGCCGAGCGAGATCCTGGCGGGCTCGGCGGGTGACCTGTACGTCGCCATGACCCGGACGACGAGGACGCTGCACGTCCTGCACGCACGCGAGCTCCCGGCCGGGCTGGTCGACTGACCAGGCCCGGGGTGGTCACCGGCCGCCCCACGCGCCCTGGCCGGTCGGGACGTCCGCCGCGGTGTCCGCAGGTCGGACACCGCGGCGCCCAGCACCCGGACAGGCGCACGATGGCCCCGTGCCCAAGGCCCTTCTTCTCGAGAACCTGCACCCGCACGCCCGCGCCATCCTCGAGGCCGCGGGCTTCGACGTCACCACGCGGACCGGCGCGCTGGACGAGTCCGAGCTGATCGACGCCCTCGACGGCGTCGAGCTTCTCGGGATCCGCTCCAAGACGCAGGTCACGGCGGACGTGCTCGCGCACGCGCCCGACCTCGTCGCGATCGGCGCGTTCTGCATCGGGACCAACCAGATCGACCTGCGTGCCGCTGCCTCGCTCGGCGTCGCGACGTTCAACGCGCCGTTCTCCAACACCCGTTCCGTGGTGGAGATCGCGATCGCCGACATCATCTCCCTGACCCGGCGCCTCACGGTGTTCGACAAGGAGATGCACGACGGCGTCTGGAACAAGTCCGCGACCGGCGCGCACGAGGTCCGCGGCCGGACCCTCGGCATCATCGGCTACGGCAACATCGGCACCCAGCTGTCGGTGCTCGCGGAGAACCTCGGCATGTCGGTCGTCTTCTACGACGCCGCCGAGAAGCTCTCGCTCGGCAACGCGCGTCGCGCCGCGACGCTCGACGAGTTGCTCGAGACCGCCGACGTCGTCACGCTGCACGTCGACGGCCGACCCGGCAACGCGGGCTTCTTCGGCGCCCCCCAGATCGCGCGGATGAAGCCGGGCTCGATCCTGCTGAACCTGTCGCGAGGCTTCGTCGTCGACCCGGCGGCGGTGCGTGACGGGATCGTCTCGGGCCACCTGGCCGGCGCGGCGATCGACGTCTTCCCCGAGGAGCCCAAGCGCAAGGGCGACCCGTTCGAGTCCGAGCTGCGGGGTCTGCCCAACGTCATCCTCACGCCGCACACCGGCGGCTCGACCGAGGAGGCCCAGGAGGCGATCGGTCAGTTCGTCGCGAACAAGGTGCGCGACTACCTGGCCACGGGCTCCACGACGCTGTCGGTCAATCTGCCGAACGTCGCGCTGGACCAGCCCCCGGGCGTGCACCGCCTCGCCTACCTGCACCGCAACGTCCCCGGCGTGCTGGCCACCGTCAACGCGACGCTGGCCGAGCACGGCGTGAACATCGAGGGCCAGCTCCTCGCGACGCGCGGCGAGCTCGGTTACGTGGTGACCGACGCGGGTTCGCCCGTCGAGGACGCGCTCGTCGACGCGCTCGCCGCCCAGCCCGAGGCGATCCGGGTCCGCCTGCTCTCCTGAGCGCCGCGGCCGGGCCCGCGCACGTCGAAGGCACTGCACGTCGAAGGCACTGCTCGTCGAAGGCACTGCACATCGAAGACCATCCACGTCGAAGGCCCCGACCGTCTCCGGTCGGGGCCTTCGTCCGTCCGCGCCTCGGGGCGCAGCAGTCAGCGGTCCGTCAGGACGAACCGGACTTGCGCTGGAAGCGCCGCTGCCCAGGGCCGTTCGTCTCCGAGCCGTGCACCGTCCCGGTGTTCGCCTGCGCGTCGGCCGTGCGGTGCTGCGAGCTCTTCTTGCGCTCGAGCGCCTCGCGGAACTTCGCCTTCGCGTCCTCGCTCACCGCAGGCTTCGTGTCGTCGTGCGCCATCGGCTCCTCCTGTACTTCGTCGAGACCCCAGCGTGGCCGACGCGCGGCGCGCGTGCCACCTCAATCCACCCCTTGGCGTCAGCGCATGGCGACCGCCTGCTCCACCGGGAGCCAGCGGCGCCACCAGCGCAGCACGTGGTCGAACCGCTCGACGCGGTGCTGCGGTCGGCCCGACCGGGTCAGCTCGTGCCCTTCGCCCGGGAACAGCAGGAGCTCGGTGGCCACGCCACGGCGCTTGAGCTCGACGAACCACCGCTGACCCTGCTCGACCGGGCACCGCCAGTCCTGCTCCGAGTGGATGACGAACGTCGGGGTGCGCACCGCGTCCACACGGGCCATGGGCGACTGCGCGGCGACCTGCGCGTGCTCGGTCTGCGGCTCACCGAGGTACTCGAGCCCGAAGAACCAGCCGATGTCGCTCGACCCGACGAAGCTGATCGGGTCGAGGAAGCCGCGCTCGACGATCGCCGCGGCGAACCGCTCCGTGCGCGTCGTCAGCCACGCCGTCAGGTAGCCGCCGTACGACCCACCCATGACACCCGTGCGCGTCGCGTCGAGGCGCGGGTCGGTGAGCGCCTCGTCCAGCAGCGCGAGCACGTCGTCGGTGTCGACCGTGCCGAACCCGCGCCGGATGGCGCGGCCGTGCGCACGACCGCGGCCCGACGAGCCGCGCGGGTTGCCGTGCACCACCGCGTAGCCCGCCTCGGCGAGCACCTGCACCTCGTCGAACAGCGCGTGCGTGTACTGCGCGAACGGCCCGCCGTGGATCATGAGGATCGTCGGGTACGGGCCCGGGCCGTGACGGTCGGGGTCAGGCGTGGTCACCCAGCCCTCGACGCGGTAGCCGTCGGGCGCGTGCGCCACCAGGGCCCGCGGCTCGCGGACACGGCCGGTCGCGCGCAGCTCCGCGGACAGGTCGGTGAGCACGCGCTCGCCGCCACCCGTGACGACGACGACGTCGCCCGCGCTCAGCGGCGTCGCACGGACGGCCACGAGCACGCCGCTCGCGGCCGCGGCGCCGGTCACGACGACCGGACCGGTCAGCAGGTCGTGCAGCGCGCCGTCCTGGTCGACGCGGCTCAGGTGGACTGCGCCCGAGCGCGCCGGAGCGACGACGACTGCCCCACCGTCCGCTCCGCCGTCCGCCGTGCCGACCTCGAGCAGCACCGCCGGGTCGAGCTCGACCTCGTCGGCGTCCGTCAACCGCCGCGCCGGCCCCGCCGCGCGACCCGTCGCGTCGAGCCGGACCTCGAACAGCCCCGTCAGCGCAGCCACGAAGTCGCGCCCCGACTCCCCCTGGTCGTCAGCCAGGAGCCACGCGCGGCGCCCATGCGACGACACCAGCACGCGGGACACCGCGAGCGTCGAACCGGCGTCGGCGTCCGTGATCGGCACGATCGGCGCCGCGCCCTCGTCGCCCGAGAGCTCGGACGGCACAGCGATCGCGACGGCGTCGCGCCGCAGATCCTGCTCGCGCTGCGCGTGGCGCGCCAGGACGGCCGCGATCGCGGTGCCGTCGGGGAACCAGCGCGGGGCGTCGACGTCGTTGTCGGCATCCGTGAGGCGGAACGAAGGCGGCACCGCGACGGCGTCCGCCGCAGCCTGCGGCACCTCGACGACGAACAGCTGGCGGGTGCGGTCACGCGTGTACCCGAGCCCGTCGGAGCGGTGCCGCAGCTCGGTGACGAGGCGAGGGCGCTCGGCGGCCGGGTCGCCGTCCGGCAGGTAGCGCCCCTCCTGCGGGACGCGTGAGACGTACGCGACCCGTCGGCCGTCGGGCGAGAACCGCGGCTGCGCGGCCCCCAGCGGCGCCGACGTCAGCGCGAAGGGCTCGCCGCCGGCGGTCTCCACGAGGTGCAGCTGCGGCCTGGCCGTGCCGCCGCCCCGGACGAACACGACCCAGCGGCCGTCGGGCGAGACGTCGGGGTCGCTGTCCGCGTGGCCGCGCGTGAGCTGCCGGGCCGCTGAGCCGTCGGTCGGGACGAGCCACAAGCCGCCGCGGTACTGGTCCGACTCAGCGTCGGGCCGGGTCACGGCGACGATCGCGGCGGAGCCGTCGGGCAGCAGGGCGGGTGCGCCGGGGGCGCGCAGCAGGAAGACGTCAGCGGGGAGCATGACTCGACGTTAACCCGCCGACGGGCTACATCCCGTGACCGGCAGGGCCGCTCAGAGGACCGGGCCGGAACCCGCGACGGGCTGGCGTTCGGAGTCCTGATCGGGACCGGGGTCGTCCTCGGCGACGTCGTCACCGTCGCGTTCCGCGCGCTCCGCTCGCAGGACCGTGATCGCCGCCTCGAAGTCCTCGAGCGAGTCGAAGGCCTGGTAGACGCTCGCGAACCGCAGGTACGCGACCTCGTCGAGCTCGCGCAGCGGGCCCAGGATCGCCAGCCCGATCTCGTAGGCGTCGATCTCCGCCGAGCCCGACGAGCGCAGCGTCTCCTCGACCTTCTGTGCGAGCAGGGCGAGGTCGTCCTCGCTCACCGGGCGACCCTGGCACGCCTTGCGCACGCCGCCCGCGATCTTGTCGCGGCTGAACGGCTCGGTCGCGCCCGACCGCTTGACGACGGACAGGCTCGTGGTCTCGACGGTCGTGAACCGGCGGTTGCACGAGGGGCACTGGCGACGGCGCCGGATCGACGACCCGTCGTCCGACGTGCGCGAGTCGACCACCCGGGAGTCCGGGTGACGACAGAACGGGCAGTGCACCCTGAGCCTCCCTGCTCCACCTCGGCGGGTCGACGAGCGACGACCCGACAGCGATCGTACCGACCCGGGCCCGGCCGACGAGTCGAGCCCGCCACCGGACTCCCTGACCGGCCGACGCCACCATCCCGGACGATGTTCCGCTCCCGGGCCCGGCGCGCTCCGATCGACGCGCGTCCGCACCCGCGTCGGCGTCCGCACGAGCGCATCTGCACCCGCGCTGTCGTCAGACAGGACCTGCGGGTGGACACCGACGGGCGGTCGCCTCGATCGGCGACCGCCCGTCGGAGAGTCCGCTCGCGTCAGCCCCGCGGGACGACGAGCTCCTCGCCGGCCACCACCTGGTCGCCGGACAGTCCGTTCACGCGCACGAGCTCGCGCACCTGTGCGCCCACCGACTCGTGCGCTCCGCGGGAGTCGGCGGCGATGTCCCACAGCGTGTCGCCAGGCTGCACGACGTACCGGTCGAACGTCACGTCCGACGGAGCGCCGGCAGCCGCACGGGCCCCGAGACCGAAGACGGCGGCCGCCAGCACGAGGGCGAACGCGACCACGACTGCACGCCCACGGCGCGTCAGGTGCAGCGCGGGTGCGGACTCGGCGCGACGCCGCTGAGCCGTCGCAGGGCGCTCGTCCCGACCCGCCAGGACCGAGGGACCGATCACCATCGTGCTCATCGCGCTTCCTCTCCTCGTGACGCTCGCGGGGCGACTGCGGCCGCTCCACGCGCCCCGCCCGTACACACGTTCGTCATACACCTGTTCGTCGTACGTCTGTACGAGTTCTACCAGAGGCCTGCGACACGCGTCCAGAGATGTCGAACAGATGTTTGAAATCACCGTCCGGCCTGCGTAGGCTTCCTGCCGAGGAACAGCGCACCACCGACCACTGACACGACCACTCGTCACGCCGCCGGCCCGGCCGGCGGCACGGCCACGATCAGCACCGCGACCGCCTGGCACCACAGGCGTTCGGGCGGTGCAGGTGGGGTCGGCACCGGCGTCGTGGCGGAGGCGCGCACCGGGCGACCGGGCCGACCACGGCCGGGCGACGGAGGTGGACTGGAGGGGTGGACGTGACGGACGAGCGGACCGACGACCAGACCGAGAGCGGTGCGCTGGGCAGGCTCGGCACGGTGCACGAGCTGCCCGAGACGCCGCCGGGCCCGGACGGCCTCACAGCCCGTCAGCGGCTCGTGCTCCAGACCATCCGCGTCTCCGTCGAGACCCGCGGCTACCCGCCGAGCATGCGTGAGATCGGCGACGCGGTCGGTCTCACCAGCCCGTCGAGCGTCAAGCACCAGCTGACCGCGCTCGAGCGCAAGGGCTATCTGCGCCGCGACCCCAAGCGCCCCCGCGCGATCGAGGTCGTCCACGCCGACGACTCGCGTGGCGTGCCGCAGTGGAGCGGCGACGGGGCCGCCGAGGTCGAGCTCGGCGACACGGGCTCCGAGCGCCTGTCGGCGCCGGCCTACGTGCCGGTGGTCGGCCGGATCGCGGCCGGCGGCCCGATCCTGGCCGAGCAGGTCGTCGAGGACGTCTTCCCGCTCCCCCGCCAGCTCGTGGGAGACGGCGAGCTGTTCCTCCTCAAGGTGTCCGGCGACTCGATGGTCGACGCGGCGATCTGCGACGGCGACTGGGTGGTCGTGCGCCGGCAGCCCGTCGCGGAGAACGGCGAGATCGTCGCCGCCATGATCGACGGCGAGGCGACGGTCAAGACGCTGCGGCGTGCGGACGGGCACGTGTGGCTCATGCCGCACAACGCCGCCTACGCGCCGATCGCCGGTGACGACGCGACGATCCTCGGCCGCGTCGTCAGCGTGCTGCGCAGCCTCTGACGCCCATGCCTGGACGACTCCCGGACCCGGGCCGCGACCTCGACCGCCGCCTGCGCGACGCGTTCTCCGGCACGCATGACGCCCACGAGACGAACCTCGCCGAGACGAACCTCGCCGACGAGACGAGCCTCGCCGAGACGGACCCGGGCGACGGCGCGGATCACGCGGAGCACGGCCCCGCCCCGCACCACGTCGACCCGAGTGCGGAGCACCCGTCCCCCGACCGTTCCGCGCAGGACGGGCCGGTTCCGGACGGGGACCGGTGGGAGGACGACTCCTGGGCCGACTGACGGGCGTGAGCGTGTCAGTCGGCCCAGGGTCCGATCAGGATCGGTGCCGGATCACGATCGGACCTCGACCGGCAGCGGGTCCGGTCAGAAGCCGAAGCGCCGGGCGACGTCCCGGACCGCCTGGGCGGACGCCCGCAGGCCCGAGAGCTCGTCGACCGACATCGGGACCGGCAGACGGTCGAGGACGCCGCTCGACCCCACGATCGTCGGCACCGACAGGCACACGTCGCTGATCCCGTAGAAGTCCGTCAGCAGCGACGAGACCGGCAGCACCCGTCGCTCGTCCTTGATGATCGCCTCGATGATCCGCGAGCCGGCGAGCGCGACCGCGTAGTTGGTCGCACCCTTGCCCTCGATGATCCGGTAGGCGGACTCGACGACCTCGCGGGCGATCTCGTCGCGCACCGAGTGCGTGAGCGGGCCCTCGCCCTCGATCCCCTGCCACTCGAGCAGCGGGATGGCACCGATGGACGCCGAGCTCCACAGCGGCAGCCCCGAGTCACCGTGCTCGCCCGCGATGTACGCGTGCACGTTCTGCACCGCGACGCCGGTGTGCTTGGCGATCAGGTAGCGCAGGCGGGAGGAGTCGAGCACGGTGCCCGAGCCGAACATCTGCGACGGCGGGAGGCCGGAGATCTTGAGCGAGGCGTAGGTCACGACGTCGACGGGGTTGGTGACCATCACGTAGACGGCGTTCGGCGCGACCTCGACGAGCGAGGGCAGGACCTTCTTCACCAGGCCGATGGTCGCCTCGGCGAGGTCGACGCGCGTCTGGCCCGGCTTCTGCTTGGCTCCCGCGGTGAAGACGACGACGTCGGCGTCGGCGCACACCGCGATGTCGTCGGACCCGACGACCTCCGCCATGGACATGAACTGGATGCCGTGCCCGAGGTCGAGCGCCTCGGCCTCGACCTTGGCCTTGTTGATGTCGAACAGCGCGACGTTGCGTGCCGCGCCGCGCATGAGCGCGGCGTACGCCATGGTCGAGCCGACCGCTCCGGCCCCGACGATCGCGAGCTTCGACGTCCGGCGGTGGGTCGCACCCACGGATGCGGACGGGTCGTCGCTGTCCCGGCTCTCGAGGATCTGCTCGGACATCGGTGCGCCTCCAGAGGGTGCGGGGATCGGGCGTGCGTCGTGCGGGCGTGCGAGGGTGCGCCGGCGCGGAACACGCCGTCGACCTGCGTGTCCACTGTCTGCTGACCCTCGTCCGCAGGCTACCGGCTCAGCCGTCACGCAGGCGCGTGAGTGCCGCCACGGCCACGTCGCGCTCGGTGGTCCGCCAGAAGGGCGGCATGGACCGCGCGAGGAACTCGCCGTACCGCGCCGTGGCGAGCCGGGGGTCGAGGACCGCGACCACGCCCTTGTCCTGCGGCCCGCGGATGAGCCGTCCGGCGCCCTGCGCGAGCAGGAGCGCGGCGTGTGTCGCCGACACGGCCATGAAGCCGTTGCCGCCCGCCGCGGCCACGACGTCGGCGCGGGCCGAGCGGACCGGGTCGTCGGGGCGCGGGAACGGGATGCGGTCGATGAGCACGAGGCGGCACGCGCGTCCCGGCACGTCGACGCCCTGCCACAGCGCGAGCGACCCGAACAGGCAGCTCGGCTCGTCGGCCGCGAACTGCGCGACGAGCGTGGGGAGCTGGTCGTCGCCCTGCAGCAGCACGGGGACGTCGAGCCGTTCCCGCATCGCCTCGGCGGCCGCGTTGGCCGCTCGACGGGACGAGAACAGCCCGAGCGTCGCGCCGCCCGAGGCGCGCACGAGCGCCTCGATCTCGTCGAGCTGCGCGTCGGTGGCGGGCTCGCGGCCGGGCGGCGGGAGGCGGCGAGCGACGTAGCAGATGCCCTGCCGGGGGTAGTCGAACGGGCTGCCGACGTCGAGGCCCGTCCAGCGCATCTCGCCCGCTGCCACGGCGGCCGGGACGGGATCGGCGCCGGGGACGCTGGTGGGGCCCTCGGGCTCCAGGTCCGGCCGGCGCTCGAGACCCACCGAGCGCGCCATCGGGTCGAACGTGCCGCCGAGCGCGAGCGTCGCGGAGGTCAGTACAGCGGTCCGCCCCGCGAAGAGCTGGGTGCGGATCAGCCCGTTGACGGCGAGCGGCGCGGCGTGCAGCCTCGTCGTCACGGCGCCTGAGCGGTCCTCACCGCGCGCGCACCACATCACGGTGCGCGCGGCGTCCTCGGCCTCGGCGGTCATGCGCTCCGCCGTCTCGAACAACGTCAGGACGGCCGACTGCGCGACCTTGCGGCCGCCGTCCGCGGGACCCGATCCACCCGATCCGCCCGGCTCGGGCCGCAGGAGCGACAGCAGCGTGCGCGCCGCGTCCCGGACCACCGCCACGGCGTCGTGCACCTCGGCCGGCAGCCCGGCGGGGAAGCGACCTTCGCGCAGCGGCACGATGACCCCGGCGAGCGCCTCTCCCGCGGCCTCGAGGTCGGACGCGGGGACTCCGCCGTGTCGCCGGGCGACGCGCGCGGCGTGCTGCACGACGGGCAGCGACAGCTCGGCCGTGGCCTGCGTGGTGACCCGGTCCGCGAGCTCGTGCGCCTCGTCGACGACGAGGACCTGGTGCTCGGGCAGGACGCCCGGCGAGCCGGACGCGGCGATCCCGAGCATCGCGTGGTTCGTCACGACGACGTCGGCCTCGCGTGCACGGCCACGCGCACGCTCCGGGAAGCACTCGTCGAGCTTCGGGCACGCCGAGCCGATGCACTCGAGCGACGTCACAGACACCTGGCGCCACGCACGGTCGCTCACGCCGGGGACGAGGTCGTCCCGGTCGCCCGTGTCGGTCTCCTGCGACCACTCGCGCAGGCGCACGACCTGCTGGCCGAGCGCGCCGGGACCGGTCGCCCCGGCCGAGGGGTGCTCGGCGGCGCCCGCCTTCTCCGGCAGGTCGAACAGCGAGCCCTGGTCGTCGGCCGGGTACCCGCCCTCGACCTTGTGCAGGCACAGGTAGTTGTGCCAGCCCTTGAGCAGCGCGATGTCGGGGCGGCGCGGCAGGTGAGGGGCGAGCGCGTCGGCGACGAGCGGGAGGTCGCGCGTGAGGACCTGGCGCTGCAGCGCGAGCGTGGCGGTGGAGACGACGACGCGCTCGTCCGCGTGCACCGCGTGCTGGACGGCGGGCACGAGGTACCCGAGCGACTTTCCGGTGCCGGTGCCCGCCTGGACCAGCAGGTGCTCGCCGGTCCGCAGCGACGACGCGACCGCGCGGGCCATCGCGTGCTGGCCCTCTCGGCGAGCTCCGCCGAGCACGCCGACGGCGACGTCGAGCAGCTCGTCGACGGCGCCGTCGCGGTCACCGGGCTCGCGGCCGTCGGGCTCGCGAGCACCGGGCTCTGTCGCCGCCGGGTCGTCGGGCACGGACGGGGACGCGGGCATCGGGCCAGCCTAGTGCGGGTCGAGGGCCTGCCGGACTGCCGGGCGCCGCGTGCGACGCCCGCTCACGCGCGTCGGACCGACGCCTCCTCGAGCTCGGCCGCGAGCGACTCGTCGACGCGCGCGCGCAGCAGCGTGCCGTCCGCGGTGTGCTCCTCGTGGTCGATGTCGCCGTGCTCGTGCACACGGCTGACGAGGTCACCGCGCTGGTAGGGCACCACGACGTCGACCGTGACCCCCGGACGCGGCAGCTGGTCCGCGACGAGCGCCTGCAGCTCGGCGATGCCCTCGCCGCTGTGCGCGGAGACGACGATCGAGTGCAGCTCGCGCGAGCGCAGCCGGGCGATCACCTCGGGCGAGGCGAGGTCGGCCTTGTTGAGCACGATGATCTCGGGCACGTCCATGGCGCCGGGGATGTCCGCGAACACGTGGCGGACCGCGGCGATCTGGCCCTCGGGGTCGGGGTGCGACGCGTCGACGACGTGCAGGATCAGGTCGGCGTCCGCGACCTCCTCGAGCGTCGAGCGAAATGCCTCGACGAGCTGGTGGGGCAACGACCGCACGAACCCGACCGTGTCGGCGAGCGTGTAGACGCGCCCGTCGACCGTCTCGGCGCGGCGGACCGTGGGGTCCAGGGTCGCGAACAGCGCGTTCTCGACCAGCACGCCGGCGTTCGTCAGCCGGTTCAGGAGCGAGGACTTGCCCGCGTTGGTGTAGCCCGCGATCGCGACGGACGGGATCGCGTGCCGCTTGCGCGACGCGCGCTTGGTCATGCGCGCCGGCTCCATCGCCGCGATCTCGCGGCGCAGCTTGGCCATGCGGTTGCGGATGCGCCGTCGGTCGAGCTCGATCTTCGTCTCACCCGGTCCGCGCGAGCCCATGCCCGCCCCGGCGCCGCCGACCTGACCGCCGGCCTGCCGGGACATCGACTCGCCCCAGCCGCGCAGGCGCGGCAGCAGGTACTCGAGCTGCGCGAGCTCGACCTGGGCCTTGCCCTCCCGCGACTTCGCGTGCTGGGCGAAGATGTCGAGGATCAGCGCGGTCCGGTCGACGACCTTGACGCGCACGATGTCCTCGAGCGCGCGGCGCTGCGACGGGGCGAGCTCGCCGTCGATGACCACGGTGTCCGCGCCGACCGCCGCGACGACTGACGCGAGCTCCGCGGCCTTGCCTGAGCCCAGGTAGGTGCCCGGGTCCGGCTTGGCGCGCCGCTGCAGCAGACCGTCGAGCACGGTCGACCCCGCGGTCTCCGCGAGCGCCGCGAGCTCGCGCAGCGACACCTCGGCGTCCTGCAGCGTGCCGTTGGACGTCCCCGCGGACGACGACGAGCCCCAGACCCCGACGAGGACGACCTTCTCGAGCCGCAGCTCGCGGTACTCGACCTCGGTGACGTCCTCGAGCTCGGTGGACAGGCCCGCGACGCGGCGCAGCGACGTGCGCTCCTCGAGGTCGAGCTGGTCGCCGTCGTACGCCGAGTGCACGGTGCCGCCCGCGTGCAGCGCGGTCCCCGCCCTCGCGAGCACCCGCGCCACCACGTCGTCGGCCACCTGCTGGGGCGAGCGGGGCTCGTCCGGCGTCGTGCTCGGTGTGGTGGTGTGGTGCGTCTCGCTCACGCGGCTCCTTCTCGGTGGGGACGCGGGCCGTCCCGCGTTCAGCCTCCAGGGTCGCACGCACGGCCGAGCACGTGCGAGGTGTTTCGCTGGAGGCGCAGGCTCGTCGGTAGGGTCGGGCCCGTGGCTGCAGACCACTACTTCACCGCACAGCCGGCCTCGGACGACGAGCGTCGCGACATCGTCGTACGCCTGGCGGGCCGTGACCTTCACGTGCAGACCGCGGGCGGCGTCTTCTCGCCCGACCACGTGGACCACGCGACGCGCGTCCTGCTCGACGAGGTGCCGCCGCCGCCCGCCGCGGGCGACCTGCTCGACCTCGGCTGCGGCTGGGGGCCGCTCGCGCTCGAGCTCGCGCTGCGCTCGCCGCAGGCCCGGGTGTGGGCGGTCGACGTCAACGAGCGCGCGCTCGACCTCGTGCGCCACAACGCCCGCGCGGTCGGTGCGTCGCACCTGCACGCCGTGCAGCCCGACGACGTGCCCGCCGACGTGCGGTTCGCCGCGATCTGGTCGAACCCGCCGATCCGGGTCGGCAAGGCCGCGCTGCACGAGCTGCTGCGGCGGTGGTTGCCGCGCCTGGCGCCGGGTGGCGTGGCGTCACTCGTCGTCGGCAAGAACTTGGGCGCGGACTCGCTGCAGCGCTGGCTGGCCGACGAGCTCGCCGGTAGCGCGACGGTCGAGCGCGTCGCGAGTGCCAAGGGCTTCCGCGTGCTGCAGGTCACGGCGTCCCCCGGGAGCGCCTGACGTCCGTGTCGGTCGCGACGCCTAGTCTGCTGCGATGCCCGCCGTCGTGACCGACGACGCGCGCGCGACCTGGGCCCGCCTGCGGACGACCACCTGGGCCATGTGCGCGCTCGTGTTCCTCGCCGCCTTCGAGTCGCTCGCCGTCACGACCGTCATGCCGACCGTGTCGCTCGAGCTCGACGGCGCAGCTCTGTACGCCGTGGCCTTCGCCGCCCCGCTCGCGTCGGGCGTGGTCGGGATGGTCGCCGCCGGGGCGTGGGCGGATCGCGTCGGACCGGCGCGGCCCCTGCTGGCCGCCGCCCTCGCCTTCGTCGCCGGGCTGCTGGTCGCAGGGACCGCGCCGACGATGGCGGTGCTGGCCGGCGGGCGGCTGCTGCAGGGCCTCGGCGGCGGCGCGCTCACCGTCGTCTCCTACGTCGTCGTCGCGCGCCTCTACCCCGGCGCGCTGCACCCGCGTGTCTTCGCGGGGTTCTCCGCGGCGTGGGTCATTCCCTCGCTCGTCGGGCCGCCCGTCGCGGGGTTCGTCACCGAGCGCGCCGACTGGCGGTGGGTGTTCCTCGGCGTGGCGGTGCTCGTCCCGCCCATCGCGGCCGTCGTGCTGGCCCGCGTGCGCTCCGTGGGACCGCCCGAGCACCCCGCGCCCCCCGAGCCCGGGGCGGAGCCCGTCGACGACGCGTCGACGACGAGCGCGCGCCGGATCGGGTGGGCGGCGCTCGCCGCGCTGGCGGTGCTCGTGCTCGGCGTCAGCGGCGAGCTCAGCGGCGCGGGGACCGTGGCGGCGTCGCTCGGCGGCGTCGCCGTCGCGCTCGCTGCCCTGTCCCGGCTCGTCCCGCCCGGCACCTTGCGAGCGGCCCGCGGGCTGCCCGCGATCGTGGCCGACCGCGGGCTGCTCGCGGGCGCCTTCTTCGGCGCCGAGGTGTACCTGCCCTACCTGCTGACGCGTCGGTACGACGTCTCGCCGACGTTCGCGGGCGTGACGCTGACGGCCGCAGCGCTCACCTGGGCGGGTGCGGCGTGGGTGCAGGGGCGCCTGGGCGAGCGACTCCCCCACGCACGGGCCATCCGGGTCGGCACGGTCGTCGTCACCCTGGGTATCGCGGGCACGGGCGTGGGTGCCGCGACGCACGCGCCGATCCCGGTCCTCGTCGCCGCGTGGGCGGTCGCGGGTTTCGGCATGGGTCTGACCTACGCGCGGCAGACCGTGCTCGTGCTGCGGTACTCGTCCGGCCGCGCCGCGGGCACCAACAGCTCCGCCCTGTCCGTCTCGGACTCGATCGGTGCGTCGCTCTCGCTGGCGGTGACGGGGGTGCTGTTCGCAGCGTTCTCGGCCCGCGGCGGTGACGCACCGTACGCCGCGTGCTTCGCGCTGACGTCGGTGCTCGCCGCCGGCGCGGCGCTCGTCGCCGTCCGCGTGACGCCCCGGGTGGTGAGCGCGCCTCAGGACGCTGCGGGCTCGCCGACCGCGTCGAGCGTGGCACGCACATGAGCGAGCCGCGGGACGCCGGCCGTCCGCTCGACGATGCGCCCGTGCGCGTCGAGCACGAGCACCGTGGGCGTGCTGTGCACGGCGAGGCGGGCCCCGAGCCGCTCGCCGCGTGACCCGGCGACGTCGAGCTCGACCAGGCGCACCCCGTCGGTGGTCTCCACGGCCCGTTGCAGCACCACGCGTGCCATCCGGCACGGCTGGCAGAACGTGCTCGACAGCTCGACCACCGTCGCCCGCGTGCCGAGCGGGACTCCCAGGTCGTCCGGCGTGAGGACCTGCTGGTCGGCCACGCTCACCGGCCGAGCAGCGCCGTCAGGTCGACGTCCATCTCGCCGACGAGCACGGCCGGACCGGCCAGCTCGGCGTGGTCGTCGCCCAGCGCGGTGACGCGGACCGTGCCGCCGGGCACGTCGACGAGCCAGGTGTCAGGCGCGTCGGCACCCGCCCACGTGCGCACCGCCATCGCTGCCGCGACGGCACCCGTGCCGCACGAGCGGGTCTCCCCCACGCCGCGCTCGTGCACCCGCATGCGCACGCGTCCCGTCGTGCGGCCGTCGACGACCGTCTCGCCGAGCGGGACGACGATCTCGACGTTCGTGCCGTGGGGCGGGACCGGCTGCACCTGCGGCGCGCGCGTGAGGTCGACCGCGGCCAGCTCGGCGACGTCGGGCAGCGCGAGCACGCTGTGCGGGTTGCCGACGTCGACGGACAGCGCCGGTCGCACGACGTCCAGCCCCGTGACCGCGACCTCGGCGTCGAACCCGGCCTCGGCCGCGGCACGACCGCCGGGCAGGTGCCACCGGCCGATGTCGAACGCGAACCACGCGCCGTCGCCGACGCCCTCGGGCACCGCGACGCGCCGCACGCGCATCACGCCCGCGCGCGTGCCGACGGCGACCTCGTCGGCATCGGGCCACAGTCCGAGCCGGTCGAGGTAGAGGGCGAACACCCGCACGCCGTTCCCGCACATCTCCGCGATCGAGCCGTCCGCGTTGCGGTAGTCCATGAACCACTGCGCCTCGGGTGCGTCGGCGAGCAGCGGGGCGCCCTCGACCACGTGGCGGCTCGCGACGAGCCGGATCACGCCGTCTCCCCCGACGCCCGCACGCCGGTCCGCGAGCGCCCGCACCAGGTCGGCGCTCAGGTCGAGGTGACCGTCGCGGTCGTCGAGCAGGACGAAGTCGTTCTGCGTGCCGTGACCCTTGGTCACGTGCAGGGTCCCGTCCGGGCGCGCGGGTGGGGCGGCGGCCTGTCCGTCGACGGACGGGCCCACGGCGGTCGTCATGAACCCAGACTACGGCGGGGTGCCGGGTCGTCGGTGGCCGGGCCGAGCCGTCCGGCGTCCGCCTGGGCGACGAGCGCGAGCGCCCGGTCGACCAGGTCCGGGTCCTGCGCGTCGAGCCAGTGCACGCGCGGGTCGCGGCCGAACCAGCCCATCTGCTTGCGCGCCAGGCGGCGCGTCCCGGCGGTGATCGCGTCACGAGCCTCGTCGGACGTGAGCTCGCCGCGCAGCATCGCTGCCGTCTCCGCGTACCCGACCGCGCGTGCGGCGGTGCGGCCCAGACCGTGCTCGAGCAACCTCTCGACCTCGGCGACGAGCCCGCGCTCGAGCATGTGCTCGGTCCGCGCCGCGACGCGGGCGTCGAGGACCGCGCGGTCGCAGTCGAGCCCGATCTGCACCGCGGGGACCTCGTACACGTGCTGCGGCAGCGACGCGGAGTACCGCCGCCCGGTGAGCTCGATGACCTCGAGCGCACGCACGATGCGCCGCGCGTTACGTGGCCCGATCGCCTCGGCCGCGATCGGGTCCAGGCGCGCCAGCTCGTCGTGCAGGGCACGCGACCCGTGCTCCTCGACGCGAGCCTCGAGGCGCGCGCGCACGTCCGGGTCGGTACCCGGGAACTCCATGTGGTCGAGCAGCGCCCGCACGTACAGGCCCGACCCGCCCGCGGCGACCACGCGCACACCGCGCGTGGCGCAGTCGTCGATCGTCGCGCGCGCGAGCGCCTGGTAGTCCGCGACGGAGGCCTCCTCGCGCGGGTCGAGCACGTCGAGCAGGTGGTGCGGGACGCCTCGACGCTCGGCGAGCGTCATCTTGGCGGTGCCGACGTCCATGCCGCGGTACAGCTGGAGCGCGTCGGCGTTGAGCACCTCGCCGCCCAGGGCGAGCGCGAGGGCGACGGCCAGGTCGGACTTGCCGGTCGCGGTCGGCCCCACGACGGCGACGACGAGCGCGCTCACCGTGCGCCGCCCGTCAGCCAGGTCCCGACGACGTGCTGCGCACCGAGCAGCACGAGCCCCTCGACGTCGGCCCGCACCTCGGCCGCCGTGGCGCCGACGAGCACCTGCCACGGCCCCCAGCCGGTGACCGCGAGCGCCTCGGCACGCACGGGGTCGAGCGCGGCGATCCGCTCGCGCGCCGCGGGTTCCCCCGAGCGCAGGGCGTCCACGAGCGCGTCGTCGTAGGCGAGCGCCTCGGGGTCGTCGGCGAGCGGCGCGTCCGGGCCGTGCCGTCCCGAGGCCGAGCCGACGACGACGAGCGCCGTGCGCGTCCGGGCCGAGACCAGGCTGGACCCGAGCGCGCGCAGCGCGACCCCGTCGCGCCCGCAGGTCTCGACGGCGTGCGCCGCACCGCGCCCCGTGGCGGCCAGCAGCCGCAGCGCGACCGCCGTCGGGACGCTCGCCCGGTGCGTGCGCCCGAGGCGCGCAGCCACCTCCTCGGGGACGACGAGGTCCGCCGGCGGGACCTGCGCCAGCATCTGGTCGGGGATCCCGGCGGCGGCGAGGCTGGCGCGCACCTGTCCGACCACAGTGACCGCGGGCACCGTCGTCGTCCCCGCTCTCGCGTGCGCCGAACCGCCCGGCGCTGCCGACCCCTCCGGCGAGGTCCCGGGCGTCCGACGAGCAGCCCTGCCGGGCGCGACCACCACGACGCGGTCCGCGTGCTCGACCGCGCGCCGCACCGCCGCCGTCGCCACCTCGCGCAGCCCGGCCGCAGGATCCGTGCGACCGGACGCACCGGGGACCAGCAGCGCCGTGTCGGGGACGAGAGCAGCGGCGACCAGCATGAGGTGACGCTATCCGAGGTCGCCGCGCGCTCCGGTCACCAGGCGGGGAGGGCCGCGTGGGCAGGAGCCGGACGAGCGCGGGCTGGTCAGGACGCGCCAGGCCGCTCGAACGGCCTACGCGGGGACGGATCAGGCGCTGGGCCGGTGCCGCGCGGCTCAGACGTGGTCCGTGCCGCCGGGGTCGGTGCTCGCGGCACCCGGCGCGGCTGCGTCCTCGGCGGCACGTGCGGCGGCGGAGCGCTGGGCCCGGAACGCCTCGACGGCCTCGGGGAACTGCTCGTCGAGGTGGGAGAAGAACGCGAGCGCCGTGGAGACCGCGCAGCCGAGGTGCTGGTCGAGCTGGGAGTCCGCGACCCCCGGCCGGTAGTCGACCGCGTGCTCCGCGTACACCCCGAGCAGGTCGTCCTCGACGCGCACGTAGGTCTTCGGGAAGACCTTGTCGGTGTTCCACGCGTTCGCGAGCTTGAGGACCTCGAGGTACCGCGACGCCGCGAGCGGGCGCGTCCAGCGACCCCGGACCTGCAGGAACTCCCGCTCGGCTCCGATCCGCACGAAGTAGAAGACGTGGTCGTCCCAGATGCCGCCGATGTCGCCGTCCGAGTCGATCGCGTACCGGTAGCCGTGGGCGTCGAGCGTCGCCGTGACGCGCTCGTGCGTCAACGGCTCGAGCGCGGGCGCGGGCGCGGCAGGGGCCGGCTCCGGCGCGTCGTGCTTGCTGAAGAAGCCCATGGGCACCGTCCTCGTCGTCGTTCCGGGACCCGGCTCGCGGGTCCTCGCGACACTAGCCCGCACCCCACGACACCCGCGAACCCGGCGGCACCCGCCGCACCACGACGCGCCACGCCGTCCACGCTCTGGGACGGCCACCGCGATCCCCCCGACGCGCGCGGGTAGTGTCGCCCCATGGCCGCGCAGCCCGACGAGCACCGCCCGTGGTGGCGTCGTCGGCGTGCGTCCGGGGACGCCCCGGAACCACGCATGGAGCCGAGCGACGACGAGCTGCACGCGAACGTCACGCGCCTGCTCGCGCGCGAGCTGGGTGTCGCCGAGTCGGCGACCGAGCACCCCCGGTCGGTCACCCCCGCGCGCATCGCGGCGTGGATGGCCGACAACCACTTCAGCTACTTCGTCGACAACGACGGCGATCTCGGCGGGCTGTGGCGCGGGCGGTTGTTCTACTTCTTCCTCTTCGGCGAGCGTGCGGAGATCCTGCAGATCCGCGGGCAGTGGCACCGCGAGATCGCGATCGAGCGCCTCGAGGAGGTCCTCGACCTGTGCAACGAGTGGAACGCCGACCGCATCTGGCCCAAGGCGTACGTGCGCGTGCGGGACAACGGTCGCGTGCACGTCGTCGCGGAGGTCGCCACCGACCTCGAGCACGGCGCGACCGACGCCCAGCTCTCGCAGCTGCTGTTCTGCGGCCTGTCGACCGGCTCGATGTTCTTCGACGCGATCGACGAGAAGTACCCCGACCCGGCCGGGAGCGTGCCGTGAGCGGGCCGGGCTGGCTCCTGCGCGTGCTGGGCGGGCTGCCGAAGCCCGCCAAGCACGCTCCCGCCGACGACGAGGAGCCGCAGCCCGTCACGCGCGACCGGGTGGGCGACTACCTGCTCGACAAGGGCTACCGGTTCATCGTCGACGACGACGGCGACCTCACCGGGACGTGGGACGGCAGCCGGTTCTGGTTCCTGCTGCTCGGCGAGCACGACGAGATCGTCCAGGTGCGCGGACGGTGGCACCGGCAGGTGCCGCTCGAGCAGCGGGCGGCCGTCTCGCTCGCGCTCAACGACTGGAACCGCGAGCGCATCTGGCCCAAGGCGTACGTCCGCGAGGAGGAGGGCATGCTCGCGCTCTACTCCGAGGTCAGCGCGGACTTCGAGCCGGGCGCGACCGACAACCAGCTCGCCCAGGTCCTGTCGTGCGGGCTGGGCACGGGCGTGCAGCTGTTCGCCGCGCTCGAGGCGACCATCCCCGGCGGCGGTCTGCCCCCGGACGTGCCGGACAACTGACGGCTCGGCGGCACTGGCGCTCGTCGAACCGGTCCTCAGCCGTACCCGAGCGCAGTCGCACCCGAGCTCAGTCGCACCCGAGCTCAGCCGTACCCGAGCTCAGTCGTACCCGAGCTCAGCGGACGGTGAGCGACGGCATCCCGAGGCTGACGGGACCGGGCGCCGCGCCCGTGCCGCACGCGTCTGCGCCGTGCCCGCCCGCGTGCTCGTCGTCGCCCGACTGCCGCGTCTGCCACGCGTCACCGGCTCGCGTGCGCCGCACGGCGAACGGCCCACCCGTGAGCGCGGAGTCCGCGACCAGGTGGTGCGGTGCACCGTGCGTCACCTGAACGGTCACGAGGTCACCCGGCCGGGGCGCGGCGTCGGGGTCGAGGTCAGCCGGCAGCGCGAGGTGCACGAGACGGTTGTCGGCGGCGCGCCCCGAGATCCGGCGCGTCTCGCCATCCTTGCGCCCCTCGCCCTCCGCCACGAGCACCTCGACGACCCGACCCTCCTGGGCCGCGTTCTCCTGCGCACAGATGCGCTCCTGGAGCGCGATCAGCCGCTCGTACCGCTCCTGCACGACCGCCTTGGGCAGCTGGTCCGGCAGGTCGGCGGCCGGCGTCCCCGGCCGCTGCGAGTACTGGAACGTGAACGCGGAGGAGAACCGCGCGGCCTCGACCACGCGCAGCGTGTCCTCGAAGTCCTCGTCGGTCTCCCCCGGGAAGCCGACGATGATGTCGGTCGTGATCGCCGCGTGCGGGATGGCCGCGCGCACGCGGTCGAGGATGCCGAGGAACTTCTCGGACCGGTAGGAGCGGCGCATCGCGCGCAGCACCCGGTCCGAGCCGGACTGCAGGGGCATGTGGAGCGACGGCATGACCGTCGGCGTCGCCGCCATCGCCTCGATGACGTCGTCGGTGAACGCCGCGGGATGAGGCGAGGTGAAGCGCACCCGCTCGAGGCCGGGGATCGCGCCCACGGCACGCAGGAGCTTGGCGAACGCACCGCGGTCGCCGAAGCCCACACCGTAGGAGTTCACGTTCTGCCCGAGCAGCGTGACCTCGATCGCGCCGGTTGCGACGAGGGCCTCGACCTCGGCGAGGATCTCCCCCGGCCGCCGGTCGCGCTCCTTGCCGCGCAGGTGCGGCACGATGCAGAACGTGCACGTGTTGTTGCACCCGACGCTGATGGAGACCCAGCCCGCGTAGACGGACTCGCGGCGCGTGGGCAGCGTCGACGGGAAGACCTTGAGCGACTCCTCGATCTCCACCTGCGCGGCCGCGTTGTGCCGCGCGCGCTCGAGCAGCACCGGCAGCACGTCGAGGTTGTGCGTGCCGAACACCACGTCGACCCAGGGTGCGCGCTCGACGATGCCGGCGCGGTCCTTCTGCGCGAGGCACCCGCCGACGGCGATCTGCATGTCCGGGCGGCTGCGCTTGGTGCGGGCCAGGCGGCCCAGGTTCCCGTACAGCTTGTCGGCCGCGTTCTCGCGCACCGCGCACGTGTTGATGACGATCACGTCGGCGTCCTCGGACGCCGCCTGCTCGGGCGTGGCCGCGACGTAGCCCGCCTGCTCGAGCATGCCGGCCATGTGCTCGGAGTCGTGCACGTTCATCTGGCAGCCGAGCGTCTTGACGAGGTACGTGCGCGCAGAACCGCCCGACGTGGTCGTGGTCGGGGCGTGGTCGGGCGCGGGCAGGGTCGTGGACATCACCGACCAGGGTACGGCCGACGACCGTGCCCGCCGGAACCGCATGGACGCGCCTGCCGCACGCTCCCGCAGGTCACCCGTTCGCCTGACCGGCCTGTTGCCCCGACGAATGTTGCCGGATCGAGACGCACGACGGATGCAGGATCGGACAATTCCCCCTACGTTCGACGGATGGCGGACGTCGTGACGGAACCCGGACCCGGGGCTGAGCCCGCACCTGCGCCCGGGCAGCTCGGCCCCCCGCTCGTCGAGCTGCGCGGAGTCGACAAGCACTTCGGTGCGCTGCACGTGCTCAAGGACATCGACCTGACCGTCTCGCGCGGTGAGGTCGTCGTCATCATCGGCCCCTCCGGGAGCGGCAAGTCGACGCTGTGCCGCACCATCAACCGTCTCGAGACGATCGACTCCGGCTCGATCGTGATCGACGGGCGCGAGCTGCCCGAGGAGGGCCGCGACCTCGCACGGCTGCGGGCCGAGGTCGGCATGGTCTTCCAGTCGTTCAACCTCTTCGCGCACCGGACCGTGCTGGAGAACGTCACGCTCGGGCCGATCAAGGCCAAGGGCATGAAGAAGGCCGAGGCGACGGCCCGAGCGACCGAGCTGCTCGAGCGTGTCGGGGTCGGCAACCAGGCCGCCAAGCTCCCGGCGCAGCTCTCCGGCGGGCAGCAGCAGCGCGTGGCGATCGCTCGCGCGCTGGCGATGGGTCCGAAGGTCATGCTCTTCGACGAGCCGACGTCGGCGCTCGACCCCGAGATGATCAACGAGGTCCTCGACGTCATGGTCGGGCTCGCGCGCGACGGCATGACGATGCTCGTCGTCACGCACGAGATGGGCTTCGCGCGTCGCGCCGCGCACCGCGTGGTGTTCATGGACGCGGGCGAGATCGTCGAGCAGGCGGACCCCGAGACGTTCTTCACCGCACCGCGCAGCGAGCGCGCCCGCGACTTCCTGTCCAAGATCCTCACCCACTGACGCCGCCGCCGACCCTGCCCGACCGTCCCTCCGAGGCTTCCCGCACGACACGTTGAGAACCGACACGAAGGGAACCACCATGCGCACCCGAATCATGGCGACCGCACTCACCCTCGCAGGCGCCCTCACGCTCGCCGCCTGCTCCTCGGACAGCGACACGTCCGACGACGCCACGGGCGGGAGCAGCGGCGACAGCGGCGGCGGGACCATCCGCATCGGCATCAAGTTCGACCAGCCGGGTCTCGGCTTCAAGGACGGCGACACCTACACGGGCTTCGACGTCGACGTGGCCAAGTACGTCGCCGACAAGCTCGGCTACGCCGAGGACGACATCGAGTTCGTGGAGTCACCCTCGGCCCAGCGCGAGACCATGCTGCAGAACAAGCAGGTCGACATGATCTTCGCGACGTACTCGATCACGGACGCCCGCAAGGAGGTCGTCTCGTTCGCGGGGCCGTACTTCGTCGCCGGGCAGGACCTGCTGGTGGCCGTCGACGACGACACGATCACGGGGCCCGAGGACCTCGACGGCAAGAACCTGTGCTCGGTGACGGGGTCCACCTCGGCGCAGCGCATCAAGGACGAGCACGCGGCCGGGACCAACCTGCTCGAGCAGCCCGGCTACAGCGAGTGCGTCACGGCGCTGACGGCGGGCACGGTCGACGCCGTCACCACCGACGACATCATCCTCGCCGGCCTGGCCGCCATCCCGGCCAACGAGGGCAAGGTCAAGGTCGTCGGGAACCCGTTCTCCGAGGAGAACTACGGGGTCGGGCTGCCCAAGGACACCGACAAGTGCCAGGCCGTGACCGACGCGATCAAGGCCATGATCGAGGACGGCTCGTGGCAGAAGGCGCTCGACGACAACGTCAGCACGTCCGGGTACAAGCCGAACGCCGACCTCAACCCGCCCGAGCCGGCCGCCTGCGCGTGAGCCGCTGAGCCCGCGGGCCGAGCGGCGCTCGCGTCGTCGCCCGGCCCGCGGTCCGCGCCAGACCCCGCCACGACAGGAGGACCGGTGGACGACTTCGCGTCGTTGTTCGACGAGTTCGACGTGCTCGGCGCGTTCTGGGTGAACATCCAGCTCACGTTCTTCGCGGCGATCTTCGCCCTCGTCCTCGGCACGGTCCTGGCGGTCATGCGCATCTCACCCGTGCCGAGCCTGCGCTGGGCCGGCACGACGTACGTCACGCTGCTGCGGAACACACCGCTGACGGTGATCATCGTGTTCTGCGTGCTCGGCCTCTGGGGGCAGCTGGGGATCACGCTGTCGTCGGACTTCCAGCGCAACTTCTTCTGGCTCTCGGTGCTCGGGCTGACCGTGTACCACGCCGCGTTCGTGTGCGAGGCGCTGCGCTCGGGCGTCAACACCGTGCCCGTCGGGCAGGCCGAGGCCGCGCGCGCGATCGGCCTCGGGTTCGGCGACTCGGCGCGGCTCGTGATCCTGCCGCAGGCCTTCCGCGGCGCGGTCGCACCGCTCGGCAACGTGCTCATCGCGCTCACCAAGAACTCGACGGTCGCCGCCGCCGGGTCCGTCGCCGAGACCTCCGGCCTGCTCAAGCAGATGATCGAGTTCCGGCCCGACCTGATGGTGGCGATCTTCCTGGTCTTCGCGTTCGGCTTCGTGCTCATCGTCGTCCCGATCGGTCTGGCGACGACGAGCCTGTCGCGGCGTCTGGCGGTGGCGCGATGAGCGGCTCGGTCCTCTTCGACGCACCGGGTCCGCGGGCCCGGCGCCGGATGGTGTGGGTCAACGTCGGGGCGACGCTCGTCGTCGCGGGGATCGGCTTCTACGCGCTGGTCCTGCTGAACCGCAAGGGCCAGCTCGACGCCGACCTCTGGAGCCCGCTGTTCACGGCGAACGCCTGGGAGAACTTCTTCCTGCCCGGCCTTCGCCAGACCCTCGTCGCGGCGGGCCTGTCGATCGTCACGGCGGGCGTGTTCGGGCTGGTGTTCGGACTCGGACGACTCTCCGCGTCCCGCACCGTGCGCGCGCTGTCCGGGGGCGTCGTGGAGTTCTTCCGCGCGGTCCCGGTGCTGATCATGATGGTGTTCTTCTACATGGCGATCCCCCGGCTCGACATCGTCTCGCCGAAGGACCTGCCGCTCGTCGCGGTCGTGCTGGGCCTGACGCTCTACAACGGCTCGGTGTTCGCCGAGCTCGTGCGTTCCGGCGTGCACGGGCTGCCCCGGGGCCAGCGCGAGGCGGCGCTCGCGATCGGCCTGCGTCGGTCGCAGTCGCTTCGCCTCGTCGAGGTCCCCCAGGCGATCATCGCGATGCTGCCCGCGATCGCGAGCCAGCTCGTCGTGATCCTCAAGGACACCGCGCTCGGCGCGATCATCACCTACCCGGAGCTGCTCGCAGCCGCGCGGCGGTTCGGGTCGGGCAACGGCAACATCCTGCAGGCGCTCGTCGTCGCGGCCGTCGTCTTCATCGTCATCAACTGGCTGCTCACGCGGCTCGCCGAAGCGCTCGCCGGACGCGTCGGCCGCCGCACGGCGGGCAAGACGCGCGTCGAGGCACCGAGCCTGGCCGTCACGGCGCGCGACTGACGCGTCCTGGCTGGGTCAGCCTGCGGTCGCGCTCGCCCGGATCTCCCGCACGACGGTGACCTGGATCTCGCCCGGGTACGACAGGTCAGCCTCGATGTGCCGGGCGATCGCGACCGCGAGCTGCGGCAGCGCCGCGTCGTCCACCTCGGACGGTTCGACGACCACGCGGACCTCACGGCCCGCCGACATCGCCAGAGCCCGGCGCACACCGTCGTGCGCCGCCACGAGGCTCTCCAGCTTGTCCATCCGCTCGACGTACTGGTCGAGCTCCTGGCGCCGCGCTCCCGGCCGAGCCGCCGAGATGGCGTCCGCGACCTGGACGACCACGCCCTCGACCGTCTCGAGCGGCACCTCGTCGTGGTGCGCCGCGATGGCGTTGACCACGATGTCGCTCTCGCCGTGACGGCGTGCGAGATCGGCACCCACGGCCGCGTGCGTGCCGGCGACCTCGTTGGTGAGCGCCTTGCCCAGGTCGTGCAGGAACGCAGCCCGACGCGCAACCGCCTCGTTCGCACCCAGCTCCGCGGCGAGCGAACCGGCGAGCAACGCACACTCCACGAGGTGCTCGAGCACGTTCTGCCCGTACGACGTGCGCAACCGCAACCGCCCGAGCGCGCGGACGAGCACGGGATGCAGGTCGGCGACTCCCGCCCGCTCGGCCGCATCGTGGCCCGCGGCGACCGCGCGCTCGTCCGCACCCGCGAGTGCTTCGGCGTACGCCGCCTCGATGCGCTGCGGGTGGATGCGGCCGTCGGCCATGAGCGCCTCGAGCGCGACCTGCGCGACCTCACGGCGCTCCGCGTCGAAGCACGACAGGACCACGGCGTCCGGCTGCTCGTCGACCAGCACGTTGACCCCGGTCAGCGCCTCGAACGACCGGATGTTGCGGCCCTCTTTGCCGATGATCCGGCCCTTCATCTCGTCCGAGGGCAAGGGCAGCACCGTCAGCCCGGACTGCGCGCTGGTCGCGACGGCCGTGCGCTGCACAGCGGTCGCGACGATGCGTCGGGCCCGCGCCTCGGCGGTCCGGCGGGCCTGCGCCTCGGCACGGCGCACGTAGGACGACGCCTCGTTCTGCGCCTGCTCGGTGATGCGCCGCGTGAGCGCGTCGCGGGCCTCGTCGATGGTCAGGCCGGTCACCGACTCGAGCTCGACGCGCGCCTTGTCCTGCGCCTCGTCGATCGCAGCGCGGGCCTGCTCGTGCGCGTGCGCGAGCTGGGCGGCGGCGTCGCGCTCGGCGGCCCCGAGCGCGCGCTCCGCGGCGCGTTCGGACTGCGCAGCGACGCGCTCGTGCTCGCGCGCCTTCTGCTCGGCCTCGGCGGCAGCCGCCTGCGCGGCGGCGGCGGTCTCGTCACGCTCGCGCGCGCGCTGCTCGCGCCGCTCCGCCGTGGCCAGCAGAGCGCGGGCCTCGTCCTTGATCTCCGCGACGTCCTTCTCGGCCTGCTCACGCTGGGCGCTCGCCTCGCGACGCGCGAGGAGGACGAGGATGAGGGCGACGAGGCACGCGCCGAGCAGCCCCACGACAGTGGCGATCCCGCCCTCTCCCACGCGCACCTCCCGCTCGTCCGGCCGCTGCTGCGGCATCGGGCGGCTCGTCGAACGGGCCGCACCCGCCGTCTCACCGTGCCGGGGCACGCCGCGGCTGGAACATTCTCGCGCACGCGCCGTCCCGTGTGGCTCGCGACACCCTGCACGGCCGGCCGAACCCGACACCCGATCGGGAGCCGAGTGGGTCACGCGCAGCGGGCTGGCCGAGCCCAGGGTCCTCGTCAGGGCGCGACGCGCTGGGCCTTGGCGCGCCCGCCGACGGTCAGTCGGCGGTCACTCCGTGGCGGGCCACGGGTCGTCGTCCGGCGCGGGGTCGGCGCCCTCCGCCGCGAGCTCCTCGCGCGCGAGGCGCAGGACCAGCGAGGGCGCGTAACCCTTGCGTCCGAGCGTGCCCACCACGCGGCGCAGCCGCGTCTCGGTGTCCAGGCTCGCGGTCGCCCTCAGCTTGCGCCGGACCAGCGCCCGGGCGGCCTGCGTCTCGTCGTCGGCGTCCACCTGCTCGAGCGCGGCCGTCGCCGTCTCCTCGTCGATCCCCCGACGCCGCAGCTCGACGGCGATCGCGCGCCGCGAGAGCCCGCGTTCGGCGTGGCGGGTCCGCACGAGCATGCGCGCGTACTCGGCGTCGTCGACGAGACCGACCTCGGTGAACCGGTCGAGCACACGCGCCGCGACGTCCTCGGGAACGTCGCGGCGCGCCATCGCCTCCTCGAGCTGGGAGCGGCTGCGGGGGGCGCTCGTCAGCTGGCGCAAGGCGATGGCACGCGCGACGGACTCGGGGTCCGGCTCCGCGTCCATGGCCGCGGCGCCCGTCGACGGCGGCTCCTGGGAGCGCCGCCGACGGGGTGCCGTGTCACGTCGTGCCATGTCAGCCCGTCACCACGTCGTCGACCGAGTCACCGGTCATGCGGTCAGAAGTCGACCGCGGCCGCGGGATCGGCCGGCGCGTCGACCCGGGCGCCGATGCCGAGCTTCTCCTTGATCTTCTTGTCGAGCTCGTCGGCCAGGTCGGGGTTGTCGCGCAGGAACTTGCGCGCGTTCTCCTTGCCCTGCCCGAGCTGGTCACCTTCGTAGGTGAACCACGCGCCGGACTTGCGGACGAAGCCGTGCTCGACGCCGAGGTCGATGAGCGAGCCCTCACGCGAGATCCCGACGCCGTACAGGATGTCGAACTCCGCCTGCTTGAACGGGGGCGACATCTTGTTCTTCACGACCTTGACGCGCGTGCGGTTGCCGACGGCCTCGGTGCCCTCCTTGAGGGTCTCGATGCGCCGGATGTCCATGCGCACGGACGCGTAGAACTTCAGCGCCTTGCCACCGGTCGTCGTCTCAGGCGATCCGAAGAACACGCCGATCTTCTCGCGGAGCTGGTTGATGAAGATCGCGGTCGTGCCCGACTGGTTGAGGGCACCCGTGATCTTGCGCAGCGCCTGCGACATGAGGCGCGCCTGGAGCCCGACGTGGCTGTCACCCATCTCGCCCTCGATCTCGGCCTTGGGCACGAGAGCCGCGACCGAGTCGATGACGACGATGTCGATCGCGCCCGAGCGGATCAGCATGTCCATGATCTCGAGCGCCTGCTCACCGGTGTCCGGCTGGGACACGAGGAGCGCGTCGGTGTCGACGCCGAGCTTCTTGGCGTACTCCGGGTCGAGCGCGTGCTCGGCGTCGATGAACGCCGCGATGCCGCCCGCCTTCTGGGCGTTGGCCACGGCGTGGAGCGCGACGGTCGTCTTCCCGGAGGACTCCGGGCCGTAGATCTCCACGACGCGACCGCGCGGCAGACCGCCGATGCCGAGCGCGACGTCGAGCGCGATCGAGCCGGTCGGGATCACCTCGACGGGGGCGCGGCCCTCGTCGCCGAGGCGCATGATCGAGCCCTTGCCGAACTGACGGTCGATCTGGGACAGGGCGGCCTCGAGGGCCTTCTCGCGGTCCTGGGGTGCAGGAGGCATGGTGCTCACCTTCGTCTCGGCAGCGCGTCACGCTGCGCCTTGCGGGGGCTGGTCTCTTCGTCGCGGTGACGCTATGCCCGACCACCGACACACCGTCCGCGCCGCCCGCCGACCCTGGGGACGGACCCTGTGCGGGCCCGGCCTGGGGACGGGTGGACGACACGGTCGTCGTCACCACGGCCCACACTACCGAACAGACGTTCGATCGCGCGCGACACGCCGCACGCGTGTCGCGCGGCTCGTCGTGGCGTCACGCGACGGGCAGCCGGACCTGCTCGCCGGGCGCGAGGACGTGCACCGCGCACCGCCCCGAGCCCCGCGCGACCGCCGCCGCGAAGGCCGGGCCCGCGGCGTCCATCCACCCGGGGGGCAGGTGCCGGGACACGGGGGCGTGCAGCGTGCCCCAGTGCACCGGGACGGCCGTCGACGCCTCGACCACCTCGACCGCGTGCGCCGCCTGGACGGGGTCCATGTGCCCGCCGGACAGCCGCGGCCCCCAGCCCCCCACCGGCACCAGCGCGAGGTCGATCGGGCCGCCGGCCAGCTCGGTGAGCTCGGCCATCTGCGCGAACGGCGCCGTGTCCCCCGCGAACCACACCCGCGCGCTGGGCGCGACCACGAGGAACCCCACGGCCGCATTGGGTCGGTGCGGCATCGGTCGATGACCGTGCACCGCGGTGACCGGACGCACCCACACCGGGGCGCCGGGCACCTGCCACCACGCGCCCTCCGCGACCCCGACCGCCCGCACATCGTGATGACGCAGCCAGTGCGCGTTGCTCGGCGCGGTGACCACGGGCACGTCGGGGACGAGCTCGAGCGAGCCGAGCTCGGCGTGGTCGTGGTGCAGGTGCGAGACCAGCACGGCGTCCGCGTCGCCCCAGTCCTCGCTCCGCGGCGCTCCCCCGCGCCGGCGCAGCAGACCGGCGTGCCGCCGCAGCAAGGGGTCCGTGAGCACCCGCACCCGCCGCGTGCCCGAGGTGCGCTCGTCGGGCACCGGCAGGTCGAGCACGACGCTCGCGTGCCCCAGCCACCGCACGGTGACCTCCCGCGCCGCGCCCGGGGCGGGTCCCGCCGCGACGGGGTCGATGCCGACCGCGACGTCCGGGTCGACGCCGGTCGCGCCCGAGGCACCGGCCGCCACGCTCACGTGCCGGGATCCGTCCACGTCACACCTCCCGCACCCCGTGCCGCTGCGCCCACCGCACGAGCTGTGCGTGCACCGCCTCGGCGCCGACGAGCAGCTCGTCGTCCCCGACCCGTTCGCGCAGGTCGTCGTCCACGGGCCAGTCGGTCGGGTGCAGGAGCATCGCGCTGTTCTGGTGCCCGCCGATCCCGCCGTGCGACCCGACCTGCCCCTCGAACGCGTGCACGTGACCGCGTGCGGTGACCGTCGAGACCAGGAGCAGGTCGCCGGTGTGCGGCAGCCGCGCGGCGCGCGCCAGGTCCGCGCGAGCGCGGGGCCCGTAGGGCGCGAGCGGGTCCTCGCCCTCGACGTCATGGTCGCCCTCGCGCGGTTCGAGCAGCGCGAGCCCGCGAGCGCCGAACGCGACGAGCCCCCGCTCACGCGTGTCGACCACGACCACGCCGACCCCCGGTCGCGCCGCGAGCCCGGCGACGAGCGCGGGCCAGCGGTCCTGCAGCTCTTCGAGCACGAGCCGGTGGTCCACGCGCGGGAACCACACGAGCCCCAGGTTCCCGGACCCGACGACGACCAGCTCGGGGGGCTCGGGCGTCCCCTCGCCCGGCGGGCGACGCGACGCACGCCCGGCGTCGGGTCCCATCGCCCGGCTCCCGCCCGAGCCCACCACGCTCGTCACGAGCGCGTTCAGCGGCCCCCAGTCCTCACCCGTCCCGCTCTCCAGCCCGCTCGCGTCGGGCCGGGCCATGAGCTCGCGCACGACATCGATCAGGCTGCGGCCCTCGAGCTGCTCGAAGGTCTCGCCGAGCGCCTGCCCGTGGTCGGACAGCACGACGACGCGGTAGTCACGGGGCGCGACCAGGACTGCCTGCTCGAGCGTGCGCAGCACGCGGTCGAGCCCCTCGAGCGCACGCAGCGACTCCGGCCGCGTCGGACCCGCGTGGTGGGCGATCTCGTCGTAGTCGACGAGGTCGACGAACACGGTCGGGTCGCCGCGCACGAGCGCCTCGGCGACGAGCGAGGTCGACAGGTCCCGCATGAGCACGTTGGTCACGCCCCGCAGGAGCACGTACCAGCCGCCGCGCGAGATCCGCGGCCGCACGTCGCGCACGTGCTGGCGCCGCGCCTGGTACAGCTCCTTGACGACCTCGCCGAACGTGAGCGAGACCGCGCGGGCGAGCACGAACGGGCTCGCGAAGAACCGCACGAACTCCGCACCCGGCCCCAGCCCCGCGCCCGAGCCGTCCGGCCCGCGGTTGCGCGTGCGGCTCATGACGACGTAGGCGCGCTCGGCGTCGCCCGTGAACATCGCCGAGACCGCCGTGCCACCGCCCGCGAGGAGGCCGTGCCCGTTCGTCAGGCGCTGCTCGACGAGCGCCGCGTCGGCCGGGTGGTTCGTCACGACGAGGCGTCGCAGGTCCCGGTCCCACCAGCGGAACGCGGGGATCTCGCTCGAGTCGCCGTGCAGCAGGCCCGCCTGGCTCGCGGGCGTGGTCGACGGCACCCGTGCCCACCAGGTCTCGAGCTGGTGGGAGCCCTCCTCGAGCCAGCGCGCCATCGTGGGCGCGAGACCGGCCTCGATGGCCTCGCGCAGCACCGGGTGGGCCACGCCGTCGAGCTGCACGACGAGCAGGCCCGCGGGCCGTCCGTCGACCGCACGCGCGGGCGTGCGCCGGGCCTTGCGGCGCGCGCGGCGCAGGACGTCCGAGATCACGTAGTCCGAGTCGTTGGCCCCGATCAGCCACCGCCCCGCGGCCATGACCACCGCGGCGATCGTCAGCACCCCGATCACGGCCCAGCCCGACGTCACACGGATCCCGGGGACGAGCTGCAGGGCGGCCCACGCGAGCGCGACCTGCGCGACGAGCCCCAGCGCGAGGGCACCCATCGCCCCCAGGACGCGCGCGAGGCCCCGCAGCGGCGCGCGCAGGACGAGGTCGCCACCGAACACCAGCAGCGCGACGACCAGCACGGCCGACGCACGGTCGGCCTCGACGCCGTCGACGACCGCGACCGCGATCGCCAGCCCGCCGGCCGTCGCGACGAGTCCCGCGAGCGCGTCGCCGAGGTCCGCGAGCGTCGGCCGCCACGCGCGCCGGTCCGGGCGCGACTCGACGGAGCCGTCCGCGCGTTCGCTCACCCGGGGCTCACCGTCCGATCAGCGGCGCGGCGGCGCAGGTCGGCGTTCGTCGGCCCCCCACCTGCGCGACTCGGGGATCTGCAGCTCGTCGCACAGCGCGTGCCACACCGAGCGCGGGTCCTCCCCGTCCTCGAGCGCGGCCGCGGCCGTCCGGTTCTCGAGCGCGCCGAGGACGAGCGTCGCGACGAGCTCGCGCCCGTGCGCGCTGCCGAGGACCTCCTCGACCAGCTCCCAGAACTCGCTGTACCTCACGGCGTCAGCCTGTCACGGACCGGGGGGTGCTCGCAGTCGACGTCGGTCCGACCGCGCCGGAGCGCAGCGCGTGTGGGTGCGGCCTGCGACGATGGCGCCGTGGTGCTCACCCGGTTCTCCGAGCCGACCCGGTCGTGGTTCTCGGGCGCGTTCGCCGAGCCGACCGCTGCCCAGCTCGGTGCGTGGGACGCGGTCTCGAGCGGGCGGCACGCGCTCGTCGTGGCGCCCACCGGCTCGGGCAAGACGCTCGCGGCCTTCCTGTGGGCCCTGGACGGCCTGCTCACCGGCAGCCCGCCCGACGACCCGGCGCTGCGCTGCCGCGTGCTGTACGTCTCCCCGCTCAAGGCGCTCGCGACCGACGTCGAGCGCAACCTGCGTTCTCCGCTCGTCGGGATCCGCCAGGCCGCGACCCGGCTCGGCACGACGCTGCCGGACGTCACGGTGGGCATCCGGACGGGCGACACGCCGCCGTCCGAGCGCCGGACGTTCGCGACGCGCCCGCCCGACGTGCTCATCACCACCCCCGAGTCGCTCTACCTGGTGCTCACGTCCGCCGCGCGCGCGGGGCTCGCGGGCGTGCAGTCGGTCATCCTCGACGAGATCCACGCCGTCGCGAGCACCAAGCGGGGTGCGCACCTCGCGCTGTCGCTCGAGCGGCTCGACGCCCTCCTGGAGGCGGGCGGGCACGCACCGGCGCAGCGGATCGGGCTGTCCGCGACCGTCCGGCCGGTCGAGCCGGTCGCGGCGTTCCTCGCGGGCGCGCGGCAGGCGCACGAGGGCGGCCGCGAGGTCGTCGTCGTGCAGCCGCCCTCGACCAAGAAGATCGCCGTCGACGTCGTCGTACCCGTCCCCGACCTGACGGACCTCGCGACCGCACCCACGGGCGACGACTCCACGGCCGACGACGGTCCCGACCTGTCGGGTCCCGCGGCCCGCCCGCACCGCCGCGCGTCGGTCTGGCCGCACGTCGAGGAGCGCGTGGTCGACCTCGTGGCCGAGCACCGCTCGACCCTCGTCTTCACGAACTCGCGGCGCGGCGCCGAGCGCCTCACGTCCCGCATGAACGAGGTGTGGGCCGAGCGGCAGGGCCTCGACGTCGCCGACCCGGGCGAGCTGCGGGCCGCTGCGGTGCCCGGTCAGTCCGGGACGGGCGTCGGAGTCGACACGCGCGACGCCCAGGGCATCCTCGCGCGCGCCCACCACGGGTCGATGAGCCGTGCGGAGCGCACCCGCACCGAGTCGGAGCTCAAGGCGGGCGTACTGCCTGCCGTCGTCGCGACGAGCTCGCTCGAGCTCGGGATCGACATGGGCGCCGTCGACCTGGTCGTGCAGGTCGGCGCCCCGCCGTCGGTCGCGAGCGGGCTGCAGCGCATCGGCCGCGCGGGGCACCAGGTCGGCGCGGTATCGCGCGGCGTGGTGTTCCCGACGTACCGCGGCGAGCTCGTCGCGGCGGCGGTCACCGCTCAGCGCATGCGCACGGGCGAGCTCGAGCCGCTGTCGGTACCGAGCAACCCCCTCGACGTGCTCGCGCAGCAGGTCGTGGCGATGGTCGCGGTCGACGACTGGCCCGTGGACGAGCTCGCGCGCGTGGTCCGGCGCGCCTCGCCGTTCGCCCAGCTCGGCGACGCGACGCTGCGGGCCGTGCTCGACATGCTCGCCGGGCGCTACCCCAGCGAGGAGTTCGCCGAGCTGCGCCCCCGCCTCGTGTGGGACCGCGTGCGCGACGTCCTCACGGGCCGCCCCGGCGCGTTGCGGCTCGCGGTCACCAGCGGCGGGACGATCCCCGACCGCGGGCTGTACGGCGTGTTCCTGGCGTCGGGCTCCGCGGACGGCGTCCCGGTGGACCCCGAGGTCTCGGGCGGCCGGACGCGCGGCGGCAAGCGCGTGGGTGAGCTCGACGAGGAGATGGTCTACGAGTCGCGTGCGGGCGACACCTTCACGCTCGGGTCCAGCACGTGGCGGATCGAGGAGATCACGACCGACCGCGTGCTCGTCTCGCCCGCGCCAGGCCTGCCGGGGCGCCTGCCGTTCTGGAAGGGCGACTCCCCCGGCCGGCCAGCGGCGCTCGGGCAGGCGATGGGTGCGTGGGTGCGCGAGCTCGTCGCGCTCGACGACGAGGACGCGCGGCTCGCGGCGACGGCGGCCGGCCTCGACGCGTGGGCGGCCGACAACCTGCTCGCCTACCTGCGCGAGCAGCGCGCGGCGACGGGCGAGGTGCCGAGCGACACCGCGGTCGTCGTCGAGCGGTTCCGCGACGAGCTCGGCGACTGGCGCATCGTCATCCACTCGCCCTACGGCGCACGCGTGCACGCCCCGTGGGCGGTCGTGCTGGGCGCACGGCTGCGCGAGCGCTACGGCGTGGACGCCGCGGCGATGCACTCCGACGACGGCATCGTCCTGCGGCTGCCGGACATGCTCGACGCCGAGCTGGACGAGGCGTGGCCGCTCGACGGGCGTGGCGACGTGGCCGCGGTCGGCGGCGGGCCCGGCCTCGACCTGGCGGACCTGCTCGTCGACGCCGACGACGTCGTCGCGCAGGTCCGCGCCGAGCTCGGCTCGTCGGCGCTGTTCGGCGCACGCTTCCGCGAGGCCGCCGGGCGCGCGCTCCTGCTCCCCCGGCGTCGGCCGGACCGGCGCAGCCCGCTGTGGCAGCAGCGCCAGCGCGCCGCGCAGCTGCTGTCGGTCGCGGCGCAGTACCCCGACTTCCCGATCCTGCTCGAGGCGACGCGCGAGTGCCTGCAGGACGACTTCGACACCGGCGCGCTGGCCGAGCTGATGCGCGGCATCGCGGCGGGCCG
>NZ_BJLQ01000010.1 GCF_006538725.1 Cellulomonas gelida
GCGGGTGGCGTCTCGCTCACGAGACCGCCAGCTCGAGCCGGTAGCCGCGCTTGACGACCGTGCGGATCAGTCCGCGCGAACCGGTCGCCTCGCGCAGCCGGGCGATCGCGACCTCGGCGGCGTGCGGGTCGCGCGAGTCGCCCGGCAGCGCCGCGAGCACCTGGTCGCGCGGGACCACGGAACCGCGCGCGTGCGCGAGCAGCCGCAGGATCTCCAGGCCCGTGGGCGTCAGGGGCAGCACGCGGTCGCCGAGCACGGCCGCGCCGCGATAGACGCGCAGCGGGCCAGCGATCGTCTCGAGCGCCTCGAGCCCGCCGTAGTGGTTGACGATGAGCCGCACGAGCGAGCCGAGCCGGCCACGGTCGGGGATCAGCGGCTCGATCCCGCGCTCCTGCAGCGGCAACGCGGTCACGGGCCCGACCGCCGCCATCACGACCGAACCCTCCCGGCACCGCTCCACGACGGCCTCGACCACGCCCTGCTCGTCGGCCGCGGCGAGCCACGCGGCCGCCCCCGGCGCGGACGTGAACGCGACCGCGTCCACCTCCCCGACGGCGACCGCCCGGACGGACGCCGCCACGGCGGCCGGGTCAGGCGGCGGCCCCCACCGGTAGACGACGAGGCTGCGCACCCGAGCGCCCGCGGCCGCGAACGCCGCGTCGAGCCCGTCGGACCCCGCACCGTGGTGCTGCACGACGACGTCCCGGCCGGTCACGCCCTCGTCGAGCAGGACCTGGGCGACCTCCGCGCTCGTCTCTGACTCGGCGACCCAGTCGGGGATGAGCCCCGCCGCCTGGATCGCGCCGCGCGCCTTCGGGCCACGCGCGACGATCCGCGCGCCGCGCAGCGCCTCGACGAGCTCGTCGGCGAGACCCGCGGCGTCCGCGGCCTCGACCCAGCCGCGGAAGCCGATGCCCGTCGTCACGACGACCGTGTCGGGCGGGTCCGCGATCACGTCCCGCGTCGCCGCCAGGAGCGCGGCGTCGTCGATGTTCGGGATCATCCCGAGCGCGGCGGCGTGCCGGACGCTCGCGCCCCGCCGGGTCAGGGCTGCGGTCAGCTCGCTCGAGCGGCGGTCCGCGGTGATGAGCACGACGCAGCCGGCCAGGGTCTGGTCGATCCCGGGGTCGGTCGTCGTGCTCGTGGTCGCGGCGCTCACCACGCCATTGTGCGGTCTGTGAGGTCGGGTGCACCGGGTGAGTCCACGGGCCGGGGCTCGAGGAGCCCTTCGGCCGCGACCTCACCCAGGACGAGCACCGCCGGGGCCTTGACGCCCTCCGCGAGCGCGGTGGCCTCCAGGGTCGCGAGCGTGGCCCTCGTGACGCGCTGCGTGGGCGTGGTGGCGCGCTCGACGACCGCCACCGGCGTCGTCGGCGCGACACCGAACTCCAGCGCGCGTCCCGCGAGCTCACCGAGTGCGGAGACGCCCATGAGCACGACGACCGTGCACGTCGCGTCGCGCAGGCCCACCAGGGCGGCCTGCGACCACCCGTCGTGCCCGTTCATCACGTGCAGTGCGCCGACGGTCCCGCGGTGCGTGAGCGGGATCCCCGCGGCGGCCGGCGCCGCGAGCGCCGAGCTCACTCCCGGGACGACCGTGACCGGCACGCCCGCCGCGCGGCACGCCAGGACCTCCTCGCCCCCGCGTCCGTAGACGAACGGGTCGCCGCCCTTGAGCCGCACGACGACCCGCCCGCGCTTCGCCTGCTCGACGAGGATCCGCCCGATCTCGTGCTGCGGCACCGGGTGGTGCCCAGGCGTCTTGCCCACGTCGATGATCTCGACGTCCGGCGCGAGCTCGTCGAGCACCTCGACCGGCCCGAGCCGGTCGGTCACCACGACGTCGGCCTCCGCGAGCGCGCGCCGACCTGCGAGCGTGAGCAGCCCGACGTCGCCGGGTCCCCCGCCGACGAGCACCACGCGACCGGCGTCGCGCGCGCGCCTGCCCCGGACGTCGACATGACCCTCGCGCAGGTGGTCGGCCAGCACGTCGCGGACCTTCTCCGCGAGCGCGTCACGCACCGCCGCCGTGCGACCCGGGTCGGGCGCACCGGTCGAGACGACGCCCACGAGGACGTCGCCGAGGCTCGTCGTCGCCGGGGTGCGCGCGGTGCCGCCCGCCACGCGGCCCGCGTGCACGCAGAACACGCGTCGCTGCGCGGCCCACTCGGCCACCTGGTCGTCCGTCGCGCCGTCCCCCGTGGCGGTGAGCACGAGCCACGCGTCGTCGAGGTCCTGCTCGCGGACCTCGTGCGACTTCCACTCCACCTGGCCCCAGCGGTGCGCGTCGCGCAGCGGCTCGCACAGCGCGGGCGCGACGACGAGCACGCGCGCGCCGTCGGCGACGAGCGCCTGCACCCGGCGCGCGGCGACGGGACCGCCGCCGACGACGAGGACACGGCGGCCCGTCAGGTCCAGCCCGAGCATCGTCGTCATGCGTCACCCCCTGCCGCCTGGCCGGTGGTCGGGGCCGGCTCGCCGATCTCGACGATCCCATCGACCACCCGGACGGCCCAGGCCCGAAGGTCCGGGGCGAGGCCGCGGACGGGGCTCTTGCCGACCGGGTCCAGGCACGCACCGGTCCGGAGGTCGAAGACCTGCTTGTGCATCGGGGAGGCGACGGTGGGCACGACCTCGTCGTGCACGTGGCGTGTCCCGACGATGCCGCGCGAGAGCACGTACGCGCCGCAGAACGGGTCCTGCTGCTGCACGGCCAGCACCGTGTCGTCGACCAGCCGGAACAGCGCGACCTGGTCGTCGCCGACGAGGGCCGCAGCGCCGCGCTCGGGGACGAGGTCCTCGAGGCGGCACACCGCCGTCCAGGTCGTCGTCGTGGGCAGGGTGTCCAGGACGGTCATGCGCGCACCTCCAAGGTGGTTCCGGCGACGAGGACGGGCTCGCCGCGGTCCGCGGCCGCGCGCTCGTCGGCGGTGGCGGGCCGGGCCTGGCCCCGCTCGGGGACGTAGGCCAACGAGGGGTCGGCGGTCTGCGGGGCGTTGACGAACGAGGCGAACCGGCGCAGCTTCTCGGGGTCCTCCAGGGTCGCCCGCCACTCGTCCTCATACTCCTCGACGTGCCGGGCCATCTGCGCGTCGAGATCCGCGGCGATGCCGAGCGAGTCCTCGAGGACGACCGCGCGGACGCCGTCGAGCCCGCCCTCGACCTCGTCCACCCAGGGCGCGGTGCGCTGCAACCGGTCGGCGGTGCGCACGTAGTACAGCAGGAACCGGTCGATCGTCCGGATCAGCGTCTCGGTGTCGAGGTCCTCGGCCAGCAGGCGCGCGTGCCGCGGCGTGAACCCGCCGTTGCCGCCCACGTACAGGTTCCAGCCCTTGTCCGTGGCGATCACGCCGACGTCCTTGCCGCGCGCCTCGGCGCACTCGCGCGCGCAGCCCGAGACACCGAGCTTGATCTTGTGCGGGCTGCGCAGCCCCCGGTAGCGCAGCTCGAGGAGGACCGCGAGCGCGACCGAGTCCTGCACGCCGAACCGGCACCACGTGGAGCCCACGCAGGACTTCACGGTGCGCAGCGACTTGCCGTACGCGTGCCCGGACTCGAAACCCGCGTCCACGAGGCGCTGCCAGATGAGCGGGAGCTGGTCGATCCGCGCGCCGAACAGGTCGATCCGCTGGCCGCCCGTGATCTTGGTGTAGAGCCCGAAGTCCTGCGCGACGGCGCCGATCGCGATCAGCCCCTCGGGCGTGACCTCACCGCCCGGGATGCGCGGGACCACCGAGTAGGAGCCGTCCTTCTGGAGGTTGGCCATCACGTGGTCGTTGGTGTCCTGCAGCGCGGCCCGCTCGCCCTCGAGGACGTGCGCGGGTGCGGTCGTCGCGAGGATCGAGGCGACCGCGGGCTTGCAGATGTCGCACCCGCGGCCGGCCGCGTCCGTGCCGAACCGCGCGACGACCTCGGTGAACGAGACCAGTCCGGCGACGCGGACGGCGTCGTAGAGCTGTGCGCGGGACAGCGCGAAGTGCTCGCACAGGGCCGACGAGACCGTGATGCCCTGCTTCGCGAGCTCGGTGCCGACGAGCTTCTTGACCAGCGGGAGGCACGAGCCGCACGACGTGCCCGCCTTCGTGCACGCCTTGACCGCACCCACGTCGGTGCAGCCGTGCTCGGTCACCGCGCCGCGGATCGCACCCGCGCTGACGTTGTTGCACGAGCACACGCTCGCGTCGTCGGGCAGCTCCAGGTCGGGTGCGCCCCCGCCCTCGGGGAGCAGGTATGCCGCCGGGTCGCCGGGGAGCTCACGGCCGAGCATCGGCCGCAGGCTCGCGTACGCCGACGCGTCACCGACGAGCACGCCGCCGAGCAGCGTGCGCGCGTCGTCGGACAGGACGAGCTTCTTGTAGACGCCCGCGACCGGGTCCGCCCAGACGACCTCGAGCGCGCCGGGCGTGGTGCCGAACGCGTCCCCGAAGCTCGCGACGTCGACGCCCGCGAGCTTGAGCTTGGTGGCCGTGTCGGCACCGGGGAACTGCGCCGCGCCGCCCAGCAGCCGGTCGACCGCGACCTCGGCCATCGCGTAGCCCGGCGCGACCAGGCCGATGCACTGGTCCTGGATGCACGCGACCTCGCCGACGGCCGAGACGTCCGGGTCGCTCGTGAGGCACGCGTCGTCGACGACGACACCGCCACGCTCGCCGATCAGCAGGCCCGCGTCCCGCGCGAGCTCGTCACGCGGCCGGACCCCGGCCGCCACCACGACGACGTCCGCGTCGACGCGGCCCCCGTCGGCCAGGTCGAGACGTCCGACCCCGCCGCGACGGTGCGCGCGGATCCGCGTCGTCATGGCGTTGAGCCGCACGCCCACGCCCAGGCCGTTGATCAGCCGACGCAGCGCCTCACCGCCGCCCAGGTCGATCTGCGTCGACATCAGGTGCGTGCCGACCTGCAGCACCGTCGCCTGCGCACCCAGCGCCCGCAGCGCGCCCGCGGCCTCCAGCCCGAGCAGCCCGCCGCCGAGCACCGCGCCCCGCACGACGGGCTTCGTCGCGCGGAGCTTCTCGACGTACCCGCGCAGCGCCGCGACGTCGTCGACCGTGCGGTACACGAACACGCCCTCGAGGTCCGCGCCCTCCACGGGCGGCACCCAGGCCGACGAGCCCGTCGCCAGGACCAGGTGGTCGTAGTGCTCGGTGCGGCCGCGCTGCGTGGTGACGGTCCTGGCCACCCGGTCGATCGCGACGACCTTGTCGTCGCGGCGCAGCGAGACCAGCGGGTCGTCCCACAGCGTCGCGTCGCCGAGCGCCAGGTCGTCGGCGTCGCGGCCCGAGAAGTAGCTGGTCAGGGCGACGCGGTCGTACGGCCGGCGTGGCTCCTCGGCCAGGACGGTGATGCGCCAGCGGCCGTCGGCGTCACGGTCGCGCATGGCCTCGACGAGGCGCTGCGCCACCATGCCGCCGCCGACGACGACGAGGTGCTTGCTCACGAGGGGCTCCGTCCGACGGGTGACGACTACCTCACCGACGGTACGAACGGCGTGTTTCCGGCAGACGTGTCCACGCGTTTCCCCACCGCAACCTTTCTCGCACACCCGCGGCGGTCGCCGTGTGAGACGAGGCGTCCGTCCGCGACGGCCGCGGCCGGGTGACCGGTACGGCACGGCTGCGTATCGTCGCCCTGGCGGGGGCGCGGGTGGTGCCGAGGACGAGGAGGACGGCTGTGGAGCACGAGGTCGTGGTGGGCCTGCTGCGGGCCGTGAACGTGGGTGGGCGCAAGCTGACCTCCGCGCAGCTGCGCGGGACGGCCGAAGGGCTCGGGTACACCGAGGTGAAGACGTACGTGAACTCGGGCAACGTCGTGCTCGTCTCGCCGCACGGCGCCGCGCAGGTCGCCGACGAGCTCGGCGCGGCGCTCACCGCCGAGGCGGGCTTCGCCGTGCCGGTGATCACCCGCACCGCCCAGCAGTGGCACGCGATCGTCGAGGCGCTGCCGCTGCGCGACGAGGCGACGGACGACCCGACGCACGTCGTCCTGGTGACCTGGGACGGGCCCGTGGCCGCGACCGCGGCGGACTTCGACGCGACGCGGTACGGCCGCGAGCGTCTGGAGTGGCGGGACAGCGAGCTGTACGCGCACTACTGCGACGGCCAGGGCCGGTCCAAGCTGACCCTGCCGGTCCTCGAGAAGGCGGCCGGTCGGCGCGGGACCGCGCGCAACTGGAACACCGTGCTCGCGCTCGACGCGCTCGCCCAGGAACGGGTGTGACCTGGGGACGCGCCGCGGCCGGCTGCCTTGGCATCCGCGGCGGTCGTCTGATGGGATCGAGGCCATGTCCCAGCTGAGCATCGACTCCTTGTCCAAGGCGTACGGGCCGGTCCAGGCCCTGCGCGACATGTCGTTCGAGGTACGCGCGGGCGAGATCTTCGGCTTCGTCGGGTCCAACGGCGCAGGCAAGTCGACGACGATGCGGATCGTCCTCGGCGTGCTCGCCGCCGACTCGGGCGAGGTGCGCTGGGACGGGCGCCCGCTGGACCTGCACGTCCGCCGGCGCATCGGGTACATGCCCGAGGAGCGCGGGCTCTACCCGCGGATGCGCGTCGGCGAGCACCTGGTGTACCTCGCACGCCTGCACGGGATGTCGAGGACCGCGGCCGTCGCGGCGATGGAGCACTGGACGGACGTGCTGGGCATCGACGCGCGCCGCGGGGACGAGGTGCTCAAGCTCTCGCTCGGCAACCAGCAGCGCGTCCAGCTCGCGGCGGCGCTCGTGCACTCCCCCGACATCCTCGTGCTGGACGAGCCGTTCTCCGGCCTCGACCCCGTCGCGGTCGACGTCATGAGCCAGGTGCTGCGCGACCAGGCCGCGGCCGGGGTCCCGGTGATGTTCTCCTCGCACCAGCTCGAGCTCGTCGAGCGGCTGTGCGACCGCGTCGGGATCGTGCGCGCGGGTTCGATGGTGGCCGTGGGTGGCATCGACGAGCTGCGCAGCACGCCCGAGCGCAGGTGGGAGGTCGACGGGCCTGCGCCCGACGACTGGCTCGCGCGCGTGCCCGCCGCGCGCCTGGTGTCCTCCGAGCCCGCGTCGGGGTCCTCGGCCGGCACCGGCGCAGCGCGACGCAGCGTCGTCGAGGTCGCGAACCCCGACCTCGCGGATGTCGACCAGGAGCTCCTCGCCGCCGCGCTCGCCGCCGGTCCGGTGCGCGAGTTCGCCCGCGTCCGTCCGTCCCTCGTCGAGCTGTACCGGCACGTCGTCTCGAGCGACGAGTCCCCCGCCGCGTCCGACCGCACCCCCGCCGAGGTGACCGCATGAGCACGCCCTCCACGCGCCCGTCGCCCGCCACGACCGGCGAGCTCAGCACGGGCGCCGCGATCCGGCTCGTCGCCGGCCGGGAGATCTCGACCCGGGTCCGCACGAAGGCGTTCCTGTGGACGACCGCACTCTTCGTGGTCGCCGTCGTGCTGGGCGGCGTGCTGCTCAACGCCGTCAGCGGCCAAGGGCCCGACGCCACGCACGTCGGCTTCACCCCGGACGCCTCGGCCGCGGCGAGCGCCTTCGAGGCGACCGCGACCGGGATGGGCGTGACGGTCGAGACCAGCGACGTCGCCGACGCCGCCGCGGCCGAGAAGGGCCTGCGCGACGGCGACCTCGACCTCGTCGTGACGGCTGTCGACCCGACGCTCGACGTGCAGGTGAAGGCCGCCGTCGACCAGACGATGCAGCCCGTGCTCGCGGCGTTCGCGCAGCAGCTGGCGCTCGCGTCCGCCGTCACCGACCTCGGCGGCGACCCGGCCGACGTCTCCGGTCAGATCGCGCAGGCGGCCCCGCAGGTCTCGGCGCTCGAACCCGAGCCCGCGCGCGACGGCGGCCAGATCGTCGCGGGCTACCTCGCCGGCATCCTGCTGTTCATCTCGCTGATGACCGCGGGCCAGCTCGTCGCGCAGGGCGTGGTCGAGGAGAAGTCGAGCCGGGTCGTCGAGCTGCTGCTCGCGACCCTGCGCCCCGCGCAGCTCATGGCCGGCAAGGTGCTCGGCATCGGCGTGGTCGGCCTGCTGCAGGTCGCGCTGGTCGTCGCCGCGGGCGCGGGGACGGCCACGGCGCTCGGCCTGCTCGACTCGTCGTCGCTCGACCTGGGCACCACCGCGCTCTGGGCCCTCGTGTGGTTCGTCGTCGGGTTCGCGATGTACGCGCTCGTCCTCGGGGCGCTCGGCGCGCTCGTCTCGCGCCAGGAGGACGTCGGCTCGGTCATCGGGCCCGTCACGACGCTCATGATCGTCCCGTACGTCATCGGCATCTCGATCCTGCCGTGGGACCCGACGAACTCGCTGGCCACGTCGCTGTCGTACGTGCCGTTCTGCTCGCCGATGCTCATGCCCATGCGCATCGCGCTGGGCGTGGCGGAGACGTGGGAGGTGCTGCTCGCGCTCGGCCTGTCGATCGCGCTGGTGCCCGTGCTCGTCTGGCTGGCCGGGCGGATCTACTCGGGCGCCGTGCTCCACTCGGGTGGCCGCATGAAGGTCCGGGAGGCCCTGCGCCGCGCCTGACGGCCTGCCGCGCGGGCTAGTTTGAGCCCATGGCGACGCTCTTCTCGAAGATCATCGACGGCGACATCCCCGGACGGTTCGTGTGGGCCGACGACGTGTGCGTGGCGTTCGCGACGATCGCGCCCATCACCGACGGCCACGTGCTCGTCGTCCCGCGCGCGGAGATCGTCGAGCTCACGGACGCCCCGGACGACGTGCTCGCGCACCTCGCGGTCGTCGCACGCACGATCGGCTCGGCCCTCCAGGCCGAGTGGGACGCGCCGCGGGCCGCGCTGCTCGTCGCGGGGTTCGAGGTCCCGCACCTGCACCTGCACGTGCTCCCGGCGTGGGACGAGGCCAGCCTGACGTTCGCCAACGCGCGCACCGACGTCCCGGCGGACGCGCTCGACGCCGCGGCCGAGCGCGTGCGGACCGCGCTGCGGTCGGCCGGGCAGGGCGCGCACGTCCCACGCGCGCTGGGGTCACCCGCGCTCTGACCCGACCCGCGGCCCGGTCAGGACCGGGCGTGAGCCGTCACGGGTGTGATCGGGGTGCGCAGGGCGAGCGTCGGGCGCAGCGAGCCGACCACCGAGCGCAGGACGATCGTCGCGGTCAGGACGGGCAGCGCGAGCAGCAGCATCCCGGCCGGCACCTCCACGAGCGCCGCGGGGGCGCCCGGGCCCGCCGACGCGACGGCGAGCACGGCGCACGCCAGGAGGGTCGCCAGCGAGCTCCACAGCCACGACACCTGGCGCAGCAGGGCGGTCGGCAGCACGTGCCCGACGAGCACGACCACGACGAGCCACGCGAGGCCGCGCGCGACGCCCACCCACGCGTCGAGGTCCCACGTCGAGCCCGCGAACGAGCCCATGGCCGTCAGCCACGCGCCAGTGCTCAGCCCGAGCGCCACGGCGTGCTTGGCGCCGTCGGCCGCGAGCGCGCGGGTGGTCGGTCGGTCCGGTCGCGTGCGCCGCTGCCTCATGTCGCCATCCTGGCGGCCCCCGCGGTACGGCGTCTGCCCGTTCGCGACGCGACTCCGCTCACACTCCGTCTCGCTCTCAGCTCGTGGACCACCGCGTGTCCGCACCACCGCCCGTCCGCACCACCGCCCGTCCGCACCACCGTGCGTCCGGAGATCGGCACCCGCGAACCCCTGGCCTTCGCGCTGTTCTCGCCGGAGCATGAGGGCATGACGACAGCGGCACCGCCCGGGCCGACGCGGGCTCCGGCCGGGCCGCGGCACGCGCCGGTCTGGGCCGCCGCGTTCGCGGGGCTGGCGGCCGGGATCGTGACCGTCGGGGTGGGCGCGCTCGTCGCGGTCGTCGCCGGGGCGTCGACCGACCCTCTGGTCGCCGTCGGCTCCGCGTTCGTCGACGAGACCCCCACCTGGCTCAAGGACTTCGCGGCCTCGACGTTCGGCACCGCGGACAAGGCCGTGCTGATGATCGGCGAGGTCGTCGTGCTGGCCGCCCTGGCGGCGCTCGCCGGGGTGCTCGCCGCGCGCCGGTGGGTGTGGGGCGCCGCGGTGGTCGTCGTCCTGGGGCTCGTCGCGATGGCGGCGGCGCTCGGGCGGCCGGACGCGTCGTGGACGGCGATGGTGCCGTCCCTCGCGGGGACGGTCGCCGGGCTGTGGACGCTCAAGGCCCTCGTCGACCGCCTCCCGCGTGAAGCGGCCCGGGGGACGCGCCGTGGGGCGACGGACGGTGAGGTCCCGGGCGATCGGGCCGGTGCGGCCGGGCCCGACCGGCGCCGGTTCCTGCAGGCGGCGGGCGCGGCGACCGCGCTCGGGCTCGTCGGCGTCGCGGTCGGGCGGGTCGCGGGTGCCGCGGGCCGCGCCGTGACCGCGGTGCGGGACACGATCCGGCTCCCCGCGGCGCGCGTCACCGCGGCCCCCGTCCCCGCGGGCGTGCAGGTCGAGGGCGTCGGGCCGTGGGCCACGCCGCCCGACGACTTCTACCGGATCGACACCGCGCTCGTCGTGCCGCAGGTCGACCCGACCACCTGGACGCTGCGCGTGCACGGGCTCGTCGAGCGGGAGGTCGAGCTCACGTGGGACGAGCTGCTCGCGTCCGACCTCGTCGAGGCGTGGGTGACGCTGTGCTGCGTGTCGAACCCGGTCGGCGGCGACCTCGTCGGGAACCAGAAGTGGCTCGGGCTGCCCGTCCGTGAGCTGCTGGCCCGCGCCCGACCCACCGGCGACGCCGACATGGTCCTGTCCCGCAGCGCCGACGGCTGGACCGCGTCCACGCCGCTGACGGCCCTCACCGACGAGCGCGACGCGCTGCTCGCGGTGGGGATGGGTGGCGCACCGCTGCCCGTCGAGCACGGGTTCCCCGTGCGGCTCGTCGTCCCGGGCCTGTACGGGTACGTGTCCGCGACGAAGTGGGTCACCGAGCTCGAGGTGACGCGCTTCGCGGACGCCACGGCGTACTGGACGGACCGCGGGTGGTCGCCGCGCGGGCCGGTCAAGACGCAGTCGCGCATCGACGTGCCGCGCGACGGGGCCCAGCTCGACGCGGGCGAGGTCGTCGTCGCCGGGACGGCGTGGGCGCAGCACCGCGGGATCACGCGCGTGCAGGTGCAGGTGGACCGCGGACCGTGGCAGGACGCGACCCTTGCCGAGTCCGGCGGCATCGACTCGTGGCGGCAGTGGAGCTGGAGGTGGACGGTCGACGAGCCGGGCCGGCACGAGCTGCGCGTCCGGGCGTTCGACCCCGACGGCCCGCAGACGGGTGCGGTCGCCGACGTGGTGCCCGACGGGGCGACCGGGTACGACTTCGTCCAGGTGTCGGTGGGCTGACCGCGCGGCGCCCTGCCGCCGTCAGTACACGTCCCGCACGTAGCGGCGCGTCGTCGTCAGGTCCTTCACGTAGGCCGCCGCGGCCTCCTCGCTCATCGCCCCGTGCGTCGCGACGACGTCCCGCAGCGCGACGTCCACGTCCTTCGCCATGCGCGAGGCGTCCCCGCACACGAAGAACGACGCGCCGTCCTCGAGCCACGCCCACAGTCGTGCGCCGTGCTCGCGCATCCGGTCCTGCACGTAGACCTTCGAGCGCTGGTCCCGCGAGAACGCGGTGTCGAGCCGGTCGAGGGTGCCGTCCGCCACGTGCCGCGACAGCTCGTCGCGGTAGTAGAAGTCGGTGCTGCGGTGCTGCTCGCCGAAGAACAGCCAGTTGCGGCCCGTGTGCCCGGCCGCCGCACGGTCTGCGAGGAACCCGACGAACGGCGCGACACCCGTGCCCGGGCCGACCATGATCGCGGGCACGTCCGCCGCGGGCGGGTGGAAGTGCGCGCTCGGCTGGACGTGCACCGGGACGAGCGTGTCCAGCGGCGCGTCGGCCAGGAACGTCGAGCAGACACCCCCGCGCGCGGCCCCCGATGGGGACGCGTAGCGGACCACCGACATCGTGAGCGTCACGCGCCCGGGTGTGACCCGCGCGCTCGACGAGATCGAGTACTGCCGCGGCGCGAGCCGGCGCAGGGCGCCCACGAGGTCCGCCGCGGCGACGTCCGGCGCGAGGTCGGCGACGACGTCGACCGCCTGCCGGCACCAGGTCCACCGGGCGAGGTCGCTGCCGCTGCCCGGCCGCAGGAGGCGCCGCAGCTCGGCACTCCCGGAGTGCTCGGCCACGAGCGTGAGCAGGTCGTGCGAGACGCGGCTGATGTCGAGCTCACTGGTCAGCGCGTCCCGCAGGCGCAGCGCGCGCCCCTCGACCTCGACGTCCTGGTCCGGGTCCCAGCCCGTGACCGCGAGCCACTCGTCGACGAGCGCGCTCGCGTTCGTCGGACGGACCGCCAGGGCGTCTCCCGCGCGATAGCTGACCTCGCGCGGGCTGTCCGCGACGTCGAGGACGATCTCGCGCACCTCCTTGGCCGAGCCAGGCATTGACAGCAGCCGGTTCCCGACGAGTCGTGCGACCCCGGGTCGCTGCCGGGTCGCACGCGCCGGCGCGGCCGGGGCCTGCGTGGCCACGCCCGGCGTGGCGCGCGCGGGCTCCGGCGATGCGGGCTCCTCCCCGGCCAGGGCGTGCACGACCGCGTCGATCCAGGCGTGCGCGCGCTCGTCGTCGCCGGGCTCGACGTCGCTGCGGTCGACGAGCCGCGTCGCCCCCAGCTCCTCCAGCCGGTGGTCGAGCCGGCGCCCGTGGCCGCAGAACCGGTCGTAGCTCGAGTCGCCGAGCGCGAGCACCGCGAACCGCGAGCCGTCGAGCCGGCGTGCGTCGGGGGACGCGACCGCCTCCCAGAACGCGGCACCGTTGTCGGGTGCGTCGCCGTCGCCGAACGTGCTCGTGACCAGCACGAGGTCCGCGCCGGTCGGCAGGTCGGCGGGCAGGCAGTCGTCCATCGCGAGGCAACGGGGGGCCAGACCCGCCGCACCCAGCCGCTGGGCGGCGGCCGCCGCGAGGTCCTCGGCGGTGCCCGTCTGCGACGCCCACAGCACGACGACCTGCCGGACCCGCGCAGCGTCGCCGCCGCCGTCGCCGGTGCGGCGTGCGTGCGCGTCCGGGGTGCGGGAGAACAGGCCCGCGAGCAGGCCGTCCACCCACAGGGCCTGGTGGGGGTCGAGCGGCGCGGTCGTCGGGAGCACCGGGGTGCCGGGCGCTCCCCCGCCGAGCCCCGCGAGGAAGCCGGCGAGGTAGCGGCGCTGGTCGTCGCCGAGCGTGGGCGGGGCGAGACCGTCGAGGCCCAGCGCCGCGCCCAGCGCACGGATCGCCACCGCGCCCGGCGTGAGGCCGCCCCGCGTCACCGTGTCGGCAGGCTCGCCCGGCGGGGCCGCCACGGGCGTGACGGCGACCGCGCACACCTTGAGCTCGGGCTGGAACGACAACGGGTCCACGGCGTCGCTGGTCACGGCGTTCACGGCGAGGTACTCCCCGAACAGGTCGTTCCAGTGGAACGGTGCGAACAGCGCACCCGGTCGCACCCGGTCGGTGACGACCGCGGGCAGCACCGCGCGCCCTCGTCGGGACGCGATCTCCACCTGCGTGCCGTCGTGCACGCCGAGCGCCTCGGCGTCGGACGGGTGCAGCTCGACGAAGGGGCCGGGCGCGAGCTTGGTGAGCTTGGCGACCTTGCCGGTCTTCGTGAGCGTGTGCCACTGGTGCTGCACGCGACCGGTGTTGAGGACGAACGGGTAGTCGTCGTCCGGGAGCTCGGCGGCGGGCAGGTGCGGCCGCGCGTGGAACTGGGCACGGCCCGTCGGGGTCGGGAAGTGCAGGCGAGGACGGGTGCCGTCGGGGCGCTCGAGCAGCGGCTGGCTCACGCCGTCGTTGAGGTACCGGATCGGGTTCCGACGTGGCGCGTCGGGCGCCGCGGGCCACTGCACCGAGCCCTCGCGCAGGCGCTCGTACGTGACGCCGCGCAGGTCGTAGCCGGTCCGTGGGTTGGCGAACCGGCGCAGCTCGGCGAACACCTCCTCGGACGACGAGTAGTCGAAGCCCTCGTAGCCCATCGCGGTCGCGACGCGAGCGATGAGCTGCCAGTCCGGCAACGCGTCGCCCGGCGGGCGCAGCGCAGCGCGCGCGAGGGTGAGGTTGCGCTCGGAGTTGACCATCACGCCGTCGGACTCCGACCACAGCGCACCCGGCAGCACGACGTCGGCATACGCGTTGGTCTCGGTGTCGGCGAACGCGTCCTGCGTGACGACGAGCTCGGCGCGCTCGAGCCCCTCGATGACCGTGCGCCGGTTGCCGACCGACGCGACCGGGTTGGTGCACACGATCCAGCACGCCTTGATCTCCCCCGCCGCCATGCGCTCGAACAGGTCGACCGTCCCGCGCCCGGTGAAGTCGGCCCGCAGCGTGCCGGGGGCGAGCCCCCACACGTCCTCGACGAAGGCCCGGTCGTCGGCGTCGAGGATCGAGCGCTGACCCGGCAGTCCCGGACCCATGTAGCCCATCTCGCGGCCGCCCATCGCGTTCGGCTGACCCGTCAGCGAGAACGGGCCGGACCCGGTGCGGCAGATCGCGCCCGTCGCGAGGTGCAGGTTGACCAGGGCGTTCGTGTTCCAGGTGCCGTGCGTCGACTGGTTGAGGCCCATCGTCCAGCAGGACACCCAGCTCGACGCGCCCGCGATCATCGCGGCAGCGGCCCGCAGGTCCGCCTCGGCGACGCCGGTCAGCCGCGCGACCTCGTCGGCCGGGTAGTCCTCGAGCAGGGCCTCGAGCGCGTCCCAGCCGTCCGTGTGCTCGGCGACGAACTCCTCGTCGAGCCCGCCGGCCTCCACGACGAGCCGCAGCAGCCCGTTGAGCAGCGCGATGTCGGTACCGGGCTGCACCTGCAGGAAGAGGTCCGCCTTGTCGGCCGTCGCCGTAAGGCGAGGGTCGACGACGATGAGCTTCGCGCCCGCCTTGACGCGGTCGAGCAGGCGCAGGAACAGGATCGGGTGGCAGTCGGCCATGTTCGCGCCGATGACGAGGAAGACGTCGGCGTGATCGAGGTCGTCGTACGACCCGGGCGGCCCGTCCGCGCCGAGCGAGAGCTTGTACCCCGTGCCCGCGCTGGCCATGCACAGCCGCGAGTTCGACTCGATCTGGTGCGTGCGCACACACCCCTTCGCGAGCTTGTTCGCGAGGTACTGCGCCTCCAGGCTCATCTGACCCGAGACGTAGAACGCGAGCGCGTCGGGGCCGTGCGTCTCGACCACGTCGCGCAGCCGGCGCGCGACGAGCTCGATCGTGTCGTCGAGGTCGGCGCTCTCGAGCGCGGCCCCGCGTTCCGGCCGGACCAGCGCGGTCGTCGCGCGGCCGCCCGCGGCGAGCATGTCCGCGCTCGTCGCGCCCTTGGTGCAGAGCCGGCCGGCGTTCGCGGGGTGGGACCGGTCGCCGCGTGCCGCGCGCGCCACGCGGTTGCCCTCGTCGTCGCACGCGACGTCGAGGACGATGCCGCAGCCGACACCGCAGTAGGAGCACACCGTCGCGACCTGCTCGAGCGACGGCGTGCTCCCCCGCGCAGCGGTGGTGGTGGTCGTCAAGTGCCGGCTCTCAGATGCTCGTCCGGCCGAACGCGGACCCGCGGCGCGAGTAGACCGCCCAGGTCACCAGCGCCATCACCGCGTACATCCCGACGATGACCCACAGCGCGGCCTGGATGTTGCCGGTCGCCGAGGTCGAGATCGCGAAGCCGCGCGGGATGAGGAACCCGCCGAACGCCCCGACGGCACCCGCGATGCCCAGGCATCCCGCAGCGGCCCGTGCGCGCCGCGTCCGGTCCTCGTCGTCCGTGGCGCCGTGCCGGAAGACCGCCGGGATCATGCGGTAGACCGACCCGTTGCCGGCCCCCGTCGCGACGAACAGCACGAGGAACGACGCGAGGAACGCCCCGAAGCTGTGCGAGCGCAGCGCGAAGATCGCGCTGACGACCCCCGCCGCCATGACCGCGAACGCGGCGATCGTGACCCGCGCGCCGCCGAGCTTGTCCGCGAGCGTGCCGCCGAGCGGGCGGGCGACCGAGCCGACGAGCGCCCCGAGGAACGCGACGGACGCGGTGACCTCGGGGAACGTGCCCTTGAGCAGCGTCGGGAACACCCCCGAGAAGCCGATGAACGAGCCGAACGTGCCGATGTAGACGAACGAGATGATCCACGTGTGCCGCTGCCGCGCGGCCACGCCGTACGAGCGCGGGTCGGACTTCGCACTCGACAGGTTGTCCATCCACCGCCAGGCCAGCACGGCCGCGAGGATCGCGAGGGGCACGAACATCAGGCCCGCGCGCTCGAGCGCGACGCCCGCTCCGGCCACGATCACGAGCGGCACCGCGAGCTGCACCGCGGCGGTCCCGAGGTTGCCGCCCGCCGCGTTGAAGCCGAGTGCGCGGCCCTTCTCACGGTCCGGGTAGAAGAACGAGATGTTCGCCATCGAGGACGCGAAGTTGCCGCCGCCCACGCCCGCGAGCGCCGCGACGCCCAGCAGCACGCCGAACGACGTGTCCGGGTTCTGCACGACCACCGCGAGGCTGATCGTCGGGACGAGCAGGAGCAGCGCGGACACGATCGTCCAGTTGCGGCCACCGAACACCGGCACCGCGAACGTGTACGGGATGCGCAGCGTGGCGCCCACGAGGCTGGGCACCGCGATGAGCCAGAACATCTGGTCGACGCTGAGCACGAACCCGGCCTCGGGGAGCTGGGGCACGACGATGCTCCACAGCGCCCAGACGGCGAAGCCGAGGAACTCGGCGAAGATCGACAGGACCAGGTTCCGCCGGGCGACGAACCGACCGACGGCCGTCCACTGCCCCTCGTCCTGCGGGTTCCAGCCGTCGATCCAGCGGCCGGGACGGTGGACGAGCGGGGCGCCTGGTGCGGCGACGCCGGGCGGGACGGGTGCGGGAGTCGACGCCTGCGGGTCGACGGTCACGAGCGGCTGCGCCATGGGGGCCTCCGGGGCTCGGTGGGGGCTCGGACGTCCCTGACGCTAGGAACAGGATGTTTCGGCCCCGGTGGTCCCGCTGTTGCGTCGCGGGAACCTTTCGCGCACGAGTCGGGCGGTGCGCGTGTGAGAAGTCGGGCGTCAGACGGACCGCGCGCGCACGTCCGCGGCGTCGACGCGCAGGGTCAGCGCGGTGCCCGGCCGCAGGTCGAGCGCCACCGCGCTCGCCGCCGCGACGTCGACCAGCACGTCGTCGGTGGTCCGTACGCGCAGCCCGCGTGGCCCCCGCTCGACGTCCACCACCACGGCGGACCACACCAGCCCGCCCGCCCCGCCGCCCTCGTCACCGGCGGACCCGGTCGCTCCGCTCCCCACGATCCGCACGTCGCCGGGCGAGAACGTGAGCTGCAGCTCACTGTGGGTGGAGAAAGTCACGCCAGGCGACGCTTTCTCCACCCACTGCGCCATACCGCCACCGCTGAGGGTGAGGTCGAGCGAGGGCGAGCGAAGGAGCCGGGGCGCGCCCGCGCGGGTGGTGGGGCCGGCGGCGGCCGGGGTGGTCGGGGTGGTCAGCGTGACGCGCAGCAGGTTGAGGTCGGCGAGGGCGGCGGTGAACGGGTGCACCGGGTCGGTCAGGACCGTGACCGGGTCGCCCTGCTCGACCACGATGCCGTCGTGCAGCACGACGACGTGGTCGGCGAGCGCGAGCACGTCCACGACGTCGTGCGTGACCAGCACGGTCGGGACGCGCGTCGCGCGCACGTGCTCGCGGACCACGTCGCGCAGCTCCGCCGCGGTGCGCACGTCGAGCTGGGCGAACGGCTCGTCGAGCAGCAGCGCGTCCGGGCGGGCCGCGAGCGCGCGCGCGAGGGCCACACGCTGCCGCTGGCCCCCGGACAGCTCGTCGGGCCGACGACGCTGCAACGTCCCCAGGCCGACGGCCTCGATCCACCCACGCGCCTCGTCGTGCGCCGGGCCCGCACGCATCCCCGCGGCCCGCGGCCCGAACGCGACGTTCTCCAGGACGTCCAGGTGCGGGAACACGAGCGGGTCCTGGCCCAGCAGCCCCACCGCACGCCGAGCGACGGGCACCTGCACGGCAGGCTCGAGACCGTCCGGAGCTGCGGCCCCGGTCCTGCCGGCACCCGCTCCGCCCCGAGTCAGCACCCGGCCCCCCACGCTCACGTGGCCGCTCTCGACCCCCAGCGTGCCCGCGACCAGCGCCAGGAGGGTGGACTTGCCCGCTCCGTTCGGCCCGAGCACCGCGGTGACCCGCCCGGGCTCGACGGTCAGCGCCGCCGCGAGCTCGAACGAGCCGCGACGCACGCCGACGTCCGCGACGAGCGTCCCCGGCTCGCGGGAGCGTGCGGCGTGACGGCGTGGCCGGTCGAGTCGCCTCATGCGCTGCCCATCCGGCCCGGCCGCCACGCGCGCGCGACCAGCAGCACCGCGACCGCGGCCACCACGAGCAGCAGCGACAGCGCGACTGCCGCGCCCTGCGTCACGCCCGCGCCGTTGAACGCGGCGTAGATCGCGAGCGGCATCGTCTGCGTGACGCCGGGGGTGTTGCCCGCGAACAGGGCGGTCGCCCCGAACTCGCCGAGCGCCCGCGCGAAGCACAGCACGGTCCCGGCGAGCAGGCCCGGCGCGGCGAGCGGCAGGGTCACGCGGCGCAGTGTCGTCCAGCGCCCCGCGCCGAGCGTCGCGGCGACCGTCTCGTACCGCGTGCCCGAGGTGCGCAGCGCACCCTCGAGCCCGAGCACGAGGAACGGCATCGCGACGAACACCTGCGCGATCACCACGGCCGTGGTCGTGAACGGGATCGTGACGCCGAACCACGCGTCGAGCGACCGCCCGACGAGGCCACGCCGCCCGAGCAGGTACAGCAGCGCGATCCCCCCGACGGTGGGCGGCAGGACGAGCGGCAGCGTCACGAGCGCGCGCAGCACGTCGGCGCCCCAGCCCGACGCCCGCGCGAGCAGGAGGGCGAGCGGCACGCCCAGCAGCAGGCAGCACGCAGTCGCGACGAGCGAGGTGCCGAGCGACAGCGCGAGCGCCTGGCGGGCGGCGGTCGAGGTGACGTCGGCGGGCAGCGTCGACCAGTCGGCGCGCACGACGAGCGCGACCACCGGCAGCACGAGCAGCGCGACCGCGAGCGCGGCGGGCACCCACAGCAGGCGGGGTGCGCTCGTCGTGGGCCGCACGTCGATGCCGCGAGGTGTCACGGTGCCGGTGTGAAGCCGCGCGCCGTCAGCAGCGCCTGACCCTCGGACGACAGCACGAAGTCGACGAACGCCGCCGCGGCGCCGGGTGCGGCGGCGCCTCGCAGCACCGCGACCGGGTACTCGTTGACGGCGTCCGCGGACTCGGCGAAGTCGACGCCCTCGACCGCGTCGCCGGCCCTGAGCACGTCCGTGCGGTAGACCAGCCCCGCGTCCGCCTCGCCCTCGCGGACCTTGGTCAGCACCGCGGTCACGTTCTGCTCGAGGCTGGCGGGCGCGAGCGCGACGTGCGCCGCGTCGAGGACAGCGGCCGCGGCCTTGCCGCACGGGACCTCGGCCGCGCAGACCACGACCTTGCCGCCGGCCCCGGCGAGCGCGCCGAGGTCGGCGAGCGAGCCCACGTGGTCGGGGTTGCCGGGGGGCACGACGATCTGCAGCGTGTTGGTCGTGACGACGGTCGGCTCGCCCTCGACCAGCCCCTCGTCGACGACGTCCTGCATGCTCGCGCGGTCGGCCGTCGCGAGCACGTCCGCGCGGGCGCCCTCCGCGAGCTGCGTGGCGAGCGTCGAGGAGCCGTCGTAGGTGACGGGTGCGAACGTCACCGCCGGGTGCTCGGCCACGAACGCCGCCGCGAGCTCGTCGAGCACGGGCTCGAGCGACGCGGCCGCGAAGACCGTCACCTCGCCGGACAGCGTGTCGGCGGAGGCGGTCGCGGAGGCGGACGACGCCGCAGCACGCGCGCCACCGCCGGGCGTCGCCTCGCCACCGACGCCGCCCGCCGACGAGCCGCAGCCCGCGAGCGCGAGCAGCGCGACGCCCGCGGCGATCGTCGCGACCACGCCGCGCGAGCCGACGGGGCGCGTCACCGGGCACCCCCGGGCGTCTCGACGAGCACCGTCGTGGCCTTGACCACCGCCGACGCGCGTGAGCCGACCTCGAGGCCGAGCTCGCGGACCGCCTCGCTCGACATGAGCGAGACCACGCGGAACGGCCCGCACTGCAGCTCGACCTGCGCCATGACCGTGTCGGCCGTGATCGCGGTGACGAGCCCGGCGAACCTGTTGCGGGCCGACGAGCGGTGCGCCGCCGGGTCGTCGGGCGCGGCCGCGCGCCCGACCGCGAACGCCGCGAGGTCCGCGCCGACGACCACGGCCCGTCCCGCAGGGTCGGTGGTCGCGGGCAGCGCCCCCGCCTCGACCCAGCGACGCACGGTGTCGTCGCTCACGCCGAGCAGCTCGGCCGCCTCGCTGATCCGGAAATGCGCCACGGAGAGCACTCTAGGACCGCAGATGCGGTCTGGAGGCCCCGTTCGTCGACGATTCCGCGACAGAGGAGGCGCACCGCCCCGCGCTCGACTGTCGGTCGTCGCACCACCGGGGGCCGCTCGACCACGAAGCTCTCCCACCTCCCTGCGAACGGGACGGCGCGGTAGCGTCCCCGCATGGGGACGAAGGCGAAGAAGTCCAGGAAGGGCGGCGAACGGGACCGGGACAAGATCCCGAACTCGGTCTACGAGGCCGAGCTCTTCCGGCTGCAGACCGAGCTGGTCAAGGTCCAGGAGTGGACCCGGGCGTCCGGCGCGCGGATCGCCGTGATCTTCGAGGGACGTGACGCCGCCGGCAAGGGCGGCACGATCAAGCGGATCACCGAGTACCTGTCGCCCCGGACCGCACGCATCGCGGCGCTGCCGACCCCCACCGAGCGCGAGAAGACGCAGTGGTACTACCAGCGCTACGTCGCGCAGCTGCCGTCGGCGGGCGAGATCGTGCTGTTCGACCGCTCCTGGTACAACCGGGCGGGCGTCGAGCGCGTCATGGGCTACTGCACGCCGCAGGAGTACGCGAAGTTCATGCGGCAGACGCCGATCTTCGAGCAGATGCTGGTCGAGGACGGGATCCTGCTGCGCAAGTACTGGTTCTCGGTCTCCGACGCCGAGCAGCTGCGCCGCTTCCGCTCGCGCCTCGCGGACCCCCTGCGCCAGTGGAAGCTGTCCACCACCGACCTGCAGTCGATCTCCAAGTGGGAGGAGTACTCGCGGGCCAAGGACGAGATGATGGTCCACACCGACGTGCCCGCGAGCCCGTGGTTCGTCGTCGAGAGCGAGATCAAGAAGCACGCGCGGCTCAACATGATCGCGCACCTGCTGTCGACCATCCCGTACACCGACGTGCCGCACGAGAAGGTCGTCCTGCCGGACCGCCCCGCACCCTCGTCGGGCTACGAGCGCCCGCCCCGGGAGCTCTCGACGTACGTGCCCGACCACGTCGCCGCGCTGCGCGGCGACGTCGAGCGAGACCTGTGACCGCGAGCTCCACGAGTGCGGGCGTCGGGCCTGCGCTGCGCGTCCGCGTGCCCACGCTGACGCCCAACGTGCGGGACTTCCTGCGCACCGAGGCCGGCTCGGCGCTCGTCCTGCTCGCGGCGACCGTCGTCGCGCTCGTCTGGGTCAACTCCCCGTGGTCGGCGTCGTACGACGAGCTCTGGCACACCACCGCGGGCCTGCACGTCGGCACGTGGGGGCTCGACCTGACGCTGCACGGCTGGGTCAACGACGCCGCGATGGCCGTGTTCTTCACCGTCGTCGGGCTCGAGATCAGCCGCGAGGCGACGCGCGGCGAGCTGCGCGACCGCCGCACGGTCGCCGTGCCCGCGCTCGGCGCGCTCGGTGGGCTCGTCGTCCCCGTGCTGCTGTTCCTCGCGATCACCACCGGGACCGACGTGCAGCACGGGTGGGGCGTCGTGATGTCGACCGACACCGCGTTCCTCGTCGGGATCCTCGCGCTGTTCGGCCCCGCGTGCCCGGACCGGCTGCGCCTGTTCTTGCTGACGCTCGCGATCGTGGACGACATCGGCGCGATCACGGTCATGGCGGTCTTCTACACCGCGGACGTGAACCTGGTGGCGCTGGCGATCTCCGGCGCACTCGTCCTGACGCTGCTCGTGCTGCGCTGGCTGCGGGTGTGGCGGCTGCTGCCCTACGCGCTGTGCGGCCTCGCGCTGTGGGTCGCGGTGCAGGCGTCGGGCGTGCACGCGACGCTCGCCGGGGTCGCGGTCGGGCTGATCGTGCCGGCCACCGCGCCGCGCCGCGAGGACGTCGAGGCCGTCCGCGGGTACGCGCGCGACCTCGTCGAGGAGACGACCGCCGACCGCGAGCACCTCGCCGAGCTCGCCGCGCGCGCGGCCGTCCCGGCCAGCGACCGGCTGCAGCGGATGCTGCACCCGTGGAGCGCGTTCGTCGTCGTCCCGCTCTTCGGGCTCGCGAATGCCGGCGTGCGGCTCGACTCCGAGGCCCTGTCGGAGGCTGCGCACTCGCGTCTGACGCTCGCGGTCGTGGTGGGCCTCGTCGTGGGCAACGCGATCGGCATCACGGGCGCCGCGACGCTCGCGATCCGGCTCGGCATGGGTGACCTGCCCGGTCGCGTGCGCTATGGGCACCTGCTGGGCGGCGCGGTGCTCGCGGGCATCGGGTTCACGATCTCGCTGTTCATCGCCGAGCTCGCGTTCGACGACGAGGAGCACCTCAGCCAGGCGAAGGTCGGGATCCTCGCGGGCTCGCTGCTCGCCGCCGCGACCGGGTCGGTGCTGCTGCGCTGGCTGGGCGAACGGCTGCCCCTGTGCTCACCGCCGCGCGCGGCCCCGACGTCGCTCCCGCCGCTGCCCTGGCGCGCACCCGAGTCAGCCGTGGGCACGGGTGAACCGCCGGGCACCGGGGCCTCGTCGGGCACCGGGGCCTCGTCGGAGCTGTCAGGCATCGGGGAGCCGTCGGTCGGCCCCGACGAGTCGACGAGCGCGGACGGTCAGGCCAGCGGGTCGTCGGGTCCGTAGGCCGGGACCCGGATCCGGCGCGCGTCCTGGCGGACGATCTCGGCTGCGGCCGCTCGCAACGAGGCGACCGTGTCCGCGCCCGCACGCACGAACCGGCCCGACAGCGCGTCGAGCTCGCCGTCGCCGAACGCGCGCACCAAGGCGACGACGGCGTCGACCGACGTCCACGCGGTGCGGTCGGCGTGCACGGGCATCGCGGCGGTCATGTCGGTCGCGACGACGCCCGGCGCGAGGTCGAGCGTGCGGATCCCCCGGTCGCGGTACTGCGCGTCGAGCAGCGTCGTGAGCCGCGCGAGCGCGCCCTTGCTGATGCCGTAGCCCGTGTACTGGGTCTGCCGGTTGTAGCCCGAGCCGGAGTTGATCTGCAGGAGCCGGCCCTCGCCACGCGCGAGCATCGCGGGCAGCACGGCGTGCGCGACGAGCATCGGGCCGCGCACGTTGGTCTCCACGACGCGCCAGGAGTCCTCGACGTCGTCGGAGACGAAGTCCGTCTCGTCGTGCTCGATCACGCCCGCGTTGTTCACGACGAGGTCGATCCGGCCGAGGCGGTCCTCCGCGCGCGCGACCGCGTCGGCCACCTCGGTCGCGTCGACGAGGTCCGCGGCGGCGACCACCACGCGGACGTCGGGCGCCTCCTGCGCGACCTGCGCCGCGGTCTCGTCGAGGTGCGCACGCGTCCGCCCGACGAGCGCCACGTCGTACCCGGAGCGCGCGAGCCCGACCGCGATCCCCCGCCCGATCCCCCGGCCTGCCCCTGTCACCAACGCTGTGGAACTCACGCTCCCACCCTGCCACGCCCACCCCACCCGACCACCCCGCCGACCCAGCGTCCGCTCCGGCTCTGACGACCCCAGGCCTGAGCAACCGCTGGCTCACCGTGGAGGTAGCCGCGGCCCAGCCCCACCGCACCCCGGTGACCCAGCGTTCGCTCCGGCTTGGGCGGCCCCAGGCCTGAGCAACCGCTGGGTGGGCGTGGTGGGGGGCGGGTCAGGTGGTGGTGGCGGCGCGGAGGGCGTCGGGGGTGATCGGGCCGGTGTAGCGCGTGCCGTCGATGAACAGCGTCGGGGTCCCGCCGACCCCGTGGGACAGGCCCTCGAGGTAGTCCGCCTCGACCGCGGGCGCCCAGCGCTGGACCGCCTCGCCGACGACCTCGTCGGGGTCGATCCCCGCCTCGCTCGCGTACCGACGCAGGTCCGGGTCGGCGAGGCGGTCCTGGTGCGCGAACGCCGCGTCGTGCAGGTCCCAGAACCGGCCGTGCGCGGCGAACGCCTCCGCGGCGAGCGCCGCAGTCAGCGCGTGCGGGTGCACCTCGAACAACGGGAAGTGCCGCCAGACGAGGCGGACCCGACCGTCGGACGTCGCGACGACGTCGCGCAGCACCGGCGCGGCCGCGCGGCAGTACGGGCACTCGAGGTCGCCGAACTCGACGATCGTGACGGGCGCCGTGGGCGAGCCGTAGGAGTGGCGGTGCGGGTCGAGCGGCGAGTCCTGGGGCACGGACCCCACGGTAGGGCCAGCTACGGTGGCGAGCGATGACCTCCGTGCCCGCCGATGCGCCCGCCGCTGTGCCCGCCACTGTGCCCGCTCTCGCGCCGCCGGCCGAGGACGGGGCGGTCGTCGTGCGGGTCCCGTTCGACGCGCGGGCGGCGCTCGCCTACCTCGCCACGCATGTGGTGCCCGGCGTCGAGACCCTGACGACGGACGCCACGGCGCCGACCGGGACGGCCTCGAGCGCGACGGCCTCGAGCGGGACGGTCGAGCGGCTCGTCCCCGACGACGACGGCGGCCTCCTGCGTCTCGTCGTGCACCTCGCGGACGACGAGGTCAGCGCGCGTCTCGTGCCCGTTCCGGGGATCGGGACGCGCCCGCCGGGAGCCGGCGCGACGTCGAGCGCGCGCGTCGTCGAGCTGCTCGACCAGTGGTTCGGGCTCGGCGACGACCTGGCGGCGGTCGTCGAGCACCTGCGGGACGACGACGTGCTCGGGCCGTTCGTCGCCGCCCGGCCGCACCTGCGCGTCCCCGGGCACGTCGACGCGTTCGAGGTCGCGGCGCAGACGGTGCTCGGCCAGCAGGTCTCGCTCGCCGCGGCCCGCACGTTCACGGGCCGCCTCGCGGACGCGCTCGGACCCGTGCGGGCCGACGGGCTCACGCTGTTCCCCAGCGCGGCGCACGTGGCCGCGGCCGACCCCGACGCGCTGCGGGAGGTGCTGCGCGTCCCCGCGAGCCGCGCCCGCACGCTCGTCGGCCTGGCCCGCGCGTGCGCCGACGGCCTCGACCTGCGCGCGACGGACGACCCGGACGCGACGCGCGCGGCGCTCGTCGCGCTGCCCGGGATCGGCCCGTGGACGGCCGACTACCTCGCGCTGCGCGCCACCGGCCTGCGCGACGCGTTCCCTGCGGGCGACCTCGTGCTGCGTCAGGCGCTCGGGCTCGACAAGCCGCGCGACGTCGAGGCGCGGGCGCAGGGCTGGTCGCCCTGGCGTGCGTACGCCGCCCAGCACCTGTGGTCCGGGACGGTGCTCGAGCGGCTCACGCGCGCAGCCGCTTCTCCAGCTCGACGTCGCTCGACGGCTCGTCGGGAGCCACCACCGGGGTGAATCGGCGCTCGCGCAGCAGCGCGAGGGCGTCGGTCCGCGACGGGTCGACCGCCACCTGCAGGCGTGCGTAGCCCGCGGTCGCGGCCGTGGACTCGAGCACCGCGAGCGCGCGCCGGATCCGGTCGCGGCGGTGGCGTCCGGGGACCGCCCACACGCCGGTGAGCTCAGCGACGCGAGCGCCGTCCGCGTGCGTCGCCGCGGGCGCGAGCGCATGGAAGGAGCCGCCTGCGACCGGGACGTTGTGCTCGAACACGACGACGACGTCGTCCTCCGGCGCCCCGCGTGGGGCCCCGCCGAGGCCGTCGGCCGGCGCGACGCCCAGCAGGGGCGTCGCTCGGACGGGGAGGTCCAGGACCAGGGACACGGGTACTCCTCGAGCACGGCACGGACCGGGCGACGACGCGACGGTCGCGAGCGGTGCGCGGACGATCAGGAAATGGCGGGGTCGGCCGGAGAGGGCCGGACGGGGCCGACGGGCGCCGGGATCGGCGGCCTGGTCGGGCGGGGGTGGCGCGTTCCGGTCAGCGCGGACAGCGGAACGCGCAGAGGTATCGCGACTCGAGATCCATCGACCACGCGCGTACGGCACGGGAACGCGCGGGATGTCCCCGTCGTCCGTGCATGGCGCCTACCTCCGCGGTTCGGGTCTGGATCGACCCGTCGAGCGCGACCGTACGTCCGCCCAGGAAGCCGGTCAACCGGTTTCGCGAGCCTTCTCACGCCTCGACCACCGTCGGTGCGCACGCTCCGCCACGAGCACCGGGCGCCGCCGCGGGCTGCGATCCGGTGACGACGACGTCACGATTGCACCACGTCCACCCCGGCGCCGGGTCCGAGTCCCTACGGTCGCAGCATGACCACGCTGTCTCGTCGCCTCCGCCCGTCCGCGCTGACCTGGGCATCCGCCGCGATGCTCGTCGGGCTCCTGCTCGCCGGCTGCTCGGCGAGCGCCGACGACGCGGCCGACGGCGGCGCGGCGCCCGCCGCCGTCGATGCCGGGAGCGACAGCGCCGCCGACGAGTCGGGCGGGAAGGCGGACGACGACGGGTCGTCGTCACCGAACGAGGCGCGGCTGGTGGTGCAGACCGGGTCCGTGTGGGTCGAGGCCGACGACCCGCTCGCCGCGGCGCGCGAGCTCGCGACCTACGTCGAGCGCTCGGGCGGCCGCGTGGACGCGCGCTCGGAGTCGGCCGCGAGCGCCGACGCCGTGGCGACGGCGTCGCTCACCATCCGCGTCCCGGCGGCCAAGGTCTCCGCGACGATCCAGGAGCTGGGCGAGCTCGGCCGGGTCAGCAACGTGGACCTGCGGGCCGAGGACGTGACCGACGCCGCGCAGGACCTCGACGCCCGCATCCACGCGCTCGAGCTCTCGGTGGCGCGCATGGAGGCCCTCATGACCTCCGCGACGACGACCAAGGACCTGCTCGACGCGGAGGCCGCGCTGTCCTCGCGCCAGGGCGACCTCGAGTCGTTGCGCTCGCAGCGCGCACGGCTCCAGGGGCAGGTGTCGCTGTCGACCATCGACGTCACCGTCTCCGGGCCGGGCACGCTGCCGGTCGAGACGGCCGAGAGCTCCGGCACGTTCCTGTCGGGCCTCGAGGCGGGGTGGGACGCCCTGGTCTCCACGATCTCGGTGACGATGGTCGTCCTGGGCGCGATGCTGCCCTGGCTCGTCGTCGTCGGGTTGCTCGGACTCGTGGTGCTCGCCGTCCGGCGGCGGCGCCGGACGGTCGCCACGACCCCCGAGCGCGAGCCCGTCACGGTCGCCGCCCCCGGCACAGGTGGCGACGAGGCTCCGCACCAGGACTGAGCCGTCCGGCCGTCGGCGTCACCCGGACGTGTCGCCCGCACGGGCGAGGTCCTGGCACCCGGTCACCCGAACGATCACTCGTGCGGGCCGCGCGGGGGACGCCCGGCCGGCCGTACGGTCGAGCGGACCGGCGGGAGGGCCTGGGACGTGAGCACCGTGAGCAAGGACCCGCGGTGGCGGGAGGCGGAGAAGTTCGCCGAACGCCACGCGCGGATCGTCCTCGCCCGGCTCGACGCGCACGTCACGACCGCGCCGCAGGACGGTGCCCTGGACCTCGTCGGCGAGGACCTCGCGGCGTTCGTCGAGCACTACCGCTCGCCCGTCTCGCGCGAGACGGTCGAGCGCCTGCACCGCGCGGCGGGCGGACGGACGGCCGTCTGCTACTCGCGCGCCGGGTACAGCAAGACGGCGGTCCTGTGGGCCGACGAGCATCGCGTCGCGCTGTTCGGCTACACCGACGTGGGCCACGCCGCGCCGCTCAGCTCGTACGCGTCCGAGCTCGTCACGCGCGCGCAGGCCGAGAGCGCCCACCACGTGCGGCTGGCCGCCGACGTGGTCACGCGCCACCAGAGCGCGCTGCGGCACGAGGCGGAGCGCCGCGAGCGCGAGGCCCACGCGGCGGCGCTGCGCGCCCAGCAGGCGCAGGAGGCCGCCGACCGGGCCCGACGGCGCCGCCGCGAGCTCGACGAGGCGACCCTCGGCCGCACGTTGTCGCTCCTGCTCGCGCAGCGGATCGACCCGACCGCCCTGCACGTCACGGTCCAGCGCCTGGCGTTGTCGGGCGTCGTGTCCGCCGTCGCCGCGGGGGCCGACCGACTCGGTCTGGCCGAGCGTCCGCACGCCGTCGCGCTCGTGCGCACGATGTTCGACGAGGCCGCGGGCGCGCTCGAGGTCGCGACCCCGCCGTGGGCGCACACGACCCCGCAGTACCGGGCCGCGCGTGCCGCGTTCTACCGGGCTCAGGACGCGCTCGACGCGGCGGACGGTTTCGGGGTCGCGGGGCACGTCGCGCCCGACGACGTCGCGCGGCACCTGCACGAGGCCGAGAAGTGCTGGCGTGCGGTGGTCGCCGAGCTCCTCAAGGCGCAGGGCGTGCCTGTTCCCGACCTGCCGAGCCCGCGGCGGCCCGCCCTGCGGTAGCCCTGGGCCGACCACGTGAGCTTCGCGAGTCACGGCACCTCCGCGAGCCGTCGCGGCTCCCGAGGACAGCGTGGGCTGTCATGATTCCCCGGTGGCTGTGACCGACGACACGACCAAGACACCCGACGGGGCGCCCGCCCCCGCCGAGCCCACGGAGCCCGACGGTGCGGACGGCACCGACGCGACGGCCACGGCCGCAGCGCCCGTGGTCGACAGCGAGCCGCTCGCCCCGCCGGAGCCTCGGGGCGTCGCCGCGTGGGCCGGTCCGCTCGTCGTCGCACTGCTCGCCGCCGCCACCTACGTGACGTACTCGGTGCTGCAGTGGCGCCGGTTCGAGTCGCCGTCGTGGGACCTGGGCATCTTCACGCAGCTCGCCCGGCGGTACGCCCACCTCGAGGCGCCGATCGTCACGATCAAGGGCGACGGCTTCAACCTCCTGGGCGACCACTTCCACCCGCTGCTCACCGTGCTGGGCGTGCCGTACCGGCTGTTCCCGCACGCGCTCACGCTGCTCGTGGTCCAGGGCCTGCTGTTCGCGGCGTCCACGTACGTCGTCGGCCGGCACGCGGTGCGCCTGCTCGGCGCGTTGCAGGGCACGCTCGTCGGTGCCGCGTACGCGGTGAGCTTCGGGCTGGTCGGCGCGGTCGCCGCGCAGTTCCACGAGATCGCGTTCGCGGTCCCGCTGCTCGCCCTGTCGCTCGTCGCGCTGCTCCGCGAGCGCTGGCTCGCCGCCGCCCTGTGGGCCGCTCCGCTCGTCTTCGTCAAGGAGGACCTCGGCCTGACGGTCGCGGCCCTGGGGTTGGTGCTGTGGTGGAAGATGCGCGGCCGGGACACGCAGCGGCCCTCGCTGGGCCTGTGGCTCACCGGGTGGGGATTCGGGTGGACGGTGCTGTCGACCGCGGTGCTGATCCCCGCGCTCAACACGCAGGACCAGTGGGACTACGGCTCCCGGATCGACGTCGTCGGCATCGCCACCCACCCGTGGACGGCGATCACGCTCCTCGTCGACGACGGCAGCAAGATCATCACGCTGCTCCTGCTCGTCGCGATCACCGGGTTCATCGGCGTGCGGTCCCCGATCCTGCTCGTCGCACTGCCGACGATCATGTGGCGCTTCTACGCCGACAACGGCTACTACTACGGCCACACGTGGCACTACAGCGCGGTGCTCATGCCCGTCGCGTTCGCGGCGCTGCTCGACGGCGTGCTGCTGGCACGCCGCTCGCCCCGTCCATGGCTGCGCCGGTACTCGCTCGCCGCCGCCCCCGTGGCGGTGGCGGTCGCGGCGATGCTCGTCCCGCAGCTCGACGTCGCGCGGCTGGGACGGCCCGACGACCTGTGGGCGCAGTCCGACCGCGCGGTCGAGGCGCGTCAGGTGCTCGCGACCATCCCCGACGACGCCACGGTGGAGACCGACATCGGGCTCATGTCGTACCTGGTCGACCGCACGGACGTGTTCTACGTCGGGAACGCGAACAACCCCGTGCCCGACTACGTGCTGATCGACCAGTACGGCGGCGGGTGGAACCCGGCCCCGAACGACGCCGCGCAGTACGCCCAGGACCGCTTCGCCGGGACGACGTTCCGGATCGTGTACGACGCCGGCGGGTTCCAGCTCGCGCAGCGCACGAGCTGACCCCCGCGGGTTCAGCTCCGGGCGGTCGCGTGCTTGTCGTGCCGGGTGCCGGCGCGCTCGTCGGCCGGGTGCCCTGGGACGACGAGCGGGTCCGTCGCCTCGACCAGCGCGCGCACGAGCGGGTGCCACGGACGGCGCGCGGGACCCGTCAGCACCAGGTCGCGCGTCGCGCTGGGCGTCAGCGGGCGCATCACCACGCCGGGCGGGAGCAGCCCTCCCCCGAGGCTCGGCATGATCGAGACGCCGATCCCCTCGGCCACCATGCGCACCATCGTCGCGAGCTCGCGGACGCGCTGGTCGGCGCGGTACGGCAGGCCGGCGACGGCGTGCAGGCGGCGGACCTGCGCCTCGCACCCGCCTCCGGAGACGAGCAGGCCGTCCTCCTGCAGCTCGGCCAGGTCGATCGCGGGCTCGGCGACGAGCGGGTGGTCCGAGCGCACGACGGCGCGGAAGTCGTCCCGGCCCACCAGCACCCCGCCCGGATGGCCGACGTCGGGGTCGACGAGCACGGCGGCGTCGACGATGCCGCCCTCGAGCCACTGGGGCATCTCGTCGTCGTCGCCCTCGAATACCTGGACGTGCACGTCGGGCAGCCGCGCCGACCAGTGCTTCAGGAGTGCGGGCATGAGGCCCTGGCAGACGGTCGGGACCGCCGCGAGGCGGACGGTGCCGCGGTGGCGACCCGTCGCCGCGTCGGCGAGGTAGGCGTCGGCCGACGCGACGGCGGCGCGCGCGTGCGGCAGCAGGCGGGTCCCGAGCGGTGTCGCGGTGGCGGGCGTGCCACGCTCGATCAGCCGACCCCCGGCCTCCTTCTCGAGCGCGGCGACGGCGTGTGACACGGCCGACTGGCTCACGTCGAGCGCCGCTGCAGCGTCAGTGAAGGAGCCGAGGTCGACGACCGCGGCGAGCACCCGGAGCTGTGCGAGCGTCGGCATGAACGGAGTCTATGAGCACATGAACGACATTCGCTTGCCTCATGTGGGCGCGGTCCAGGATCGTCGTGCCGTGACCCCGTCCCCCACCACGGTCCCGCCCGCCGGTCCGACGACCGCGTCGGCTCCCACGCCCGGCCCCGCACCGGCCGCCGGGCGCATCGTCGTGAAGTACGTCGCGCTCGCCCTCATCTGGGGCTCGAGCTTCCTGCTCATCAAGGTCGCGCTCGAAGGCCTGGCCCCCACGCAGGTCGCGCTCGGCCGGATCGTGCTCGGCGGGCTCGCCCTGTTCGCCGTCGCGACCGTGACCCGCCGCCGCTGGCCGCGCGACCCCCGCGCCTGGGGCCACCTCGCGGTGACCGGGCTGCTGCTGTGCGTGCTGCCGTTCCTCGCCTTCGCGTGGGCCGGTCAGCACCTGGCCTCGGGGCTGTCGTCGATCCTCAACGCCACGACCCCGCTGATGACCGCCGCGGCCTCAGCCGCGCTCCTGCCCGCCGAGCGCCTCACCCGCCGTCAGGGGCTCGGCCTCGCGCTCGGCATCGTCGGGGTCGTCGTGATCGTCGGCCCGTGGACCTACCTGGGCGACCTGGCCGAGTCCGCTCCCCTGCCCGCGGTCCTCGCGTGCCTCGGCGCGACCGCCTGCTACGGCCTCGGCATGACCTATCTGCGTCGCTTCGTGACCCCGCTGCATCTGCCGGCCGAGACCGTCGCCGCCGGCCAGGTCGGGTCCGCCGCGGTCGTCATGCTGCTGCTCGCGCCGTTCGTCGCGCGCGAGCCCGTGACGCTGTCGACCTCCGTCGTGACGAGCCTCGTCCTGCTCGGCGTGCTGGGCACCGGCATCGCGTACGTGTGGAACACGCAGGTCGTCGCCACGTGGGGTGCGCAGCGCGCCTCGACGGTCACGTACCTGACGCCGGTCGTGGGCGTCGCGCTCGGCACGGCCGTGCTCGGCGAGCACCTCGAGTGGTACGAGCCCGTGGGCGGGGCGCTCGTCGTCGTCGGTGTCGTCGTCGCCCAGGGCGCGCTGCGCCGGCCCGTGCGGCGGGCGTCACATCCGGTTGATTTGGACACCAGCCGCGGCTGACGTATGGTTGGCGAGCCGACGCGGGGTGGAGCAGCTCGGTAGCTCGCTGGGCTCATAACCCAGAGGTCGCAGGTTCAAATCCTGCCCCCGCTACAAGTGTGGTGTCTCAGGACATCGAGAACGCCCGAACCTGCGTTTCGTGGGTTCGGGCGTTCGTCATTTCCGGGTTCGTGGGTGTTGTGGCTGGTAGTCGCGGGTGGGGTCGAGGGTGAGCTCGCGCAGGATCTCGCCCGGTAGGCGGTCGCTGCGGCGCGTGCGACGACCATGTCGTGGTGGTGGTGCAGGTGCCAGGCGATGGTGTCCGCGCCGGCGGCCGGGCCTCGGGCCGTCAGGTCCTTGCGGAGCTCGACGATGAGCTCGACGACCGGGCCGGGCGTGGCGTGCGGGGAGCTGTGCGGGGGTCGCGAACGAGGCTCGAACGCTGCCTCCCCGTGCACTCGGTAGCGCGTGAGCAGCTTGTAGACACGAGCGGGCGACTCGGTAGTCGCGGGAGACCTGCGCGACCGGGCGACCTTCGAGCACGACAGCGGTGATGACCAGACGAGCCTTCGACATGCCCGGCCATCGTGACCCTCGACGTGTCCGCGATGACTCGGGACACGCTGTCCGAAATGACGCGAGACACCGTCCTGGATGTCCTGAGATCACACACTGCCCCGGCTACAGACGCACGACGGCTACTGAGACTCCAGGGTCGTGGTCAGCCACCCGAACCCGGGCAGCGCTCGCAGTCGTCCCGTGAGGTCGTCGACGGACAGCCGGGGATCGACGCTGAAACGCACCGCCGTGCCCGTCTCCCCCGTGGGCTCCACCGGCACCAGGCCGCTCGTCGGGATGCCGTGCTCGTAGCGCTGGGTCCACGCCCCGTTCGTGCGACGGTTCGTGTGCATGAGCCATGTGCTCAGTGCGGCGACGACGGAGATGCCTCGCCGAGGGTAGCCGTCCGGCAGCAGCACGTCGTGGGCGCCGTCGAAGAAGCGCACGTCGCGCGTCGCCATGACGGGCTTCCTGATCGGCGCGCCGTCGCGCTGCTGCCGGGTGTCCGTCCCCCGCCCGTCGTCGACGACCGAGACCGACCCGTCCGCGTGCCGCGTGACGACGCACGTGCCGCGCCGTCCACACGCGGCGGCCTCCTCGTCGGCGTAGGCCATGACCTCGAGCACGAGGTGCAGCGCCCCGCCGGGTGCGTACCGCTGAGGGTCGCAGCGGATCGCCTCCAGGTGAGCGTGGTCCACGGCCACAGCCCACTCGTGGGTCGTGGTCACCCAGGTCGCGGGGTCCGAGGTCGGCATGAGGCGCATCGTGGCACGGTCGGGTGACGCCACCTGGGCCGTTCAGGCCCGTGCGCCCCAATGTGATATCACTTTGATATCGCACGGATGGCCCGGCGATCGACCTCGAGGAGAGCCCCATGACCGACACCGTCCCCCCGCAGAGCTCCGAGGGCGGCGACCCCGCAGGCAGGCCCGTCGGCCACGCGGGTGCTCGCGTCGGCGTCGAGGAGCGGTCGGCATGGACGGTCGGCTCGGGCGGCGCCGCTCTCGTCCTGCTGCTGTCCCTGGGCCTCGTGGTCGCCTCCATGCCGCTCTTCGCCGCCGCTGACGCGGGAGCGGGCGCGCTCGGGTTCGTCGGGGTGCTCTCCCTGCTGCTCGCGGTACTCGGGTTCTCCGGTCTGACGATCGTCTCCCCCGGGCAGACCAAGGTGGTCCAGCTGTTCGGGCGCTACCTCGGCACGGTTCGGCGGACCGGGTTCGTCCTCACGGTTCCGCTGACGACGAAGCGGCGCGTCTCGGTGCGCGTGCGCAACTTCGAGACCAACGAGCTCAAGGTCAACGACGCCGACGGCAACCCGATCAACATCGCCGCGATCGTCGTCTGGCAGGTGGCGGACACCGCCAAGGCCACGTTCGCCGTCGAGGACTACGCCGACTTCGTGCGCGTGCAGTCGGAGTCCGCCCTGCGACACGTCGCGATGGCGCACCCGTACGACCACGCCGAGGACGGCGAGCAGTCGCTGCGCGGGGCGACCGAGGTCGTCTCCGCCGAGATCGCCGCCGAGGTCGCCGCGCGGGTCGTCATCGCGGGCGTCGAGGTCATCGAGGCGCGCATCTCCAACCTCGCGTACGCCCCGGAGATCGCCCAGGCCATGCTGCAGCGGCAGCAGGCGGGCGCGATCATCGCCGCGCGCGAGCGGATCGTCGAGGGTGCGGTCTCGATGGTCGAGGACGCGCTGTCCCGCCTCGAGCGCGACGGGGTCGTCTCGCTCGACGACGAGCGCCGCGCGGCCATGGTCTCGAACCTGCTCGTCGTGCTGTGCGGCGACAGCCGAGCGACGCCCGTCGTCAACACGGGCAGCTTGTACGCGTGACGGACGACGCCGACGCGCTCGCGTCGGGCGGGGCCACCCCCGCCCGACGCCAGCGCAAGTCCGTGCTGCTGCGCCTCGACCCCGCCGTGCACGACGCGCTGGCCCGCTGGGCCGCCGACGACCTGCGCTCGCTCAACGCTCAGGTCGACCTCCTGCTGCGGCGCGCGCTGACCGAGGCGAACCGCATGCCGCGCGACGCCCGTGCACCCCGACCTCCCGGCCGACCGGCCGCATCCCCGCGCGACGCCGACTGAGCGCGGTCCTCGCACCGACGCCCGCGCGCAGCGTCAGGGGGTGCGCAGCGTCTTGCGCTCGTACAGGCGGCGGGCCCAGAGCCAGCCGCCCACGCCGATCACGACGATCCACGCGAGGCTGATCCACGCGTCCGACCCGACGGGCGTGCCGAACAGCAGCGAGCGCAGGGTCTCGATGAACGGCGTGAACGGCTGGTGCTCGGCGAACCACTGCATCCACGAGGGCATCGACTCCGTCGGCACGAACCCGCTGCTCAGCAGCGGCAGGATCATGATCGGCATCGGCAGGTTGCTCGCACTCTCGACCCCGCGGGCGTAGACGCCGAACGCGACGCCCAGCCAGCACAGCGCGTAGCTGATGAGCGTGAGCAGCCCCGCGGCGCCCAGCCAGCCCCAGACGCTCGCCGGCGCACGGAAGCCCATGAGCAGCGCGACGAGCAGGACCGCGACGGTCGCAATCATGAGCTGGATCGTGTTGCCGAGGACGTGACCCATCAGCACCGCCGAGCGGGAGATGTTCATGGTGCGGAAGCGCGTGATGATGCCCTCGCTCAGGTCCTGCGCCACCGAGATGGCCGGGCCTGTCGCGCCGCCGGCGACCGTCAGGAGCAGGACGCCCGGCACGACGTACTGCAGGTAGGACGCGGTGTCGCCGGCGGGTAGCCCGGCGCCCATCGTGCCGCCGAAGACGTACACGAACAGCAGCAGGAAGACGACGGGCAGGGCGATCAGGTACGTGATGATCGGGTAGCGCACGGCGTGGCGGATGTTGCGCCGCAGCATCGTGGTCGCGTCGGTCAGGCTTGGTGCGATCGCGCTCATGACGCGACCTCCTCTCGGGCGGCGTTCTCGCCGCGAACGGTGGCGTCGGGGACGGTGGCGTCGTGACCGGTCAGCGCGAAGAACACGTCGTCCAGGTCCGGGGTGTGGATGGACAGCGAGCGCGCCTCGACGCCGCTGCGGTCGAGCTCGTCCATGACGGCGCGCAGCGAGGCGAGGCTGCCGTCGCTGGGGATCTCGAGCGCGAGGCCCTCGTCGTCACGCGGTGCGTGACCGAGGGCGCCGGCCACGGCGCGCACACTGTCCTGGTCGTCGAACTCGAGGCGGATCCGGCCGCCCGGCACGAGCCGCTTGAGCTCGGTCGGTGTGCCCTGCGCGACGATCACGCCACGGTCGAGCACCGCGATCCGGTCGGCGAGCTCGTCGGCCTCGTCGAGGTACTGGGTGGTGAGCAGGATCGTCGTGCCCGCGGCGGAGAGCTCGCGCACGATCTGCCACATCTCGGCGCGGCTGCGCGGGTCGAGCCCGGTCGTGGGTTCGTCGAGGAAGACGATCTGCGGGCGCCAGACGAGGGTCATCGCCAGGTCGAGGCGTCGGCGCATGCCGCCGGAGTAGGTCGCGAGCGGCTTGCGCGCGACCTCGCCGAGGTCGAATCGCTCGATGAGCTCGGCGACGCGGCGTCGTCCCTCGACCTTGCCGAGGTGACACAGGTCCGCCATGAGGCGCAGGTTCTCCTCGCCCGTGAGCAGCGCGTCGACCGCCGAGAACTGGCCGGTGACGCCGATCGCGGCGCGCACCGCGGCGGGCTCGCGCACGACGTCGTGACCGGCGACGCGAGCGGTGCCGGCGTCGGGCCGCAGGAGCGTGGACAGGATGTGGACGGTCGTCGTCTTGCCGGCGCCGTTCGGGCCGAGCAGCGCGAGGACGGTGCCCGCGGCGACGTCGAGGTCGATGCCGTCGAGCACGACGGTGTCGCCGAACGACTTGCGCACGCCTTGGATCTGGATGGCCGGGGTCATGGTGGAGGTCCTCTCGTGTGGTCTGGTGGTCGCCTCATGCGGTCTGCGGGTCGCAGCGGTCGACGGTGATGGAGCCGTAGCCGGTGCGCACGCGCACCTCGAGGGCCTCCTCGTCGGGCGCCGGGCCCGAGTCGTTGGCCAGTGCGGTGCGGACGACGCCGTGCCGCGACGACGCGTCGAGCCAGACGGCCGTGCCGCGCCGGACGCCGATCGAGACGTCGCCGTAGGAGCCGTCGACCTGCACGACGCCGCGCGCGGCCTCCCGCACCCGCACCGCGCCGTAGGCGGAGCGGATCGTCGCTCCGGCTCCGACCGTGCGCAGCTCGATCGACCCGCTCGACGAGGCGAGCTCGGCGAGACCCCCGACCGCGTCGACGACGACCGGGCCGTCCGACCCGGTCACGCGCAGCGACCCGTCGACCCGGCCGATGTGCGCGGAGCCGGACTTGAACGACACCTCGGCGTCGCCGGCGACGTGCGTCACGCGCACCTCGCCGTGCCCGCCCACCACGGCCAGGCGCTCGGCTGAGTCGACCGCGAGCTCGCCGTACGCGACGTCAGCGCGCACCGCGCCGAGCCGCCCCGACAAGTGGGTCGCCCCGTACTTGTTCGCGGTCTCGACGGCCGATCCCTCCGGCACCTCGACGACGACGTCGACCGAGTCACCGGGACCGAAGATGGCGAGCCGGAACGGCCCGGTCACCACCACGCGGTCCCCCACCCGGCTCACCTTGACGCCCTCGGCCGCCGCACGGTCGCCCGACCGTCGCGGGTTCGACGGCGAGACCGAGACGGTCACGTCCGACCGGTCGCTCGCGACGACGTCGATGCGCCCCATCTGGATCTCGACGCGCACCTCAGCAGGGCCGTCCACCGGGAACGACCTCAACGGACCCACCCCGTGAACGACGTGCCGCGCGACTCGCGCACGGCCGGGCGGGGTTCGAGCGCGAGACTGACCGCGCGCACGAGCCAGGTGTTGAGCGAGATCCCCTCGGCGGCGGCCGCCGCCTCGGCGCGCGCCTTGAGCGTCTCCGACAGGCGCAGCGTGGTGCGGGACGTGGAGCCGTCGTCGGGCTCGTCGGGCGGGGTGGGCGTCGTGGACGGGACACCGCCCGGGCCCTCGTCGGACGCGGGCCTGGTGACCGCGAACTGGACCTCGCGGCCGCGCAGGCGCACGTCGACCGAGCCCGGCGCGAGCTCCCGGGTGATCTCCCCCGCCGCCTCGGACAGCGCCTCCAGGATCGCGAGGCGCGCGGCGGGCTCGAGCGCGGTGACGAGTCGCTCGGCCTGCCCCTGTGCGGCGGCGTCCCCCGCCGCGCCCGCGGCCACGAGCTGCCTCTGGAGCTCTTCGACGTGATGCGTGATCTGCATGACGCCATAGTGACACCACTATGGCGTCATGTCACGCCATGGTGGTGTCGACGTCACGGCGCAGCAGAGAGGGGTCTCCTAGCCGATCGGCTAGGACTTTGCTCCCGGGGGTGCCCCGAACCGCGGTCCTAGCGTGACTGACACGCGACGACGACACGATGAGGCGATCATGAACGACACGCTTGTCCTGGGCGGCACCGGCCTGCTGGGTTACCACACGACGCTCGAGCTGCTCGCGCGGGGCCACGCGGTCTCGACGCTCTCGCTGCCGCTCGACGGCGACTCGTTCCTGCCCGAGCAGGTCGACGCGCACTGGGCCGACGTCGCAGACCTGTCCGACGACGAGGTGCTCGACCTGCTGCGCGGCAAGCACGCGGTGTTCTACGCGCTCGGCTCCGACGAGCGCGTCATCCCCCCGGCCCCCGCAGCCCGGTTCTTCTACGAGGCGAACGTCGTCCCGACGCAGCGCGTCGCGCGCCTGGCCCGCCAGGCGGGCGTCGCGAAGTTCGTCCTGTACGGGTCGTACACCGCGCAGTGGGCCGAGCAGTGGCCGGACCTGGACTACCGCGGCCGCAACGGCTACCCGCGCACGCGCCTCGCCCAGGAGGAGGTCGCCTACCTCGAGGGCGACGGCGCGATGGACGTCATGAGCCTGCGTCTGCCCTACATCTTCGGGCTCGTCCCCGGTCAACGTCCGCTGTGGCAGATGTTCCTCGACATGGACGCCGCGCAGCAGGGCCCGATCGCGGTGCTCGGCGGGTCGACGTCCTCGGTCACGGTCCGCCAGGTCGCCCAGGCGGCGGTCGGCGCGATGGAGCACGGCGAGCACGGCGGCCGCTACCCCATCAACGCCTACGGCCTGACCTACCTCGAGTTCCACCAGATGTGCTGCGAGGCGCTCGGCCGCGACCCGAAGGACGTCGTCGTCGTGCCACTCGAGGCCGTGCTGCCCGCCTACGAGGCGGCGCAGGAGCAGACTGCCTCCGCGGGCGTCGAGCACGGGATCCACCTGCCGGACTCGGCGCGGTTCCAGGACCGCGACGCGGTGAGCGACCCGGCCCTCAGCGCCGTACTGGGCATCGAGCCCGACGACGTCCCGGCCGCCATCCGCGAGTCCCTGCAGTGGTGCGTGCAGCACCCGCGGACGGCCTGACGTGCCGCGCGGGGACGCCGCGCCGGAGCGGCTCGTCGCCCGCGCACTGGAGCTGTTCGCCCGGCACGGGGTGGCTGGCACCTCGTTGCAGATGATCGCCGACGACCTCGGGGTGACGAAGGCGGCCGTGTACTACCACTTCCGCACCAAGGAAGCGGTGGTGCACGCCGTCCTCGCCCCGGCGTTCGCCGGGTTCGCCGACCTGCTTTACGACGTCGAGCGCTACCCGCAGCCGCAGCGCGCGGCGCTGCTCGTCGACGGCCTGGCCCACCAGGCGGTGCAGCACCGCACGCTGTACTCCGTGGTGCTGCGCGACGTCGCCGCAGCGCAGCTGGGCCGCCGGTCCGCGGCGCAGGCCGCGCTGTTCGACCGGCTGCGCGACACGCTCACAGGACCGCAGGCCGACGCCGGCGCGCTGGTCCGCGCGGCGATCTTCCTGTCCGGGCTCGTCGGCCCGGCCGTCGACCCGGCCGTGGCCGCGCTCGACGACGACGCCCTCGAGGCCGCGATCCGGTCCGCCGGGCGCCGGCTCCTCGGGCTCCCCGACGTCGCGGCAGCGCCTGTGCCCGGGCGCTGACCTCGTCACGACGTCAGGTCGCCTCGGCCTCGGACCGGCAGTCGCGTCCGGACGTCAGGCCTGCGGCGCCAGGTGGACCGCGAGCAGCGCGACGTCGTCGTCGGGCTCGCCGCCCGGGGTGAGGCGTTCGAGCAGCAGGTCGACCAGGAGGTCCAGGTCGAGCAGCGAGTCACCGCGCGCAGCCGCTCTCGCGCGCGGCAGCACCTCGCGCACGGTCGACAGGAGACGGTCGATCCCCGCGAGCAGGCCTTCGCCACGCCGCTCGATCAGGCCGTCGGTGTAGAGGACGACCGTCGAGCCGCGCGCCACCTCGATGACGTGGTCGGTCCGTGGGGTCGCGGGGTCCAGACCGAGCACGAGCTCGTAGGGCCGCGACTCGAGAAGCGAGACGGCATCGTCCGCCGCGACGAGCACCGCGGGTGGGTGCCCGGCGTTCGTCCAGCGCAGCGTGGTCGTTCCCCGCCGCCGCTGCTCGTCGGACTGCTCGAGGCGCATCAGCACGGCGGTGGCCATCGCGTCGATGTGCAGCGCCTTGGTCGCCGAGTCGAGCGCGCGCAGCACCTCCGCGGGCGTGCCGCCCGACGTGTGCGCGATGCCTCGCAGCAGGGTCCGGACCTGGCTCATGGCAGCGGCGGCGGGGGTGTCGTGGCCCATCACGTCGCCGATCGCGACCACGGTGTCCCCGGACGGCTGGACGAAGGCGTCGTACCAGTCCCCGCCCACCTGCGCCGCCTCAGCCGCCGCCACGTAGCGCGCGACGACGTGCAGGTCGTCGGGCTCGGCCGGCGCGGCGAGCAGGGAGCGCTGCAACCCCGCCGCGATCGCGCGCTGCCCCTGGTAGAGCCGGGCGTTGTCGAGCGCCATGCCCGCGCGGTCGGCGAGCTGGACCAGGAGCGTGAGGTCGTCCGGCGCCAGGTCCGGGCTGTCCTCGTCGAGGAAGAGAGTGATCGCGCCGACGGTGCGCCCGCGCGCACGCATCGGGACCGCGTACGCGGTGCGCGGGGCGAGCTCGCGCAGCACGTCCCGCGCGGCACCGGTCAGCACCTGGCTGATCGCGGACGTGGCGTCCTCGACCGTCACCGGCTCGCCGGTGCGCAGCGCGCGGAACAGGTAGGACTCGGGAGCCAGCGCGTCGATCCGCAGCGAGGCGTACGACGTGACGGTCTCGCGGCGCTCGGGGTCCTGGTGCCACGCTGCGATGTCGCGCAGCTGCCGGTGGTCCTCGGACATCGTCACGAGGCACCACGTGCCGAACGTCGGGACGAGGTGACGTGCGAGCCTGCGCACCGCCTCCTCGGTCTCCAGCGTGGAGCTCAGGTCGTTGCCCACGTCGGCCAGCAAGGACAACCGGCGCGACGAAGCCTCCGCGAGCTCCCGGGCCGCGCGCGCCTCGTCCTGTGCGGCATGCCGGGCCGACACGTCGTCGAAGTAGACGGACAGGCCGTCGGGACCAGGCCACGCCCGGACCTCGAACCACCTGTCCAGCGGGGCTGGGTAGTACGCCTCGAACGCGCGCGGCTCACCGTCGGCGGCGGCAGCCCGGTACTGCTCGTCGAACACCGAGCCGGACAGGGCGGGGAACAGCTCCCACAGCACACCGCCGAGCACGTCGTCACGCGGGACGCCGAGCATCTTCTGCGCCGCGGTGTTCACGTAGGCGAACCGCCACTCGTCGTCGAGCAGGAAGAACGCCCCCGGCATGGTCTCCAGCACGCGGTCGACGCGCGCCTCGGCGTCTCGCTCGCCGGTCGTGTCGTACGCCGCCCCGAGGAGGCGGACCGTCCGACCATCCGGCCCGGCGAGCGCCTGTCCGCGCGCCTTGACCCACCGCAGCGTCCCGTCACCGCGCAACACGCGGTACTCGGCGACGTACATCGCGACCGACTCGATCGCCGCGTCGAGCGCCGCCTGGACCCGTGCGCGGTCGTCGGGGTGCACGAGGGCGTCGAACGCCTCGATCGTCCCGCCGAACTGCTCGCGGGTCACGCCGAACACCTCGAGCAGCTGGTCGTCCCAGTCGAGCCTGCCGGTGCGCAGGTCCCAGTCGAAGCTGCCGACCCCACCCGCGCTGACGGCCAGCTGCCACCGCAGCCGATCGGTCTCGTAGCGTGCGGACAGCGCCGCGAGAGCCGCCTCCGCCTCGACGGAGTGCTCGGCGCGGTCGGGGTCGAGCTGCTCCGTCACCTGCTCACCCTCTCGCCGGTGCGTGTCACCACGAGCAGGATAGGGCCGCGCGGGCAGCTCCCGAGGTCAACGCCCCCTCGGCCCGCCGCGGGTGGATGACCTCTGCGCTCGAGGTGCGACCGCCGCGGGACGTGCTTATGGTCGAGAGGCCGGCGCGTCATGGACCGTCGGCGCTCCCACGCCGCCGCGGCACGTGCGGTTCGGCATGGACGACGAAGGGTGGATGCGATGGGGATCGACGACAAGCTCGAGCACAAGGGCGAAGAGGTCAAGGGCAAGGTCGAGGAGGCTGCCGGCAAGGTCACCGGCGACCGTGACCTCGAGGCCGAGGGCAAGGGCGACCAGGCCGCCGCCAAGCTCAAGCAGGCTGGCGACGACGTCAAGGACGCCTTCCGCTGACACGAGGGATCGGGGCGAGCCGCGTCTGAGTCGCGGCATACCGGAGACCCGCGAGCGGCGGCGGCATGCGAGAGCTCGCCGAAGCCGGTCAGGGACGCCCTGTGCGGGCGAGCCTGACCGCCGCGCGCGGGTCTCGCCATGTCCGCACCCGTGCCGCGCGGGTCTCGCCATCTCCGCACCTGTGACGACCGAGGAGACGACGATGAACGACGCCGCACGCCCTGCCCAGCAGCAGGACCCCCCTGGCCTGACCGCCCCGATGACACCCCAGCCGGACCACGGCGAGCAGAGCTACGAGGGGCACGGCCTGCTCCTCGGCCGACGAGCCTTGATCACCGGGGGCGACTCGGGGATCGGCCGGGCCGTCGCGATCGCCTTCGCCCGGGAGGGCGCGGACGTCGCGATCGGCTACCTCGCCGAGGAGCAGGAGGACGCCGACGAGACCGCGCGCTGGGTGCGCGAGGCCGGGCGCTCGTGCGTGCTCGTGCCGGGCGACCTCCGCGACGAGCAGACGGCGCGCGACGTCGTCCGACGCGCCGTGGACGGCCTGGGCGGCCTGGACCTGGTGGTCAACAACGCGGGATACCAGATGGCTCGTCGCGACGCGTTCACGGACGTCACCACCGACGACCTGGACCGCGTCATGAAGACGAACCTGTACGCGCTGGTGTGGGTCACCCAGGAAGCGCTGCCGCACCTCGGCGAGGGCTCCGCGATCGTCAACTGCTCGTCGATCCAGGCGTATCAGCCGTCGCAGTCGCTGGTCGACTACGCGTCGACGAAGGCCGCGATCAACAACATGACCGTCAACCTCGCGGCTGAGCTCGGGCCGCGCGGCATCCGGGTGAACGCGGTCGCGCCCGGGCCGATCTGGACGCCGCTGCAGCCCGCGACCCAGCCGCCGGAGAAGGTCGAGACGTTCGGCCAGGACACGCCGCTGGGCCGGGCGGGCGAACCCGCCGAGGTGGCAGCCGCGTTCGTCTTCCTGGCCTCGTCGGTTACGGGCTCGTACGTCTCGGGCACCGTCCTGGGCGTCACCGGGGGCAAGCCCGTCTTCTGACCGGGCCCGCCCGCCGGGATCGCCGCTCGGCGTGCGGTGCGAGGGTTCGCGGCCCACGATGCCGTCATGCCCTCGCACCGCCCGCGCGCCCGCCGGGTCGTCGGCGTCGCCTCGTGCGTGGTGGTGCTCGGCGGGTGCGCGTACGGGCCGTCGTCGGCCGACCACCGCGCCGCGGAGAACCTCGCGGCCGCGCTCGACGAGGCCGCGTCGGGCGTCGAGGTCGCCTCGCTCGTCGTCGGGCTCGTCGAGGACGACCGGACGGTCACGCCCGTCGCGGACGTCACGCTGCGCGACGCGCTCGCCGACGTGGGCGGCGCGCAGGACGCCCTCGCCCGCGACGTCCCCGAGCTCGCGCAGCACGCGGCCCGGGAGCAGGCACTGGCGGCCGTCGCGGACGCGGTCTCGGCCGTCGCGGACGCGCGCTCCTGGGTGAACGGCGTCTCGCCCAGCACCGGCCCGCAGGTCGCCGCCGCCCTCGACGCGGCGGGCGAGGCGATCGACGCCGCGACGCAGGAGCTGGGCGGATGAGAGCGCTTCGAACCGGACCGCGTGGCCGCCGATGAAGAAGATCTTCGCGGTCGCGCTGGGCGTGCTCACCGCGATCGGCGGGTTCGTCGACATCGGCGACCTGGTGACCAACGCCGTCGTCGGTGCCCGGTTTGGCATGTCGCTCGTGTGGGTCGTCCTCGTGGGTGTCGTCGGGATCTGCCTGTTCGCGCAGATGTCAGGGCGGGTGGCCGCCGTGAGCGGCCGGGCGACGTTCGAGATCATCCGCGAGCGCCTGGGACCGCGCATCGGCGGCGCGAACCTCGTCGCCTCGTTCTTCGTCACCGTGCTCACGCTCACCGCCGAGATCGGGGGCATCGCGCTCGCGCTCGAGCTGGCCAGCAGCGTGGAACGGCGGCTGTGGATCCCGTTCGCGGGGCTCGCGGTCTGGCTCGTGCTGTGGCGGGTCAAGTTCTCCGTGCTCGAGAACGTGACCGGACTGCTCGGCCTGACCCTCGTCGTGTTCGCCGTGGCGCTGTTCCAGCTCGGTCCCGACTGGGGCGAGCTCGTCGACCAGGCCGTGCGTCCGACCGTGCCCCAGGGCGAGGGCGTGCCGACGTACTGGTACTACGCCGTCGCGCTGTTCGGCGCCGCGATGACGCCGTACGAGGTGTTCTTCTTCTCCTCGGGTGCCCGCGAGGAGAAGTGGACGGCGAAGGACGTGTCGCAGTCGCGGCTCAACGTGCTCGTCGGCTTCCCGCTCGGCGGGTTGCTGTCCGTCGCGATCGCGGGGTGCGCGGCGGTGGTGTTCCTGCCGCGCGAGGTGGACGTCACGTCGCTGTCGCAGATCACGCTGCCCGTCGCGATGGCCGGCGGGAAGCTGCTGCTCGCCCTGGCGATCCTCGGGATCGTCGCGGCGACGTTCGGCGCCGCCCTCGAGACGGCGTTGTCGACCGGCTACACGCTCGCGCAGTTCCTCGGCTGGTCGTGGGGCAAGTATCGCCGGCCCGCGGAGGCGACCCGCTTCCACACGGCGATGCTGGTCGCGGTCGTCGTCGGCACGCTCGTGCTGCTGACGAACGTCGACCCGATCGCCGTGACCGAGTACTCCGTCGTGTTCTCCGCGATCGCGCTGCCCCTGACGTACCTGCCGATCCTCGTCGTCGCGAACGACCGCGAGTACATGGGCGAGCACGTCAACGGCCGCACGACGAACGCGCTCGGACTGGTCTACCTCGTCATCATCGTCGTCGCGTCCCTGGCGGCGATCCCCCTGATGATCGCGACAGGAGCAGGCGGATGAGCCCACGGCTGCGGCGCCACGAGCGCCCGTTCCCGCCCGACGCGCAGCTGCCCCACCCGCCGCGGCCGGCCGGGCTCGTGCTCGACGCGCGCCTGCACCTGCTTGACCGCCAGCTCGACGACGTGGACGGCACCCCGGTCATGACGATCGACGACCTCGAGCTCGAGACCGACGCCGACGGCGTCACGACGGTCGTCCACCTCCTCAGCGGACCCGTGCTCGCCACGCGGATCTTCGGCGGACGCCCGCCCCGCGACCGGTGGCACCGCGTCGCCTGGCGGCACGTCGCCGACGTCGGCACCGTCGTGCGGCTCGGCATCCGCGGCGACGGGCTCGACGTCCTGTGGGTCGAGCGGTGGCTGCGCGACCACGTCATCGGCCGCATCCCCGGAGGCCGCCATGCTCCTGAGTGACCTGCTCGACGCACCCGTGCGCGACAGCGACGGCCGCGCCCTGGGCTACGTCGTCGACGTGCGACTCGTGCTCGACGGACCCCTCGACGGTGTCCTGGCCGCACCCCGCCTGCACGGCCTGCTCGTCAGCCCCCGCACCGGAACCTCGTTCCTCGGCTACGAACGCACCGACGAGAACTCCCCCGCCCTGCTCGCCCGCTGGCTACGCCACCGCCACCGCGGCACCTTCCTCGTCCTGTGGTCGGACGTCGTGCGACCGGACCACGCCCCTGGGCCACGCGACGACGAGCAAGCGGTGACGCTGCGTGGCGGGTACCACCGCTGGGACCCCGCGCTGCCCCGACCGTGAGTCCTGGAGCGCGGGGGCCTCGGTCAGTCGACCTGCGCGGGCTGCGGCGCGGCGGTGCCGCCGGGGACGCCCGGGTGGCGGCGCTCGAGCTTGGCGCCCTCGACGTCGACGTCCGGCATGACGCGGTCGATCCAGCTCGGCAGCCACCAGGCCTTGTCGCCGGCGAGGTGCAGGACCGCGGGCATGATCAGCATGCGCACGACGAACGCGTCGAGCAGCACGCCGAACGCGAGCGCGAAGCCGAGCGGCCGGATGACGGCGAGGTGGGAGAACATGAACCCGCCGAACACGGAGATCATGATGATCCCGGCTGCGGTGACGACGGCCCGGCCGGCGTGCAGGCCCTCCATGACGGCGCTGCGCGCGGGAGCGCCGTGCGCGTACGCCTCACGCATGCCCGACGTCAGGAACAGCTGGTAGTCCATCGCGAGGCCGAACAGGATCCCGACGAGCAGCGTTGGCAGGAAGCTGAGGACCGGGCCGGGGTTCGAGACGCCGAACACGTCCGAGAGCCAACCCCACTGGTAGACGGCGGTCACGCCACCCATCGCCGCGAAGAGCGACAGCACGAAGCCACCGGTCGCGACGATCGGGACGAGGAACGAGCGGAACACCGCGATGAGGATGAAGATCGACAGCCCGATGACGACCGCGAGGTAGATCGGCAGCGCGTCGGCGAGCTTCTCGGAGATGTCGATGTCGGCGCTCGCGTTGCCGGCGACCGCGAACGTGCCCTCGCCGCCGTCGACGGGCAGCGCGCGCAGCGCGTGGACGAGGTCGGTCGTCGTCTCGCTGTCCGGGCCGTTCGCGGGGATCACCTGGAAGACGAGCATGTCGCGCTCGTCGTTCGTGCCCACGGGCGCCACGGCGACCACGTCGTCCTGCTCCATGAGCTGGCCACCGATGCGCGCCTGGACGGACACGAGCTCGTCCTCGCTCACGGCCTCGGGCACGTCGGCCACGACGACGAGCGGGCCGTTGACGCCCGCGCCGAACGCCTTCGACACCGCCGTGTAGGCGCGGTACTGCGTGGAGTCGACGGGCTCGGAGGCACCGGTCGGCAGGCCGAGACGCATCGAGAGCGCGGGCAGCGCGATGACGACGAGCACGCCGACGCCAGCCACGATCGACAGCCACGCGCGCCCGTTGCCCATCGGCTTGGCGGGCTCGTGCGCGACCGGCGCCGTGGTCTCGTCGCGGTGCTTCTTCGGCAGGATGCGGCGGCCCAGCAGGCCGAGCATCGCCGGCGTGAGCGTGATCGCGACGATCACCGCGACCAGGATGCTCGCGGCCGCGACCGTGCCCATGAGGCCCAGGAAGTCGATGCCGGTGAGGTTGAGGCCGAGCAGCGCGATCAGCACCGTGGCTCCCGCGAAGACCACGGCGTTGCCGGACGTGCCGTTCGCCAGGCCGATCGACTCGTGGACGTCCATGCCCGCGCGGAGCTGGCGTCGATGCCGGTTGAGGATGAAGAGCGTGTAGTCGATGCCGACCGCCAGGCCGAGCATCGCGCCGAGGACCGGGGTCACCGAGGTCATCTCGACGGCGCCGGAGAACGCCATCGCGCCCGCGGCGGCAACGCCCACGCCGACGAGCGCGTTGAGCAGCGGCAGGCCGGCGGCGACGAACGTGCCGAGCATGACGACCAGGACGATGCCGGCCACAAGCACACCGATCGCCTCGGCCGCGCCGCCGAGCGAGATCGCCTCCTGCGCGATCTCGGCGGAGTAGTCGACCGTGACGCCCGCGGGGACGGCGTCGCTGATCGCGGCCTCGACGGCCTGCTTGGTGGCGTCGGGGATCTCGTGCTGCGGGAGCTCGAACACGACCGTGCCCACTGCGGCGGAGCCGTCGGTCGAGACCATGCGGATCTCGGCGGCCATCTCGAGCAGCGCGCGGGCGTCGGCGAGCTGGGGCGCCTGCGCCTCGAGCTCGGCGCGGCCCTGGTCGATCGTCGCCTGCTGGGCGTCGAGACTGGCCTGCTGCGCGTCGAGCTCGGCCTTCTGCGCGTCGAGCTGCGCCTGACCGGCCTGGGTCTGGGCGCTCTCGCCGACCTGCGCGACGGTCGCGTCGAGCTCGGCCTGGGCCGCCTCGAGCTGCGCGCGTCCGGCGTCGAGCTGGGCCTGGCCGTCGTCGAGCTGCTGCTGACCCGCGTCGAGCTGGGCGCGACCTTCGGTGACCTGCTGCTCGCCTGCGTCGACCTGCGCGGCCTGCTCGGCACGCTGCGCCTCGGTGGCGAACGGGTCGACGACCTGCACGACCCCGTCCACGTCGGCCGCGGCCGCGAGCGCGGCGCTGATGCCCGCCTGCTGCTCAGCGGTGAGCGCCGAGCCGTCCTCGCTCACGAACACCACGCGCCCGTTGGCGCCGCTCGCGGCGGGGAGCTCCTTCGCGAGGCGGTCGGTCACCTCAGCGGTGGCCGTCCCGGGGATCGTGATCGCCTCGGTGAGGGTGCCGCCGAAGGCCAGGAACGCTCCGACCGCGAGCCCGAGCGCCGCGATCCAGGCGCCGACGACCAGCCACGCGCGCCGGGCCGCGAACTTGCCGAGCCGATAGAGCATCTCCGCCATGAGGGGGTGTCCTCCCGCCGGCCGCGCCGGGTCGTCACGTTCGGCCGGGTCGTCGCGCCCGGGTTCTGCAGGCATCGTAGGCAGAGAGTTGATGAGGGTCATCCGCTTGTCTCGCCGGGCGTGTGTGAACTTGATCTCAGGTATCCGCTTCGGGGCTACCCTGTCCGGATGACCGAGGACCTCACGCCGCGTGACGAGCGCGGCACCCCGCCGCGCGCGCCGCTGCGCCGTGACGCGGAGCGCAACCGCGCGCGCATCGTCGCCGCCGCCCGCGAGCTCTACGCCGAGCACGGCCTCGGTGTCGGCTTCAACGAGGTGGCACACCGGGCGGGCGTCGGCGTCGGCACCGTGTACCGCCGATTCACCGACCGCACCGAGCTGCTCGAGGCCGCACTCGAGGAACCGCTGCGAGACGTGCTCGCCGCGGCCGACGAGGCCGCCGCCGCGCCGCGCGCCTGGGACGGGCTGGTGCTCCTCGTGACCCACATGACCGACCTGCTGGTCGACAACATGGGCGTGCGGGACGCCGCCCTGGGCGGCTACGACGAGCTCCTGCCCGACGTGGCGGCCGGCGTCGGCGAGGTGGCCGACGCCCTGTTCCGCCGCGCGCGCGACGAGGGTGACCTGCGCGAGGGCGCCGACAGCCACGACGTGCCGATGATCCTGTGGATGGTCACCGAGCTCGCCAAGCACTCCGCCGACGTCGCCCCGCAGGCCTACCGTCGCTACGTCACCGTGCTGCTCGACGGGCTGCGCGCGGCCCCCGGCGGCGACCCCCTGTCCCGCCCGCTCGACGTCGACCAGGTCACCGCGATCTCGCGCGGCTGGGCCGACTCGTCGGCCCGCGCCCGCACGCGCACCACCTGACCGACCGCCGCCCGCCCGGGCACCGCGTGGTGCGCCGCAACCGGACGGCCACGTGCGGACACTTCAGGGTGTGAGCGACGAACCGATCGACGACACGAGCGCGTGGGGCGCCGCGTGCGAGGGCGACGGAGCAGCGTTCGGGCTGATCTTCGACCGTCACCACGCCCGCGTCCGACGGCACGCGGCACGGCTCGTGGTCGCCGCGGCCGACGTCGACGACGTCGCCGCGAGCGCGTTCCTCGAGCTGTGGCGGCGTCGCACGAGCGTGCGTCTGGTGCGCGGCTCGGTGCTGCCGTGGCTGCTCGTCACGACGACGAACCTCGCGCGCAACGCGGCGCGCAGCACACGCCGCTACGAGGCGTTCCTCTCGCGGCTGCCGCGCCCCGACGACGCACCCGACGTCGCCGACGGCGTGCTCGACCGCCAGGCCGACCCGCGCCTCGTCGCCGGACTGCGCACGCTGTCGGCGACCGACCGCCGCCTCGTCGCGCTGGTCGTGCTCGACGGCCTCTCGCTGACCGACGCCGCCGAGGCGGTCGGGGTGAGCGTGCCCGCCGCCAAGTCCCGTCTCCACCGGGCTCGCGCCCGTCTGCGCGCGGCCCTCCCCCAGCCGACCCTCGAGGAGGTCACCCCATGACCGTCACGCCCGACACCCGCGACGCCTACACCGCCGCGCTGCGCTCGGCGCTCGTCGAGCACGTCAACGAGTCCGCCCACACTCGCGCACAGACCCCGACGCGCCGCCGCGCGTTGCGCTGGTTCGCGGGCGGCGCCGGGTTCACCGTCGCTCTCGGCGGCGCGACCGCCGCGGCCGCCGGCCTCGGCCTGCTTCCCGGCAGCGACCGGGTCGACGAGCTCGCCGACGCCGTCGTCGTGCGCGCGACCGGTTCCCGGGTCGTCGACCTCGGCGCCCCGCCTGCCGGCGCGACTCACCTCGAGGTCGAGATCACGTGCCTGACGCCGGGCCACCTCGTGTTCGCGAACGGCGCCAGTGCGACGTGCGACGACGGGGACGTGACCGGCTACACGCTCCCGGTGGACGGTTCAGGGGCGACGACGATCGACGCGTCGAGCACCCTGCGTTGGGAGGGCGTGTTCACCTACAGCCACCGTGCGGCGACCGCGCTCGGCGTCAACGCGAACGGCGACACGTACGGGGTCCTGGGCTCGGACGCCGGCGAGCCGGACCTCGTCGCGGTCGAGGCGACCAACGGACGCAGCGGCTACGTGTACGCGAGCGAGCTCGCCGGGTACACGCCGACCAGCCCCGAGGACGCCGCCGCCTGGATGGCCGAGCACGGCGACGAGGTGCGCGTCATCCCGGTGTACGAGTCCGACGGCGAGACCGTCGTCGGCGAGTTCCACCAGGGCGGAGCCACCGACCAGCCGTGACGACGCCCCGCGTCGTACGCGTGCGCCGTCAGGCCGCACTCCGGTCAGCAGGTTCCATCTGACCGCGCAGTGCGGCAACCTACCGTCGCGGAGCGTCTCCGCTGACGCGCTGTTCGGCGCGGACGCCGACAAGTGAGAGGACCGCGACGCATGAGGGTGAGCCCGCCGCACCGGAGCCCGGCTGGCGCGACGAGCAGCACGACGACGAGCGGCACGACGGGCACCGCAGCGTGGCACCCTGCGTGGCTCCCGGACGAGGCGCTGCGACCGCTCGGTGCGCGCGGCGTCCGGCTGCTCGCGTCCGGTGACGACCCGGTGGTGACCACGGTGCGCGCGGAGGTCGACCACGCCGCGCAGACGGCGGGCACGACGACGACGCCCGCGCGGGCCACCCTCGCGCTCGCCTCCGACGCGCTCGCGGTGCCGGGTCTGCGCGCGGCGGCCGAGCACGCGCTCGCGCTCGCCGAGCGCCCGGGCCTGGCGGGGCTGCTGGGGGCGCAGGGGTTCGTCGTCGCGGACGACGAGGGCGCGCTCGTCGTCGTCGCCGCGCAGCCGCGCGGCCTGCTGGCCGGCTGGCACCACCTGGTCCGCACGGGTGGGGACGCGTCCGGGGCGACCGCCGGCGACCTCGTCGCGCACGTCCCCTCGCAGGCCGTGCGCATGCTCGACCACTGGGACAACCTCGCCGCGGACAGCCCGATGGGCCCCGTCGAGCGCGGGTACGCGGGCGCGTCGCTGTGGTTCGCCGACGGGCGCGTGCGCGACGACCTCACGCGCGTCGAGCACTACGCGCGCCTGCTCGCGCACACCGGCATCAACGCGGTGTGCCTCAACAACGTCAACGTGCACGCGCGCGAGTCCGCGCTGCTGACCTCGGGGATCGAGCAGGTCGCGCGGCTCGCGGCGATCTTCCGTGCGGCGGGCATCAGCACCTACCTCGCGGTCGACTTCGCCGCGCCGATCACCTCGGGCGCGCTGCGTACGTCGGACCCCCTGGACGACGACGTGCGCGCCTGGTGGGAGCGCACGTTCGCGGACGTGTACGCGACGATCCCCGACTTCGGCGGCGTCGTCGTCAAGGCGGACTCCGAAGGCCGGCCCGGACCGTTCGCGTACGGGCGCTCGCACGCGGACGGCGCGAACCTGCTCGCCCGCGCGCTCGCGCCCTACGGCGGGACGGTGTTCTGGCGCGCGTTCGTGTACGACCACCGCCAGGACTGGCGCGACCGCGGCACCGACCGGGCGCGCGCAGCGTACGACCACTTCACGCCTCTCGACGGGCGGTTCGACGACAACGTGGTGCTGCAGGTCAAGCTCGGTCCCATCGACTTCCAGGTACGCGAGCCGCTGTCGCCCCTGCTGACCGCGATGCCGCGCACCCGACTCGCGATGGAGCTGCAGGTCACGCAGGAGTACACCGGCCAGCAGCAGCACGCGTGCTACCTCGCTCCCCTGTGGCGCGAGGCGCTCGACTTCCGGCCGTGGGGTCCCGTCGAGCTCTGGGACACCGCCGCCACCGATCCCGACGCCCAGACGGTCGCCGAGGTCGTACGCGGGACCGACGCACTCCCGGGCGGGCTCGTCGCTGTCGCCAACGTCGGCGACGACCCGTTCTGGACCGGCCACCCGCTCGCGCAGGCGAACCTCTACGCGTACGGGCGCCTGACGTGGGACCCGACGCTCGACCCGTCCGCCCTGCTCGACGAGTGGGTCGCGCTCACGTTCCCGCAGGCCGACCCCGCGGTCGCGCGCACGGTGCACGCGCTCCTGGACGAGTCGTGGCACGTCTACGAGAGCTACACCGCGCCGCTCGGCATCGGCTTCATGGTCCGGCCGGGCCACCACTACGGCCCCGACGTCGACGGCTACGAGTACACGCCGTGGGGCACGTACCACTTCGCCGACCGCGACGGGATCGGCGTCGACCGCACACGGGCGACCGGCACGGGCTTCACCGACCAGTTCCCCGCGCCGTGGCGCGACGTGTACGAGTCGCTCGAGACGTGCCCCGACGAGCTGCTGCTGTTCTTCCACCACGTCCCCTACTCCCACGTGCTGCACTCGGGCGCGACCGTCGTGCAGCACGTCTACGACACGCACGTCGCTGGTGCGCAGGCCGCCGAGCGCATGCGCGACACGTGGCGCGACGTGCGCGGCCTCGTCCCCGACGACCTGTACGCGCGCGTCGCGGAGCGGCTCGACGAGCAGGTCCGCTCCGCCGCCGAGTGGCGCGACCAGATCACCACCTACTTCTGGCGCAAGTCCGGCATCCCCGACCCCGAGAACCGCGTCATCCCCTGATCCGCTCCCACCCGACGACCCAGCGGACGCTCCGGCGAACAGCGCCACCAGCCGGAGCAAGCGCTGGGTGGGGCGGGTAGCGTGACCTGGGATGACGACGAACGAGGGCGGCCCGGCGCCGCGCGGTGACGCCTCCTGGGCCGCTGGCGCGCTCTGGTGGCACGTGTATCCGTTGGGCTTCGTCGGCGCGGAGATCCGGCCGGCCGATCCCGACGCACACCTGGCCAGGCCCGTCGAGCACCGGCTCGGGCACCTCGAGGCGTGGCTCGACCACGTGGTCGGGCTCGGGCTGGACGGGTTGCTGCTGGGGCCCGTGTTCGCGTCGCAGACCCACGGCTACGACACGGTCGACCACCTGCGCGTCGACCCGCGCCTGGGCGACGAGGCCGACCTCGTGCACCTCGTCGGGGCGGCGCACGCGCGTGGCGTCCGCGTCGTGCTGGACGGCGTGTTCAACCACGTCGGCCGCGGTCACCCCGCGTTCCGGCTCGTCGAGGAGCAGGGGCCTGCAGCGCCCACCGCGGGGCTCTTCCGAGTCGACTGGACCGGCTGGGCGGCGGGGCAGCCGGTGCGCGTGGACGTGTTCGAGGGGCACGGCGCGCTCGTCGCGCTCGACCACGACTCCCCCGCGGTTGCGGACCTCGTCGTCGAGGCGATGTGCCACTGGCTCGAGCGGGGGGTCGACGGCTGGCGGCTCGACGCGGCGTACGCGGTCCCGCCCGCGTTCTGGGCGCGGGTGCTGCCGCGGGTGCGCGCGCGGTTCCCGCACGCGTGGTTCCTCGGCGAGGTCATCCACGGCGACGCGCAGGCGATCGTGCGGGCCTCGGGCATCGACACCCTCACGCAGTACGAGCTGTGGCAGGGCATCTGGCACGCGATCGCGGACCGCAACCTCTACGAGCTGGCCCACGCGATCGGGCGGCACGACGACCTCCTCGAGACGTTCGTGCCGCAGACGTTCGTCGGGAACCACGACGTCACGCGGATCGCCTCGGCGGTCGGGCCCGAGCGTGTGCCGCACGCGCTCGCCGTCCTGCTCACGGTCGCCGGCACGCCGAGCCTGTACGCGGGCGACGAGCTCGCGTGGACCGGCGTGAAGGAGGAGCGCGAGGGCGGCGACGACGCCGTCCGCCCGACGTTCCCGCCCCACCCGCCGTCGCCCGACGAGCTGGACCCCGCCGCACGTCGAGTGCTCGACGCGACCCGCGCGCTCGTCGCGATGCGGCGCCGCCTGCCGTGGCTCACCACCGCGCGCACGGACGTCCTGCACCTCGACAACCGCGCGCTCGTGCTGCGCACCGGGACGGGCTTCGGCGCGGTCGTGACGGCGCTCAACCTGGACGACGCCCCGGTGAGCCTGCCTGCCGCCGACGCCCGCACGGCCGTCGCCGGTGACGGTCGCCTCGATGCCGGCACGGTCCACCTGCCCGCGGGCGGCTGGGCGGTGCTCGAGGCGTGAGCCCCGGCCCCGGCGGGCGCTCCTATAGTGGGACCCACGGTCCAGCAGGACGGATCAGGGCGACGAGATCAGGGCGACGAGGAGAGATCGATGGCGCGCGCGGGCGGCGAGAACAGGCGGGTCACCGACTGGCTCGCACGGCACCTTCTGGGCCCCGCGCAGGTCGGCAACGGTCGCGAGCCCATGCGTCCTGCGAGCGACGACGAGCGCGCCCGCGAGCGCGAGCTGCGCACGACCCTGGTCCGCGTCGAGGACGCCCACGGTCGCTCCTACCTCGTCGAGCGCGCCGAGGACGCCACCCCGGACGCGAGCGCGGCAGGCCGCACGCCCTGACCCGCCCCGCGGCGCACGTCGGCCGACCTGCGCCGACGAGGCACCGCGCGGACCGTCAGACCGGTTCCCAGCCCGTGAGGCCAGCCCGCAGCAGCGCCGCGGTCTCGTCGACCGCGATCCCGTGGCCCGCGCCGCCCACGACCTCGACGTAGCGCGCGTGCGCGAGCTCGCCCGCGAGCGCCCGGCCCGACGACCGCAGCCCGGGCCAGGTGGCGGCGCCGCAGACGACCGTCGTCGGCACGTCGAGCGCACGCATCTGCGGGGTCGGGACGTTGGGCGCGGCTGTGATCGTCGCGTCGTACACGACCGTCTGCGCGAGGTCCTCGAGCGCGAGCCACGTCGGTGAGCGCCGCGCCTCCTCCACGACGTGCGCGGGCAGCCCGATCACCTCGCGCTGCATGGTCGCGACCGCGTCGCCCGGGTGGCCCTCGACGATCATCTGGGCGAGCCGCCGCGGCGCGTCGGGCGCGGGCGCGGGTAGGCCCGCGAGCGCGAACGGCGGCTCGTACAGCACGAGCGCGCTGATCGCGGCACCCGCCGCCGCCGCGTGCAGTGCGAGCGTCGCGCCCGACGAGAAGCCGAGCACTGCGGCGCGGCCACCCTCCGCGGCGATCACCGCCTCGAGGTCGTCGACCTCGCGCTCCACCGTGTAGGTCACGACCTCCTGCGCCGTGATCGCATCACCGCTGTCACCACGTCCGCGCCGGTCGACGAGCAGCGTCGTGAAGTCTGCGTGCAGCAACGCCGCGAGCGGCGCGAAGACGTCACGCGTGTTGAACGCGCCGCCCACGCAGACCAGCAGCGGCCCGTTCCCCGCGCGCTCGTACGCGATGGTGGTGCCGTCGGCAGACCTCGCGGAGCGCAGCTCGCTCTCGGCCATGGCGTTCCCCTCGCCCGTGGGACGACGACGTCCCCACCCCTCACCGTACGACCGGGCGACCGCGACGACGAGGCCGCGCACCGGTGACGTCGCGAGGAGCCCGGGGCGACAAGAACGCGTCGAGATCGTGCGCTGCAGCGTCAACGATCCGTCAAGGGGGCCGGATCGCGTCCCGCGGCGGCGTAGACCGGGCGGTGCGCCGATCCTCCCGGCGCGCGGCGCGCACCTCACGGCGCCGCCCGAACGCCGCGAAGGACTCCCCCCATGGCCGACCTGGCCTACCTGCTGCTGACGGTCGTCGTGCTCGGCGCACTCGCCGTCCTGGTCCGCCGCGCGGACCACTCATGACCGCCTCCGACATCGCGGCGCTCGTCGTGGCCGCGGGTCTGCTCGTCTACCTCGTCGTGCAGCTCGTGCGCGCGGACAAGGTGGGCTGACCGTGACAGTCCTCGTCGCCGTCACGCAGGCCGCGCTCGTCGCGGCCCTGCTCGTGGCCGCCTACCGCCCGCTCGGCGACCACCTGTGGCGCACGCTGACCGGCGAGCGGCACCTCGCCGTCGAGCGCGCGGGCTACCGGGTCATGCGGGTCGACCCGGACGCCGAGCAGCGCTGGTCCGCGTACGCGCTGTCGCTGCTGGGCTTCTCGACCGTCTCGGTCCTCGCGGTCTACCTCCTCGCGCGGTGGCAGGACCACCTGCCGCTCTCGTCAGGCGTGGCGGCGATGGACCCCGCAGGGGCGTGGAACGCCGCCGTGTCGTTCACGACGAACACCAACTGGCAGTGGTTCTCGGGCGAGTCCGCTGCGGGCCACCTGCTGCAGATGACCGGGTTCGCGGTGCAGAACTTCGTGTCCGCCGCGGTCGGCATCGCGGTGCTCGCAGCGCTCGCGCGCGGGTTCGCCCGGTCCGGGACGGACGGCCGAGTCGGCAACTTCTGGCGCGACCTCGTCCGGGTCTGCGTGCGGGTGCTGCTGCCGCTGAGCGTGATCGGCGCGATCGTCCTCGTGTCGGCGGGCGTCGTGCAGAACCTGCACGCCCCGAGCGAGCTCACCACGCTGGCCGGCGGCGCGCAGCACGCGCTCGGCGGGCCGGTCGCGTCGCAGGAGGTCATCAAGGAGCTGGGGACCAACGGGGGTGGCTTCTTCAACGCGAACTCGGCGCACCCGCTCGAGAACCCGAACCCGTGGACGAACGCGTTCGAGGTGCTCCTCCTGCTGCTGATCCCGTTCAGCCTCCCGCGGGCGTTCGGCCGGATGGTCGGCGACCTGCGGCAGGGGCGAGCCATCGCCTTGACCATGGCCACGCTGCTGACGGTCGCCACCGGGCTCCTGACCTGGGCCGAGCTCGCGGGTCCGGGCCTGGCGCCCGCCGCGGCCGGCGCCGCGATGGAGGGCAAGGAGACGCGGTTCGGCGAGGCCGCGTCGGCGTTGTTCGCGGCCGCGACGACGGGCACCTCGACGGGCGCGGTCAACTCCATGCACGACTCGCTCACCGCGCCCGGCGGCGGCGTCGCGCTCGTCGGGATGCTGCTCGGCGAGGTCGCGCCGGGGGGCGTGGGCAGCGGCCTGTACGGGATGCTCCTGCTCGCCGTCGTCACGGTGTTCCTCGCCGGGCTCATGGTCGGGCGGACGCCCGAGTACCTCGGCAAGAAGATCGGCCGTCAGGAGATCACGCTCGTGGCGCTCAACGTGCTCACGATGCCCGCGCTCGTGCTCGTCGGTACCGCCGTCGCGCTCGTCGTTCCGGCGGGGCTCGCCGGGCTCCAGGAAGACGGGCCGCACGGGCTGTCCGAGGCGCTGTACGCGCTCGCCTCGGCAGGCAACAACAACGGGTCCGCGTTCGGCGGGCTGACGTCGGGGACACCGTTCTGGAACACGTTGCTCGGGCTCGTGATGCTGCTCGCCCGGTTCGTCCCGATCGTGCTGGTCCTCGCCCTCGCGGGACGCCTCTCCTCGCAACGCACGATCCCGGCCGGCCCCGGCACGCTGCCGACGCACACACCCCTGTTCGTCGGGCTGCTCGTGACCGTGACCCTCGTGGTCGTCGGCCTCACGTTCGTCCCCGTCCTGTCCCTCGGCCCGATCGCGGAGTCGCTCGCATGAGCACCACCCTGACCACCCGTTCGTCCGTCACCACGACCGAGCGCCAGACCGCGCGCGCCTCGTCCGCGCTGTCCGCGCGCCAGGTCACGGCCGCGCTGCCCGCTGCCCTGCGGGGCGCGGACCCGCGCCGCCTGTGGCACTCCCCCGTGCTGTTCGTCGTGGAGGTGGGTGCGGCCTTCACGACCGTCCTGGCCGTCCTCGACCCGTCGGTCTTCGCGTGGGCGATCACCTTCTGGCTATGGGTCACCGTGCTCGCCGCGACGCTCGCCGAGGCCGTCGCCGAAGGGCGCGGCAAGGCGCAGGCCGCGAGCCTGCGGGCGGCGCAGCGGCAGACGACGGCGCGGCGGGTCGTCGCGCCGCAGGACGTGCTCGAGGAGACGAGCGGCCTCGCGACGCTGCCGACCACCGAGGTCCCCTCGTCGTCGCTGCGCGTCGGCGACGTGGTCGTCGTCGTCGCAGGCGAGACGATCCCGTCCGACGGCGACGTCGTCGAGGGCGTCGCGAGCGTCGACGAGTCCGCGATCACCGGCGAGTCCGCGCCCGTGATCCGCGAGTCGGGCGGAGACCGGTCGGCCGTGACGGGCGGCACGGTCGTCCTGTCCGACCGGATCGTCGTGCGGATCACCGCACAGCCCGGCCACACGTTCGTCGACCGGATGATCGCGCTCGTCGAGGGGTCGCACCGACAGCGCACGCCCAACGAGATCGCGCTCAACGTCCTGCTCACGACCCTGACGATCGTGTTCCTCCTGGCCGTCGCGACGCTGCAGCCGTTCGCGGCCTACTCGGGGCAGCCGCAGTCGCTCGTCGTGCTCGTCGCGCTGCTGGTCTGCCTGATCCCGACGACGATCGGCGCGCTGCTGTCCGCGATCGGCATCGCCGGCATGGACCGGCTCGTGCGCCGCAACGTCCTCGCGATGTCCGGGCGCGCGGTCGAGGCGGCCGGCGACGTCGACGTCCTGCTGCTCGACAAGACCGGCACGATCACGCTCGGCAACCGGCAGGCGGCGGACCTGCTGCCCGCGGCCGACGTGCCCGTCGACGCGCTCGCCGACGCGGCCCAGCTTGCGTCGATGGCCGACGAGACGCCCGAGGGCCGGTCCGTCCTCGTGCTCGTCAAGGAACGGTTCGCGCTGCGTGAGCGCCCCGAGGGCGAGCTGGTCGGCTCGACGCTCGTGCCGTTCACCGCCGTCACCCGGATGTCGGGCGTCGACCTCGCGGGCGCGCACGTGCGCCGGGTCCGCAAGGGCGCGGCGGCAGCCGTGACGCACTGGGTCCGGTCCACGGGCGGGCACACGGGCGACGACGTGCGCGCCACGGTCGACGCGATCGCCGCGTCCGGGGGCACGCCGCTGGTCGTCGCCGAGCAGCTCGGGGACCGTCCCGCGCGCGTCCTGGGTGTCATCCACCTCAAGGACGTCGTCAAGCACGGCATGCGCGAGCGGTTCGCCGCGCTGCGGTCGATGGGCATCCGCACCGTCATGGTCACGGGCGACAACGAGGCGACCGCCCGCGCGATCGCGGCCGAGGCAGGCGTCGACGACGTGCTGGCCGAGGCCACGCCCGAGGACAAGCTCGCGCTCATCCGCCGCGAGCAGACCGGCGGACGGCTCGTCGCGATGTGCGGCGACGGCACCAACGACGCACCCGCGCTCGCGCAGGCGGACGTGGGCGTGGCGATGAGCACCGGCACGTCCGCCGCCAAGGAGGCCGGCAACATGGTCGACCTCGACTCCGACCCGACCAAGCTCATCGAGATCGTCGAGATCGGCAAGCAGCTGCTCATCACCCGCGGCGCGCTGACCACGTTCTCGATCGCCAACGACATCGCCAAGTACTTCGCGATCCTGCCCGCGATGTTCACGACGCTCTACCCACAGCTGGCGGTCCTCAACGTCATGCACCTGGCCAGCCCGCAGTCCGCGATCCTCGCCGCGGTGGTCTTCAACGCGCTCGTCATCCCCGCGCTGCTGCCGCTCGCGCTGCGTGGCGTGCGCTGGACGCCCGGCTCCGCGTCGGCGCTGCTGCGGCGCAACCTCCTCGTGTACGGCCTCGGCGGCGTCGTCGCGCCGTTCGTCGGCATCAAGCTCGTCGACCTCCTGGTCGCCCTCCTCCCGGGGATCTGACATGACCACGACCGCACCCGTCCGCCGTCCGACCGTCGGCGCCACCTCGATCTCGTTCGCGCGGCAGACCCTGGCGGGCCTGCGCGTGCTCGTCGTCCTGACCGTCCTGCTCGGGCTCGCCTACCCCCTCACCGTGACGGGCGTGTCCTGGCTCACGATGCGGTGGCAGGCGAACGGGTCGCTGCTCACCGCCGACGGCGCACGCACGACCGACCCGTCGCACGCCGTCGGCTCGGCGCTCGTCGGACAGGTGACGGACGGCCCGCAGTGGTTCCACCCCCGGCCCTCGGTCGCCGGCGACGGCTACGACACGCTCGCGTCGGCAGGCTCCAACCTCGGGCCGAACAACCCGGACCTGGTCGCGACGATCACCGAGCGCCGCGCGAGCGTCGCCGCGGCCGAGGGCGTCGAGCCCGCCGCAGTCCCGCCCGACGCGGTCACCGCGTCCGCCTCGGGTCTCGACCCCGAGATCTCACCGCAGTACGCACGTCTGCAGGTGGACCGCGTCGCACGCGAGAACGGGCTGCCGCGGGACCGCGTCGCCGCTCTGGTCGAGGCCCACGTCGTGGGCCGTGACCTGGGCTTCCTCGGCGAGCCGCGGGTCAACGTGCTGCGCCTCAACCTGGCGCTGCGGACAATGGCCCCGTGACCGAGCCCGAGTCCGCGCGCGACGCGCCGGACATGACCGCGCGGCGGGGGCGCCTCACCGTGTACCTCGGCGCGGCGCCCGGCGTCGGCAAGACCTACGGTGCGCTCGACGAGCTGCACCGACGACGAGCGCGCGGCACCGACGTCGTCGTGGGCCTCGTCGAGACGCACGGGCGGTCGGGGACCGCGCACCAGCTCGAGGGCCTCGAGGTGCTGCCGCGCGCGGTCGTCGAGCACCGCGGGACCCAGCTGACCGAGCTCGACGTCCCCGCGGTGCTCGCCCGCAGGCCGCAGGTCGTGCTCGTGGACGAGCTCGCGCACACCAACGCCCCCGGCTCGCCGCACGACAAGCGCTGGCGGGACGTGCACGAGCTCCTCGACGCGGGGATCGACGTCGTCACGACCGTCAACGTGCAGCACCTGGAGTCGCTCAACGACGACGTCGCCCGCATCACCGGGGTGCAGCAGCGCGAGACGGTCCCCGACGCCGTCGTGCGCGCGGCCGACCAGATCCAGCTCGTCGACCTGCCGCCCCAGGCGCTGCGCCGCCGCCTCGCGCACGGCAACGTGTACCGCGCGGAGCAGGTCGACGCGTCGCTGTCGGCCTTCTTCCGCGTCGGCAACCTCACCGCGCTCCGTGAGCTCGCGCTGCTCTGGCTCGCCGACCTCGTCGACGACGACCTGGCCGCCTACCGTCGGGCGCACCGGATCGACCAGCCGTGGCCCGCGCGCGAGCGTGTGGTCGTCGCGGTGACCGGCGGCCCCGAGACCGACACGCTGCTGCGGCGCGGTGCGCGGATCGCCCAGCGCGCCGCGGGGTCCGAGCTCGTCGCGGTGCACGTCCTGCCCTCCGACGGGCTGCCGAGCACGACGCCCGCGACGATCGCCGCGCAGCGCCGGCTCGCCGAGTCGCTCGGCGGGACGTTCCACACGGTCGTCGGCGAGGACGTCGCGAGTGGTGTCGTCGAGTTCGCCCGGGGCGTGAACGCGACGATGATCGTCGTCGGCGTGTCCCGGCGCGGGCGACTGCGCTCGCTCCTGGTGGAGGGCAACGGCCCGGAGATCGCCCGGCTCGCCGGGTCGATCGACGTGCACCTGGTCACGCACGAGCACGCGCGCGCGGGCCGGCGCACGTCGGCCGCACGGCGCTCGCCGCTCTCGCGCGGGCGCCTGCTCGCCGGGTGGGTGCTCGCGCTCGCCGGACCGGTCGCGGTGACCGCGCTCCTGGCCCTCGCCGAGGACCTGCTCTCCCTCCCGTCCGACCTGATGCTCTTCCTGGCCCTCACCGTGCTCGTCGCGATCGTCGGCGGCCTGTGGCCCGCGATCGTGTCGGCGGTGGTCGGGTTCGTGCTCCTCAACTGGTTCTTCACGCAGCCGACGGGTCGTCTGACCGTCGCGGACCCGGAGAACGTGCTCGCGCTGACGGTCTTCGTGCTCGTCGCCGCCGCCGTCGCATCGGTCGTCGACCTCGCCGCCCGCCGCGCGAGCGAGGCGTTCCGGGCGCGCGCCGAGGCGTCAGCGCTGGCCGCCATCTCGCGCTCGGTGCTCGCAGGAGAGGACACGGCTGCGGCGCTCGTCGCACGGTTGCGCGAGACGTTCACGCTCACGGCGGTCGCGCTGCTCGAACGCCGCGACGACGGCTGGCGCGTGCTGGCGTCGGACGGCACGGACCCGGCCACCACACCCGAGGAGGCGTCCACCGTGCTCACGGTCGACGACACGCGCGCGCTCGCGCTCTCGGGGCGCATCCTGCCGGCGAGCGACCGGCGGGTGCTCGAGGCGTTCGCGTCGCAGGTGGGCATCCTGCTGACGCAGGAACGCCTGCGAGGACAGGCGGCGCAGGCCCTCGCCCTCGAGCAGGCCGACGCGACCCGCACCGCGCTCCTCGCCGCGGTCTCGCACGACCTGCGGACCCCGCTCGCCACCATCCGTGCTTCCGTCGACGGCCTCACGAGCGCCGACCTGCACCTGTCGGCCGCCGATCGCGCGTCCCTCGTCGAGACCCTCGCGGACTCGACCGGCCGCCTCGAGCGGCTGATCGACAACCTGCTCGACCTCTCGCGGCTCCAGACCGGCTCGGTGCGACCGGTCCTGCGCGCAACGAGCCTGGACGAGGTGGTCCCGCTCGCGATCGAGGGGTACGCGCCGTCGGCCGTGCGCATGGAGGTCCCGGAGGACCTGCCTCTCGTGCGGACCGACGCGGGCCTGCTCGAGCGCGTGGTCGCGAACCTGGTGTCGAACGCCGTGCGCCACAGCCCGCCGGGGGCGCCTGTGACCGTCTCGGCGGCGACAGTGGCGGACTCGGTCGTGGTGCAGGTCGTCGACGCCGGACCCGGCGTGGACGACGAGCTCAAGGAGCGACTGTTCGCGCCGTTCCAGCGCCTCGGCGACTCGTCCGGCGCCGGGCTCGGGCTCGGGCTCGCCGTCGCCGACGGGCTCGCACGCGCCGTGGGGGCCGAGCTGCGCGCGGAGGACACCCCGGGGACCGGGTTGACGATGGTCGTCACGCTCCCGGTGGCAGCGCCGGAGCCGGACGGGAGGCGCGCATGACACCGCAGGTCGGGCACCACGTGCTGGTCGTCGACGACGAGCCGGGTCTCGCGCACGCGCTCGGCATCACGCTGCGCGCCGCGGGGTGGCGGGTCAGCACCGCACGCGACGGTGCCGGGGCGCTCGCCGCGGCCGCGGCGGACCTGCCGGACGTCGTGCTGCTCGACCTGGGCCTGCCCGACCTCGACGGTCTCGAGGTCATCACCGCGCTGCGCGCCTGGACGCGGGTGCCGATCGTCGTGCTGTCCGCGCGTCAGCACGGCGAGGACAAGGTCGAGGCGCTCGACGCAGGAGCCGACGACTACGTCACCAAGCCGTTCGCGATGAACGAGCTCCAGGCGCGGCTGCGGGCCGCCGTCCGCCGGGCGGCCGCGCCGGCCGACGACGCGGAGGCCGTGGTGACGGCGGGCGCGCTCACGGTCGACCTCGCACGGCGCAGGGTCCTGCGCGGCGGGGTCGAGGTCCGTCTGACCCCGACCGAGTGGACGATGCTCGAGGTCCTGGTCCGCAACCGCGGTCGGCTGGTGCCGCGCCGCCAGCTCCTGCAGGAGGTGTGGGGCCCCTCGTACTCGGACGAGACGAACTACCTCCGCGTGTACTCCGCGCAGCTGCGGCGCAAGCTCGAGGACGATCCCGCGCACCCGCGACACATCGTCACCCAGCCCGGGATGGGCTACGTGTTCGAGGTCTAGCGTCGACCAGGCCGTGGGCCCGCTCCGGCCGTCTCGGCGACTGCGTCAGTCGAGCTCGAGGAGCCGGCGCCACGCGCGGTGGTGCTCGACGCACACGCAGCCCGCTGCCCCGAACGCCTGCGCCACCACCGCGGCCTCGCGTTCGAGCACCGCAGCGCCCTCGTCGGCGAACGTGTACTGCGCCCCGCCGGCCACCTCGGGCGTGTCCGTCTCCACCCCGACCGTCCAGCGGGCTCCCGCCCCGCGCGCGGCCTCGACGGCCGGGCGGGCGAGCGCGACGATCCCGTCGGTGCCCTCGGCGTGGTCGCTGAACGCCACGACGACGACCGCGTCGACGCGGCGCAGCACCGCGTCCAGCAGCGACCCGCGCTCGTCGGGCGCCGCCACCGCGGTGAGCCACCACGGGGTGTCGGCGCCCAGGGTCAGGTTGGCCGGGAGTGCCTCCCGCACGGCGTCCAGCACCGCGAGCCAGCGTCGCGCACCGGCCGCGGGGTCCACGGCCCAGCCGGGCAGCGTCCACGGCTCGACGTCGAGCTGCGCGCCGTCGAGGGCCGCCCCGGCGGAGCGCAGCGCCGCGCTCGCCCACGTCGCCGCGAGCGCGGGCTCGTCGAGCCAGCCGGGGTCGCCGCCGAGCGCGTCGACGGCCACGTGGGCGTCGCACAACGCGCGCGCCGCAGCCGCGAACCACGCGCCCACGGGGCCTTCGTCGGCCGCCCACGGCGCGGCGAGGTGCACGCGCGCGAGCTCGTGTCCGACGACGAAGTCGACCAGCGGCTCGGGCGCGGCCGGACCGTACCCGCGGCCGCGCGCGTCGTCGTCGGGCGACACCGGGTTGTCCCACGCCCACATCGAGCCCAGCCCACCAGAGCCCAGCGCCATGCTCGCCACGGTGGCACGCGCCACCGCCACGCGCACGCCGGGCCGGAGCACGGGCGTCTCGGCGTGCCGAGCCTCGCCGGTCGTGCCTAGCCTGGCGGGACCGATCCGAGGAGGTCCCCATGTCGCGCACGCTCGACGACCGCACGGTCGCCTTCCTGCTCACCGACGGCTTCGAGGACAGCGAGCTGACGAGCCCGTGGGCCGCGGTCGAGGACGCGGGTGCGCGCGTCTCGCTCGTCTCGCCCGCGGACGTCGCGGTGCGGGGCAAGAAGGGCTACGAGCAGCGTGTGGACCTGCCGGTCGCGACCGCCGACGCGGCCGACTTCGACGCCCTCGTGCTCCCCGGCGGTGTCGTCAACGCGGACCACTTGCGGATGGACGCCGACGCGGTGGCGTTCGTGCGCGACTTCGTCGCGGCGGGCAAGCCCATCGGCGTCATCTGCCACGGCGCGTGGATCCTCATCGAGGCCGGCGGGGTCGAGGGCCGACGGCTGACGAGCTACCCGTCGCTGCGCACCGACCTGCGCAACGCGGGCGCGGACTGGGTCGACGAGCAGGTCGTCGTCGACGGTCCTCTGATCTCGAGCCGCACGCCCGACGACCTGCCCGCGTTCGACGAGGCGCTCGTCACGGCCTTCGCGGCGCCCGCCTGACCCGTCGGTTCCTGCACGCCCGTTCCGCCTTGTTGCACATGAGAACCACGTACAATCAGGCGACCCCGGGAGGTGCACGTGATCGGTCAGCGCACGACGCGCCAGCGACGCGCGATCGGCCAGCTCATGGACGAGCTCGCGGACTTCCGCAGCGCCCAGCAGATCCACGCGCTCCTCGTGCAGCGCGGCGAGGACATCGGGCTGGCGACCGTCTACCGCACGCTCGGGGCCATGGCCACGAGCGGTGAGTTCGACGTCCTGCGGACGGCGAGCGGCGAGACCCTGTACCGGCGCTGCGAGCGCCAGGGCCACCACCACCACCTGGTGTGCCGCAGCTGCGGGCGTGCCGTCGAGGTCCAGGCGAGCGCGTTCGAGTCACTCGTCGCGTCGCTGTCCGACGAGACGGGCTTCGTCGACGTGTCCCACACCCTCGAGCTGTTCGGCACCTGTGCGACGTGCGCCGAGGAGCTCGCGGCCGGCTGACCGGCCCGCTGCCCCTCAGGCCGTCGACGCCTCGGCCGCGCTCGCCACCGCGACGCGGCGCGCCCAGCCCCGCCGCGTCCGCGCGTTGCCGACGATCCGGCACACGACGTAGATCACGAACGACACCGTCGTGACGTACGGGCTGATCGGCACGGACCCGCCCAGCGCGAGCAGGATGCCGCCCACGGCGCTCGTCACGGCGAACGCGACCGACAGCAGCGGCACCACGACGGGCGACGCGCTCACCCGCGTGGCCGCAGCCGCGGGCGTGATGAGCAGCGAGAGCACGAGGAGCGCGCCGACGACCTGCACCGCGAGCGCGACCGCGAGCCCCAGGAGCAGCATGAAGCCGATCCCCAGCGCGCGCGTGGGCACCCCGCGCGCAGCCGCGACGTCCGGGTCCACGCTCGCGAACGTCAGCGGGCGCCAGATCACGACGAGCCCCGCGACGATCACGGCGGCGATCACGAGGAACAGCGACAGCCGCGTCGAGTCGACGGCCACGATCTGCCCCGTGAGCAGACCGAACTTGTTCGCGGCACGCCCCGGGTAGAGCGCGAGGAACAGCACGCCGAGGCCCAGACCGAACGGCATGAGCACGCCGATGATCGAGTTGCGGTCGCGCGCACGTGTGCCCAGCAGACCGATCACGACCGCGGCGACCACCGACCCCAGGACCGCACCGAGCATCACGTCGATCGACAGCAGCAGCGCGGCGGCGGCACCCGCGAACGAAAGCTCACTGATCCCGTGCACCGCGAACGCGAGGTCCCGCTGCATGACGAACACCCCGACGAGCCCGCCGACGAGCCCGAGCACCACCCCGGCGATCAGCGAGTTCTGCACGAGCGCGATCAGCGAGCCGTAGTCGGAGAAGTCGAAGATCCGGGTCCACCAGTCGTCGGCGACCTCCGCGGGCAGCACGCCCGCCGGCAGACCCGCGGCCAGGGCACTGACGGACAGCACGGCGGTGCTCACTCGTCGGCCTCCTCGACGTGGTGGACGTGCTCGTCGTCGCCGCCCACGATGACGACGCGGCCCTGCGAGCGCAGCACGTCGACCGGCGTGCCGTACAGCGCGCTGAGCTGCGACGACGTCAGGACCTCGTCGGGCACGCCGATCGCGTGGCCCGCCGGCGCGAGGTACAGGACCCGGTCGGTGTAGGGCAGGACGGGGTTGATCTCGTGCGTCACGAAGACCACCGCCGTGCCGCGCTCACGCCGCATCGCGTGGATGAGCGCGGTGACCTCGTGCTGGTGACGCAGGTCGAGCGAGAGCAGGGGCTCGTCGCAGAGCAGCAGCGCCGGCTCGGTGCCCAGCGCCTGCGCGATGCGCACGCGCTGCTGCTCACCGCCCGAGAGCATGCCGAGCGGGACATCGGCGTACGCGCTCGCGCCCACCGCGGCCAGCAGCGCGTCGACCCGGGCACGCGTGCTCCCGCCACCCAGGCCCCACCGGTCCCCGTCCAGGCCGAGCCGCACCAGGTCACGCGCGCGCACCGGCGTGGCCGGGTCGATCAGCCGCTGCTGCGGGATGTATCCCACCGCGCGACTCCCGCGCCGCGGCGGCGCACCCATGATCGACAACCGCCCCGCCGAGAGCGGCGTGAGGCCGAGGATCGCGCGCAGCAGGCTCGTCTTGCCCGAGCCGTTCGGCCCCAGGACCGTGAGGAACTCGCCGGGGCGCACCGTGAGGTCGACGTCCGACCACACGACGCGCGGGCCGTACGCGAGCCGGGCGCCCTCGAGCTCGAGCGGCGCCGCAGGCACGCTCACGCGAGCGCCTCCGCGAGGGCGTCGAGGTTGCCCGCCATCCACGACACGTAGTCCTCACCCTCCGGCAGCGTCTCGGTGACGTCCACGACGGGGAGCCCCGCGTCGCGTGCGGCCTGCAGCACCTGGTCGGTCTGCGGACCCGTCGTCTGCTCGTTGTACACGAGGAGGGCCACGTCGCGCGAAGCCACGAGCTCGAGGGCCTCGTCCATCGCCGCCGGCGGCACATCGACCTCCTGCTCGATCGACGACGAGAACGCGGCCGGCGTGCGGTCGACGAGGCCGGCCGCCTCGACGAGGTACAGCGGGACCGGCTCGGTCACCACGACGCCCGTGCCCGCGTGCTCGGCCGCGACCTGCGCCGCGGACTGCTCGAGCTCGCCGACCCGCGCCGCGAAGTCGTCGGCGTTACGGGCGAACGCCTCAGCGTGCTCGGGGGCGACCCGGCCGAGCGCGTCCGCGATGTCGCGGGCGACCGCCTGCACCGTCGGCAGGTCGTACCAGACGTGCTCGTTCAGCTCGCCGTGCGCATGGCCGTCGCCCGCATGCTCGTCGTCCGCGTGCTCGTCGCCCGCATGCTCCCCGTCCGCGTGCTCGTCGTCCGCGTGCTCGTCCTCGGCGTGCTCATCCTCGGCGTCGCCGTCGTCGGCGAGACCGGAGACCTCGACGGCGTCGACGACGGGCGGCGGCGTGTCGAGCGCGTCGACCAGCTGCGTCGCGAAGTCGTCGTACCCACCCCCGTTGACGACCACGAGATCGGCCCGCGAGATGGTGAGCTCGACGCGCGCGCTGGCCTCGTACGAGTGGGGGTCGACGGACGGGTCGTCGATGATCGAGGTGACCTGGGCGAGGTCGCCGGCGACCTGGGCCGCCACGTCGCCCCACACGTTGGTGGACGCGACGACCGTCAGGCCGGGCTCCTGCTCGGCGCCGTCGGACGGCGAGCACCCCGACGCGACGAGGGCGAGAGCGGCGCAGGCCACGGAGACGACAACGGTGCGCGCACGCATGCGGGGACCCCTTCCTGGTGCCGCACCGTGCGGCTTCGATAACGATAGCAGTTCCCAATAAGGGCCCGCACCAGACCTTCGTGCCTGCTCCGTCACACCCATCCGTCACCCCGGACAGTCCCGCCGACTGCCCCGCCCACTGCCCCGCCCGTCAGCCGCTTGGGCCCAGGGACGACGACGGCCCCGCACCTGACGAAGCGTGCGGGGCCGGTGCCCTGGTGGTCGTGCCGCGGTCAGCTGCCCGCCGTGGCCGTCGGTGTCGGCTCGGGGGTCGACCCGCCGCCGCTCTCCGAGCCCTCGAGACGGGCCTCCGCCGCGAGCGCGTCGGCGATCGCCTTGTCGAGGCGGTCCTGCGCCTCGCCGTACGCGGCGAAGTCACCCGTGGAGAGAGCGGCCTGGCCGTCCTCCATGGCCTGCCGCGCACGGTCCAGCGCGTCCGCGAGGTCCGCGCGCGCCTCGGCGTCGGGGCCGGTCTCGCCGCCCGGCTGCTCGCCTCCGGGCTCGGTGCCCGGCCCGGGCTCGGCGTCGGGTCCCGGCTCGGCGTCCGGTCCGGGCTCGACACCCGCGTCGCCCGCGAAGACCGCGTTCAGCGCCCCGTCGAGCGTCTCGGCGATCTCGACGTCGTCGCCGAAGGCGGCGATCACGCGCTGCAGCAGCGGGAAGGTGGTCCCCGTCTCGGCCTGCAGGTAGACGGGCTGAACGTAGAGCATGCCGTCGCCCACCGGGAGCGCCAGCAGGTTCGCGCGGACGATCTTGGCCCCGCCTCGTCCGAGCAGCGTGAACTGCTCAGCCACGGCCGAGTCGGTCGTCATGTTGTTGTTGACCTGACCCGGACCTGGCACCGAGCCGTCACGAGGAAGCTCGAGCAGCCGGATCTTGCCGTACTCCTTGGCCTTCGTACCGTCCTGCGAGCCGGCATCCGCGTCCACCGCGACGTAGCCGCGCATGACGTTGCGCGCCTGCTGACCGAACGGGATGAACGTGGACGTCAGCGAGAAGCTCGCGCTGTCAGCGCCGGGCATCTTGAGCGTCAGGTAGTACGGCGGCTGCGCGACGGCGCCGGCCGCGTTCGGGTCGTCAGGCACGGCCCAGAAGTCGGTACCGGTGAAGAACTGCGCCGGGTCGGAGACGTGGTACCGGGTGAGCAGCTCACGCTGGACCTTGAACAGGTCCTCCGGGTAGCGCAGGTGCGACATGAGCTCGCCGTCGATCGCGCTCAGCGGCTCGAGCGACGTCGGGAAGATCTCGCTCCACGCCTTGAGCACCGGGTCCTGGTCGTCCCACGCGTACAGCGTCACGGAGCCGTCGTACGCGTCGACCGTCGCCTTGACCGAGTTGCGGATGTAGTTCGCCGTCTTCGACTGCAGCGCCTGCACCGCGGCCGACGACTGCGTCAGCGAGTCCGCGGTCGCGTCGTCGAGGGTCACCTGGGCCGCGTACGGGTACTGGTTGCTCGTCGTGTAGCCGTCGACGATCCACTTGACCCGGCCGTCGACGACCGCCGGGTACACGCGTCCGTCGAGCGTCAGGTACGGCGCGACCTTCGAGACACGGTCACGCGGGCTGCGGTCGTACAGGATCTGCGAGAACTCGTTCACGCGGTCGGAGAACAAGATCTGCTCCGAGCCGAACTTCACGGCGTACAGGAGCTTGTTGAACGCGCTGCCGACGTTCGGGCCCGCCGAGACGTCCTGCGTGGGGAAGCGCGTGTTGACCGAGCCGCCGCCGTCGTTCGTCGGACGGTCCAGCTCCCACTCCGCGCCCTCGGGGCCGCCGACGATCGAGTACGCGGGCGAGCCGGGGCTGAAGTAGAGGCGCGGCTCGTACTCGCCGAGCTTGCCGGTCGAGGGGATGCCGCTCTCCCAGAACGACGGCGCACCGCGCGCGGCCGTCCGGTTGCCGTACGCAGCGACCACGCCGTACCCGTGGGTGTACACGGTCACGTCGTTCGTCCAGTTGCGCTGGGACGCCTCGAGGCCGCTCAGGTTGAGCTCGCGCGCGGCGATCACGGTGTCCTGGCTCTCGCCGTCGAGCGTGTAGCGGTCGACGGACAGCGTGTCCGGGAAGCTGTAGAACGACGTGACCTGCTGGAGCTGCTTGAACGACGGGCTCACGACCTGCGGGTCCAGCAGGCGGATCGAGGCGGTCGTCTCCGCGTCGTCGCGCAGCGCCTGGGACTCCGCGGTGACCTTCGCGTCGTACTCCTGCACGTCGACGTCGTCGATCCCGTAGGCGGTGCGCGTCGCGTTGATGTTGCGCTCGATGAACTCCGACTCGGCGTCCTGCTGGTTCGGCTGGACCTGGAACCGCTGGACCACGGCCGGGTAGATGCCGCCGACCGCGATCGCCGCGACGACCATGAGGCCCGCGCCGATGAGCGGCAGGCGCCAGTTCCCGCGGATCGCGGTGACGACGAACGTGACCGCGACGAACACCGCGATGCCCGCGAGGATCGCCTTCGAGGGGATCACCGCGTGCACGTCCGTGTAGGACGCGCCGTCGAACTTCTCGGCCGTCTTGGTCAGGATCGAGTAGCGGTCCAGCCAGTAGTTGCCCGCGATGAGCAGCATGAGCACCGCGCCGATCACCGAGAGCTGGATGCGCGCCGCACGCGTCGTGCGCGGCGTGTCCTTGCTGCCGCCGATCCGCAGCCCGCCGTACAGGTACTGCGTAGCCAGCGCCGCGACCCCGGACAGCACGACGACCGCCATGAGGAACGAGACGACGAACCGGATGGCCGGCAGCGTGAAGAGGTAGAACCCGAGGTCGATGCCGTACTGCGGGTCCGCCTGGCCGACGTGCTGGGCGTGCAGCCAGAGCTGGACGGTGTCCCAGCGCTGGGACATCGCCGCGCCCGCGAACAGGCCGAGCAGCGCCGGGCCGACGATCATGACGAGACGGCGCAGCGGCTCGATCGCCTCGCGGTACTGGTCGAGGCTTGCCTGCTCCGGCGTCGACGGTGCGTACACGGGACGGGACGAGTAGGCGTACCGCATGCTCAGGCCCACGGGCACGGCCATGAGCACGAACCCGATCACGAACAGCACCGCGCGCGTGCCCCACTCGGTGCGCAGCACCTCGATGAAGCCGAGCTGGTCGAACCACAGCCACTCGGTCCACACCTGGGCCAGGATCACCACCAGCACGACGATCGCGCCGAGGACGATCAACGTCGGCACGAGCGCGCCGCGGCGCTTGTTGGCGGGCCGGTCGCCCGACCGGGGTGCGGATGGGTTGCGGGGTGTGCTGGCGAAGCTCACGTCGGTGCGGTCCTCGTCGTCTCGTGGGTCGTGCTCGTACGTCGTGCTCGTGCGTCGTGCTCGTCTGCCTGGCACATGGGTCCCGGCGCTGCGAGAGCGGGGGTTCGTCCGACCAACGCACGCGGAGATGCCCAGGTTCCCACACGGGACCCCCACATATCCGGCCTCACGTGCCCGGGTGCGACGATGGGGCCGTGCCATCGACCACACCTGCCCCGTCCGACGACCAGTCCCCCGCCTCGCGTGCGCTCGCCGACGCGGTGCGTGAGATCGAGCACCACGTCGCGACCGCCGGCTGGGACGCACCCGTGCGCGTGTTCGCGCTCGTGCGCACGCAGGCCGCGCTCGACGCCGAGCCGTCGCTCGCCGCCCAGCTCTCGCCCGAGACGCTCGCCGCCGCCCAGGCGCAGTCCTGGCACCTCACATCGATCGAGCAGGAGGGCCTGCCGCAGGCCCCCGACCTCGAGACGCTCCTCGCGGGCCTGTCCTGGCCCGCAACGGTCGACGGGGTCGCGGTCACCGCCGAGCGCGTCGTCCTCCCGCCCGCCGCCGAGGCGCAGATGCCGTCCGACCCCGACGAGGCGCTCCCCTGGCTGCTGGCCCACCCGGACCGGCAGGACGTCCGGCTCGCCGTCGGGGTGCTGCGCGAGGGCTCGACGTGGTGCGCGGTGCGCACGCGCGCGAACGACAGCGACGACCAGGTCGGTCAGGGCCCGGACGTCGTGCCCGGGCTCGTCTCGGCCCTGCGCGCGACGCTGGCCTGACGCCTCGTCGGCGACCGCCGCGGTCAGGTCAGGACGCCGCCTCGCAGGTCGGCAGGTCCTTCGCCTTGCCCGCACCGATCGCGACGACGTCCTCGTACGCCTCGTGCAGCGTCTCGACGCGCACGACGCGCAGCCCGTCCGGCACGTGCCCGACGACCTCGCCGCAGTTCGCCGCAGGCGCCAGGAACCACGTCGCGCCGTCCCGCGCGGCACCCGCGAGCTTCTGCCGGATGCCGCCGATCGGTCCCACGGTCCCGGCCACGTCGATCGTGCCGGTGCCCGCGATCACCTGGCCGGCGGCCTCGTCCTGCGGGGTCATGAGGTCGATGATCCCGAGCGCGAACATGGTCCCGGCGCTCGGCCCGCCGATCCGCCCGGCCTCGATCGCGATGTCCACCGGCATGTCGAAGTCGGGGTCGATGTACACCCCCATCTGCGCGCGGCCGTCGTCGCCCTTCGTCGTCGGCACGACCACGTCCACGTCCTCACCCTGCCGCCGCACGGTGGCGGTCACCTTCGCACCCGGCTTGACCGCGTCCATCGTCGTGATGAGGCTCAGGTAGTCCGGCAGATCCGTCCCGTTGACGGCGGTCAGGACGTCGCCGTCCTCGAACTTGCCGTCGGCGCCCGTGCCCTTGACCGTGCCCGCGACGACGAGCGTGGCGGGGACCTCGTAGCCGAGCTCGGTGAGCGCCGCGACGGAGGCGTTCTCCTGCGAGGAGACCATCTGCGCGGAGTTCTCCTGGTCGATGTCGTCCTGCGTGCGGTCGGCGTCGGGGAACAGGATCTCGCGCGGCTGGACCAGTGACCACGGCGAGAGCCAGCCCTGCAGCACGCGCAACGTCGAGGACGGGTAGCCCGGGCCGCCCGTGGCCGAGACCGTGGTCAGCCGCAGCTCCCCGGTGGACGTGTAGGTCGAGGCGCCGTCGATCGTGATGAGCGGCTTGTCGTCGACCTTCCCGAGCACGTCCTCGGTCGGTCCCGGGCCGCTCACGGAGTACGGCGCCGGGAGCACCGCGACGGCGGCGAGCAGCACGGCGGTCGCGAGCATCGACACGGACAGCGTCATCGCGCGCGCGCTCGGCCGGTCCGCAGGGACGGGCGCGGCCGCCCCGAGCCCGTCGATCCCCTGGCCGTCGATCCCCTGCCCGTCGATCCGCTGGCCGTCGGCGCCCGGGCCCCCGGGGGTCGTCGGATCGCGGGGTGGCTGCTGCGGGGCGCTGCGGTCGAGGTCGTCGTCGGGCACGTCGGCATCATGCCGCACGCGGGTGTGTGCGACATCCGCCCGGGCCGGGACGAACCAGGGCGTACGGGCCCGGCTCAGCCCTTGCGGCGCGCCTGCCGCCAGATCGCCGCGGTGCCGAGCAGCGCCACCGCGGCACCGGCGGCCCCGAGCGCGGCCGCGTCACGCCGCTCGACGCGGCGGCCACCCAGCGCGAGGCGACCGCGCACGCCCTCGAGCAGCACCTCGAGCGCGTCGGCGCTGGACCGCTGCGGCACGAACCCCGCGGCCGTCAGCCCGTCGGCCGCGACCGTCCACGGGTAGACCACGTACGCGAGCTCGGCCGCGGGCGCCGGCAGCACGCCCACGCGGTGCAGCCGCTCGGCGGTGCCGAAGGCCGTCGCCGCCGCGAGCTCGACGGTCCGCATGCCCGCCGCCGCGCTCACCTGCGCGGGCGTGAGCACGTCGGGCGGACCGACCGTGAGCGGGCCGGTCAGACCGTGCTCCACGGCGAACACGCTCGCGGCGCCCACGTCGTCGACGTGCACGAGCTGCCACGGCCGCTCGACGCCTCGGACGACGAGCAGGCGCGGCGCCTCGAAGTGCCGCGTCACGAACGAGTCGACTCCCCTGCCCACCACGGCCGCGGGCCGCAGCACCGTGAGCAGGGGCGCGCGGCGGCGCGCGGCGCGGGCCGCGACCGCCTCGACCGCGAGCAGGTGGCCGACGAGCCCGTCCGGCACGGCACGCGCCCCGGCCAGCACGGGCTCGTCGTCGTGCAGCACCGGACGGTCGGGGTGCGCGCCGTGCACGATCGCCGACGTCACGACGACGACATGGGCGGCGCCGACCTCGCGTGCGGCGGCCAGGGTGCGCTGCGCGTGGGCCACGGCGGCCGCGTGACCCTCCGGCCCGCGCCGGCCCGCGACGGTCGTCAGGTCGCCCGGGTGCGCGACGAGCACGACGACGTGCGCGCCCGTGAGCGCGGAGGCGGGGTCGACCGCGGGCACCTCGTCGACCGCGCGGCCTCGCGCACCCCACGCGGCCAGCACCCCGGCGGCGACGGGGCCGGTGCCCACCACGACGACGTCGGGCGCCTGCGTGCCCGCGTCCCCGGGCGCGTCCGGCCGTGCGGTCGCGGTCGCCTGACGCGACCCGCGACCGCTGCGCCCTGAGCGAACCTGGCGACCGGACATCGACGTTCACCTCCACCACGTGGTTACCGTCGTGGTTACGCGGGGCTCCCGCCCCGACGTCATCCTCGCAGGAGGCGCACGTGAGCCCGGACCACATCGACCCCGCCCAGCCGCCGTGGGAGCAGATGCTGCGCGCCCTGCTGGGTGACCAGGCCGACGACGCGATCGCCCAGATGCGGGAGCGCGGGATCGACCCCGCCGCGCTCGACGCGGCCGGCACGCTGCCGAACGACCCGGCCGCGATGCAGCAGGTGCTCGCCCAGGTGCAGCGGCTGTTCGCGAGCGGGGACGACCAGCCGGTGAACTGGGAGATGGCGCACGACCTCGCGCGGCAGCAGGCCGCCGTGGGCGGCGACCCGACCCTGTCACCCGCGCGCCAGCGCGAGGTGCTCGACGCGCTCTCGGTGGCCGAGCTGTGGCTCGACGCCGCGACCGAGCTGCCGCCCTCGACCGCGCCCGCACGCGCCTGGAGCCGTGCGGAGTGGGTCGAGGCCACCCTGCCGACGTGGCGCACGCTCACCGAGCCCGTGGCGTCGTCGCTGTCCACGGCGCTCGTCGACGCGCTCGGCGGCCAGCTGGGCGACGACGAGCAGGGCGACGACCCCGAGATCGCCGAGCAGCTGCGCGGGCTCGGCCTGCCCGAGGGCATGGGCCTGCCGGGCGGGCTGGCCCCCGGACAGCTCCTGCGCCGTCTCGGCTCGGCCGTCTTCGGCCTGCAGGTCGGGCAGGCGGCGGGCACGCTGTCGCGCGACGTCTTCGGCACCACCGACATCGGCCTGCCGCTGCTCGACGTCCCCGCGCCTGCGCTCGTCGCCGCCAACGTGGACGCGTTCGCCGAGGGGCTCGACGCGCCGGTCGACGAGGTCCGCCTGTTCCTCGCGCTGCGCGAGGCCGCCGCGACCCGGCTGTTCACGCACGTGCCGTGGCTGCGCTCGCACCTGCTCGACCTCGTCGAGACGTACGCACGCGGCATCTCGATCGACGTCGACCAGCTCGAGCAGGCGGTCGGCTCGATCGACCCGACCGACGCCGAGGCCCTGCAGGGCGCCCTGTCGAGCGGCGTGTTCGCGCCGCAGACCACGCCCGGGCAGCAGGCCGCGCTCGGTCGTCTGGAGACGGCGCTCGCGCTCGTCGAGGGCTGGGTCGACGAGGTCAGCGCCACCGCGGCGCTCGCGCACCTGCCGCACTCCGTGGCGCTGCGCGAGATGATCCGCCGGCGGCGGGCGGCCGGCGGTCCGGCGGAGCAGACGTTCGCCAACCTCGTCGGGCTCGAGCTGCGCCCGCGACGCCTGCGCGACGCGGCGACCCTGTGGGCGCAGATCGCACGCGGTCCCGGGGGCGCCGCCGCCCGCGACGCCGTGTGGGACCACCCCGACCTCATGCCCACGGCCGAGGACCTCGACGATCCCGCGGGCTACGCGGCACGGCGGACGACCGCGGCCGACGAGTCGGCCGACCTCGACCGCGCGCTGGCCGAGATCCTCGGCGAGGAGCCCGAGCAGCCCTGACCGCGTCCGGTCAGCGTCGCAGCGTCACCCCGTCGCGCTCGCCGACGGCCGGCTCGTCGCCGACCGTGACCGTCTCGTGCTCGGCGCCGGGCACTGCGTCGTGCTCGGGGTCGCGCTCGGGGTCGCGCTCGGCGTCGTCGTGCTCGTGCTCGTCCTCGTCGCGCTCGTCCTCGTCCTCGTCCCCGTCGCGCTCGGCGCCGCCCTGCGGCTGACCGGGACCGCGCTCCTCGAGGTAGGAGTAGCCCTCCAGGAAGCCGCGGGCGCGCTGCGTGCGCGGGTACGCCTCGAGCTCCGCCCAGAACTCGGGGCCGTGGCCGGCGTGCAGCAGGTGCACGAGCTCGTGCAGCAGCACGTAGTCGAGCACCCAGCGCGGCATGCCTCGCACGCGGTCGGAGATGCGGATCGTGCCGTCCGACGGGGTGCACGACCCCCAGCGCCGCCCCTGGTTGCCCGACCACCGCACGCTCGTCGGGACCGCACGCCCCTGCAGGTAGCGGGACGAGAGGTCCGCGGCGCGGGACGCGAGCTCGTCGTCCGACGGGCGCCTGCGGCGTTCCTGCGTCGCGAGGCGCACGAGCATCCGCCGCACCCACTCCGCCTCCTGGGCTCGCGTGAACCGCGCGGGGATCGCCACGACCGTGCGGCCGCCCTCGCGCCACGCCGTGACCGTACGCACGCGCTTGCGCGAGCGCCGGACCTCGACCTCCTGGTCGACCTGCGTCAGGTCGTACGTCGGGTGCACAGCCCGCACGCTAGCGCGACCCGCCCACCTCGACACCCTTGGGCTGTGGACGACCCGGAGCCCGACCGACACGTGTCATCACCCGCACGGCTGACGCCGGGCCCTCCGGAACCACCCGGACGGACGCACGGTGCGGCGCACCGACACGCGCGCCTCACGGCGCGCAGCGCCCGGCCGACTACTGTTGTTCGCGCTCGGGCAGGCCATCGCTCTGCCCGGCCACCGTCGGCCGCACGTGGCCCGGTGCACCGGACGACGTGCGAGGAGGACCACATGGCTGAGACCTATGCGGGCGAGTTCTACTGCGTGAAGTGCAAGGAGAAGCGTGAGGCGGAGGGCGACGTCGTCGTCTCCGAGTCGGGGCGCAAGATGGCCAAGGCCATCTGTCCCGTCTGTGGCACCAAGCTCAACCGCATCCTCGGCAAGGCCTGAGCTCCGCAGAACTCGTCCGAAGGGCGTCGTCCGGCCAGGACGACGCCCTTCGCGCTGTCCGGGCTGTCCGGGGGGCTGTCCGGGCCACAGGCCCGGACCTGTGGACGACGGGGGTCACGAGGCGCGCACCGGTGGCAGCCTGACCGCGTGAGGCTGCGGAGCGGGATGCGCGTGGTGCGCCGGGGACCGGGCGAGGTGCAGATCGGCACCGATCGCCGGTGGGCCGTGCGCGTGGACGGACTCACGTCGTACGAGGCACGCGTGCTCGCCGGGCTCGGCGACGGCGCGTCGCTCGGCCCGCTGGCCGCCGACCCCCGCCTGGACGCCGTCCGGCTGGCTGCCCTGCTCGACCAGCTCGCGGAGGCGGGCGTCACCGAACCCGCGAGCCGGCGCACCACGACCGGCCCCGCGGGCGCCGACGCCCGCGTGCTGGGGCTGCTGCGGCCCGACGGCGACGGCTGTGCTGCGGTCGCCGCGCGCGCGGACCGTGCGGTCGGGGTCGTCGGACTCGGGAGCACGGGGCTCGGCATCGCGGCCGCGCTGGCGGCCGCCGGCGTCGGCCGACTCGTGCTCGAGGACCCGCGGCCGGTCCGGTCCGCGGACGTCGGCCCGAGCGGGTACCGCTGGCAGGACGTCGGGCGCCCCAGGCTCCCGGCCGCGGTGCACGTCGTGGCGGGGATCGCCCCGACCGTCGCGACGGAACCGGCGCCGAGCGGCACGACCCCCGGCGCGCGAGCGCCCTCGCCCGCGGTCGACCTCGCCGCGGTCGACCGCGCCATGGTCGACCGCGCCATGGTCGACCTCGTCGTGGTCGTCTCCGACGACGCGGTGGACTCCGCACTCGCCGCACGCCTGGTCAACCGCGGGACACCGCACCTGAGCGTCGTGCTCCGGGAAGCCGACACGGTCCTCGGACCGCTCGTCGTGCCGGGGCGCGACCCGTGCCTGCGTTGCCTCGACCTGCACCGACGCGATGCGGACCCCGTGTGGCCCTCGCTCGCCGGCGCGCTCGCCGCGGGGTCGGCGACGTCCCCGCCGCCCGAGCCCGCTGCCGTCGCGAGCGTCGCCGCCGGGCTCGCGGCCGCCGCCGTGCTCGCGCACCTCGACGCACCCGACTCGCCGCACCGGCTCGGCGGCGCGACCCTCGAGCTCGGTCTGCCGGACGCGCTCCCCCGGGAACGCCGATGGGCGGCGCACCCGGCATGCGGGTGCACCGCCCAGGGGTCGGGCGGTCCGACGGCGGCCGTCGGGCCGAGTGGTCCGACGGCGGCCGTCGGGCCGAGTGGTCCGACGGCGGCCGTCAGGCCGGATGGTCCGACTGCGGCCGTCAGGCCGCCGGGTGCTTGCGCGGACGGCCCCGACCACGCTTGGTCGGGACGACCACACCACCGATGAACACCTCGCCACCCCAGACGCCCCACGGCTCCTCGCGCTCGAGCGCGCCGGCAAGGCAGCCGGCCATGATCGGGCACTCGCGGCAGAGCGCCTTGGCCTGCTCGACTCGGGCCGTCTGCTCGGCGAACCAGAGCTCGGGGTCCTCGTTACGGCACGGGATGAGCCCCTCGACCAGTCGGTCGAAGGCGCGGTCGTCGGTGGTCGCGGTGCTGCTGGTCGGCCAGGGGCCTGATCCGCTGGTGTCGAGCAGCGTCGTGAGCCGCACGATGTCCTCCTGGTGTCCTGCGGGCGATCGGGTTGCGGTGCAGCGTCCGCGTTCCGTCCTCCGCCGGGATCACCGGAGAAAGAGAAAGGCCGCGGAGCCTGTGAGGGCTTCCGCGGCCTGAGACCGGAGAGGTCTAGACCATCGAAGCCCCAGAGGGGTCGAGTGCCGTCACGTCGAGAGCCGTCCCGTTGTGACGCTTGCGGGACGCGGAGATCGACACGCGCCACGAAGCGGGCACAGCACGCCCCTTGAGCCCGACATAGGTGGGCGCGAGGAAACGCGTCGGGAGCACATCGCTCGACCGAACCGCCATCGTGATCTGGAACTTCACCGCTGCCCACCTCCTCTCGGGATCGACCCGCACCTCGTCGGCGCACGTCTGCTTACCAGGACGGGATACACCCTAGGCGCGTCGTCGCAGGCGGGACAACTGAATAAACGGGCGAGTTCTCGACGAGTTTCCCGGCGTCCCCCGCGCGGCGCGGCACGGGCGGTCCCGACCGCCCGTGCGCGTGCGTCCCGGACGCCCGGGCGTCCGGTTCAGCCGCCGCCGTACGGACCGGCGACGGGAGCGCTCGACGCGAGCACGGCGAGCACGTCGTCGCCGAGCACGGCCAGCGTCTGGGCGCCGATCCCCGGCACGAGCGCGAGCTCCTCGCGCGAAGCCGGGCGGCGGCGGGCGAGCGTGTGCAGGACGTGCGTCGCGAGGACCCGCCCGGTGCTGACCCCCAGGTCACGCGCTCGCTCCGCGCGCCATCGCGTGAGCGCGTCGAGCGCCGCCCGCGTGCGAGGGTCGAGCTCGTCGTCCCCGCCGGCGCCCCCGCGCGCCGGCCGCGCCGGTCCGGCCGCCCCCGGCCACAGCGCCTCCAGGAAGCGCGACGCGCGCCGTGTGGCCCGCCCGCCCGGGAGTCGGGAGCGCGCGTAGGACAGCTGCAGGTGCTCGCGGGCACGCGTCACGCCCACGTAGAGCAGGCGGCGCTCCTCCTCGATCGCGTCAGGCGTCTCGGCGAGTGACGTCGGCAGCAGCCCGTCGCTGAGACCCGCGAGGAACACGGCGTCCCACTCGAGGCCCTTGGCCGCGTGCAGCGAGGCCAGCGTGACGCCCTCGACCGTGGGCGCGTGCTGCGCCGCGGCCCGCTCGTCGAGCTCGGCCACGAGATCCGCGACCGTCGCCGGCTCTCCCCCGGTCAGACGCGCCCGGGCCTCGACCTCGTCGGCCAGGCCCGCGAGCGCGTTGAGCGCCTCCCACTTCTCGCGCGCCGCACCGCGCGTCGGCGGCGCCTGCTCCGTCCAGCCCGCGTTGCGCAGCAGGTCCCGAGCCGCCTGCCCCAGCGGCACCTGCGCGTCCGCGACGCGCGCGCCGCCGCGCAGGAACACGATCGCCTCCCGCACGTCGCGGCGAGCGAAGAACCGTTCGCCGCCGCGCACCTGGTAGGGCACACCGGCCGTCGCGAGTGCCTCCTCGAACGCCTCCGCCTGCGCGTTCGTCCGGTACAGCACCGCGACCTGCGACGCGGGGACGCCGTCCGCGACGAGCCGCGCGGCCGCTGTCGCGATGCCCGCGGCCTCCGCCTCGTCGTCGGCGTACGCGGCCCACCGCACGGCCGGGCCGTCGGGGCGCTGCGCGCGCAGCTCGAGCGGGGCGACCGCGCCGCGGCCCGCCGCCGCGATGACGCGGTTGGCGAGCTCCACCACCTGCGGGGTCGAGCGGTAGTCGCGCACGAGCCGGACCACCTGGGCGTCCGGGTGGGAGCGCGCGAACGTGAGCAGGTGGTGCGGGGTCGCGCCGGCGAACGAGTAGATGGTCTGCGACGGGTCGCCGACGACGCACAGCTCCTGACGCCCGCCGAGCCACTGGTCGAGCAGGTACTGCTGCAGCGGGCTCACGTCCTGGTACTCGTCGACGACGAAGTGCCGGTACTGGCCGTGCACCTCGCGCGCCACGTCGTGCCGCTCGGCCAGCATCGCCGCGAGCAGCAGCAGCACGTCCTCGAAGTCGATGACGCCGCGCTCGTCCTTGACCTGCTCGTACGCGGTCATCAGGCGCGCGACCGCGGCGGCGTCGTGCCCGCCCGGGACCGGCCGGTCGACCGCGGCGGCCGCCACCGCGTACTCGTCGGGCACGACGAGGCTGACCTTGGCCCACTCGATCTCGCTGGCGAGGTCCCGTACGCCCGTGCGGTCCGCGGGCAGGCCGACCCGGCGCGCAGCCTCGGCGACCACCTGCGCCTTCGCCTCGACCAGCCGCGGGGGCGCGCCGCCGACGACCTTGGGCCAGAAGAACGTGAGCTGGCGCAGCGCCGCGGCGTGGAAGGTGCGTGCCTGGACGCCCGACGCGCCGAGCGAGCGCAGCCGCGTGCGCATCTCACCCGCCGCACGCGCCGTGAACGTCACGGCGAGGACATGGTCGGCGCGATACACGCCCGTGCGGATGCCGTAGGCGATGCGGTGCGTGATCGCGCGCGTCTTGCCCGTGCCCGCGCCCGCGAGCACGCACACCGGACCGCGCAGCGCGGTCGCCACGGCACGCTGCTCGGGATCGAGCGCGGTGAGCAGGTCGTCGGGGGACATCGCCGCACAGTCTCGCAGGCGTCGCCCACACGTCGCCGCGCTCACGCACAGGCCGCGGAATCCCCCGGGGGCGTCCGTGGTTGGCACGGGTGGACGGTGTCCGGCACCACCCTCCTGACGACCCACCCGACGAGGAACGACGAGGACCCATGACCACCCAGGCCCTGCCCGCCCCCGGCACGATCACGATGTACTCGACCACCTGGTGCGGGTACTGCCGCCGGCTCAAGACGCAGCTGGACTCGGCCGGGATCGGCTACACCGAGGTCGACATCGAGCAGCACCCGGACGCGGCCGACCTCGTCGCCTCCCTCAACGACGGCAACCAGACCGTGCCGACCGTCCTGTTCCCGGACGGCTCGGCGGCGACGAACCCCTCGCTCGTCGAGGTCCGCAGCCGCCTGTCCTGAGCCCGCGGGTCGCGGACGAGGCCGCAGCCGAGGTGGCGGACGACGGGGGACTGTCGTCCGCGACCGTCAGAACGTCGCCGTCGTGTGAGGCAGCGGACCGCCGAACCAGTCTTCGATCAACGCCCGCGCGATCGACGAGGACGACGGCGGGATGACGTGGCCGTCGACGATCGCGCGCGCGAGCTCGTCACGCGTGAACCAGCGCGCGAGCTCGACCTCGACGCCGTCGACCTGCACGTCGGTGGTCAGCGCGCGGCCGACGAACGCGACCATGAGCGACGCGGGGAACGGCCACGGCTGGCTCCCGGCGTACGTCACGTCGCCGACGACGACGCCCGTCTCCTCGGCGACCTCGCGGCGCACCGCGTGCTCGAGCGACTCCCCCGGTTCCACGAACCCCGCGAGCGTCGAGTACCGCGCCGGGGCCCAGGCGCGCGCGTGCCCGAGGAGCAGCCGGTCGTCGGCGTCGAGGACGGCCATGATCACCGCCGGGTCCGTGCGCGGGTAGTGCTCCGAGCCGTCGACCGTGCAGGCCCGGACCCAGCCGGCCTGCGTCACGCGGGTCGGGCCGCCGCAGCGCGGGCAGCGCGGGTGCCGCTCGTGCCACGCGTCGAGCGCCACCGCGGTCGTGACGAGCCCCGCGTCGCGCGCCGGGAGCGCCGCGCCGATCTCGCGGGGCGACGCCCAGCGCACCGCCTCACGCGCGGCGGGCGGCGCGTGGTGCGCGTGCTGCTCGTCGGACCGCGAGGACGCGGCGTGCGTCGATGCGGTCGTCGCGTGGACCAGGCGATCGGCCGGGCTGCCCTCGCGCGGCAGGTCCGTGGTCTCGTCCGGGCTGCCCGCGACCCGCAGGCCCAGGTAGGCGATCTCGTCGTCGACGCCCAGGAGCAGCCAGGGGTCCTCGTCCGTGCGTCCGGAGGTCGCACGCGCGTCGGCGACCGTGCTCAGGACGAGCGCACCCGTGCCGTCCACGGGGACACGGCCCTCGCGCACCAGCACCACGCGCGTCGTGCTGGTGGCCAGGAACGCGGCCAGGTGGTGCTCGTCGCGCAGGTGCGCGCCGCGGTCGACGACCGCACGGGACAGGGGCAGCTCGTCCGACCTCACCGCGCCACCGTACGCGTGCGCCGCTCCCTCCTCGCGCGGCGTCCGTGGCCCCGTCGTGGCGCCGCGCGTCCGTGGCGCCCGCGCACCGCGCGCGGCTCCCGCGTCCGCCCGGCGACGCCGTGACCTCGAGGCACCGACGACCTACGGCCGCGCGATCATCAAGTCAGGACGAATGGGACGGACACGCCGCGGCGTGTGCACGTGTCCGCGCCGCGCGCCGCCTACGCTGAGCACGTGCCTCGATCCCCGCTCGCCCTCGCCGCCCTGGCCACGGTGGCCGTGCCGGGCCTGGACGCCTTCGACGTCCGGCGACCCGCGCACCCCGGGACCGACTTCGACATCGCGGTCGTCGTGGACGCCGCCCGGGGACGCTGGGTCGTGCGGGCCCCCGTGCACGCCGCCGCAGGCGCCGCGCTCGAGGCCGAGGTCGAGCTCCTCGCCGGCCTGGACCGCGCCGTGCACGACGGCACCCTCCCGTTCGCGGTGCCCGCGCCCGTCGGCTTCGCGCACCTGCCCGAGGGCGGCCGCGCCGCGGTGCACGCCGAGATCCCCGGCCACACGCTCGACGTGGCCGACCTCGAGCCCGGACCGGGCCTGTGCGCGTCGCTGGGGCGAGCGATCGCCGCGGTCCACGAGCTGCCGACGAACGTCGTCGAGAACGCCGGCCTGCCGGTCTACGACGCGGGCGAGTACCGCCAGCGGCGGCAGGCCGAGGTCGACGAGGCCGCCCGCACCGGCAAGGTCCCGCCCACGCTGCTGCGCCGGTGGGAGGAGCGCCTCGAGGACGTCGCGCTGTGGCGGTTCCGTCCCACGGTGGTGCACGGCGACCTGACCAACGAGCGCATCCTCGTGCGCGGCGGTGAGGTCAGCGGCATCCTGCACTGGGGTGACGCGAGCGTGGCCGACCCCGCCGACGACCTGTCGTGGCTGCTCGTCGCCGCGCCGCCGGACGCCGCGGACTCGATCCTCGAGGCGTACCAGCTGCGCCGCACCGAGCTGCTCGACCCGCACCTGACCGAGCGCGCTCTGCTCGCGGGTGAGCTCGCGCTGGCGCGGTGGCTGCTGTACGGCGTGCGGGCAGGCAACGAGGACGTCGTCGCGGACGCCGTGGCCATGCTCGAGGACCTCGACGAGCACACGCGCACGACGCCGGCCGAGAACATCTGGCACGACGAGGCACCCACCGCCCCGGTCGCCGCGGTCTCGTCGTACGCCTGAGCCCACGTCACTGCTGCGCCCGCCTCACGGGTGAGTCCCGGTCACAGGTGGCCCCGCCTCACGCATGCGGCCGGCCCAGGGCCGTGATGCGAGGCGTCAGGCCGGTTCCGTGACCGCGACGAGCAGGTCGGCGATCTCGCGCTCGCCGAGCAGGCGCGCGGGCCACACGGTCTCGCCGCTCGCGACGTAGTGGAACGCGGCGGCGACCCGGTCGAGCGGCGTCCCCGACCGGCGTGACCACGCGAGTCGGTACACGGCGAGCTGCAGCTCCCGCGCCGCGCGCGTCGCCTCGTCGCGCGGCGGAGCGCCCGTCTTCCAGTCCACGACGACGACGCCGCCCTGATCGACCGGGTCGCCCACTGCCGCCGGGAAGACCGCGTCGATCCGCGAGCGCAGCACGTACCCCGCCACGTGCGTCTCGACGTCGGCCTCGATCTCCAGCGGTCGGCGGTCCGCCCACGGTGAGGCGAGGAACGCAGCGCGCAGGCGCGCCTCGTCGACGTCGACGTCGTCGGGACCGTCCAGGTCGTCGTCCTCCGCCCCCGGGAGAGCGTCGAGGTCGACGAGCGTGGCCGCGCCGAAGTAGCCCTCGACCCATGCGTGGAACCGCGTGCCGAGCCGCGCGCGGCCGGACGGCTCGGGCGGGACCGGCCGGCGCAGCCCGCGCGCGAACTCGCCCGCGTCAGCGCCGAGCCGCACGAGCGCGGACGCCGACAGGTGCGAGGGGAGCTCGACCACTCCCGACGACTGGCGCGCGGCCCGCTGCTCGTCGAGCAACGTGCGGGCCAGGGTCTCCCACGGGGACCGCTCGTCGCCCGCCGACTCCCCACGCGCGTCGGCGAGCGCCGCGCGCACCCACCCCGCGGCCTGTTCGACCGCGGGCCGCCGGCCAGGGCCGTCCTCCAGCGCGAACGGGTCAGCCGGCCAGACGCCCGTCACCACCTGGCTCGCGGCCGGGTTGGCCTCGCCCGCGGCGGGCTCCCCCGCCCACCCCTCGGTGTCGACGAGGCCCGCCTCGGCGAGCTCGAGGAGGAACGTCGAGGGTCGTCGCACGGTCTTGCCGTCGCCCCACCACGCACCGGTCAGCAGCAGGCGGCTCTTGGCGCGGGTCAGCGCCACGTAGGCGAGGCGGCGCTCCTCGGCGACCTCGTGCTCGCCCGCGTCGCGCAGGAACTGCTTGCGGCGCTCCTCGAGCTCCTTCGGGCTCTCCGCTCCCGCGTAGGCGAGCTGGGGCAGGTCGTCGACGTCGCCGCGCAGCGGGTAGGGCAGCTCGCCCAGGCCGACGAGCCACGCTGAGTCCTTCGGTCCCTCCTTGCCCTGAGTCGCGGTTGCGGGCAGCACGCCGTCGACGAGCCCCGCGACCGCCACGACGTCCCACTCGAGGCCCTTGGCCGCGTGGATGGTGATGAGCTGGACCGCGTCCGCATCCGGCTCGGTGACCGGCATCTCGAGACCGTTCTCGCGGGCGTCGGCGGCCTCGAGCCAGGACAGGAAGCCCCCGAGGGTCGGCGCGTCGACCGAGCGGGCGAAGTCGACCGCCACGTCGCGGAACGCGTCCAGGTGCGCTCGCGCGCGGCCCACACCCACTCTCGCGCGCGCCGCGACCTCGATGTCGAGGTCCAGCAGGCGCTCGGCCTCGGCCACCAGGTCCGGCACCGCGAGGTACGCGTGCGCGCGCAGCGTGCGCAGCAGCGCCGCGAGCTCGCCGAGCCGGGCGCGGCCGGCATCGCTCAGCGAGCGGCCGTCCACGCTGCGCCATCCCGGGCGAGGGAGGTCGTCGAGCGCGTCGACGATGCTGCGCTCGTCGATCACGTCGACCTCCACGCCCGGTGCCCGGCCCGAACGCTGCCCCGCGAGCTCGGCGGCCCACGCCGCGAGCGCGTGCAGGTCGGACGCCCCGAGGCGGGTGCGCGCCCCGGTGACGAGCCGCACGAGCGCGTCGCCGCGCAACGGGTCGTACGCCGCCTGCAGAGCCGCCACCACGTCCACGACCTCCGGCGTCGACAGCAGCCCGCCGAGCCCGACGACCTCGACCGGCAGCCCCTGGGCCCGCAGCGCCCGGCGCAGCGCGCCGAACTGCGACCGCTTGCGGCACAGCACCGCGGCGCTGACCCGCCCGCCGCCCGGGCCGTGACCCGCGGCCCGCCAGTGCGCAGCGACGAACTCGGCGACGGCCTGCGCCTCGTCCAGGACCGTGGGCGTCAGGAGCGCGTCGACCCGGCCGGGCCCCGCGGTCGGGCGGGCGGCGAGCTCGGGGACGGCGACGCGCGTCGCGCCCGCGCGCAGCGGCGCGGCCACGAGGTTCGCGGCGTCGAGCACCGCGACGTCGTTGCGCCACGACGTGGACAGCGCGAGCACCTCGGCCGGTCCCCCACCGTGGGCCGGGGCACGCCGGAACGTCGTGGGAAAGCGCTCGAGGCCGCCCGCGCTCGCGCCGCGCCACCCGTAGATCGACTGGTGGGGGTCGCCCACCGCGATGACGGGGTGGCCGTCGCCGAACAGCCCCGACAGCAACGACAGCTGCGCGTACGACGTGTCCTGGTACTCGTCGAGCAGCACGACCGCGAACCGGTCGCGCTCCGCGGCGCCGACCTCGGGCACCTCACGTGCGAGGCGCGCGGCGAGCGCGACCTGGTCGCCGAAGTCGATCGCGTCGCTCGCGCGCTTGCGTGCCCGGTAGGCGGCCACCACGTCGAGCAGGCGCGAACGCTGCGCGAGCGAGCCGACGAGCCGCGTCACCTCCGCGTACGGCGCGCGCGGAGGTTCGCCCGCGGGGGTCGCCGCGATGTCCTCGCAGATCCGCGCGATGCCGTCCTGCGCCGCCGCCGGGTCGAGCAGGTGCTCGTCGAGCGCGCCCGACAGCGAGAGCACCGCCTCGACGACGGTCGACACCGCGGCGTCGATCTCCAGGTCCTCCTGCCACGCCTCGACGACCTCGCTCGCGAGCTGCCACTGCGCGGCCTCGCCGAGCAGGCGCGCGGACGGGTCGATGCCGAGCCGCAGCGCGTGGTCCCGCACGAGCGAGGCCGCGTACGCGTTGTACGTCGAGATCGTCGGGCGCCCGCCCAGCACGTCGTCGTCGAGGTGCGCCCGCCCCGGCAGCACGACGCCGGCCTCCGCCGCGGCACGCGCGAGGCGCCGCAGCCGCAGCCGCACGCGCTCGGCGAGCTCGCCCGCCGCCTTGCGGGTGAACGTGAGCCCGAGGACCTGCTGCGGCTCGACGAGTCCGTTCGCGACGAGCCACACGACCCGGCCCGCCATCGTCTCGGTCTTGCCCGAGCCCGCACCGGCGACGACGAGCACCGGCTCGAGCGGTGCCTCGATGATGCGGCGCTGCTCCGCGGTCGGAAGGTCGCGTCCCAGCAGGCGCGCGATCTGCTCCGCTCCCACGAGCGGCACACCGGTCTCGACCGGCTCGGGCGCGCGAGGCCCCGGGACCAGCGCGTCGTGCGCCAGCCCCTCGCGCACCGGCCCGTCAGGCACCGGCCCCTCGGGCACCGTGGCCCGGGCCGCCGAGGTCTGCGTCGTGTCCGTCACGCGACCACCTGTCCGCCCTCGGCCCGCACGGGGCACGAGCGACGCACCGGGCAACGGTCGCACTGGTCGTTCGCCGTCGCGGTGAACGCCGAGCCCGCCATCTTCTCCGCGACCTCGTCGACGAGCGTGCGCGCCCACGACGGCCCGTCCTCCTCGGGTCCCAGCGCCTCCTGCTCGCGCACGGCGCCAGTCTTGCCGGTCCCGAGGTACACGAGCTGCGCACCCGCGCTCGTCGTGCCGGGCGGCAGCGCCGCGAACGCCCCCGCGTCGACCGCGAGCTGGTACGCGCCGAGCTGCGGGTTCTGCGCCGACTGGTCCTTCGACGGCGGGCTCGCGCCCGTCTTGAGGTCGACGACCCGGACCTGGTCGGGGTGCTCGAGGTCGCGTTCGATGCGGTCGGCGCTGCCGCGCACCAGTGCGCGCTCGGTGCGCAGCCGGAAGTCCGACTCGACCAGGAGCGCCTCACCCGCGCCCTTGAGGTAGCCGGCGAGGCGTTCGATCATCGCGTCCGCCTTCGCGCGCGTCGCGCGCGCGGGCCAGCCCGAGCCGAGCCCGAGGGTGTCCCAGCGCTCGTCGAGCGCCGCGGCGAGCTCGGCGTGCGTGCCATTCGGGTGCGCCTGGGCGATCTCGTGCACCAGCGTGCCCAGCGACTGCCCACCGCTCGTCCCGGCGCTGCCGCCCGCGGCCTCGAGCGCCCAGCGCAGCGCGCACCGGTGCGCTGTCTCGAGCTTCGACGGCGAGACGCGCACGGGCTCGTCGGGTGCGTACAGCGGGGCGGTGCTGCTGGGCTCGGCGAGCCCGTGCCAGCGGCTCGGGTCCGCTCCCGGCACGCCGCGCGCGGCCAGGTCCGCGAGCGCCGGCACGGCCCCCGCGTCCGGCTCCACGCCCTGCTGCGCGGCCGCCTCGAGCGTGGCCCGCAGCTGTGCCACGAGCCCGCGCAGGTCGAGCGCGGGCTCGACCTGCGTGCGCCGGTGGTCGGCCTCCGCCCCGGGCGGCTCGACGAGGTCGACGAACGGCGACGGCTGCTGGTCGGCGTCCGCGACGGCCGTCACGACGAGCGAGCGACGTGCACGCGAGACGGCGACCGCGAACGAGCGCAGCTCGTCGGCCAGCACGGCCGCGCGGGCGTCCGGCACCGACGAGCCCTGCGCGGACCTGCCGGAGACGACGTCGACGAGCGCCTGGGCGCCGAGCAGCGAGTCCCGCAGGCGCAGGTCCGGCCACACGCCGTCCTGCACGCCCGCGACCGCGACCACGTCCCACTCGCCGCCGGCCGCACCCGCGGGCGTGAGCACCGAGACCGCCGCCCGGCGTGCCCGTGGCGCGAGCGAGTCCGACGGCAGGTCCTGCGACCGCAGCCAGTCGACGAACGCGCCCGGCGACGTGCGCGGCATGCGCTCGACGAACGTCTCGGCGGCGCGGAACAGCGCGACGACCGCGTCGAGGTCACGGTCCGCGCGCTCGCCGGCCGCCCCGCCCGTGAGCGCTGCGCGGCGCCACGGCTCGGCACACTCGGCCGCGTCCCACAGCGCCCACAGGACCCCCTGGGCGTCGGCACCGGACCGTGCGGCAGCGGCCCGCCCCGCCTGCAGCACGCGCGCGAGCCGCTCGAGCGGCCCGGCCACGGTCGGCGGCAGGGTCGCGGCGCGCCCGGGCTCGTCGAGCACCTCGACGAGCAACGCGTCGCTCGTGCGACCACCGCCGCCCGCGAGCTCCTCGGCCCGCAGCGCGCGCCGTGCGCGGCGCAGGCCGACGGGATCGAGCGCGCCCAAGGGCGAGCACGCGAGCCGGGCCGCGAGCACCGCGTCGAGCTCGGCCGTCCCGCACGCCACGGCCATCGCGTCCAGCAGGGGCCGTACCGCCGGCTCGTCGCGCAGGGGCACGTCGCTGCCGAGGACGGTGACCGGGACGGCGGCGCCGGCGAGCGCCCGCCGCAGCGCGGTCACCTGCGCACCCGAGCGCGCGATCACGGCCATCCGCTCCCACGCGACCCCGTCGTGCAGGTGCGCACGCCGCAGCTCGCGCGCCACGAACGCGGCCTCCTGCGCACCGCTCGGCAGGATCGCGACCCGCACGGCCTCGGGCGATGCCGGATCCGTGGGTCGGCCGGGAGCCGGCCTGCGGTGCGCGGCGACGCCGACCGTGCCGATCCGGTCGGCGACGCGCTCGACGACCGTGCGCAGCGCGCCGGCGTGCCGCCACGCGACCGGCAGGACGAGCCGTCGCGCGCCCAGCTCGCCCACGCCCGGCCCGCGCGGCGACGTGGACCGTGCGACGAGCGACGGCTCGGCGCCGCGGAACGTCTGCACGGCGGTGTCCGGGTCCGCCGTCAGGAGCAGGCGTGCGCCTCGGTCCGCCAGGACCGACAGGAACGCCGCGGTGGCCGAGGTGCTCTCCTGGTGGTCGTCCACGACGACCAGCCGCCAGCCCGGCGCGCGCGCACCCGGGACGTCCCGCTCCCACGACGCGAGCACGCGCGCCGCCTCGGCCACGACGACCGCGGGGTCGAGACGCGTCCCCGCATCGGGCGTGCCCGCACGCAGGTCGAGCACGTCGAGGTACTCGGTGTAGACCTGCGCGGCCGCCGACCACTGCGGCCGGCCGTGCTCGCGGCCGAGCGCGTCGAGCTCGGCCGGCCCCAGCCCGCGTTCGGCGGCCCGCATCAGCAGGTCGCGCAGCTCGTCGCGGAAGGCGCGCACACCGAGTGCCTCGGCGCGCACACGGGGCGGCCAGTCGATCGCCGCGCCCTCACCGGCCGCGTGCCCTGCGAGCAGCTCGGCGAGCACCAGGTCCTGCTCGGGGCCGGACACGAGCGTGGGTGGGTGCTCCCCGAGCCAGACCGCACGCGCTCGGAGCACCGCGAACGCTGCCGCTGCGGGAGTCTGGACCAGGGGCCGGCCGGACGTGACCGGTAGGCGCGCCGCGAGCCGGTCCCGCAGGTCCGCCGCACCGCGTCGCGTCGCCGCGAGCACCAGGAGCTCGTCGGGGCGCAGGCCCGCGTGCACCGCGGCGACCGCGGCCTCGAGCGCGACCGTCGACCGACCGGTGCCGGGTGCGCCGAGGACCAGGAGCGCGCGCTCGTCGTCCGCCCCGGCACGGCCGGCGCCCACGTCACGCGCCCACGCGACCGCGGCCCGCTGCACCTCGTCCAGCTCGACCGACGCGCCGGGGCCCCAGCCGGGCCCGTCCGCGAACGCGGGCCGGCGCAGCACGGGCGCGTTCGTGGTCACGCCCCGCATCCCATCACGCCCCACCCACACCGACCGCACCGGCACCGCTCACCCAGACCGCAGCACGGGCACCACTCACTCGAGCCGCGCACTAGCTCTCGGGGTGCGGCCAGGGGTTCGGCGTGCACGGGGTGACGCTGTACGACTGCTGCTGCATGAGCGGTGCGACCTGACCCGGGCCGGGGCACCGCTGGTGCGGGTGGCCGAGCAGGTGCCCGACCTCGTGGTTCACGAGGTAGTTCCGGTACGGCGAGAGCGCGTCGCCGTACGCCGGCGACCCCTCGACCCAGCGCAGCAGGTTGAGCACCGCGTGCCCGTTGCGGCCGCACGAGACCTTGCCGTTGGTCGCCAGCGGCGCGCACAGCTCGTCGACGAGGTCCGGCGAGGCGAGCACCACGCGCAGGTCGGCGTCGGAGTCGGTGCGGTCGAACGACACCGAGCCGTCGGCCCCCCAGCCGCGCGGGTCGTTCAGCGTCGCCATGACGAACGCCGCGAACCGCTCGCCGTCGACCGCGAGCCCGCCCTCGACCTCGACCCGCACGCGCTTGACCGCGCCGGTGCCCGGCCCGCTCGCGGACCCCGGCACGACGACGAGATCACCCGACGCACTCACGGGCACGTCGCGCCCCAGCAGCCCGGCCGCGAGGTCGTCGGCGGTGAGCCCCGGCGGCAGCGTCACGGCCGGGACCGGCTCGCGTCCCGCGCTGAGCGACGCGTCGAGGTCGGACGGCGCCGCCACGGGCGTCGGGAGCTCGGTCGGGACGTCACGGTGGCCGTCGCCGCGCGCGACCGCGGACGAGCGCACCCGCTGCACGTCGTCGGCCACCACGAGCGAGGTCGCCTCGGCGATGCTCGCCACCGCTGCGGATCCCGCGCGCGACGAGCCCGCCACGGCCCATCCCGTCCCGGCCCCGGCGACGAGCGCCGTCGCGGTGACCAGCGCGGCCAGACCCCGACGACGGGTGCGCGCGGCGGCGCGCCGCGACCTCCGGGTGGGTCCACGGCCGCGGCGCGGGTCACCCGATCGGTGCACGGTCGCCTGGCTCATGCGGACATCGTCGCACTGATGAAACGTTCGATGGCTAGCATGCGCCGCATGGCCGAGCACTCGAACGCCTCGACGCCTCGTCCGCGCAGCGTGCGGATGTCGGGCGGCGAGCGGCGTGCTCAGGTCCTCGCGATCGCGCAGGAGCTGTTCTCGATCGAGGGTTTCCACCACGTCTCGATGGACGACATCGCGGACCGCGCGCTCGTGAGCAAGCCGGTCCTGTACCGCCACTTCCCGTCGAAGCTCGACCTCTACCTCGCGGTCGTCGACCGGTGCGGTGCCGACCTGCTGGGCGCGGTCGAGGAGGCCGTGCAGCCGATCGAGCAGGGTCCGGTGCACCGCGGGGACGGTCAGGCGGTCATCGCCGCGATCGTGCGGGCCTACATGACCTTCGTCGAGGTCGCGGGCGAGTCCTCGGGCCTGCTGTTCGAGTCCGACGTGACGCACGACGACGACGTGCGCGCGCGGGTCGAGCACGCGTCGTCGGTGGCCGCACAGCGGTGCGCCGCGGTGCTCGAGCGCGTGACGGGGCTGCCGCCGCAGGACTGCACGGTCGTCGCGGTCTCGCTGATCTCGCTCGCGCAGGGTGCGGCCACGCACCGCCTGCGCAGCCCGGACGCACCTGACCCCGAGCACGCGGTCGACCTGGTGACGCGGCTCGCGTGGGCGGGCGTCCAGGGCCTGCTGCGCCCCGACCTCGAGTACGACGAGTGACGTCGCGCCGCTGACGCGCGGACGCGGGCCGACGACGAGGCGGCGAACCCACCGGTTTTCGCTGGTCGCGGACACGCGCGAGCCGCGCGGCGCACCGGCCTAGGATCGTCGGCGTACGGCCGCGGTGGCCGACGACGGGAGGAACGGCGTGGAGATCACGATCGGCGTGCAGAACGTGACGCGGGAGATCGCCCTGGAGAGCGACCAGACGGCCGACGAGGTGTCCGCCGCGATCGCCGCCGCTCTCGCCGGCAAGTCCGCGCTCGAGCTCACGGACAGCAAGGGCCGTCGCGTGGTCGTGCCGACCGCGACGCTCGCGTACGTCGAGATCGGCGCCGAGACCAAGCCGCGCGTGGGCTTCGGCTCCATCTGACGGGCGCTGCGGCGGGGCTCGTCCGAGGACCCTCGGGCGGGCTCCCGCCGACGACCGCTCGTGCCCCGAGGGGCGGGACGATCAGGCTGTGAGGCCGAGGCGGCTCATGCGACGCGTGTGCTGCGCGGTGAGCTCGCCGAAGATCTTCGCGGGCGCGTTGGGCGTGGCCGCACCGGTCACCTGTGCCTGCTGGGCGGCGTCGGACTGATCCGGCTCCTGCACCGAGCCCGCGCGCACGAGGCGCTCCAGGCCGGGGCGCTGCGTGAGCAGTCGCTGCACCGTGCCGAGCGCCTCACCGACGAGCCGGCGGCCCCACAGCGCGAGCCGCGACGAGAGCGCCCCGTCCCCCGAGCCGGCTGCGTCCAGCTCGGCGACTGCGAGCTCGGCGTGCGACGCGTCGTCGAGGACCTCGAGCACCACGGTGCGCGAGCGGTCGTCGAGACCCTGCGCCGCGAGCCGGCAGAAGTCGTCCGCCACGCCGTAGCCCACGTACGCCTTGAGCAGCCGCTCCCACCACGTGCTCGGCTGCGTGCGGGCGTCGAACTCGCTGAGCACGTCGTCGAACTGCCCCATGACCGCGGCCGGGTCGGCACCGAGCTCGCTGACGCGCGCGAGCACGCGGTCGCGGCGCTCGACGGCCGCGGCGGCGAACCGGGACAGGGCGAGCGCCTGCACGGCGTCGGGCGCGATCGCGCAGTCCGACGCGAGGCGCATGAACGCCACGTGCTCGAGCTGGGCGACGAGGCCGAGCAGCTCCAGGACGTCCGCCGTGCTGGCCTGGGGCGCGGTCGCCGGCTGCGGCGACGAGGTCGACGGCGCGTCGGTGGGCGTGGGCTCGGCGGCGTTGCTCATCCGTCGATCGTAGAGCGGGTCGCGCCCGGGTGGCCTGGTTGGCGGTGTCTCGCCCGTCACCCACGCGCACGACGGGCCAGCCGCGACGCGGCGTGTGACGAGCGGCACCGGCCGGGACGGCACGCTCGTCGGCTACGCTGGTGGGGTACATCGGTTGCCCGGTCGGCCACGACCATCTCGCACTGCCCCGCTCGGGGCGTCGTCCGCGAGTCGAAATCCGCGATCGGCTGCCGGCCACCTGTGGCGCCTCCGCAGCGCCCGGCGCGCGCGACCCGTCCCCTGACGGCGACGCCCGACCCGGACCGCGCGTGCCCGCCACCTGCACCGAAGAGTCCAACGTGACCAACACGCACCTGCCCGCCGACGAGCTCGGCACCCTCGACGCGCCCGAGAGCGCCCCCACGAGCGAGCACGCCTCGGCGCTCGCCGCCCCCTCGACCCGCCCGCTCGTCAGCACCGCGTCGTCGGTGCAGGCCGTGGACGCCTCGTTCGCCGACTTCGACGTCCGGCCCGAGATCGTCCAGGCCCTCGCCGACGCGGGCATCACGCACCCGTTCCCCATCCAGGCGATGACCCTGCCGGTCGCGCTGTCCGGGCACGACATCATCGGCCAGGCCAAGACCGGTACCGGCAAGACCCTCGGCTTCGGTGTCCCGCTGCTCAACCGCATCGTCGCGCGCGACGAGGAGGGCTACGACCAGCTGCGCGCGCCGGGCAAGCCCCAGGCGCTCGTCGTCGTGCCGACGCGTGAGCTCGCGGTGCAGGTCGCGGGCGACCTCGCGACCGCGTCCGCGCGGCGTGCGGTGCGCGTCGTGCAGGTCTACGGCGGCCGCGCGTACGAGCCGCAGATCGACGCGCTGAACTCGGGCGTCGACGTCGTCGTCGGGACGCCCGGCCGCATGATCGACATGCTCAAGCAGCGCCACCTCGACCTCTCGCACGTGCGCACCGTCGTGCTCGACGAGGCCGACGAGATGCTCGACCTGGGCTTCCTGCCCGACGTCGAGACGCTGCTCGCGGCGACCCCGGCGACGCGCCACACCATGCTCTTCTCGGCGACGATGCCCGGCCCGGTCGTCGCGATGGCCCGCCGCTACATGTCGCAGCCCACGCACATCCGCGCGCAGGACCCCGACGACGACGGCAGCCAGACCGTCAAGAACATCAAGCAGGTCGCGTACCGTGCGCACGCGCTCGACAAGGTCGAGCTCCTCGCGCGCATCCTGCAGGCACGTGGCCGCGGCCTGACGATCGTGTTCGCACGCACCAAGCGCACGGCAGCCAAGGTGGCCGACGAGCTCAACGAGCGCGGCTTCGCCGCCGGCGCGCTGCACGGCGACCTGGGCCAGGGCGCGCGCGAGCAGGCGCTGCGCGCGTTCCGCCACGGCAAGGTCGACGTGCTCGTCGCGACCGACGTCGCCGCGCGCGGCATCGACGTCGAGGACGTCACGCACGTCGTCAACTACCAGTGCCCCGAGGACGAGAAGACGTACCTGCACCGCACCGGCCGTACGGGCCGCGCGGGCAACAAGGGCACGGCTGTCACGTTCGTCGACTGGGACGACACGCCGCGCTGGGGCCTGATCGACAAGGCGCTCGGCATCGGGATCCCCGACCCGGTCGAGACGTACTCGAGCTCGCCGCACATCCACACGGACCTCGACATCCCCGAGGGTGTCAAGGGACGCCTGCCGAAGTCGCAGCAGACCCGCGAGGGCCTGGCCGCGGAGACGCTCGAGGACCTCGGCGAGACCGGCAAGCGCACCCGTCAGGGTGGCACGTCGGCCGGTCGCGGCCAGAGCGGCGAGCGCGGACGCGACTCGGGCCGCGGTGGCCGTGGGTCGTCGTCGGGCGAGCCGCGCGAGGCACGTGCGCCGCGGGAGCCGCGCGAACCGCGTGAGCCCCGCGAGGACGGCACGGGCGAGCGCTCCGGCGAGGGTCGTCGCCGTCGTCGTGGCGGCCGTGGGCGCGGTGCGGCCGGCGGCGCCGACGCCGGCACGACGACCGCCGACTCCGGCGCGAACGAGCGCCCGACGGCGGGGACCGACGGTGCCGCCGCGGGCGAGCCGGGCTCGGGCGAGGCCCGTGCGCCCCGGTCGCGCAACCGTCGTCGCACGCGCGGCGGTCGCCCCGCCGACGCCGCTGCGGCGCCCGAGCAGGCCTGACACCCCGCACGAACCCACGACGCCCCCGAGCCGCCTGGCGGCCCGGGGGCGTCGTCGTGCGCGGGTGGCTCGGGTCCGAGCCTCAGGCGTCCTGGATGAACGCCGTGACCGCGTCGGCGATGAGCTGGACCGCGATCGCGGCGAGCAGCAGACCGGCGATGCGGGTCACGAGGATGGTCCCGGAGTCCTTGAGTACCCGGTGGATGAGGTTGGCGAACCGCATCGACAGATACAGGCACACGTGCACGGCGACGACCGCGAGCGCGATCGCGAGCACGTCGGCTGCCGTGCCGTCGGTCTGCTTGACGAAGACCATCGTCGCGACGATCGCGCCCGGCCCGGCGAGCAGCGGCGTGCCGAGCGGCACGAGCGCGACGTTGACCTTGTTGTTCGGGGAGGCCTGGGCCTCCTCCATCTTCCCGGTCAGCAGCTCCATCGCGACGAGCAGCAGCAGGAGCCCGCCCGAGGCCTGCAGCGCCGCGAGCGAGATGTGCATGTACGACAGGATCGACTGGCCGAACACGGCGAACGAGACGATCACGCCGAGGGCGACGGCCACGGCCTGCCAGGCCGCCTTGTTCCGCTGCTTGCGCGTCATCGCGCCCGTCAGGCCGAGGAAGATCGGCACGGTCCCGGGCGGGTCCATGATCACGAACAGCGTGATGAACACCGAGGAGAACAACCTCAGGTCGACGAACTCCATCACCGCACCGCCTTGTTCAGCGCGCTGGTCTGCTCACCGGACGACTTCACTCGTGCCACGCTCCTCGATCGCGGCCAGGGTCTCCGGCCGGGTGAGATTCTCCCCCAGCTCGTTCAGCTTTCCTGCACCGTGATAGTCGCTGCCACCCGTGACGAGCAGCCCGAGCCGGCCCGCGAGCGCGGTGAGGCGCTCGCGCTGGGCGGGTGAGTGGTCGCGGTGATGGACCTCGAGCCCGACGAGGCCCGCTGCCGCGAGCTCGTCGAACGTCTCGTCGGGGACGATGCGCCCGCGCGCGTCGGCGCCCGGGTGCGCGAACACGGGGACCCCGCCGGCCGCGACGATCGCGCGCACCGCGTCGGCCGCGTCCGGGGCGTAGTGAGGCACGTGGTACGGGCCGTCGGCGCGCAGCAGCCGCGCGAACGCGGCGTCGCGGGTCGGCACGACCCCGTTCGCGACGAGCGCGTCGGCGATGTGCGGCCGCCCGACCGTCACGGCGTCGTCCGACTGCGCGACGACGTCCTGCCACGTGATCGGCACGTCCCTGGCGAGCAGCTCGACCATCCGCCGGGCCCGGCCGAGGCGCGCGTCGCGCGTGCGCTCGAGCTCGCGCACGAGCGCCTCGTGCGTGGGGTCCTGCAGGTAGGACAGCAGGTGGACGCTGACCCCGCGCCACCGCGCGGAGACCTCGGTGCCGCGCACCAGGGCGATGCCCACGTCGCGCGCGGCGCGCGCGGCGGCGTCCCAGCCGACCGTCGTGTCGTGGTCGGTGAGCGCCACGACGTCGAGCCCCGCGGCCGCCGCCGCGGCGACCAGCTCGGCGGGGGTCTGGGTGCCGTCGGACGCCGACGAGTGGGCGTGCAGGTCGATGCGCACACGGGCACCGTATCCGGCGCCGTCCGCGGGCGGTGGGAAGATGACGGCATGACGGACGACACCGCAGCGCGCAGCGACCGGACGAGCAGCGACCGGACGAGCAGCGAGCCGAGCAGCGACGAGACCTGGAACGAGGACCAGCCGATCGAGGAGCGCGGCTCGAACCGCTCGCAGCGCCCCGGCTCGGCCGCGTTCCTCGAGTTCGTGACGTCCGGCTGGGCGCCCCGCCCGCCGTCGCAGGTCACGCGCGCCGCTGCGGCCGACCACACCGCGGCCCGCCGCAGCGCACTGTCCGCCGTGTTCCCCGGCCGCCGGCTCGTCGTGCCGGCCGGGACGTTCAAGGTGCGGTCGAACGACACGGACTACCGGTTCCGCCCACACTCCGGGTTCGCGCACCTGACCGGCCTGGGCGTCGAGCAGGAGCCGGACGCCGTGCTGGTGCTGCACCCCGTCGAGGACGGTGCGGGCGACGACGGCAGCGCCCATCACGCCGTGCTCTACATGCGTCCGCTCGCAGGCCGCGACACGAGCGAGTTCTTCTCCGACTCGCGCTACGGCGAGTTCTGGGTCGGAGCGCGGCCGACGCTCGAGGACCTCGAGACGCTCACGGGCATCGCGACGGCGCACATCGACGAGCTGCGCGACGCGGTCGCCAAGGACGTCGGTGACGGTGGTGTGCAGGTCCTCGTCGTGCCCGACGTCGACGCGGGCGTCGAGGCCGTGATCGACGAGATCCGCCGGCAGGAGGCCGAGCGCGGCGCGCAGGAGCAGACGGACCGCGACGAGCACCTGGTCGAGGCGCTGTCCGAGCTGCGGCTCGTGAAGGACGCGTACGAGGTCGAGCAGATGCGGCTCGCCGTCGCGACGACCATCGAGGGCTTCGAGAAGGTCGTCCGCGCGCTGCCCGCCGCGCAGCAGCACGCCCGCGGCGAGCGCGTGGTCGAGGGCACGTTCGTCGGGCACGCGCGCCAGGAGGGAAACGCAGTCGGGTACGAGACCATCGCCGCGTCCGGCGACCACGCGACGACGCTGCACTGGATCGACAACGACGGCCAGGTGCGCGCGGGCGAGCTCCTGCTGCTCGACGCCGGCGTCGAGGTCGACTCGCTCTACACCGCCGACGTCACGCGCACGCTGCCGATCGACGGGACGTTCACCGAGGTCCAGCGCCGGGTGTACCAGGCGGTGCTCGACGCGGCCGACGCCGCGTTCGCCGTCGCCGTGCCGGGCGCCCGGTTCCGCGACGTGCACGACGCCGCCATGGAGGTCATCGCCGCGCGGCTCGACGAGTGGGGGCTGCTGCCGGTCACCGCCGAGGAGTCGCTGCTGCCCGAGAACCAGCACCACCGGCGCTGGATGGTGCACGGCACGAGCCACCACCTCGGCATCGACGTGCACGACTGCGCACAGGCGCGGGCCGAGCTCTACCTGGACGGCGTGCTCGAGCCGGGCATGGTCTTCACGATCGAACCGGGCCTGTACTTCAAGTCCGACGACCTGCGGGTGCCCGAGGAGTACCGCGGCATCGGCGTGCGGATCGAGGACGACGTCCTGGTCACGCCCGACGGCAACGAGAACCTGTCCGCGGCCCTCCCCCGCGACCCGGACGCCGTCGAGGCGTGGATGGCGGGGCTGCTGGGCCGCTGACGCTCAGGCGGTGGGGCCGGCGGTCGTCCCGGTCCCCCCGGTCGCGTCCGGCGTGGCCGGCGGCGGCGCGCTCACGGGCGGCGTCGCCGCAGGCGTGCTCGTCGTGGGCGTCGTCGTCGTAGGCGTCGTCGTCGTAGGCGTGGTCGTCGTCGGCGGCAGCGCACTCACCGGCGGCACGGGCGCGTCCTGGACCGGCCGCGCGGGCCACCCCGAGACGACGCCCCCGATCTCCGCGAGGAGCTGACGCGCCTGGTGGGCCTTCTCGGCGTGGCACAGCACCGCGTACGACGACGCGACGATCTGGCTCGCCGAGGTGAAGTCACGCCGCCCGCGCGTGAACGAGTAGGTGAGCACCGAGAAGAGCAGGCCGAACGCCCCGCCGATCAGGATCGCGGGCAGGAACAGGCTCGCGCCGCCGGGCTCGGAGAACAGCGACAGCAGCAGACCCACGAACAGGCCGAACCACGCTCCGGAGACGAAGCCCCCGGACGCGGCGCGCGGGTACGACAGCCGCCCGGTGACGCGCTCGACCATCTGCAGGTCGGTCCCGACGATGGTGACCATCTGCACGGGGAACGACTTGTCGGCCAGGTGGTCGACGGCCTTCTGCGCCTGCACGTAGGTGTCGTAGCGCGCGACCGTCTCGCCCTGCGGCGGGGTCGGCGTGCGCGGGATGCGGGACTGGCCGGTGAACGACATGGGGCGATCCTCCCCCGCCGACCTGGGGATTGACCAGGCGCCCGCGGCACACGCCAGTCACGCACCGCTCGCGCACCCCCTTCCCACCGCCCGACCCAGCGGATGCTCCGGCTATCCGGGCACGGGGCCCGAGCAACCGCTGGGTGGCGGGTGGGGGTGGTGGGACAGGGCCACGGGTGGGTGCGGTCGTGGCCCTGTCCCGGCGGTCACGGGTAGCTGGTGACGAACGACGGCGTGCCCGTGTTGCTGTTGTCGACCTGCGCGCCCACGTCGTTGACGACGTGCCGGATCGTGCCGGCGCTCAGGTTGACCGTCATGACGTGGTGGAGCCGCACACCGGGCCGCCTCGGCACCTCGAACCCGCGCTCGGTGACGATCGAGGGGTTGTTCTGGTTGAAGACGTACACGCCGGCGCCCCACACCTCATGCGTGCGGACCCGGTCGCCGACCTTGTACCCGGCCCAGCCGAGCGTGCCGTCCGGCTTGGTCCAGTCGGCCTGGGTGGGCGGGTCGTACGGCAGCTCGTTCTGGAACAGCACCACGCGGCCGCGCTCGCCGTTCCAGACGAGGTTGTGCTGCTGGAAGTGCTCGACGAACAGCCCGGTCGCGGTGACGTCGTCGCCGTTCACGACGACGCCGACGCGCCCGCGGTTGGTGCGCCAGCGCTCGGTGTCGCCGTTGACGCCCTCGGTGAAGCCCTCGACGCCGTGGTCGGCACGCCACACCCACGTGTGGTCGACGACGACGCCGTCCGCGTCGATCTGCAGCGCGACATCGGTGCTGCCGCGGTGCGGCCCGCCGACGCGGAAGTACACGTCGCTGAGCGTGATCGGGTCGCGCCGCGCCTCGGCGCGGTCGGGGCCCTTCGCATGGTGCTTCGGGCCGTGGGCGTGGCGCCCCACCTGCAGCAGCACGGGCGACTTCGTCGGACCCGCGTCGATCGTCACGCCCGCGACCACGATGCCGGGCGCGTCCTCGACGACGAGCGGCACCGCGCCACGCGCAGCGGTCAGGGTCGCGTGCCCGAGCCCGAGCACGACCGTGCCGGGACGCTTGGCGACGACGCTGCGGTCGATGTCGTAGACGCCGGGCGTGAGCAGCAGGTGCTTGCCGCGCGCGAGCTCGGCGTTGATCCGGTGGACCGGGTCCCCCGGGCGGGCGACGTAGAAGTCGCGCAGCGGCAGCGACCGCCCGGGCGTCATGCCGTTCGCCCAGGTGATGCCGCGGGTGCCCTGCGCCGCCGCGGGCACGCGGACGTTCCACGCACCGCGCGCGTCGACGAACAGGAACGGCTTCTCGCGGCTCACCGGCGTCGTCTCGAGCGTCGTGTACGGCGGGGCGGGGAACGTCGCGTCGTCCGGGGCGCCCACGACGCCCGCGAACACCTGGTTCCACACGGCGTTCGACCAGCTGCGCACCTCGCTGTTGCGCGTGAGCCACTGCTGCTGCGAGCCGTTGACGACGTCGCCGAACCGGGAGTCCGCGATGAACCCGCCGCTCGCGTACTGCGGACCGGCGGTGCAGTAGTCCATGAGCGAGAAGCCGGGGTCTCCCTCGGCCGCGAGCACGTTGACGCGCCGCAGCGAGACCGCCTGCGACACGGCCCAGAAGTTGGCCGAGGCGCGGCACCCGTCCTGACCCGCGGCCTCGATGTCGATCGTGAGGTTCGACAGCGTGCGCCAGAAGTTCACCAGCGCGAGGCAGTTGGGGTTGGCGGGGTCGTCGGACAGGCAGCGGTTGTAGGTCTCGACCTTGCCGTGCACGACGACGTCGGTGGGCGAGGCCCCGAGGCCTGCGACCTCGGTGTAGTACCCGACCTTGAGCTGCAGCGGCTGCGTGGCCGTGCCGTACTCGCCCGGCAGGAACAGCAGGCTGTACCGGGCCGTGCCCATCTCGTTGTCGACCTGCTGCGCGTGGATCGCGTCGACGCGCGCCTGGATGTCGGCCACGGGCATGGACGGGTCGAAGACGACGACGTTGCGGCCCAGGTCGGGCGTGGTCGGGCCGTGGCCGGGACCGGGTCCCGGGCGACCGGCGAGGGCGGGCGACGACGAGAGCGTCGCCGCGAGCGTGAGGGCGGTGATCGCGACCAGCGCGGTCCGACGACGTCGTCGGCCTCGGGTGGGCGCAGGGCTGTGGTGGTGCACGGGTGATCCTCTCCGTCGAGCTCAACCGGACATACCGGAGCCAACCACACTGACCGACCGGTCGGTAAGTCCTAGGTGACACGTGTCCGTGCCGTGGTTGCCGCGCACCGGCCGCCGCGCTGCCGGGCGCGCGGTCGTCCAGCAGGTGAACCGCGGGCGACGATCGTCGCGCCGCAGGTCGCGGCGTCGCGTGCGCTCGCGGCCCGGGCGTCTAGGCTGACCGCGTGAGCAGCGTCGGCACCCGGGTGTTCGTCGCACGCCTGGCCGGCACCACGGTGTTCGATCCCCTCGGTGACCAGGTCGGCCGCGTGCGCGACGTCGTCGTGCTCGTCCGCCCCAAGGGGGCGCCGCGGGCGGTGGGCCTCGTCGTCGAGGTGCCCGGGCGAAGGCGCGTGTTCCTGCCGCTGACCCGCGTGACCGCGATCGACCCGGGCCAGGTCATCTCGACCGGGCTGGTGAACATGCGGCGCTTCGAGCAGCGCGCGTTCGAGACGCTCGTCGTCAGCGAGCTCCTGGACCGCACCGTCGACCTCGTCGACGGCACCGGCTCGGCGACGATCGAGGACGTCGCGATCGAGCTCCAGCGGAACAACGACTGGATCGTGTCCAAGCTGTTCGTGCGCCGGGTCGTGCCCGGCCACCGGGGCCTGCTGCGCCGCCGCGGGGAGACCCAGCTCGTCACGATCGGCGAGGTCACGGGCCTGGCACGCGCCGCCGGGCAGCAGGGCGCCGAGCTGCTGCTCGCCCAGTACGAGGACCTCAAGCCCGCCGACCTCGCCGACGTGCTGCACGACCTGGGCACCACGCGCCGCCTCGAGGTCGCCACGGCGCTCGACAACGAGCGGCTCGCCGACGTGCTCGAGGAGCTGCCGGAGGACGACCAGGTCGCGATCCTGCAGGGCCTCGAGCTCGGCCGCGCCGCCGACGTCCTGGAGGCCATGGAGCCCGACGACGCCGCTGACCTGCTCGGTGAGCTCCCCGAGGACCAGGCGGCCGAGCTCCTCGAGCTCATGGAGCCCGAGGAGGCGCGGGACGTCCGGCGCCTGCTCGCGTACGAGGACAACACCGCGGGCGGCCTCATGACGACCGAGCCCGTGATCCTCGGGCCGGAGACGCCGATCGCCGCCGCGCTCGCGCACGTGCGGCGCCAGGACCTGGCGCCCGCGCTCGCCTCGATGGTGTTCGTCGTGCGCCCCCCGCTCGAGACGCCCACGGGCCGCTACATCGGCGTCGTGCACCTGCAGCGCCTGCTGCGCGAGCCGCCGCACGAGCCGATCGGGTCGGTCGTCGACACCGACATCGAGCCCGTCGAGGCGGGCGCGCCGCTGCTGGCCGTGACCCGCCAGCTCGCGACCTACAACCTGCTCGCGCTGCCCGTCGTCGACGCCGACAAGCGGTTGCTCGGCGCGGTCTCGGTCGACGACGTCCTCGACCACCTGCTGCCCGCCGACTGGCGCGAGCAGGACGACGAGGAGCACGGCGTGAAGGTCGTGGGCAAGCTCGCGCCGCGGCACGTCGCGGCCAAGCCGGCGGTGGGCCGTGGCTGAGCGCCTGGACCAACCGCGCGAGTCGCGGCGCTCGCTGCTGCCGCGCCCGACGACCGACCAGGACGCCGCGGGCCGCGTCTCGGAGAGCATCGCGCGGTTCCTGGGGACGCCGTCGTTCATCTTCTGGCTGACGATCTTCTGCGTCGTCTGGCTCGGCTGGAACTCGTGGGGTCCGGAGGAGCTGCGCTTCGACAAGGCCGCGAACGGGTTCACCGCGCTCACGCTCATGCTGTCCCTGCAGGCGTCGTACGCCGCGCCCCTGATCCTGCTGGCGGCCAACCGGCAGACCGACCGCGACCGCGTGCAGGCCGAGCAGGACCGGCAGCGCTCGGAGCGGAACCTGGCGGACACCGAGTACCTGGCCCGGGAGATGGCCGCGCTGCGCATCGCGCTCGGCGAGGTCGCGACGCGCGACTTCGTGCGCTCCGAGCTGCGCAACCTGCTCGAGGACCTCGTCGCCGAGCAGGACGAGGACGAGGCGGACGAGACCGCACCGGCGGACAAGGCCGACCAGCGCACCCGGAACGAGCGCAAGCCCGAGCGCCGCCGCAGCGGCACCTGACCTCGCCGCACGGCCCCTGAGCTCGCCGCACGAGGCCCGGGTCGCTGCCGCACGGGCCGCCTGGTCGCTGCCGTACCCGACCAGGGCCGGACGGCCCGGACGAGGTGCGCCAGGACCGACCTAGCATGGTCGTCGTGCCCCTGACTGACGATTCGCTGACCGAGGCAGTCCGCGCCGCGCTCGCCTCCGTGATGGACCCTGAGATCCGCCGGCCGATCACCGAGCTCGGCATGGTGCGCTCGGTGCAGGTCACCGACGGCCGCGCGGTCGTGGGCCTCGACCTGACGACGTCCGGGTGCCCGCTCAAGGACACCCTCACGCGCGACGTGACGGCGGCCGCGTCGGGAGTCGACGGCGTCACCGAGGTGGCGGTCGAGCTCGGCGTCATGAGCGCCGAGCAGCGCGCCGAGCTGCGCCGGCTGCTGCGCGGGACGGACGCCGAGCCGACGATCCCGTTCGCGCAGGCCTCGTCGCTGACCAAGGTGTTCGCGATCGCGTCGGGCAAGGGCGGCGTCGGCAAGTCCTCGATCACGGCGAACCTCGCGGTCGCGATGGCCGCCGACGGCCTGCGCGTGGGCGTCGTCGACGCGGACATCTACGGCTTCTCGATCCCCCGCATGCTGGGCGTGGACCGTCCGCCGACCAAGGTCGACGACATGCTCCTGCCGCCCGTGGCGCACGACGTGAAGGTCGTCTCGATCGGCATGTTCGTGCCACCCGGCCAGCCCGTGGTGTGGCGCGGGCCGATGCTGCACCGCGCGCTGCAGCAGTTCCTCGCGGACGTGTTCTGGGGCGACCTGGACGTCCTCCTGCTCGACCTGCCGCCCGGGACCGGCGACATCGCGATCTCGGTCGCGCAGCTGCTGCCCGGCTCGCAGATCGTCGTCGTGACCACGCCGCAGGACGCGGCGGCCGAGGTCGCCGAGCGGGCCGGCTCGGTCGCGGTGCAGACCCGCCAGCAGATCGTCGGCGTGGTCGAGAACATGTCGTGGCTCGAGCAGGCCGACGGCTCCCGGCTCGAGCTGTTCGGCTCGGGCGGCGGGACGCGCGTCGCGCAGCGGCTCACCGAGCTCACGGGCGGTGACGTGCCCCTGCTGGGTCAGATCCCGCTCGACGTCGCGCTGCGCGAGGGCGGCGACGAGGGCACGCCCGTCGTCCTGAGCGACCCGGACTCCCCCGCCGCCGCGGCCCTGCTGCAGATCGCGCGGTCGCTCGGCGAGCGTCGGCGCGGCCTGGCGGGCCGTTCGCTCGGCCTGTCCCCCGCGGGCCGCTGACGCCCGGGCGCTCGCTCGACGCGCACCACCCCGGGACCGCAGTCCTGTTTGTTTCTGTTGGGTCATGTGCGACGATGTTCGAGTGCTGGCGACTCAACGACAAGAGCTGATCCTCGCGGCCGTGCGCGAGCACGGCGCCGCACGCGTCTCCGACCTCGTCGTCGAGCTCGGCGTCTCCGACATGACGATCCGGCGCGACATCGCCGAGCTCGCGCGCGCCGGGCTCGTGCGCCGCGTGCACGGCGGAGCGGTCGCCCCCGAGGGGACGCGCGCGTCCGACGAGCCCGGCTTCGACGTCAAGGTCGAGCACAGCGGCCCGCAGAAGGCCGCGATCGCGCACGCCGCGCACGCCGATCTCGAGCCCGGCCAGACGGTCGCACTCTCCGCGGGGTCGACCACCTACCGGCTCGCCGAGCTCATCGCGCAGGACGCGGGCCTGCGGCCGTTCACCGTCGTCACCAACGGCCTGCGGATCGCCGACGCGCTGCACCGGGCGGTCGCGCCGCACGGGCTCGAGGTCGTGCTGACGGGCGGCGTGCGCACGCCGTCCGACGCGCTCGTCGGACGCGTGGCGGACGCGTCGCTCGGGCTGCTGCGGGTCGACCGCGCGTTCCTCGGCGTGCACGGCCTCGACGAGTCCGGCCTCACCACGCCCAACCTCGCGGAGGCCGCGACCGACCGCGCGCTCATGGGCTGCGCCGCCGCCACGACCGTCCTGGCCGACCACACCAAGTGGGGCGTCGTCGGGCTCGCGAAGATCGCCGACCTCGACGAGGTGGACCTCGTCGTGATGGACGACGAGGCTCCCGCCGCCGCCCGCCGCCTGCTCACCGACCGCCTGCAGACGGTCGCGGCCGCGTCCTCACCCGACGACACGGCGCCCGATGCCACGACACCCGACGACACGGCACCCGACGACACAGCAGCACCCGGCAACACGGCAGACCTCCGCCCCGCCACCCAGGAGCACCCGGCATGAGCCTCGACACGAGCGCGCGCGTGCGCGTGACCTCCACACGCCTCGCGGACGGCCGCGAGCTGCTCTACTTCGACGACTCCGAGCCCTACGTCTCGGGCGCGGCGACGCGACGGCTCGACGACCCTCGCCCGCTCCCCGACCGCTTCGCGCCCGACGCCGACGGCCACCTGCCGGCCGGCCCGGAGCTGCGCCGCGACCCGCTGACCGGCGAGTGGGTCGCGATGGCCGCGCAGCGGATGAACCGCACGTTCCTGCCGCCCGCGGACGCCAACCCGCTGGCCCCCGCCAAGCCGGGCGCGGCGTACCAGGACGGCGAGATCCCGGCCGAGGACTACGACGTCGTCGCGTTCGAGAACCGCTTCCCCTCGCTCCTGCGCGTGCCGGGCGTGTCCGACGACGTCACGTTCCTGGACGACGAGACGCTCTGGCAGACCCGGGCGGCCGCGGGCCGCTGCGAGGTCGTGTGCTTCTCGTCGGACGCGACCGCGTCGCTGCGCACCGTGAGCCCGCGACGCATGCGCACGATCATCGAGGCGTGGGTGCACCGCACCGAGGCGTTGAACGCGACCGAGGGCGTCGAGCAGGTGTTCGCGTTCGAGAACCGCGGCAAGGAGATCGGCGTCACGCTGCACCACCCGCACGGGCAGATCTACGCGCTGCCGTACCTCGCGCCGCGCACCGCGACGATGCTCGCGACCGCGCAGGAGCACCGCGCGCGCACGGGCCGGCTCCTGGGCCGCGACGTGCTGGACGCCGAGCTGCGCCACGGCACGCGCGTGGTCCTCGAGTCCGAGCACTGGGTCGCGTACGTGCCGTTCGCTGCGCGCTGGCCCGTCGAGGTGCACCTCGTGCCGCGCCGCGACGTGCCGGACCTGCCGGCGCTGACCGACGACGAGCGCGCCGACCTCGCGACGACCTACCTCGAGCTGCTGCGGCGGCTCGACCTGTACTTCGTCGACGACGAGACCGCGATCCCGCTGCCGTACGTCTCGGGCTGGCACCAGGCGCCCGCGCGGCAGGGCCGCGAGGACTGGCGTCTGTCGCTGCAGCTGTTCTCGGTGCTGCGTGCGCCCGGCAAGCTCAAGTACCTCGCAGGAGTCGAGTCCGGGGTCGCCGCGTGGGTCTGCGACACCACGCCCGAGCGCATCGCGCGTCGGCTGCAGGAGATCGCGTGACGGCGGGTCGCGCGACGACCTGGGTGCACGCCTGGGACGAGGCGACCGGGCGGGACCGCGCGACGGACGCGTTCACCGCGTCGTACGGCACGGCGCCCGACGGCGTGTGGTCTGCGCCCGGCCGGGTCAACCTCATCGGCGAGCACACCGACTACAACGGCGGGCTGTGCCTGCCCGTCCCGCTCGCGCACCGCACGTACGCGGCGCTGCGGCGCCGGGACGACGACACCGCGCGGCTCGTCTCGGCGTGGGACCCGACGGACGCGGTGACCGTCGAGCTCGCGGGCGTCGCGCCCGGCACCGTCGAGGGCTGGACCGCGTACGTCGTCGGGGTCGCGTGGGCGCTGCGCGAGCGCGGGCTGGCGGTGCCCGGCTTCGACGTCGCGGTCGACTCGTGCGTGCCCGTCGGCTCGGGGCTGTCGTCGTCAGCGGCGCTGTCCTGCTCGGTCGCGCTCGCGCTCGACGCGGTCGGTGCGCTCGCCCAGGACCGCGCCGCCCTCGCCGCGGACTGCGTGCGCGCCGAGAACGAGATCGCAGGCGCGCCCACGGGCGGCATGGACCAGGCGGCGGCGCTGCGCACCGTCCCCGGCCACGCGCTGCTCCTCGACTGCCGCGACCAGTCGGTGCGGCACGTCCCGTTCGACCCCGCGTCCGAGGGCCTCGCGCTGCTCGTCATCGACACCCGGGCCGAGCACGCACTCGTCGACGGTCAGTACGCGGCCCGGCGTGCGACGTGCGAGGAGGCAGCCGCCCTGCTCGGCGTTCCCACGCTGCGGGAGCTGACGGACTCACCCGCGCGGGCCGCGAGCGCGCTGGCGACCCTCGACGACGGCACCCCCGAGGGTGGCGTGCGGATGCACCGGGTGCGGCACGTGCTGGCGGAGATCACGCGCGTGCAGGAGTTCGTCGCGCTGCTCGACGCGGGCCGCCTGCGCGACGTCGGTCCCCTGCTCGACGCCTCACACGCCTCGTTGCGCGACGACTACGAGGTCTCGTGCCGCGAGCTCGACGTCGCGGTCGAGGCCGCCCGGGCGGCGGGCGCGCTCGGCGCGCGCATGACCGGCGGCGGCTTCGGCGGCTCGGCGATCGCGCTCGTCGAGGCCGGGTCGGTCGAGGCCGTGGCGGACGCGGTGGACGCCGCGTTCCGCGACGCGGGGCTCCGCCCGCCGGCGTTCGTGGCCTGACCCACGGCCGTTGCTCGCCGTGTGCGGCCGGCGTCTCGCCCCGCGCGGCAGGTGTCCGGGGCGGCACGCGCCCCTATCGTGACTCCGTGACCGACCCCGCTCACCGCCGTCCGCGCCCCGCGCGTCTCGCCGTCCCGGCGGCGTGCGCGGCGATCGCCGTGGTGCTGCTCGTGGTGGCGGCGATGTTGCACGCCGCGGACCCGGCGGGAGTCGTGGGCATGCCCGCGCTGGGCACGCCGCTGTGGTGGTGGGCGGTCGTGGTCGTGCTCCTGCAGGCGGTGGCGCTCGCGTCCCGGCCGCACGCGGACGCACGCGTGCTCGTCGCGGTCGCGGTCGGCGTCCCCGCGCTGGCGGGTCTCGGCGAGGGGATCGGCGTGTGCCTGGTGGCCGTCCTCGTGGCCGCCTACGAGGTCGCGCTGCACGGGAGGCAGTCGCGCACCGTGCCCGCACTCGTGGCCGCCGGGCTGCTCGTGGCCGCCGGAGTCGTCGGCAGCGAGCTGCGCATCGGGACCGAGGTCGCGATCGCGATCACCGGCGGTCTCGTGCAGGCGGCGGGGACCGTCGGCCTGCCCGTGCTCGTCGCGACGTTCGTCGGGGCGCGGCGCGAGGCCCGCGCGGCCCAGGCCGACTCGCTGGCCGCGCGCGCCCGCGAGCACGACGCTCTCGTGCGGGTCGCCGTCGAGCGCGAGCGCACCGCGATGGCCCGCGAGCTGCACGACATCGCCGCGCACCACCTGTCGGGCATCGCCGTGATGAGCGGCGCGATCGGCCGCCAGATCGACGTCGACCCGGCCGGTGCGAAGGTCGCGGTGGCGCAGGTCCGCGAGCAGAGCACCGCCATGCTGCGGGACCTGCGCAACCTCGTCGTGCTGCTGCGCGACGACGACGCACCGGCCGAGCAGGCGGGCGTCGTGCGGATGGAGACGCTCACGGGCGTCGCCGAGCTCGTCGCGACCGCGCATGGACAGGGTCTCGACGTGACGCTGCGGCGCGAGGGCCCCCTCGACGAGCTCGCCGCCTCGGGCGCGCTCGGGCCGCTCGCCCAGCTCGTCGTCTACCGGACCGTCCAGGAGTCGCTCGCGAACGCCGGCCGGCACGCACCCGGGGCACCGTGCGAGGTGCACCTCGACGCGCGGACCGACGACCGCCTCGAGGTGACGGTCCGCAACGGCCCGCCGCCGCAGGACCAGGAGCCACCTCGGCACGACCCGGGCTACGGGCTCGTCGGGATGCGCGAACGCGCCGAGGTCACCGGCGCGCGCCTCCGGTACGGTCCGACGGGCGACGGCGGCTGGCAGGTCCGCCTCACGGTGCCGTTCGCCGCACCGTCCGCCGACCTGACGACGACCCCGGAGGGCGACGCCCCGTGACCGACCCGATCGCCGCGCGCACCGTGCTCACGTCCGACCTCGGCGCGACCGGCCCGACGGCCACGATCCGCGTGGTCGTGGCCGACGACCAGGCGCTCGTGCGCACCGGGCTCTCCACGATGCTCGACACCGAACCGGACATCACGGTCGTCGGGCAGGCCGCCGACGGTGCGACCGCCGTCGAGCTCGCCCGGTCGCTGCGCCCGGACGTCGTGTGCATGGACATCCGCATGCCCGGCACGGACGGCATCACCGCGACGCGCGAGCTGTGCGGACCGGACGTCGAGGACCCCGTGCCCGTGCTGATCCTCACGACGTTCGACGTCGACGAGTACCTGTTCGGCGCGCTCGAGGCGGGCGCGTCGGGGTTCCTGCTCAAGGACGCCGAGCCCGCGGTGCTCGTCGACGCGGTGCGATCGGTCGCCGCCGGACAGGGCATGCTCGCCAACGCGCTGACCAAGCGCGTGCTCCGCGAGGTGGTCACGCGGCGGCGGACGCAGCCGGTCACCGCAGCGCGGGCGACCGAGCTCCTCACGCCGCGCGAGCTGGACATCCTGCTCCTGCTCGCCCAAGGGATGTCCAACGAGGAGATCGCCGCGACGCTCGTCGTCGAGGTCTCGACCGTGAAGTCACACCTGGCCCGGGCGATGCCGAAGCTCGGGGTGCGGTCGCGGCTGCAGGCCGTCGTCTGGGCGTACCAGAACGGCATCGTCGAGCTCGGCGGCTGACGTCCGCGGGCGCTTGCATCGAAGGATGCAAGCCTCGCAGTGCCGTCGTCGGAGGCTCGTGACGGTGGGCTCCCGGTTCCTAGCGTGAGGGCGACATCACGCAGGACGAGGAGCCCACGATGACCACCACCACCACGAGGACCGACGTCTCGGTCCAGCTCACCGACGTCCACAAGACCTACCACGGCGCCACGGACGTGCACGCGCTGCGCGGCGTCTCGATCGCGCTGCCCGCCGGGTCCCTGACCGCCGTCATGGGGCAGTCCGGCTCGGGCAAGTCCACGCTGCTGAACTGCGCCGCGGGCCTCGACGTCCCGACGAGCGGGCGCGTCGCGGTCGGCGGGCAGGACCTCACGGGCCTGCCGCCCGACGCGCTGACGCGGTTCCGCCGCGACCGGATCGGCTTCGTCTTCCAGTCGTACAACCTCATCGGTCACCTGACGGTCGCCGAGAACATCGCGCTGCCGGTGCTGCTCGCCGGCCGCGCGCCGGACCAGCGCTGGCAGGCTCAGCTGCTGGCCGCGCTCGGGCTGGCCGGGCTCGAGGACCGGCTGCCGGGCCACCTGTCGGGAGGGCAGGCCCAGCGCGTCGCGATCGCGCGTGCGCTGTTCACCCGGCCCGACGTCGTGTTCGCCGACGAGCCCACCGGCGCCCTCGACTCGCGCAGCGGCGCCCAGGTGCTCGAGCTGCTACGGGACACGGCGGCCTCGCTCGGGCAGACGGTCGTGCTCGTGACGCACGACAGCCGCGTGGCCGCCACGGCCGAGCGCGTGCTGTTCATCGCGGACGGGGTCATCGCGGACGTCCTCGAGGCTCCGACCGCCGAGCGCGTCAACGCGCGCATGCTGGAGCTGGGGCGATGACCGGCATGTGGTTCCTCGCCCGGCGCGGGGTGCGCGCCCACCGCGGCAGCATGGTCGCCACCTCCCTCGTGCTCGGCCTTGCGGCCGCGCTGCTGTCCATGACCGGCTGGCTCCTGGTCGCGGGGCTGTCCGCGGGTGCGGACGACGCGCACGGGTTCGAGCTGGTCGCGCTGTCGACGTCGTTCGCGGGCACCGCGCTCTCGCTCGTCGTGCTCGTCGTCGCGGCCACCGTGACGCTCGCGCTGCGCCAGCGTCGTCGCGAGCTCGCGCTGCTGCGTGCGGTCGGCGCGACCGGTCGTCAGGTGCGGCGCCTGGTGGACGGTGAGGTGCTGACCGTCACGCTCGTCGCCGCCCCGGTGGGCGCGACGGCCGGGATCGCGCTCGCGTGGTTCCTGAGGCCCGTGCTCGAGGACGCGGGGTTCGTCGTGCCGCACGTCGACCCGCTGCTCGCACCGCTCCCGGTACTCGGTGCGACGCTGCTGCTCGTCCCCACCGCGCTGGGTGCCGCGCGGATCGCCGCGCGCGAGTCCCTGCGGCTGTCACCGACGGCCGCCGTCGGCGACAGCCGCGTCGAGTCGCGTGAGGTCGGCCGGGTGCGCCGCACGGCCGCGCTCGTGCTGGCTCTCGGCGGCGTCGTGGTCGCGTGCACCCCGGTCCTGATCCCCGGGACGATGGGGGCCGCGACCGCTGCGACCTCGGCCTTCCTGCTCGTCGCCGCAGCCGCGCTCGCCGGCCCCGTGCTCGTGGCCTGGACGTTCGACCGCGTGTCCGGGCTGGGCAGCGGCGGACGCACCAGTGCCACGACCCGGCTTGCGCTCGCCAACGTCCGCGGGTTCTCGCGCCGCCTGACGACCGTCGTCGTGCCGCTCGCGCTCATGCTCGCGGTCGGCACCGTGCAGACGAGCGTCAACCAGGCGGTCACGCTCGCCACCGACCAGCAGCTCACGCAGGCCGTCGGCGCCGACCTCGTCGTCACCGGTCCGGCGGGGCTGACGCCCGCCGACGTCGCCACCGTCGGCGCGCTCGACGACGTCACCGTCACGCCCCTGTCCGCTGTGCCCGCGCAGGTGCGTACCGAGGAGGACGAGACCTTCGGCTCGGCGCTGTCGTGGGAGTCGACCGGCATGCGCGTGCTCCCCGCAGCGACGAGCCCGGACGTGCTCGACCCGGGGATGGTCGACGGCTCGCTCGCCGACCTGGCCGAGCCCGGGACGGTCGCGGTCAGCACCGACGCGCGGTTCGAGCTCGGCGTGCGCCTCGGCGGCACCCTCACGTGGCGGCACGACGGCACCGTGCACACCTCGCGGGTCGTCGCCGTCTACGATCGCGGCCTCGCGCTCGGACCGCTGCTCGCCTCCGACGAGGCCCTGCGGGAGGCCGGCGTGACCACCACGCCCGACGCGCTGCTCCTCGGGACGCGTGCCCCGAAGTCGGTCGTCGGAGCGCTGGCGGGCACGGGGCTCCTCGTGCAGGACGTCGACGCCTACGTCCAGGCCGTAGCCGACGCGTCCGCGGCGGGGACCCGGCTCTCGTCGGTGCTCGTCCTCCTGCTGCTCGCGTTCGCAGGGATCGGTGCGGCGAACGCCGTCGTGCTCGCGACGGCCGGGCGCCGCTCCGAGCTGCTGCTCCTGCGCCGGACCGGCGCCACCCGGCGCCAGCTGCTCGGCACGACCTTCCTGGAGGCGGTCGTCACGGGTGCGAGCGCGTGGACCATCGGGGCGTTGGCCGTGCTGCCGGCGGTGCTCGGCGCCACGTTCGGGCTGCTCGGACCGGCGCTGCCCGCTGTCGACCTGGCGACGACCGGCCTGCTGTCCGCCGCGGTGCTCGCGATCCCCGTGGTGTGCACCCTGGCGACCGTCGCACGGGCTCAACGGTCGGACTCGCTCGCGGGAGGGCGAGACGACTCGTGAGCGCTCCGGGTCCGTCGCCTCAGCCGGGCAGCGGACCCGGCTCCCGCCGTCGCTGCACGTCCTCGTGCATCGAGAAGAACAGCGAGTACGGCGTCCCGTCCGGGTCGGACGGGCGCTGGGCGTACTCCTGGAACAGGGCGTCGAGGCGCCCGACGAGCGCGCGGGCCGCCTCGTCGTCGAGACGCAGCCCCAGACGGACCATCGGCTGGTCGTCCAGGTCCTCGACGAGGGCGAGCTCCTGCAGGAACGTGTCGACGAGCACGCGCGCCTGACCGGGCTGCGACGGGGAGCGCCACGACTTGCGGGTCGCGCGGTACGGCACCTCGCGCGCGCCGCGGGTCCCGCGCCGCGCGGGCTCGGCGACCAGGAAGCCGCGGTCGACCAGCGTGCGCACGTGGTGCAGGACCGTGGCCGGGTGGCGTCCCAGCCGCTGGGCGATCTCGCGGTTGGTGAGCGACTCGTCGAGGCACAGCCGCAGGATGCGGATCCGCAGGGACGACGCGAGCGCGCGGGCGTCCGCATCGGCGTCCTCGCGGACCTCGGGCGCGACCGGCCGTGGCTCGGCTGCGGGTCCCTGGGCCGCACCCGGCGGCGGGTCGGGCGGGTGCGATGCGGAGGCCATGGCCTCATCCTGCCACTGATTGACTATTCCCAATCACTCGCGCATCCTGGCGTCGTGACAACGCCCCCACCCACCGCCTCGCCGCAGGAGACCGCGCCCGCGCCCGCGCGCCGCCGCTCGCTCGTCCACCACCGCGACTTCCGCTGGCTGTGGGCAGGCGACGCCACCGGACAGCTCGGCGCGCAGCTCACCGCGCTCGTGCTGCCGGTCTACGCGGTCGAGCACCTGCACGCGACCGAGTGGCAGATGGGACTGCTGAACGCCGCCGAGACCGCGGCGTTCCTCGTCATCGGGCTGCCGGCCGGTGCGTGGGTCGACCGCATGCGCAAGCGCCGCGTCCTGATCGTCGCGGACCTCATGCGCGCCGCCGTGCTCGCCGTGGTCGTCGCGAGCGCCGCGACCGGGCACGCGTCGATCGCGCTGCTCGTCGCCGCCGCGGCCGCCATCTCGGTCGCGAACGTGTTCTTCGACGTGTCGCACCAGAGCTACGTCCCGGGCCTGGTCGGCCTCGAGAACATCGTCGAGGGCAACTCCAAGCTCCAGGCGACGCAGTCCGTGGCGCTGGTCGCCGCACCCGCCCTCGGCGGCGCCCTCCTGCGCGTCGTCGCGGCGCCCGCACTCATCGCGGTCACCGTGGTGACCTACCTGTTCTCGGCGTTCGGCGTGGGCCGGATCGCGCACCGCGAGACCACGCCGTCACCCGAGGACCGACGCCCGCTGCGGACCGAGATCGCCGAGGGGCTGCGGTTCGTCGTCCACCAGCCGATCCTGCGGCGGATCGTCGCCACCACCTCGATCGGCAACTTCGGCGGCGCCATCTCGGCGGCGGTCATGGTGATCTTCGCGCTGCGCACGCTCGAGCTCGACACCGCCGCCTACGGCACGGTCGTCTCCGCGGCGGCTGTCGGCGGTCTGACCGGCGCGTTCACCGCCGACCGGATCAGCCGACGCGTCGGTGAGGCCCGCGTCATCCCGATCTCGGCGCTCGCGTTCGTCCCTGCTGCCGTGCTCACGCCGCTCGCGGCGAGCCTGCCGCTGTCACCTCAGGTGGTGCTGGTCGTCGGCGGCGTCGTGCTCAACTTCGCGGTGCTCGTCTACAACATCGCGCAGGTCAGCTTCCGTCAGCGCCTGTGCCCGCCCGCGCTGCTGGGCCGCATGAACGCCTCGGTGCGGTTCATCGTCTGGGGCGTCATGCCGCTGGGCGGGCTCGTCGGCGGCTGGCTGGGGCACGCGCTCGGCGTGCTCCCGACGCTCTGGGTCGCCGCCGCCGTCACCGCGCTGTCGGTGCTGCCCGTGGTGGTCTCACCCCTGCTCGGCATGCGCGACCTGCCGGTGCCGACGCCCGACGCGGAAGCCCCCCGCTGAGACTCAGCCCGCCGGCACTCCCGCCGGCGGGG
>NZ_BJLQ01000011.1 GCF_006538725.1 Cellulomonas gelida
CCCGCCGACCCAGCGTCTGCTCTGGCTTGCGGGCGTGAAGCCGCGAGCGACCGCTGGGTCGGGGGTGGGGGGATTGGCGAGGCAGTGGTTGTTCCGGCCAACGGGGGCTGGGGGGCGAGTAGGTGCTGGGTCGGCGAGGGGGGGTAGGGGGGTAGGGGGCGGGAAAAAGGGGTGGCAGGGGGCGGAGGGGGGCGTAGCGTCGAAGCACACACGGAAGGAGGTGGTCCGAGACATGAAGTTCTCCAGGACGCGTGAGGTGACTGTCCGCTAGTCGCCCGAGCACTTCGGACGGATTGCATGATCCGCCCGCTGAGCCCGCCGGACCCCCAGGATCCGGACCAGGGCGGCGAGCGAGTCTCAGGCAGTCACCGCAGCCCGTGGGAGCCGCGACCTCGTCCTTCGCGGCAGGGCCCCGTCAGGGGTTCCGGCCCACGGGCTGTCCCATGCCCACCTCCAGTACCCAGCAGCTCACGAGCCCATGCCGGGCGGTGCGGGCTCGCCAGGGCTGGCCTCCGCACCGCGGCCCCGCCGCCAGGCGGCGGGCGGGCTACGCGATGGTGGTGCGGACCTCCTGGTCTGCGAAGGTCGCGTACCTCTGGAGCTCGGCGAGGACCGCGTCGCGTTCGGCGACGGACAGGTCGCGCGCCGGGTGCACGCGGACCTCGATCACGCCGCGCTCGACGCGCCGCTGCCACCAGCCCGCGAGCTGCTCGTCGACGAGCAGCACGTGCAGTGACGCGTAGTCGAGCGGGCGTCCGGCGGCCAGGCCCGCCGGGTCGACGAGCGAGCGCGTGGCGGGGAACGAGCCGTACACCTCGTCGTACGCCTGCAGGAGGTCGACCCGCGGGCCCGGGCCCGACGAAGGTGCGCCCAGGTCTCGCGGCACCCACCACAGCTCGTGCTCCTCGACCGTGAGCTGCTCGACGGCGTCGCCGAGACCCGCGAGGCCTCGTCGGACCTGCGTGAGCGTGAGGCTGGCCCACCACGCGAGGTCGCGCACGGAGGCAGGACCGTGCCCGACGAGGAAGCGGCGCACGAGCTCGCTGAGGGCCTCGTCGCCCGTGAGGTCGCCGCGGGGACGGGACGCGCCGCGCTCGTCGGCCAGCGCGTAGGTGTGCAGGGTGCCGCGCGCGCGACCGCTCACGACGATGCCCTCGAGCTCGGCGTGCATCACGACGAACGACAGGCGGTCGGGGGTCGTCTCGACACCCTCGGTGGCGAGGGCGACGCCGAGCTCCGCACGCGTGGGGTGCCCGCCCGGCGTCAGGCGCTCGACGACGCGCGCGAGCGCCACGTCCGTGCGCACGAGCGTCTCGTCGTCGAGCCCGAGCTCGCGGCCCCGCGGCGCGCACTGCCGGAGCACCCGGGGAGACGTCAGCGCGAGCACCCAGCGCAGGTCCTCAGGTGTGAGCAGGTGCCACGTGGGCCGCAGCGCGTGCGTGCGCAGGATCGCGCCGTCGTCGAGCGCGCGCCGCACGTCGTCGTCCGACGAGTCCGCGCACCGCTGGCCGAGGGACCACCGGGCGACCGGGAGCTCCTGCCCCTGCACGGCGAGCTGCTCGGCGACGACCTGACCTGCGCCTCGAGCCCGCGGGCCGCGCAGGCGCTGGGTCTCGAGCCGGCGGCGGACGACCTCGGCTGCGCGCATGCACCGAGGCTAGGACCGAGGTCCCACACACGACCCACGCAGAACACCCCTGGCGCGAACAGGCCCGCGGGGTACTCTGGCCAGGCGATCGGCACCCGCCCATGGCAACGACGCCCGCCCACGGCGGGCCCACCACCCCGGCAGGTGCTTCATCGCCACAACCACTCCCCCCGTGACCTCGACCGTGCTGCGTGAGGGCTTCCGTCCCACGGTCGCCCGCGACACCACGTTCCCGCACCTCACGCATGCGTACACGCAGGTCGCAGCCGTGGTGCGCGAACGCGGGCTCCTGCGCCGGGCGTACGGGTTCTACGGCGGGGTGGGCGCGGTGCTGCTCGCCGGGTTCGTCGGCGCCCTCGCGGGCTTCCTGCTGCTCGGCCACAGCTGGTTCCAGCTGCTGATCGCCGCGGGGCTCGGTGTCCTGCTCACGCAGACCGCGTTCCTCACGCACGAGGCCGCGCACAAGCAGGTGCTCGCGGGCGGCAAGGCCAACGACCGGCTCGCGCGCATCCTCGCGTGCGGCGTCGTCGGCGTGAGCCTGTCCTGGTGGGAGACCAAGCACAACCGGCACCACGCCAACCCGAACAAGGTCGGCAAGGACCCGGACATCGAGATCGACACGATCTCGTTCGTCGAGGAGGACGCGGCCACCGCGACCGGCCTGCGGGCGCTCATCACGCGGCGCCAGGGCTGGCTGTTCTTCCCGCTGCTCACGCTTGAGGGCCTGAACCTGCACCGCCTGGGCCTGCAGCACCTGCTCGGCCGCGAGAAGGTCGACCGGCGCTGGCAGGAGCTCGTGCTCATCGGCGTGCGGTTCGTCGCCTTCTGGGTCCCGGTGTTCTGGCTGCTGCCGATCGGGATGGCGTTCGCGTTCGTCGGCGTGCAGCTCGCGGTGTTCGGCGTGTACATGGGGGCCTCGTTCGCCCCCAACCACAAGGGCATGCCGGTGATCGGCCGCGACTCCAAGCTCGACTTCTTCTCCAAGCAGGTGCGGACCTCGCGCAACGTCCGGGGCGGCTGGTGGGCGACGTCGCTCATGGGCGGCCTCAACTACCAGATCGAGCACCACCTGTTCCCGAGCATGCCGCGCCCGCACCTGGCCCAGGCCCGCCTGCTGGTGCGCGAGCACTGCCGCACGCTCGACGTCCCGTACGCGGAGACGACGCTGCTGCGCTCGTACGCGATCGTCGTGCGGTACCTCAACGAGGTCGGCCTCGCGGCCCGTGACCCGTTCGAGTGCCACATGGTGTCCCGCTTCCGGCGCGTCTGACCCGACGGGTCGCGCCCGTCCCGCACGACCTCACACCCGCGCCCGCGCAGTCGGCGAGCGCGGGTGTCGTGCGTCCACGGGCGTCTGCGGGGGCGGGCAGGCGTGTGCGGGGACGACGAAGGGGCCGTACCGGGAGGCACGGCCCCTTCGAGCTGATGCCGGCGGACCGGCGTCAGAAGTCTGGCTTCAGAGCGGGCGGATGTTCTCCGCCTGCGGGCCCTTGGGGCCCTGAGCAACGTCGAACTCGACCTGCTGGTTCTCCTCGAGGGAGCGGAACCCGGAGGACTGGATCGCGCTGTAGTGCGCGAACACGTCGGCGGAGCCGTCGGACGGGGCGATGAAGCCGTAGCCCTTCTCAGCGTTGAACCACTTCACAGTGCCGGTGGCCATGATGTCTTCTCTCGTTCGAGGGGCGTGGTCGCGGGCGCGACCTCGCTCGCCGCGCCCAGGGGGTCGCGGACGGTTGTGGGCGCGGGCTCGGCGAGCACGCGGGTGGGGACGGGTCGCACGGTGCGGGACCAGGAGCGCGTCGGCGGCCGCCCAGGTGGCGACGACGCCGAGCGACCGCGTGAAGCGGTCGCTGATGCGCAGACCGTCGGCGGTGCGCTGGGCCAGGCCCGCGTACTCGTCCGCGACGGTGGCGACCCAAAGGTCCTCGTCGGCCTGGCGCCAGCGCGGTGCTGCGGGCCGGGGACCTGTCTGGGACAGGGGATCAAGACTGGTGAAGATGCTGACTACTCTCGCGCCCCGCGCGTTCGTCGGGGTGGATGGATCTCAAGGTGAATCGGTGACGGCGGTCGCCGTCCGGGCTCGCGGTCCTGCTTCGATGCGATGAACCGAAGAGCTGCGACGGGGTGACCCGTCACGTGAACGCGTGTCCGAGAGTACACGACACGCCGCCAACCGCACAGGGTCGCCTCGGTCACGTGCTCTGCGGTCGGCTCGGCGCACGCGTCCGGGCGGCGCGGCAGTCCGACGAGACCGCCTCGCCGACCGACTCGTCGAGCGCCCGCCGCAACGCGTTCACCTGCGGTTCCGTGCCCGGACACGCACGGTCGGCACAGTTCGGCGCGACCCCGTCCTGAGGAGAGCTGATGCTGCCCGCACGCCCCCGCCGCGCGCTCGCCGGACCCACGGCGCTCGCCGTGACCGGCGCCCTGGCCGTCACGGGCCTGACCGTCGCCCCCGCGTCGGCCGCCCCCGTCCGACCCGCCGCATCCGTCATGTCCGCCGCGTCACTCGCGGCCGGCACCCCGGCGAACGGCTGGTCCGACGACGGCTGGACCGCGCCGACCCCCGGCTCCGCGTTCCACCGGCTCGCGACCTACCCCGTCTACCTCAACCGCCCGGCGGGCGTCGACGCCGCCGCCGCTACGGTCGCGGAGATCTCCGCGGTCTCCCAGGACGGCACGACCTTCGTCCACACGGACGCGCTGGCGCGCCGCATCGGCTTCGTCGACATCACCGACCCCGCGCACCCGGTGGGGCGCGGCACGCTCGATCTCGCGGCCGACCTCGGCGTCGGCGCGCACGCGGAGCCGACGAGCGTCGCCGTGGTCGGCGGGTACGTGCTCGTCGTCGTCGACACCTCGACGTCGTTCACGAGCCCGTCGGGTGCGCTCGTCGTCGTGGACCTGGCGACGCACGAGGTGGTGCGGACGCTCGACCTCGGCGGTCAGCCCGACTCGATCGCGCTGACGCCCGACCAGGCCCACGCCGCGATCGCGATCGAGAACCAGCGCGACGAGGACGCCAAGCCGGCGGGCGGCGCGAAGGGGGACCTGCCGCAGCTCCCGGGCGGCTTCCTGCAGCTCGTCGACCTGCCGGACCCGGCGAGCCCCGAGGGCTGGAGCCTGCGCGAGGTCCCGTTCACGGACGGCGGGGCCGCGCTGCCGGCGTTCACAGCCGCGGGGCTCGACACGCCGCAGGACCCCGAGCCGGAGTACGTGGCGATCGACCCGACGGGCACGACGGTGGCGGTGACGCTGCAGGAGAACAACGGCGTCGTGCTGGTCGACGTCGCGACGGGCGCGATCACGAAGGTCTTCTCGGCCGGCACGCACGCGGTGACGGGCATCGACACGAAGAAGGACGGCGTGATCGACCAGACCGGCGCGATCGCCGCGGTGCCGCGCGAGCCCGACGCGATCGGCTGGCTCGATGCGCGGCACGTGGCGACGGCCAACGAGGGCGACTGGAAGGGCGGCACGCGCGGCTGGTCGGTGTTCGACACGACCACCGGTGACGTCGTGTGGGACGCGGGTGCCTCGCTCGAGCGCCTGGCGGTGCGCGTGGGGCTGCACACCGAGGACCGGGCGGCCAAGAAGGGCGTGGAGATCGAGGGCCTCGCAGTCGCGACGTTCGGCGGTACGCCGTACGTGCTCGTCGGCTCCGAGCGCTCGAACTTCGTCGCGGCGTACGACGTGAGCGACCCGACCAGCCCGGTGTTCGAACAGGTCCTGGCCACGACGAACGGCCCCGAGGGCATCCTGCCGGTGCCGGCGCGCGACCTGCTGATCGTCTCCTCCGAGACGGACTCCGCGGCGGTGAACGTCCGCTCGGCGGTCACGGTCTACGGCCGCGGCGAGGGGTACACCTCCGCGGCCGGGGCGCCGACGTTCCCGTCCGTGGTCTCCGCGGACGCCGCGGGTGCGCCGATCGGCTGGGGCGCGCTGGGTGCGCTCGCGGCGGACCGTCGCGACGACGAGCGCCTCTGGTCCGCCACCGACGCGGCGTACGCCGACACGCGGCTGCTGTCGATCGACGTCAGCGGCACGCCCGCGGTGATCGACCGCCAGCTGCGGGTGACCGAGCGCGGCGTCGGGCTCACGCTCGACGTCGAGGGTGTCGCCACGCGGCGCGCGGGCGGGTTCTGGCTCGGCGTCGAGGGCGCGGCCGGGGCGGGCAACGAGCTCGTGCGGACCAACGCGTACGGCGCGGTCGTCGAGCGGGTCGCCCTGCCGGCCGACGTCGCGGCGGGGCTGTCGAAGTGGGGCGTCGAGGGCGTCACGACGACCGACGACGCCGACGGTGAGCACGTGTGGGTCGCGCTGCAGCGTGGCCTGACGAGCGACCCCGGCGGCCTCGGGGGCACCGCGCGGCTCGGGCGGTACGACACCGCCGACGGCACGTGGACGTGGTTCGCCTACCCGCTGGGCACGACGAGCGTGGCCGGCGACTGGCTGGGGCTCTCGGAGGTCGTCGCGGTCGACGACGACACGCTCGCGGTGATCGAGCGCGACAAGCTCAACGGCCCGAACGCCGCGGTGAAGCGCGTCTACACCGTGGACGTCCCGGCCGACCCCGCACCCGGCGAGGTCGCGGTCATGACGAAGTCGCTCGCGCACGACGTCCTGCCCGACCTGCGCGCGACCGCGGGCTGGACGCAGGAGAAGCTCGAGGGCCTGACGATCGCCGGCGACGGCACGGTGTGGGCGATCACCGACAACGACGCGCTCGCCGACGCGACCGGCGAGACGGTGCTGCTCTCCCTGGGGACGCGCGCCGCTGTGTTCGGCGCGACCGCGACCAGCTCGACGCTCCGGGTCACCGGCGGCCTCGCCTACGGCCAGCGCCAGACGCTCACGGCCACCGTGACGCCTGCGGTCACCGGGACGGTCACGTTCCTCGACGGCTCGCGCACGGTCGCGAGCGCCCCGGCGGTGTCCGGGACCGCGACCGCGTCCGTGGCGCTCGCGGCGGGCACCCACGCGCTCGTCGCGCGGTTCACGCCGTCCGACGACACCGCCGCGCCCTCGTCGTCGCAGGCCGTCCGCGTGACGGTCCGCAAGGCGACGACGAGCACGACGACACGCGTCGCTGCGAGCACCCCGACCTACGGCACGCCGGTCAAGGTCACGGTGACCGTGACGGGTGCGACCGCCGCGCCCACCGGCCGCGTGCAGGTCCGCGAGGGGTCGAAGGTGCTGGGCACCGGGACGCTGCTCACGTCCGGGACGTCGGGCCGCGCGACGGTCACGCTCCCCGCGTCGCTCGCGGTGGGTCGCCACCGGCTCACCGCGGTGTTCGCGGGCACGTCCGACGTCGCGGGGTCGTCGTCGGCGGCCACGGTCACCGTCCGGCGCGCGACGCCGAAGGTGAGCCTCGCGGCGTCGTCGTGGACCGTGGCGAAGGGCACGCGGCCGACGATCGTCGTCCAGGTGACCGGCGCGGGCGCGACCCCCGGCGGCACCGTGACCGTGAAGGTGGGCCGCACGACGGTGGCGACCCGCACGCTCGTCGACGGCCGGCTCGTCGTGACGCTGCCCCCCGCGACCCGGACCTCGGCGGTCACGATCCGCTACGCGGGCTCGACCTCGTACCTGCCGGTCACCGCGTCCCGCACGCTCACCGTGCGCTGACCCGGGACGTCGGCACCCGCGACCCGGAGCAGCAGTCCGTGCCGCGCGCACATCACCCGTGTGCGCGCGGCACGGCGCTGTCCGGCCGGCTGCGTCGTCGCTGATCAGGTCTACGATCAGCGCAGCCGTGCCGGGGTCGCGAGGAGGGGAGCCGTGCGGGTCACCAGTGCTGATGTCGCACGCGAGAGCGGCGTCTCCCGCACCACCGTGAGCTACGTGCTCAACGCGAAGCCCGGCGTCGTCATCACCGAGGCCACACGGCGGCGCGTGCTCGAGGCGGCCAGCCGGCTCGGCTACACGCCGTCCGCCGCTGCTCGCGCGCTGCGCTCCGGGCGCAGCGACCTCGTGCTGTGCGTCCTGCCCGACTGGACGGTCGGGCCGGTGCTCGACACGCTCATCGACCACGTCACCACCTCGCTCGCCGAGCACGGGCTGTCGGTGCTCGTGCACATCAGCCGCGGCTCGCGCCCGCTCGCGGAGCTGTGGCGCGCGGTGACGCCGTGCGCGGTGCTCGGGCTGGTGCCGTTCGCGGCAGCCGACGCGCGGGCGATGACCCGCTCGGGCATCGTCGTCGTCGGCTCGGCGCTCGACGAGGACCCGCACCCCGAGACGTTCGTCGTGCCGCAGACGAGCATCGGCCGCCTGCAGGTCGAGCACCTCGTGGCCCGCGGCCACCGCGCGCTGGCGTACGCCGCACCGGCCGACGACCGCCTGGTCGCTTTCGCCGACCGTCGCCTCGCCGGCGTGCGCGCCGAGTGCGCGCGCCTGGGTCTGCCCGAGCCGCGCGTGACGACCGTGGACCTCACCGTGGAGTCGGCGGCGGCGGCCGTGCGCGGGTGGCGGGACGACGCCGTACCCGTGACCGCCGTGGCGGCGTACAACGACGAGGTCGCGCTCGCGGTGCTGGCCGGCGCCACCGCCGCCGGGCTCGTGGTGCCGGACGACCTCGCGGTGATCGGGGTCGACGACATCCCCGTCGCGCGCCTCGCGTCGCCGCCGCTGACGACCGTGTGGCAGGCCATCGACGCGCAGGCCGAGTACCTCGCGGCGTCCGTGCTGGCCGCGCTGGACCCGTCGCTCGAGCCGCCCGTCCGGCCCGACGACGTGTTCCACGTGCTCGAGCGCGCCTCGACCTGAGAGCGGCACTGCCTGAGAGAACGCGGCCTGAGAGCGACGCGCCCGGACGCGAGCAGGGCCCCCGCCGGGTGCGAACGGCGGGGGCCCTGCTGCTCGGGACTACCTCACGGTCACTGGAACGTGAACCAGTTGACGTTCACGAAGTCCGCCGGCTGGCCGGACTCGAACGTGAGGTAGACGGTGTGCCGGCCGGTGGTGCCCGCGATGTTCGCCGGGACCGTGCGCCACGCCTGCCAGCCGCCGGTGCTCGCGATCGCGAAGCTCCCGACCGGTGCCGCGGTCGGGCTGTCGAGCCGGACCTGGACCAGGCCGCTCGCGCCGTTGATCGCACCCGAGGCCACCCGCGCCACGAACTGGGTGCGCGGCGTGCTGCCGAAGTCCACCCGGTCGAAGCGCAGCCAGTCGCCGTTCGAGATCCAGCCGACGTTCGAGCCACCGTCGAGGTCCTCGGTCGCCTCGACGGCGACCGCCGACGCCGCCGCGTACGCCTCCGCCTGGATGCGGGACGTGGCGGGGATGCCCGTGCCGGGCGTCGGCGTGGGGCTGGGGGTCGGGCTGGGGGTCGGGCTCGGTGTCGGCGACGGCGTGGGGCTGGGGGTCGGCGACGGCGTGGGCGTCGGGCTGGGTGTGGGCGTGGGAGTCGGCGTGGGGTTCGTCGTGCCGCCCGTCGAGCTCGCGACCGAGCGCGCCGGGACGTTGAGCGTCACGCCGTTCGAGAACCGCACCGTCACGGCCGACGAGCCCATGTTCGCGGCCTGGTACGTCCGCACCCCGTTCTTGACGAACACCGCGTGCAACGGGGTGTTCGCCGTGACCGACCGGTCGACCGTCCCCACACCGGCCAGGTTCTTCAGCCAGTAGAAGGTGTGGGCCCGCGACTCGCCCTCTTCGATCGTGTACGAGCCCGCCTGCGAGCGGAACTGGGACAGCGCGGTCGGGGCGTCGGCCAGGGCCTGGAACTCCCAGATGATGTCCTTCCACACCGTGGCCGGGCCGCCGTTGTTGCGTTCGAGCTCGGCGATGTTCCGGCCGATGTACGCGGGGTCGTAGCCCAGGTACAGGTGGCCGGCCGTGGACGGCAGCAGGTTGATGCCCTGGATCATCTCCGGCTCGGCGCTGAACCAGGTGGCGTAGGCGCCGCCGTCGCCCCACACCATGCCGACCGTGGAGTGCCCGAACGCTGCCGGGAACGCCTCGTCGTCGGTGTCGAACCAGTAGTTCTCGATGGCCGAGGCCTGCGTCGTGTAGAGGTAGATGCCCAGGTCACGAACGGTCTTGTTGTTCGTGACCTGACCCCACTGGATGAGCCCGCTCGCGAAGTTCATGCCCTCCGACGACGACTCCTGGTTGTTGCCCGCCCCGAACGCGCCGTGCCCGGCCGCCCAGTCGTGGCCCGCGTAGATGTCGAAGTCGCGCAGGAACGGGAAGCGCGTGTCGTTGCGGTCCCAGTTGGCGGCGTCCTTGATGACGGTGTTGACCATGCCGCCGTACGCCGAGTCCGCCGCCCAGGCCGGGTCGAACTGCGCGACGGTCGCGGCGCCCACCACGTAGTAGCCGTAGTGGAAGTGGTGGTCGTTGAGGTCGGTGTCCGAGCCGTACGACGCGGGGTAGCCGATGAGCGTGCCCCACCTCGAGTCGTACGCGAACAGCCGCTGCGTCTCGCCGGGCGAGGCGGTCATCCAGTCGGTGAGCCGCGTCTTGACCTTGCCGAGCAGCGCGTCGCGCGCGCCCGTGTTGCCGGTGAGGTTGGCGATCTGCGCGACCTGCGTGGCCCGCCCGATCGCCTTGCCCGTCCAGTACGTGTCCTCACCGAAGCCCGCGAACGGGTCCGTGCCCGCGACCTCGTTGACGTAGCCGTTGAGCTGGTTGACGTCGGCGCCGGACGTGAAGCCGGTGTTCGCGAGCTGCGGCAGCACGCCGTTGAAGGGCGTGACGGTCTGGAACTGCGACGCACCGATCGCGACGCGCATCGGGCCGCGCGGGGAGACGTAGGAGTACGTGCTCAGCGTGGTCCCGGCGAGGTTGTCGCGCTGGTGCGGGTAGAGCGCGAAGACCGTTCCCGCGCTGCCGGCCTGCTTGGCGGTCGTCGTGAACTGGTACGTCGCGGTGAGCTTGGCCGCGGACTCGTCGTACGTCCACGAGACCTTGGTGCCCGTGACGTGGTTGTGCGCGTACGGGGCGTACGCCGCGAGCGCCGCGGCGCGGCCGGACGCGCTGCCCGTCGACGGGAGCACCGCGACGGAGAAGTACGCGCCGCCGTTGAGCGACGAGCTGATCGTCGTGCCGGACACCGACCACGTGGAGCCCGTCGGGCCGAATGCCGCGTAGTCGTGGCCGTTGACGCTGAAGCCGACCGCGCCGTTCGCGGTGCTCCAGACCGTCGGCGTGCCCGTCGTCGTGAGCGTCGCGTTGCCGCCGGTCTTGGTCGCGTAGACGAACGGCAGGCCGTGGCCGAACGTGGTGCGCAGGCTGTTGCCGCCGCTGGCCCACAGCTCGCTCACGGTCCAGTCGGAGTAGCCGTCGACCTTGCCGTCGGCGGTCAGGCCCGCGATGCCGATGCGCACGTCCTCCGCGTACGAGTAGTGGTACTCGGAGACGCCCGTCGCCGTGCCGGAGATGCTCGCGTTCGTCGGGTAGCTCATGCCGAGCCCGTTGGTGAACGCGTGGAACGCCGCCGGGTGCGCCATGAGGTTCTCGGAGATCGAGGCGCAGTCGAACTTGCGCCACAGCAGCGAGGTCCACCAGTCGTTGGTCGGGATCGCGCCCGCCGGGAAGTTGCTCGTGACGTGCGCGCGCGGGTTGGTGATCGGGGTGTTGTTGCACTCGGTGGGGACCGCGCCACCGGCCGGGATCGCGTCGGCGTAGCTCCCGGAGCCGACGTTCGCGGCGTCGGCACGTGGCGACATCGCCACGGCTTGGAGCAGCGACACGACGAGCGCCGCGGCCGCCACGAGGGCGACGACGACGCGGCGGTCGGGGATCGGGAGGGGGCGGGCGCGCGACGGATCGGCGTGGGCAGGCATCCGGGCATCTCCGTTTCTCGGCTGCCGGACGCCGGGGACGGGTCGGGCAGCGTAGGTCACCGGCGGAGTCAGGGGGACATCCGCCGGACGCGATCCGACCGACTTCGCGCGACGTTGCGGGAAGCGGGTCGGTCAGAGCAGTGGTGACGGGCACCGGTTCGCAGCGCCCGCGACGCACGCCTCCACGTCGAGGCGCAATGTCCGTTGACTCGTGTCACCAGCGCTATGGCCAGATTGCTGCCGGGGGCGCCTGATGTCAAGCGGAACGGTCTGGCACCTGCTCGGACGCGCACGTGCGGGCGGTCGTTGGGGCCTTGTCCGGACCCGTGGGGCTCCGTGGGCCAAGATGACGGGCGTGACCTACCGCGTGATGACCGTGTGCACCGGGAACATCTGCCGCTCGCCCATGGCGGAGATCGTGCTGCGTGCGCGCCTCGAGGAGGCCGGGTTGGCCGACGAGGTCGTCGTCGACTCCTCGGGCGTGTCCGACGAGGAGCACGGCAACCCCGTCGACCGCCGCGCGCGGGCGGTGCTCGCTGCGCACGGCTATCCGACCGGCGACGGGCACCACGCGCACCGGATCACCGCGACCGAGCTGAGCACGCGCGACCTGATCCTGCCCGCGACCGCGCAGCACGCCCGCACGCTGCGCCGCATGGCCCCCGCCGAGGTGGCCGACCGGATCGTCATGCTGCGCCGCTTCGACCCGGCCGCGCCGGTCGTCGGCCCCGGCGAGCCCGAGCACGTGCTCGACATCGACGACCCCTGGTACGGCGGCATGCAGGACTTCGAGGACTGCCTCACCCAGATCGAGGCCGCCACCGCGGGCGTCGTCGCCCACCTCCGCGCCACCCTCCACCCCTGACCCCACCCACCCCCACCCACCCCCTCCTGCTCCGCCGCGCCGCGGCCCCACCTGCCCTGCCCACCCCCGCCCCCCGCCGCGAGCCCGGTGGGTGCAGGGATGAATGCAGGGGAGGTGCCGTTCCAGGTGGTGTGATCTGCATTCATCCCTGCACTCACCGCGCGGTGAGTGGCGTGCTGCGCGGTGAGGGGAGTGCTGCGCGGTGGGTGGCGTGCCCGTGGCGGGATCGTCGGGTGGGGGGTGGTGGGGGCGGGCAGGATGGGGGGCGTGAAGGTTGCTGCTCGCGCGCATGTGCCGCCGTTCGCCGTCATGGAGATCATCGCCGCCGCCAACGCCCGGCGGGCGGCGGGGGAGGACGTGCTCAACCTGTGCGCGGGCGAACCCGCCACCGGGGCGTCCGACGTGGTGCGGCAGCGCGCGATCGAGCTGCTGACCAGCGGGGACCTCGGCTACACCGAGGCGCTCGGGGCGCCCGGGCTGCGCGCCGCGATCGCCGCGCACTACGGCGACTGGTACGGCGTCGCGCTCGACCCCGCGCGCATCGCGGTGACGACGGGCTCGTCGGGCGGGTTCATGCTCGCGTTCCTCGCGGCGTTCGACGTGGGCGACCGCGTGGCGCTCGCCCGCCCCGGCTACCCGGCCTACACGAACATCCTCGCGGCGCTCGGCTGCGAGGTCGTCGAGCTCGCCGCCGGGCCGCAGACCCGGTTCCAGCCGACCGTCGCGATGCTCGAGGCGGCGCACGCGACGAAGCCGCTCGACGGGCTCGTCGTCGCCTCACCCGCGAACCCGACCGGGACCATGATCGACGCCGCCGAGCTCGAGGCCCTCGCCGACTGGTGCGGCGAGCACGGCGTGCGCCTGATCAGCGACGAGATCTACCACGGCATCACCTACACCGACGCGAGGGTCGCGACCGCCGCGCGCTACCTCGGCTCGGGCGCCGTCGTGGTGAACTCGTTCTCCAAGTACTGGGCGATGACCGGGTGGCGCCTGGGCTGGCTCGTCCTGCCCGACGACCTCGTCGCGCCCGTCGACGCGCTCGCGGGCAACGTGGCGCTGTGCCCGCCCGCCCTCGCGCAGCACGCGGGCATCGCGGCGTTCTCGCCCGAGGGCATGGCCGCCGCACGCGAGAACGTCGAGCGGTACGCGGCCGCCCGCGCACTGCTGCTGTCGCGACTGCCCGAGCTCGGCTGGACCCACGTCGCCCCCGCCGACGGCGCGTTCTACCTGTACGGCGACGTGTCCGCGTCCGGGCTCGACTCGGTCACGTGGTGCGCGCGCCTGCTCGACGAGGCGGGCGTCGCCCTGACGCCCGGCACCGACTTCGACCCCGTCGACGGGTCGCGGTACGTGCGGCTGTCGTTCGCGTCGTCGGTCGAGGTGGTGCGCGCGGCGGTCGACCGGATCGTCGCGTGGCAGCGCACGCTGGCGACCGCGTGAGCCCGACGAACCGGGCACGTCCGCGGCCGCTCGGTCGTTGGTGTGGCGTCAGCAGCCCTCATCCCGTCAGGAGCGCGCCATGAAGTGCCCCGTCGACCAGGCCGAGCTGGTCATGTCCGAGCGGCAGGGGGTCGAGATCGACTACTGCCCGACCTGTCGCGGCGTGTGGCTCGACCGCGGCGAGCTGGACAAGATCCTCGACCGCGCCGCGGCGGTCTCGACACCCGGGGCACCGCCGGCGCCCGGTGCCGCTGCGACGCCGCCCCCCTACGGCACGCCGCCCGCAGGCGCCGAGCCTCGCCATGACGCACCCCGCTACGACGCTCCTCGCTACGACGCCCCCCGCCACGACGGCCCCCGGTACGACGAGCCGCGCTACGACGAGCGGCGGCGCGACGACGACCGCTCGCGCTACGGCTCGTCGGGCGACCCGCGGTACGACGACCCGCGCTACCGGCGCAAGAAGAAGCGCGAGTCCTGGCTGGGCGACCTCCTCGACTTCGACTGACCCCAGCCACGACCGGCCACCCAGCGCTTGCTCCGGCCACCGCCGCCCTTCCCCGGAGCAGTCGCTGGGTCGTCCGGGTTCCTGGGGTGACCCAGCGCTTGCTCCGGCTGACGGCGCCGAGACCCGGAGTAGTCGCTGGGTCGTCGGGGGTCGGGGGCGGGACGGTCGTAGGTTGGGGGGGTGGGGAACTCAGCGCTGGTGCAGCCGGGCGGAGAGCTGACCGCTGAGCAGATGGCGCGCAGCTCGCGGCACCTGCTCCTGCCGGGGATCGGGCTCGTCGGGCAGCGGCGGCTGCGCGCCGCGCGCGTGTGCGTGCTCGGTGCGGGCGGGCTCGGGGCGCCCGTGCTGCAGTACCTCGCCGCGGCGGGTGTCGGGACGCTCGGGATCGTCGACGACGACGAGGTCGACGTGTCCAACCTGCAGCGGCAGGTCATCCACGGCTCGTCGGACGTGGGCCGGCCCAAGGTGGACTCGGCCCGCGACGCGGTGCACCACCTCGACCCGAGCATCGTCGTCGTGCCGCACGCCGTCCGCCTGACCAGCGACAACGCGCGCGAGATCCTCGGCGGGTACGACGTCGTCGTCGACGGGACGGACAACTTCCCCACGCGCTACCTCGTCTCCGACGCCGCCGCGGCGCTCGGCATCCCCGTCGTGTGGGGGTCGGTGCTGCGGTTCGACGCGCAGGTGTCGGTGTTCTGGTCCGCGGCGCCGGGCGGCGGCGTGACGCTGCGCGACCTGTTCCCGGTCGAGCCCGGGCCCGACGAGGTGCCCTCGTGCGCCGAGGCCGGCGTGCTCGGGGCGCTGTGCGGGCAGGTCGGCTCGCTCATGGCGACCGAGGTGGTCAAGCTCGTGTGCGGGCTCGGCGAGCCGCTGCTGGGTCGCGTGCTGGTGCTCGACGCACTGCGCTCGCGCTGGACCGAGGTTCCACTCGCGCGGTCGTCGCGTCCGGGGGCCGACGCGGGGCGGGCCGACGCGCGGGACGAGGCGCCGACGGGGGAGCCGTCGCCGGCGGGCTCGTCGGTGCAGGTCCCGGCGCAGGCGCCCGTGCCGTCGCCGGTCTCGCCCGCGGACCGCGTGCCCCAGGTCAGCGCCGACGAGCTCGCGGCGCGGATCGCCGACGCGGCCGACGGTGTCGTCGTCGTGGACGTCCGTGAGCCGTACGAGATCGCCGCTGCACCGTTCCCGGGCGCGGTGCCCGTGCCGCTCGCGACGGTGCTCGACGGCTCCGCGCTGCACGACTGGTCGCACGGTCCGGCGGTCGTCGTGGTGTGCCATGCGGGTGCCCGCTCGCACGCCGCCGCGCAGGTGCTGCGCGCGGCAGGGATCGACGCGTCGAACCTCACGGGCGGCATCGTCGCCTGGCTCTCCCACGCGCCGACGGCGACTTCCCACCGCTGACCCACCAGCCGGCGCCCCCGTCGTCGGGCGCTCGATGCACGAATGAATGCAGGACGGATGCCTCTGCGCTGCGCGCACCCTGCATCCATCGCTGCACCGACGGGACGGCGGGGCGCGTGGTGCGGCGCACGGGGTGGGGCGGGCGTGGGAGCATCGGGCGACGACGAGAGGGGTACACGTGCGGTCGCTCGACGAGCACCGGGCAGCGACGCTCGCGCTGGCGGCGCCGCTGCCGGCCATCGAGGTCCCGCTGCTCGACGCGCTGGGGCTCGTCCTCGCCGCCGACGTGACCACGCAGGCCGCGCTGCCGCGATGGGACAACTCCGCGATGGACGGGTACGCGGTCCGCGCGGCGGACGTCGCGGCGGCGGCCGTGGACGCGGGTGTCGTCCTGCGCGTGGTGGGTGACGTCGCGGCCGGCTCCGCCGACGAGCCCGAGGTCGCCCCGGGCACCGCGGTCCGGATCATGACCGGCGCACCGCTGCCCCCGGGCGCGGACGCCGTGGTCCCGGTCGAGCAGACCGCCGTGCCCGACGCGCCCGCCGGAGACCCGGCCGAGCCGCAGTGGGCCGACGGCGGCGGCGCGGGGCTCGTCGAGGTGCGTGCGGCGGTCGCGCCCGGCGCGCACGTGCGACGTGCCGGCGAGGACGCCGACGCGGGCGAGGCCGTGCTGCCGGCGGGCGCGCTCGTCGGCCCGACGCACCTCGCAGCCGCGGCGTCGGTCGGGCGCGCGACGCTCGTCGTGCACCGTCGGCCGCGCATCGCGGTGATCTCGACCGGCGACGAGCTCGTCGAGCCCGGCGCCGAGCTGCGGCGCGGTCAGATCCCCGACTCCAACTCCTGGCTGCTCGCTGCCGCGGTGCTGGACGCGGGCGCCGAGCCGCTGCGCCTCGGCCCTGTCGCCGACGACCCCGCCGCCCTGCACCGACTGCTCGTCGGCCTCGACGCCGGTGAGCACGGGACGGTCGACGGCATCGTGACCTCGGGCGGTGTGAGCGTCGGGGCGTTCGACGTGGTCAAGGCCGCGCTCGCCGACGAGCGGGGCGTCGAGTTCGTGCGCGTCGCGGTGCAGCCGGGCAAGCCGCAGGGTCTCGGCCGGCTCCCGGGCGGCACCCCGATCTGGACGCTGCCGGGCAACCCCGTGAGCACGCACGCGTCGTTCGAGGTGTTCGTGCGGCCCGCGATCCGCCGCATGCTCGGCCTCGCCGACGTCGAGCGGCCGCGCACGCGCGTCGTCGTCGGCGAGGGCTGGCGCACCCCGCCCGCGCGCGCCCAGCTCATGCCGGTCCGCCGCGTGCCGTCCGACGAGGTGCCGGCCGACGACGTGCGGTCCGACGACGTGCGGTCCGACGACGTGTCGTCCGACGAGGGAGGCCTCCCGCGCGTCCGGCGCGCGACGGCGCGGGGCTCCGGCTCGCATCTCGTCGCGCGGCTCCCGCAGGCGCACGGACTGGCGATCGTGCCCGCCGACGTGGACGAGGTCCGCGCCGGCGACACCCTGGAGGTCTTCTGGACATGAGCGAGTTCACGCACCTCGACGCGCGCGGTCACGCGCGCATGGTCGACGTCACCGAGAAGAAGCCGACCGTCCGGTCCGCGACGGCGTCCGGGCTCGTGGCGTGCGGTCCTGCGGTGGTCGCCGCGCTGCGCGACGGGTCCGTGCCCAAGGGTGACGTGCTCGCGGTCGCACGCATCGCGGGCATCGCCGCGGCCAAGCGCACGCCCGAGCTGTTGCCGCTCGCGCACGTCATCGGGGTGCACGGCGCGTCCGTGGACCTGTCGATCGACGACGACGGCGTCCGGATCACCGCGACCGTGCGCACCGCCGACCGCACGGGGGTCGAGATGGAGGCGCTCACGGCGGTGAGCGTCGCGGCGCTCGCGGTGGTCGACATGGTCAAGGGCCTCGACAAGTCCGTGCGCATCGCGGACGTCCGGCTCGAGGCGAAGACGGGCGGCAAGTCGGGCGACTGGCACCGGGCGTCCTGAGGTGTGGGACGCGATCGTGCTCGCGGGCGGCGCCGGTCGTCGGCTGGGAGGTCCCGAGGCGGGCGTGGTGAAGCCCGAGGTCGTCGTCGCCGGGCGGGCGCTCGTCGACCACGCGCTCGCGGCGGTCGCGCAGGCGCGTACGCGCGTGCTCGTCGCCCCGGACGCCCTGGCCCGCCCGGACGTCCCGACGACCCTCGAGGACCCACCGCTCGGCGGCCCGGTCGCGGGGATCGCCGCGGGCCTCGCGCTGCTGGAGGGGCTCGAGGAGGAACGCGAGCACGGGGCGGCCGACGTGGTCGTCGTGCTCGCGTGCGACGTGCCGCGCGCGGGCCTCGTCGTGGGGGCGCTCGTCGCGGCGGCGCAGGACCCCGGTGTGGACGGCGCCCGGCTCGTCGACGACGAGGGTCACCCCCAGCACCTCGTCGCCGCCTACCGCCGCACCGCGCTCGTCCGCGCGCTCGCAGCGCTCCGCGCCGGTGCCGACGACGCCGACGACGTCGCCGCCGACCACCGCGCACCCGCTCACGACCGTGGTGTGCGCGGCGCCTCCGTCCGCCGGCTCGTCGCGACGCTGAGGCTCGCGGACGTCCCGGACCCGGGCGGCGCAGCCGCGGACGCCGACACCTGGCCGGCCATCCACCGGCTGGACGCCGAGCTCGCGTCGGCCGCACCCGACCGCCGGGGGGAGACTCGTACGACCGAACGGGCGGACGCGCACCCGGAGGGTGGCACCATCAGGGAAGCGCACAGCGAGCCGAGGGAGCGTCATGAGTGATCCGCGTCGAGCACCCGGGGCCGACCTGCCGCTGTGGGTCGACCACCTGACCGACCGGCTCGGCGTCGAGCGTGGGCTCGTCGACGTCGACCGCCTGCTCGACCTGTCCAGCGAGGTCGCGCACTCGGTCGCGCGGCCCGCGGTGCCGGTGTCGATGTTCGTCGCCGGGCTCGCGGCCGCGGGACGCACGCCCGACGAGATCGCGGCGATCCTCGCGGACGTCGAGGCGGCCGCGAGCGCGTGGGACGACGAGTCCGCATGATCACCGTCCGCTACTTCGCCGCCGCGGCGGAGGCCGCCGGTCGTGACGCCGAGCAGGTCCCGGCGGGCACGGGTGAGGCGCTGCGCGCCGCGCTGGTCACGCGACACCCGGCCCTCGAGCCGATCCTCGGCCGGTGCGCGCTGCTGGCCGACGGGCGCCGCGTCGAGCCGTCGGACCAGGTCGCGCCCGGCGCGACGCTCGACGTCCTGCCCCCCTTCGCGGGCGGCTGAGCCCTGCCGGCGAGCCGCCGAGCGGGCGGGAGGGGACGGGGCGGGTGGTCAGCCGCCGATCGCGCTCATGGGACGGCGCGGCTGCAGGAACGTGGGGTCGTCGATGTCGTGGCCGGCCTTCTTGCCGGCCAGGCACTGCCGGTACGCGGCCGCGAGGCCCTCGTCGATCAGGGGCGCGGGCTCGTCGGACCGGAGGACGTCGCGCGTGTCGACCTCGGTCTGCGAGAACAGGCACGCACGCAGCTGCCCGTCGGCGGTGAGGCGCAACCGGTCGCACGCGCCGCAGAACGGCGCGGACACCGACGCGATGACGCCCACGGTCGCGGGCCCGCCGTCGACGTGCCAGAGCTCGGCGGGCGCCGCACCCCGGCCGGGGACCTCGGTCAGCGTGAACGCCGCCCGCAGCCGCTCGAGGATCTCCGCCTGCGTGACCATCTCGGTCCGGTCCCAGGTGTGTCCGCCGTCGAGCGGCATCTGCTCGATGAACCGCATCTGGTAGCCGCGTTCGACGGCGAACCGAGTGAGTGCGACGACCTCGTCGTCGTTCACGCCGCGCATCGCGACCGCGTTGATCTTCACCGGGTGCAGCCCGGCGGCGTCGGCCGCCGCGATGCCGGCGAGCGTCTCGACCAGCTTGTCGCGGCGCGTGAGCTCGGCGAAGCGCGCCCGGTCGAGCGTGTCGAGGGAGACGTTGACGCGGGTGAGGCCGGCGTCGCGCAGCGGGGCGGCGAGGGCGGGCAGGCGCAGCGCGTTGGTGGTGAGCGAGACCTCGACAGGCGCCCCGTCGGGGGTGGTGAGCGCGGTCAGGCGGCGCACGACGTCGACGACGTCCACGCGCAGCAGCGGCTCGCCGCCCGTGAGCCGGATCTCCCGGATGCCGAGCGCGACGCCCACCCGGGCGACGTGGACGATCTCGTCGGTGCTGAGCATGGTCGAGCGCGCGAGCCACGGGACGCCCTCGGCGGGCATGCAGTAGGTGCAGCGCAGCGAGCAGCGGTCGGTGAGCGAGATGCGCAGGTCGTGGTGCGCGCGGCCGAACCGGTCGACGAGCGTGCCCCGAGGAGGCACAGCGGGCCCGGGCGGCGAGGTCGGCGGCGGAGTGGTCACAGCCCCACCCAGTGGTGGGTGCCGTCGGCGAGCAGCTCGCGCTTCCAGACCGGCAGCTCGGCCTTGACGGTCTCGACGAGCCGACGGCACGCGTCGAACGCCTCGGCCCGGTGCGCGGCCGCCACGGCCGCCACGATCGCCGCCTCGCCCACGCGCACGTGCCCGACCCGGTGGCTCACGGCGACGCCGAGCACGTCCTCGTCGGACGCGACCTGCGCGGCCAGCCGCTCGAGCGTGCGGCCCGCGTCCGGGTGCGCGCTGTACTCGAGCCCGACGACCTCGCCGACCACCGACGGGTCGTGGTCCCGGACCAGCCCGACGAACGTCGCCACCGCGCCCGCGCGGGGCCCGGACACATGTTCCACGTGAAACAGCAGGTCAAGCGGCTGGTCCGTGACGGCCGCGATCACCCGTGGTCTCCGCCCTCGACCTGGCTCAGCAGGTGGGGGAGCAGCGGCACGAGCACGACGAGCCCCTCCCGCACGCCGCCCGTCGAGCCGGGCAGGTTCACCACGACGACGCCCTCGGCGGTCACCCCGGCCAGCCCGCGGCTGAGCGTGGCGGTGGGCACGTCCGACGACCGGCGCAGCAGCTCGGGCACGCCGGGCAGCTCCTTGGCGAGCAGCGGGCGGGTGCCCTCGGGCGTCTCGTCGCGGGGACCGACGCCCGTCCCACCGGACGTCACGACGAGCCGCGCCCCGCCGCTCACCGCCGCGAGCACCGCGGTGCGGACCGACTCGGCGCCGTCCGGCACGACGACCGGATCGCCCACGGCGTACCCGGCCGAGCGCAGCAGCTCGACCGCGGCAGGACCGGACCGGTCCTCGCGCGTGCCGGCCGCGCAGCGGTCGGAGACGACCACCACGACCGCACGGGGTTCGCTCACCCGGCCAGGCTAACCACGCCTGCGCCCGATCTGCCCGGCGTCTCGCCGTGGAAACCCGGACCGGCACCCGCCGTCACCCGGCAGCGGTGAGCGGGTAGCCTTGCCCCAGCGTCGTCGGCCGGTCCGGTCTCAGCGGCGGACAACTGAACACGCTGCTCGAACCGAGGCGGGAGAGTCCCGCAGGAGCGGGCGCCGAAGGAGCAACCCTCCCCGGGAATCTCTCAGGCCCCTGTACCGCCACGGCGAGGCAACTCTGGAAAGCGGCCGGCCCACCACGGGACGGCCCACCGACGGTGCAAGCCGGCGCGCCCCGGGCTGGATCGACAGCCATGGCGGACCGGCAAAACTCTCAGGTCGTCGCGCCACGCGACGGATGACAGAGCGGGGAGCCCACCACCCGTCCCGGCGTCGCCGGACGACCCCCGGAGCAGCTCGTGTCGATCACCACGCCCCCCGCAGCCACCGCCCCCACGGGCGCCGGGCGCGTCTCGCCCGCCGCGCAGCAGTTCGTCGACCGGCACGTCGGGCCCCGCGGCGACGAGACCGCGCGCATGCTCGCGACGGTCGGCTACGACTCCCTCGATGCCCTGATCGACGCGGCCGTGCCGCAGAGCATCCGCAGCGGCCGCCCGCTGGACCTGCCGGAGGCGCGCGACGAGCACGACGTGCAGGGCGCGCTGCGCGCGATCGCGGACAAGAACCAGGTGCTGCGCCCGATGATCGGCCAGGGCTACTCCGGCACGATCACGCCGCCCGTGATCCGCCGCAACGTGCTCGAGTCGCCCGCCTGGTACACCGCGTACACCCCCTACCAGCCGGAGATCAGCCAGGGTCGTCTCGAGGCGCTGCTCAACTTCCAGACCATGGTCGAGGACCTCACGGGCCTGGCGATCGCGAACGCGAGCCTGCTCGACGAGGCGACCGCGGTGGCCGAGGCCGTGGCGCTCATGTGGCGCGTGCAGCGCGGCAAGGCGGGCACGGTCGTGCTCGACGACCAGCTCTTCGCGCAGTCCCTCGCGGTGACCGTGGGCCGCGCGCAGGCGATCGGCCTGCCCGTGGTGGTGGCCGACCTGTCTCAGGGCCTGCCCGACGTCGAGGGTGACCTGATCGGTCTCGTCGTGCAGCAGGTGGCTGCGTCCGGCCAGGTCCGGGACCTGCGGGACGTGATCGCGACGACGAAGGAGCGCGGCGGGCTGGTCACGGCCGCGACCGACCTCCTGGCGCTCACGCTGCTCACCTCGCCGGGGACGCTCGGCGCGGACGTCGCGGTCGGCTCGGCGCAGCGGTTCGGCGTCCCGTTGTTCGGCGGCGGCCCGCACGCGGCGTTCATGGCGGTGCGCACGGGCCTCGAGCGCATGCTGCCCGGCCGCCTGGTCGGCGTGAGCGTCGACGCGGACGGCGCGCCCGCCTACCGCCTCGCGCTGCAGACCCGCGAGCAGCACATCCGTCGCGAGAAGGCGACGAGCAACATCTGCACCGCGCAGGCCCTGCTCGCGATCGTCGCCTCGATGTACGCGGTGCACCACGGCCCCGACGGCCTGCGCGCGATCGCGGACCGGGTGCACGCACGCGCCCACCGGCTCGCGGAGCTGCTCGTCGAGCACGGCGTCGAGGTCGAGCACGACGCGTTCTTCGACACCGTCCGGACGGTCGTCCCGGGGCGGGCGCGCGAGATCGTCGCGCATGCCGCGCGCCTGGGCGTGAACCTCTTCGCGCCCGACGACGACCACGTGCAGATCGCCTTCGACGAGACGACGACCCCGGCGGACCTGTCGCCGGTGATCGGCGCCTTCGCGCTCGCCGGCGCCACGACGCTCGAGGTCGACGAGCAGGGTCAGGTCGACTTCGGCTTCGTCGCGCAGGACCGTCCGAGCGCACCGCTGCCGGACTGGGCGACGCGCACCGACGAGTTCCTCACGCACCCGGTGTTCCACCTGTACCGCTCCGAGACCGCGATGCTGCGCTACCTGCGCCGGCTCTCGGACCAGGACCTCGCGCTGGACCGCACGATGATCCCGCTGGGATCGTGCACCATGAAGCTCAACGCGACCGCGGAGATGGAGCCCATCTCCTGGCCGCAGTTCGCGGACGTCCACCCGTACGCGCCCGCCGACCAGACGGCCGGCTACGCCGAGCTCGTCACGCAGCTGCAGGACTGGCTCGCGGAGATCACGGGGTACGCGGCGGTCTCGGTGCAGCCGAACGGCGGCTCGCAGGGCGAGTTCGCGGGGCTGCTCGCGATCAAGGCGTACCACCACGCGCGCGGCCAGGCGCAGCGCGACGTGTGCCTCATCCCGGCCTCGGCGCACGGCACGAACGCGGCGAGCGCGGCGCTCGCGGGACTGCGCGTGGTCGTCGTCGCGACCGCCCCGGACGGCGAGATCGAGCTCGACGACCTGCGCGCGAAGCTCGAGCAGCACGGCCCGCAGGTCGCGGCGATCATGATCACGTACCCGTCCACGCACGGCGTGTACGAGGAGCACGTGCGCGAGGTCTGCGACCTGGTGCACGAGGCGGGCGGCCAGGTCTACATCGACGGCGCCAACCTCAACGCGCTCGTCGGCCTGGCGCGCCCCGGCGAGATGGGCGGCGACGTCTCCCACCTCAACCTGCACAAGACGTTCTGCATCCCGCACGGCGGCGGCGGTCCGGGCGTGGGTCCGGTCGCGGTCGCGGCGCACCTCGTGCCGTACCTGCCGGGCAACCCGACGACGAGCCCGACGCGCCCGTCCACGGAGGCCGACCCCGCGGTGCACGTGCCGCCCGTGTCCGCCGCGCCGTGGGGATCGGCCGGCATCCTGCCGATCTCGTGGGCGTACGTCGCGCTCATGGGCCCCGACGGCCTGCGCCGCGCGACCGAGGTGGCTGTGCTCGCCGCGAACTACCTCGCGACCCGCCTGCGCGAGCACTTCCCGGTGCTCTACACAGGCCCGAACGGGCTCGTCGCGCACGAGTGCATCCTCGACCTGCGCGAGCTCACCAAGGACACCGGCGTGACGGCCGAGGACGTGGCCAAGCGCCTGCAGGACTACGGCTTCCACGCCCCGACGCTGTCCTTCCCCGTGCCGGGCACGCTCATGGTCGAGCCGACCGAGAGCGAGGACCTGGCCGAGCTCGACCGGTTCGTCGACGCGATGGTCGCGATCCGCGCGGAGATCGACGAGGTCGCGGCGGGCACGTGGCCGCTCGAGGACTCGCCGCTGCGCAACGCGCCGCACACCGCGGCGTCGGTCACGGCCGACGAGTGGTCGCACCCGTACGGCCGCGAGCTCGCCGCCTACCCGCTGGCGAGCCTGCGCCGGAACAAGTACTGGCCGCCGGTCCGCCGGATCGACGGGGCCCGGGGAGACCGCAACCTGGTCTGCTCGTGCCCGCCGGTCGAGTCCTTCGCCGAGTGAACCCCGCAGGACGAGAGCACACCGAGGAGCACCGCATGAGCGAGCACGAGGCACGCCGGTCGCCGCTGCACGACGAGCACGTCGCGCTGGGCGCCGCGCTCACCGACTTCGCGGGGTGGCAGATGCCCCTGCGGTACGGCTCGGACGTCGCGGAGCACACCGCGGTGCGCACCGCGGCCGGGCTGTTCGACCTGTCGCACATGGGCGAGCTGTGGGTCACGGGACCGGGGGCGGGCGACGCGCTCGACCGCGCGCTCGTCGGGAACCTCACGGCGCTCGCGGTGGGCCGCGCGCGCTACACGATGCTCTGCGCCCCCGACGGCGGCGTGCTCGACGACCTCGTCGTGTACCGCCTCGCCGACGAGGACGGCGCGGCGCAGGCCTCGCGCCGCTACCTCGTCGTCGCCAACGCCTCCAACGTGGACGTGGTGCGCGACGCGCTCACGGAGCGGCTCGCGGGCCGCGACGACGTGACGCTCACCGACCGTTCGCTCGAGACCGCGCTCATCGCGGTGCAGGGCCCGCGTGCCGAGCAGGTCGTCGTCGGCCTGGTCGACGACCCGGCCGAGGCCGAGGCGGTGCGCACGCTCACGTACTACGCGTCCGTGCCGGCGCGCGTCGCCGGGCTCGACGCGCTCGTCGCGCGCACCGGCTACACGGGCGAGGACGGCTACGAGCTGTTCGTGCCCGCGCCGGACGCCCCCACGCTGTGGCGCGCGGTGCTGGACGCCGGCACGCCGCTGGGCCTGGTCCCCGCGGGCCTGTCCGCGCGCGACTCGCTGCGCCTCGAGGCCGGCATGCCGCTGTACGGCAACGAGCTCGACACCACGACGACCCCGCACGACGCCGGCCTGGGCCGCGTGGTCAAGCTCGACAAGGTCGACGACGAGGGTGCGCCCCTGCCGTTCGTCGGCCGCGAGCCGCTCGCCGCGCGCGCCGCGTCGGCGCCCGCGCGCACGCTCGTCGGGCTGCAGGGTCTGTCCCGCCGCGCCGCACGCCACGGCTACCCGGTGGTCACCGGCTACGGCGCGGTCGTCGGGACCGTGACGTCCGGGGCGCCGTCGCCGACCCTCGGCCACCCCGTCGCGATGGCCTACGTGACCCCCGAGGTCAGCGCCGAGGGCACCGAGCTGGCCGTGGACGTGCGCGGCCGGCACGAGCCCGTGCGAGTGGTTCCACTTCCCTTCTACCGCCGCGACCGGTAGACCTCCTTAGTAGACGACGTACGAGAGCGGAGCACCTCCATGACTGACCTCCCCGCCGACCTGAAGTACACGCTCGAGCACGAGTGGCTGACCGACGGGAGCCCCGCGACGGTCGGCATCACGTCCGTGGCCGCCGAGGCGCTCGGCGACATCGTCTACCTCGAGCTCCCCGCGGTCGGTGAGTCGATCGACGCCGGCACCGTGATCGGTGAGATCGAGTCCACCAAGTCCGTCTCCGAGCTGTTCTCGCCGGTCTCCGGCACCGTGGTCGAGGTCAACACCGCGGCCGTCGACGACCCGTCGGTCGTCAACGCCGACCCGTTCGGCGCGGGCTGGCTCCTCAAGGTCGAGGTCACCACCGCCGGTCCGCTGCTCACCGCCGAGGAGTACGCCGCCCACGCGGCGGGCTAGGCGACGCCGGTCGGGGGAACCGTCCGGCACCGCCGACGACGCCGCGTCGCGGGTGACGCGCACATGGGCCGAACGGGTGAAAGCCCGGGGCCGCACCGGGGTCGGGTGTATCAGGCCGACGACCTCGCGTTCATTGTGGGCACAAGCGGGACGACCCGTGGGTGCGGATCACGGTGAGAAAAAGAAGTCGGGCGAAACGGCGTCATGGACGCGTGCCCGGCCCCTCTCATCCACCGAATGACCCACGGATGCCCGGCACTGCCGGGCCCGTGCAGCCGATCGGAGGACAAGATGAGCATGTTGGAGACCACCGGGACCGTGACGGTCGCGGAGACTCTCACCCGTCGTGAGCGCGTGGTGCTCGCGGAGCTTGCCGAGGACGTCACGCTCGAGGAGATCGCCACCCAGCTCTTCGTCACGCGCAACACCGTCAAGTCGCAGGTCCGCAGCGTCTACCGCAAGATCGGCGTCTCGACGCGCGCCGAGGCCGTCGCGTGGGCGGTCGAGCACGGCATCCGCTGACTCCCGCCTCGTCGACCCACGCCGCTCCACGACGAACGGTGGTCTCCGCTCCGGCGGACACACCCGACCGGCCCGCTCCCTCCAGGGCGGGCCGTCGTCGTCCCCGGGCCCCTTGGCGGTCCCGGTCGGGCGCAGTTCGACTGGCAGACTCACCGCATGGATCCCGTGCTCGTCGTGGCCGCCGCGATCGTCGACGACCTCGACGCGCCGTACGAGCTGCTCGCCGCCCGACGCACGACGCCCGCGAGCCTCGCAGGGCGGTGGGAGTTCCCGGGCGGCAAGGTCGACGACGGCGAGTCCCCGGTCGACGCGCTGCACCGGGAGATCCGCGAGGAGCTGGGCGTGCGGATCACGCTCGGTGCCGAGGTCGTCGGGCCCGACGACGGGCTGTGGCGGCTCTCCGAGAAGTACGTGATGCGGCTGTGGTGGGCCGAGCTCGCGAGCGGTACGCCCGAGCCCCTGGTCGAGCACGACGAGCTGCGGTGGCTGCCCCGCGCGCACTGGATGGACGTGCCGTGGCTCGACGCGGACGTGCGCATCGTCGAGTCCCTGCGCGTGCCCTGACCGCAGCGGTCAGGAGCCCCGCGCCGGTCAGGCGGGGGCCGGTCTGGCGAGTGCCGCCGCGATGCGGCTCACCGCGTCGGTGAGGATCGCCGGCGACGTCGCGAAGTTGAGCCGCACGAACCCGTCGCCTGGAGCGCCGAACGTGTGGCCCGGATTGACCGCGACGCGCCCCTCGGTGAGCACGCGCGCAGCCGGGTTGGCGTCGCCCGGGAGCTGCGCGCGCAGGTCCAGCCACGCGAAGTAGGTGGCGTCGCCGGGCGTCCAGGCGACCAGCGGCAGGTGCTCGTCGAGCAGGCCGCGCAGGTGCGCGCGGCTCTCACGCAACGAGTCGAGCAGCGCGTCCAGCCAGTCCCCGCCACCGGTCAGCGCCGCCGCGTGCACGAGCACCGGGACGTGGCCGACGCCCATGCCGACCAGCTCGGAGAGCCGGGCCAGGTCGGCCACCGCGTCCGGGCCGGGCACCGCGAGCGCCGCCTTGAGGCCCGCGAGGTTGAACGCCTTCGACGCGGAGTGCAGCGCGACCGCGTCGGGGATCACGGTCGTCGCCGAGGTGAACGGCTCGTCGAGCGCGAGCGGAGCGTGCACCTCGTCGGACACGACGCGCACGCCGTGCTCCGCCGCCAGCGCGCCGACCGCGCGCAGCTCGTCGGGCCGGTGCATCGTGCCCGTCGGGTTGTGCGGGTGGCACAGCAGGTAGGCCGCCCGGCGCCCGTCGGACCGGGCCCGCGCGAACGCCGCGTCGAGTGCCGCGAGGTCGAGGCGGCCGTCCGCGCCCAGGTCCGCCGTGACCACCCGGCGGCCGATGCGCTCGACGAAGCCGCGGAACGGCGGGTACACGGGCGGGTTGATGACGACCGCGTCCCCGGGGTCGGTGAGCAGCGACAGCACCTCGACCGAGCCCTGCATCACGTCGGGGACCAGCGCGATCGTCGCCGGGTCCACGGTCCAGCCCCAGCGACCCTCGGCGAACCCCGCGAACGCCTCCTGGTACGGCCGGCCCGCCGGGTACCCCGTGTCGCTGCGCCGCACGACGTCGGCCAGCGCCCGCTCGACCGGCTCGCACACGCGCACGTCCATCTCGGCGACGAACAGCGGCAGCACCTCGGCGGGGTAGCGTCGCCACTTCTGGCTCGTGCGGCTGCGCAGCTCGTCGAGGGGAACGTCGAAGACACTCACGGCTCGGACACTACCCACCCGGGCGCCCCCCACCCTCCACAGCCTGCGCCCCAGATGTCCGGTTCGCCGCTACGGTCGTCTCCCATGGACGCGAGCACCCTGCCTCCCGAGCTCGGGACCTCAGAGTGGCCCAGTCGGCGCCGGACCGGGTCGCGGTGGCCCTCGTCGCGGTCGCGTCCAGCAAGTACCGCAAGAGCATCAGCACGCCACGCAGGGTGACGAGGAGGCGGCGACCGTGAAGCAGAGCGATGCGACGTCCGGCCACACGGTCCGGCGTGGGCCCGCCCGCCGCCTGAGCGCGAGCGACCGTGCGGCATTCGAGGTCCTGGACGCCAAGCTCGCCCCTGGCGGTGAGTACGCCGTGAAGGCCGCGCAGCGTGAGAAGGATCGAGAAGCTCGCGATGCCGCGATCATGCGCCTGATCACCAAGGGTGCCTGAGCGGCAGGTGGCGCAGGGCGGGGAGAGCCCCGGGCGGGTGAGCCGGGGTCGGTCACGACCAACGGGCCGGCCCCCGCAGGGAGGACCGGCCCGTCGACGGACTGCGTCAGAGCGTGGCGCGGACCGTGCGGGTCGCCGCCAGGATGCGCTCGAGCGAGGGGGTGACCTCCTCGTAGCGGCGGGTCTTCAGGCCGCAGTCCGGGTTGACCCAGAGCTGGTCGACCGCGATCGCCTTCACCGCGTCGGTGAGGAGCTCGGTGACCTCCTCCTCGGACGGGACGCGCGGCGAGTGGATGTCGTAGACGCCCGGGCCGACCGCGCGCGGGTAGCCCGCCGCCGCGATGTCGCCGAGGATCTCCATCTTCGAGCGCGCGGCCTCGATGGACGTCACGTCGGCGTCGAGGCCGTCGATCGCGCCCATGATCTGGCCGAACTCCGAGTAGCACAGGTGCGTGTGGATCTGGGTGTCCGGGCGCACGCCCGACGTCGAGAGCCGGAACGAGCTCACCGACCAGTCGAGGTAGTCCGCGTGGTCCGCCTCGCGCAGCGGGAGCAGCTCGCGCAGCGCGGGCTCGTCGACCTGGATCACGGCGATGCCCGCGGCCTCGAGGTCGGCGATCTCGTCGCGCAGTGCCAGGCCCACCTGGTTGGCGGTCTCGCGCAGCGGCTGGTCGTCGCGCACGAAGCTCCACGCGAGGATCGTGACCGGACCGGTGAGCATGCCCTTGACGGGCTTGTCCGTGAGCGACTGGGTGTACGTGGTCCAGTCGACGGTGATCGGCTTCGGCCGCGAGACGTCGCCCCACAGGATCGACGGACGCGTGCAGCGCGAGCCGTACGACTGCACCCAGCCGTTGCGCGTGACCGCGAACCCGTCGAGGTTCTCCGCGAAGTACTGGACCATGTCGTTGCGCTCGGGCTCGCCGTGCACCAGCACGTCCAGGCCGATCCGCTCCTGCAGCTCGACGACGCGGCGGATCTCCGCCTTCATCTCCTCGACGTACTGCTCGTCGGTCAGCTCGCCCTTGCCGTGCGCGGCGCGGGCCTTGCGGATCTCAGGCGTCTGCGGGAACGAGCCGATCGTCGTCGTCGGCAGCGGCGGCAGGTTCAGGCGCGCGGCCTGGGCGATCTTGCGGTCGTCGAAGTCCCCGCGGTGGAACGCGTCCTCGGTCAACGAGCCGGTGCGCTCGCGGACCTCGGGCCGCACGACGCCCGGCGCACCGCGGCGCGAGGCGACGGCGTCGGAGGCCTCGAGCAGCTGCTCGTGGATCGCCTCGCGGCCCTCCGACAGGCCCTCGGCGAGCGTGACGACCTCGGCGACCTTCTGGTCGGCGAACGCGAGCCAGCTCTTCAGCGCGGGGTCCAGGTCCGGCTCGTCGGCCGTGTCGTGCGGCACGTGGAACAGCGACGTCGACGTGCCGACCGTGACGGCGGCGGCGCCCAGCACCTCGAGCTGCTCGAGCACCTGGAGCTTGGCGTCGAGGTCCGCGCGCCAGATGTTGTGCCCGTCGATGACCCCCGCGACCAGCGTCTTGGTCTCCAGGCCCGGGACGGCCTCGGCGGGCGCAGCGCCCTTGACCAGGTCCAGGCCGATCGCCTCGACATCGGTGGCGGCCAGCACCGGGAGCGCCGCGCCCAGGTCGCCGTACGGGGCGGCGACGAAGATCGCGGGCCGCTGCGGACGGGTCAGGTCGGTGCTCAGCGCGCGGTACGCCTCGACGGTCGCGGCGAGCAGGCGCTCGACCGGCACGTCGATGCTCTCCGAGACGAGCGCCGGCTCCTCGAGCTGCACCCACGTGGCGCCCGCGGCGGCGAGATCCTGCAGCAGGTCGGCGTAGACCGGCAGCAGGTCGTGCAGGCGGTCGATCGGGGAGAAGTCCGCGGGTGCGCCCTCGGTGGCCTTCGCGAGCGCGAGGTAGGTCACCGGACCGACGATCACAGGGCGCGTGAGCACGCCCTCGGAGAGCGCCTCGACGAACTCCGCGACCGGACGCGTGCCCGCGTAGCGGAACGTCGTCTCGGGGCCGATCTCCGGAACCAGGTAGTGGTAGTTCGTGTCGAACCACTTGGTCATCTCGAGCGGCAGGTCGTCGCCGCGGCCGCGCGCCACGGTCGAGTAGCCCGCGAGGTCGAGTGCGCCGTCCTCGTCGACCAGGTCGGCGAACCGCGCGGGGATCGCGCCGACGACCGCGCTCGCGTCGAGCACGTGGTCGTAGAACGAGAACGCGCTCGGGATCGCGGGGACGTCCTTCGGCAGGCCGAGCTCGACCAGGCGGTCACGCGTCCGACGACGCAGCTGCGCGGCGGTCGCCTCGACCTCGTCGGCCGTCGACCGCCCGGCCCAGAACGCCTCGATGGCCTTCTTGAGCTCGCGGCGCGGCCCGATGCGCGGGTAGCCGAGCACGGAGCCGGTCGGGAACTGCGGGGTCTCGCTCATCAGGGTCCAGCCTTCGGTGTCGTGGTCGTGCAGGGGACTGACGTTCTGGGGTGGTGCTCGGGTGGTGCGTGGTTCTCGGGTCGTGCGTGGGTGCGGGCGGGCCGACGACGGGCGTCAGTCGCGACCGCGGCCGTCCAGGTCGGCGCCCTCGAGCAGGTCGAGCGCGGCGCCGTGGGTGTTGAACGTGTAGAGGTGCACGCCCGGTGCGCCGCCGTCGAGGATCCCGTTGATGAGGTCCACGCCCGCGCGGATCCCGCGGCGGTGCCGCTCGCGCTCGTCGTCCGCCGAGGCGAGCGTCTCGAGCAGCGCGCGGGGCACGGGGACGCCCGTGAGCGCCTGCACGCGCTCGAGGCGCGCCGGGTCGGTCGCCGGGATGATGCCCGGGATGATCGGGATGACCACGCCGGCCTCGCGCGCCTCGGCGACGAGCCCGAGGTACGCCTCGGCGTCGTAGAACACCTGAGTGATCGCGAAGTCCGCGCCCGCCTCCTGCTTGGCCAGCAGGGAGGCCACGTCCTGCGCTCGCGTGCCGCCCGTCGCCGCGTTGCCGCGCGGGAACGCGGCGACCGCGACCGACAGCGGCCGCACCCGCGCCCGCACCGCCTGGGCGGGGCTCGCCGTGCACCGGCGGCTCTCGATCTCGCGCAGCAGCCCGACGAGCTCGCTCGCGGTCGCCAGGCCGTCGGGGTGCGCCTGCCAGTCGTCCTGGCCCACAGGCGGGTCGCCGCGCAGCGCGAGGAACGAGCGGACGCCCTCGTCGAGGAACTCCTCGACGATCGTCGTGATCTCCTCGCGGCTCGTCCCGACGCACGTCAGGTGCGCGATCGGCGACAGCGACGTCTCCTGGAGCAGCCGGGACACCAGCGCGCGCGACGTCTCGCGCGTCTTGCCCGAGGCGCCGTAGGTCACCGAGACGAAGTCCGGGTGCACCGACTCGAGCGCCCGCACGGTCTCCCACAGGCGCGGGGCGGCCTGCGGGTTGCGCGGCGGGAAGAGCTCGAACGAGATCGTCGGGCGGTCGACGCTGCCCAGCGGACGCGGTGACGGCGCGACGTGCGTGCCGGTCACGGCGCGCGTCTCGGTCGTCGTGGTGGCGCCGGGCGCGGCGAGCGCGTCGGAGGGCCGCGGGGCGGCCACGGGCGGGACTGCGGTCGCGGCGCTCACGCGGACGGACCGTTCAGACACGAGGTCTGCGACATGTCGACTCCATCGGTCCTGGCGGAAGCACCCACACCCTCGTCGCGGAGGGGGGTTGCTGCGGCGTCAACGAGCCAGGTCTCTCGGCCGCTCTGGATGGTTGTCGTGATCGTAGGCCGGGAGCCCACATGCTGACCACGAGTTCTCACTTTGTGAGACCGGCGGGTCGCAGGGCGGACAGTCCACGACTGCGTCGGCCGTCGTGGAACGCGAGGGGGCGATCGCGTCCCTTGCTGGTGCGGCCCGGGGCGCGGAGGTCAGCCGAGCGGGCGCGGGCGCTGGTGGGGGATCTCGCCCCAGTTCAGGGCGCCGCCGGCCACCGACAGCAGGCCCGCCTCGACGGCCTCGAGCACGTCGGCGTCCGGTGCCTGGGCACCGGCCATGGCCTCCCGCGCACCGAGAACGGCTTCGAGCCGCATCTCGGGGTCGGGCATCTCGGTCATGCGCGGAACTGTAGCCGCGGTCCTCGATCAGGCGAAGTCCCGGCGCAGCGATCACCCGAGCGGAGCACACGCCGCCGCGACGGACACGTGTCCCGGGACCGGCGGCCGCGCCCGGGGCAACCGGGTCAGTGGGGTGCGGAAGGGCAGGTCACGAGGTGGTCGTCGACGAGTCCGCACGCCTGCATCGCCGCGTAGGCGGTTGTCGGCCCGATGAACCGGAACCCTGCCGACTTGAGCTCGCGGGCGAGCGCGCGCGACTCGGGCGTGGCCGCCGGGACGTCCGCCCACGACGCGGGCCGCACGTGCTGCGAACGGTCCGGCGCGAACGACCAGAAGATCGCGTCGAGGGTTCGACCGGACGCGTGCAGGTCCAGCAGCGCGCGGGCGTTGGCGATCGTGGCCTCGATCTTCTGCCGGTTCCGCACGATGCCCGCGTCCCCCAGCAGCCGTTCGACGTCGTGCTCGTCGTACCCCGCGACGACCTCCGGATCGAACCCCGCGAACGCCGCCCGGAACGACTCACGCTTGCGCAGCACCGTGATCCACGCGAGCCCGGACTGGAACCCCTCGAGGGCGATCCGCTCGAACAGCGCCGCCTCGCCGTGCACGGGGACGCCCCACTCCTCGTCGTGGTAGCGCTCGTAGAGCGGGTCCCCGTCCCCGAAGCACCGCCCGCTGACCCGAGGTGGCTCGGGTGCGCTCGCGGGCGCCGGCAGTGCGCTCAGGACATCGGGCGTGCGGGCATCGGGCGTGCGGGCATCAGGTGTGAGCGCGTCAGGTGTGAGCGCGTCAGGTGGGGATGCAGCCATGGGGCGAGTCTGGCCCGTGGCACCGACACGCGTGGCCTCTTCGACACAACCTGTGGACGACGAGCGGTCACCCCCGCCGCACCCCCGCCCCCGCCCCGACTCGACCGGCCCCGACGCGACCCGCCTCGGCTCGACCCGACCCGGCTCGACCCAGTGTCTGCTCCGGCTTTGACGGTGGAATGCGCGAGTGGCCGCTGGGTCGTCGTCTTCCGGTCCGCGACCCAGCGTGTGCTCCGGCTCCGGCGGTGGAATGCGCGAGTAACCGCTGGGTCGTCGTCTTCCCAATCCGCGACCCAGCGTGTGCTCCGGCTTTGGCGGTGGGATGCGCGAGTAGGCGCTGGGTCGTGGGGCTTCTAGTGATCGAGGCGGGGCTGCGGTGGCTCGGCGGAGCGTCAGGACAGCGCGGTGAGCAGCTTGCGGACGCGCTGCGGAGAGACCGGCGTCGGCGTGCCGAGCTGCTGCGCGAACAGGCTCACGCGGAGCTCCTCGATCTGCCACCGGACCTCGGCCCGGCGTGCCGGGTCAGCACCGGGCGCCGCGGCCAGCGCGTCCTCGAGGTCACGCACCTGCCACGCCAGGTCCGCGTCGCGCGCGGGGTTCTCCGCGGCCTTCGTCAGTCGGTACCGGGCCGCGCGCAGGTAGCGCGGCAGGTGCACCAGGCGGTCGGCACCCGTCTCGACGACGAAGCCCGCGTGCACCAGGCCGCCGGCCTGCGCCCGGACGTCCGAGGCGGTGGCCAGCAGCGCCAGGCTCGTCGTGCCCTTGAGGTCGACCTCGAGCTCGCGCCAGGCCGTGAGCACGTCGACGAGCGTGCCGACGAGCGCGTGCACCCGGTCCTCGAGCCGGTCGCGCAGCCACGTGCGCAGCTCGGCGTACTGCGCGGCGTCGCGGACATCCTGCGGGGCGCGGCGCGGCGTCCCGGCGCCGAGGTGCTCGGCGACGAGCGCGTCGATCGCCGCGAGCTGCACGTCCTCGACCAGCGCCTCGCGGCTGGGGTAGGGGTTGGCGGCCAGCGCGAGCGCCTGCGCGCCGCTCCAGCGCGACGTGACGCGCGCCGGGGCGAGCCCGATGTCGAGCAGCAGCAGGCGTCGCAGCCCGGCGCGTGCGGCGGCCGGGCGCGCGGACTCGTCGGCGAGCGTGCGCACCGAGACCGTCGCCGGTCCGCCCGCGCGCTCCTCGACCAGCGAGGGGAACGCGCGCACGAGCGTCGCGCCCGAGCGCACCTCGACCACCTCGGGGAGCGTGAGGTCGTCGGGCCACGTCGTGAGCCCGCTCCGCGTGACACCCTCCACGAGCGACCCCGCGGCCGACGAGCCCGTCCCCGACGGGCCCCCCGCCGACGAGCCGGCAGCAGACGGACCCGCAGACGACAAGCCCGCAGCCGACGAGGCTCCCGACGATCCCCCGGCGCCCGCGGACGCACCCGCGCGGTCCGACGAGCTGCCCGGCACCGCGCCGCCCCCGCCGCCCGGCCGACGCCGTTCGTCGTCCCGCCCACGCCCGCGCGGCGCAGGACGGCCCGCGTCGTCGGCCACCAGACCCGCCTCGCGCATCGCCTGCCGCAGCGCGGACCGCACCGCCGTGTCGACCGCGTCCTGCGCACGCCCCGCGAGCCGGTGCTGCAGCGCGGCGAGGTCCTTGCCCTCGTCGACCACCCCGCCGCGGTCGCCGACCACCCGGAACGTCACGCGCAGGTGCGCGGGCAGCCGCTCGTCGTCGAAGGCGTCGGCGGGGACGTCCACGTCCCGCACGGCGCGCACGGCCGAGGCGAACGCCTGGTGGAACGACGGAGCGGCGTCGCCGGCGCGGACCGTGTCGGCCCACGACGCGGTGTGCTCGCGCAGCCACGCGCTCACCGCGCGGCCCACGTCGGGTGCCGGGACCAGCTGCACGCGCACGGGCTTGGGCAGCGCGCGGATCGTCGCGACGACGAGCTCGTCGAGCAGCCCGGGCACCATCCAGCCGAACCCGTCGGGCGTGAGCCGCGGCAGCTGCGCGAGCGGGATGTGGACGGTGACCCCGTCGGCCTCGGTGCCGGGCTCGAACTGGTAGGTCAGCGGAAGCGACAGGTCGCCCTGCGGCCAGCGCGACGGGAACGACGACTCGTCGATCGCGTCCGCGTCGGACGAGACGAGCAGCTCGCGCGAGTACGTGAGCAGGTCGGGGTCGCGGCGCCGCGCGGTCTTCCACCACTGGTCGAAATGCCGCGCCGAGACGACGTCGGCCGGCACGCGCTCGTCGTAGAAGTCGAACAGCGCGTCCTCGTCGGCCAGCAGGTCCGCGCGGCGGGCGCGCGCCGCGAGCTCGGTGGCCTCGGCGAGCAGGCGCCGGTTCTCGTGGAAGAACTCGTGGTGCGTGGTCCACTCACCCTGCACGAGCGCGTGCCGCACGAACAGCTCGCGCGCCGCCTCCGGGTCGACCTTCGCGTACAGCACGCGCCGCCCCGCGACGACGGGCAGGCCGTACAGCAGGACGCGCTCGGTGCACATCGCGGCGCCCTGCTTGGTGGACCACGCCGGGTCTGAGTACGAGCGCTTGACGAGGTGAGCGCCGAGCTCCTCGGCCCACGCCGGGTCGATGCGCGCGACGTCGCGCGCCCACAGCCGGGACGTCTCGACGAGCTCGGCGGACATCACCCAGGCGGGTGGCTTCTTCGCGAGCCCCGAGCCGGGGAAGATCGCGAACCGCGCGCCGCGCGCCCCGAGGTACTCGTTGCGGCCCCGGCGGTCGGGCTTGCCCGGGGTGCGTCGGTCGCCACGACGAGCGGGCGCGGCGACCTCGGTGGCCTCCTGCATGCCCACGTGCGACAGCAGCCCTGCGAGCACCGAGCGGTGGATCGCGTCGGCGTCCCACTCCTGGCGCAGCTCGCCGCGCCGCGGCCCGCCACCCGCCTGCTCGTCGGCCGCGTCCCCGGTCCCGCCAGGTGAGCCCGCTGTGGCCGACGACCCGACGAGATCGGCAGTCCGGTCCGAGCTCGGCAGTCCGGACTGCCGAACCGGCGTCGCTGTGCCGAGCTCGCCGCGGCCGCGCGCGCGGTCCGCCCCGGGCAGGTGCTTGGCCAGGTCCTTGAGCTGGGTCACCACGTCCTGCCACTCGCGGACGCGCAGGTAGTTGAGGTGCTCGCTGCGGCACAGGCGGCGGAACGCGTTGCCGGACAGCTCGCACTGCTGCTCGCGCAGGTACGTCCACAGGTTGAGGTAGGACAGCAGGTCGGAGGTCGGGTCGGCGAACCGTGCGTGCAGCGCGTCGGCCTTCTCGCGCTCCTCGGACGGGCGTTCGCGCGGGTCCTGGATGGACAGCGCGGCCGCGACGACGACGACCTCGCGCAGCACCCCGCGCCGCGCCGCCTCGACGACCATGCGCGCGAGCCGCGGGTCCACGGGCAGCTGCGCGAGCGCGCGACCCGTCTCGGTGAGCCGCGTCCCGCCCGCGCCCGTCTCGATCGCGCCGAGCTCGGTCAGCAGCTGCACGCCGTCGCGCACCGCGCGCACGTCCGGCGGGTCGACGAACGGGAAGTCCACGACGTCCTCGGGGGTCGCCGCGACGCCCACCGCGATCATCTGCAGGATCACGGACGCGAGCGACGTGCGCAGGATCTCCGGCTCGGTGAACCGGTCGCGGCGCTCGAAGTCCTCCTGCGAGTACAGCCGGATCGCGATGCCGTCGGCCACACGACCGCACCGGCCCGACCGCTGGTTCGCCGACGCCTGGCTGATCGGCTCGATCGGCAGCCGCTGCACCTTGGTCGCCTTCGACCAGCGGCTGATGCGCGCCGTGCCCGGGTCCACCACGTACCGGATGCCCGGCACGGTCAGCGACGTCTCCGCGACGTTCGTCGCGAGCACCACGCGGCGGCCCTGGTGCGACGAGAACACGCGGTGCTGCTCGGCCGCCGACAGCCGCGAGTACAGCGGCAGCAGCTCGACCGCCTGCGGGTGCCGCGGGTCGGTGACGCGCGTGCCGAGAGAGGCGCGCAGCGCGTCGGCCGCGTCGCGGATCTCACGCTCGCCGGACAGGAACACCAGGATGTCGCCGGGGCCCTCCGCGCTGAGCTCGTCGACGGCCTCGGTGATGCCCGTCATGAGGTCGCGCTCCCGGACCGCCTGACGTGCCGGCGCACGGGACGACGAGCTCGCGGCCGACGATCGCGCACCGCCCTTCGTCGGACGGGACGACGAGCGCCCCCCGCGACCCGGACGCTCGTCGGAATCCGTGAGCTCGTCCTCGTCGTCGACGCCGAGCGCGTCCGGCGACAACGGCCGGTACCGCAGCTCGACCGGGTACGTGCGCCCCGTGACCTCGACCACCGGGGCGGGGACGCCGTCGGGGTGCTCGGGCGTCGCCGGTCCCGCGAAGTGCCGCGCGAACCGGGCCGAGTCGATCGTCGCCGAGGTGATGACGACCTTGAGGTCCGGGCGGCGCGGCAGCAGGCGCGTGAGGTAGCCGAGCAGGAAGTCGATGTTGAGCGAGCGCTCGTGCGCCTCGTCGATGATCAGCGTGTCGTACGCCAGCAGCAGCGGGTCGCGCTGGATCGCCGCGAGCAGGATGCCGTCCGTCATGACCTTGACGAGCGTGTGCTCGCTGGACGTGTCCGTGAACCGCACCTGGTACCCGACGAGCTCGCCGAGCGGCGTGCCGATCTCCTGCGCGATGCGCTCCGCGACGCTGCGGGCCGCGATGCGCCGAGGCTGGGTGTGGCCGATCTGGCCCTCGCGGCCGCGGCCCAGGCCCAGCACGATCTTGGGGATCTGCGTCGTCTTGCCCGAGCCGGTCTCGCCCGCGACGACGACGACCTGGTGGTCGCGGATCGCCGCGGCGATGTCCTCGCGGCGCGCGCTGACCGGGAGCTCGGGCGGGTAGGTGAGCGGGGGCAGGACCGCCGCCGCACGTGCCTGCGCGGCCCGCGCTCGTCGTGCCGCGCCCCCGCCCCGCGGGTTCGTCGTCTGTCCACCCTGCGTCTGTTCGGTCGTCGTCCGGCCCTGCTGGCCCTGGCGTCGCTTGCCGGGGCGGCCCCGGCGCTGCCCTGCGGGCCGGTCTCCCGACTGCTCACCCGAGCGACCGGAGGCGCGGCGGGGACGGTCCGCGCGGTCCGGGTGCTGGGGCTGGTCGGTGGTCACGACCTCCCATCCTCCCAGGTCTGCCCGGAGGTCCGCCCCTGGATTCCGCTGAGCCGGGTGCGAGCGGTCCCCGTGTGATGAGGTGGGGGCATGACTGGGCAGGACGGAGAGCGCCGAGCGCTCGCGGCGCTCGAGGCGTCAGGGATCGGGTTCGAGATCACGCGGCACGGGCCGGTGCGCTCGCTCGCGGAGGCCGCGGCGGTGCGGGGCGTCGAGCCGGGGGACGTCGTGAAGTCGCTCGTCGTGCGGCGCGGCGACGACGACTACCTGTTCGTCCTCGTCACGGGTGACCGCGCGATCTCGTGGCCCAAGCTGCGCGCGCTGCTCGGCGTCTCGCGGCTGTCGCTGCCCGACGCCGGGACCGCGCTGGAGGTCACCGGGTACGAGCGCGGCACGATCACGCCGTTCGGGTCGCTCACGGCCTGGCCGGTGGTCGCCGACGAGCGCGTGCGGGGGCGGCGGGTGTCGATCGGCGCGGGTGCGCACGGCGTGGCCGCGACCGTGGACGGCGACGACCTGGCGCGCGCGCTGGGGGCGACCTTCGCGGACGTCACGCAGGACGCGGCGCCTGCCTGAGCGACGCCCGCCTGCGCGCCCGGCCGCTCGTCCTGCGGATCGCGTCCTGCGGATCGCGTCCTGCGGATCGTGTCCCGCGGATCGTGTCCCGGGGGGACGAGGACGGGGGCCGCGACGCGGACGTCGCGACCCCCGTCGGGATCGATCAGGACCTCACGAGGCCCAGGTCGCTCAGAGGTGCGGGGCGGTGCCCGGGACCGGCGGCGTGACGGGCGCGCGACCCTTGGCGTGCGTCAGCGCGAGCGAGGCCGACTCACCGGAGTCGAGCTTCCACGCGAACGGCTGAGCACCCGTGCAGGTCTTGGTGCCGAGCGCGGCCTTGCCCGTGAGCAGGTAGTTCGTCAGCGTCGTGTCGACGCACTTCGACGAGCCGAACGCGGTGTGGCCCCAGCTGTTGCTCGAGATGAACGAGGAGTTCTTCAGGAGCTTGGCGGCCTTGTACGCACCGCGGTAGTTGGTCGCGGGGTCCCACTTGTTGCCGATCACGAGGATCGGGGCGGACGTGGCGGCCGAGAAGCTGCCGCGGTAGGAGTCCTCGTCCTTGGCCGTCCACGTGGACGACGCGCACGGCGCCGAGGCCCAGGTCCACAGCTGACCGAAGCCACCGCCGGTCTTCTCCGCCTCCTGGCCCGCCTTGGTCCATGCCGACGCGTTCGCCGGGTTGAGGCCGTCGGTGCACAGGACGGACTGGAAGGCCTCGGGCGAGTTGTCGTACGGGTACCCGAAGCCGGGTGCCTTCGCGAGCCTGGCGATCTCGCGCTCGTCGGCGTCCTTGAGGTCCGTGAAGTCCTTCATGCGCTTGGTGAGCTGCTTCTTCGCGGCGTTCCACGCCTTGCGCTCGGCGCTCGTCTGGGGCTGCTGCTGCAGCGTGATCAGCATGTCGAGGTCCATGTCGACCCACGCCCAGCCGTCGGACGAGTACAGGTCGCTCAGGAGCAGCGACATGACGAACGGGTAGTCGATGATGAAGCCGTCGCCCAGGTCGATCGGCTTGGCCTTGACCTTCTTCGCGAAGGAGTCGAACAGCGCGGTCGGGTTCGAGCTGCGCTGCGCGAGCATGCAGTACTTGGGGCCCTTCACGCCGCAGCGCCGCAGGATCTCGCGGAACGCCTTCCATGCGCCGTCACCGGAGGCGATGCGCTGCGTCTGCGGGATGTTGGCGGTCGCGGCGCGACCCTGCCAGCCGGCCGGGTCCACGACGCCGTCGATGACGATCGCGCGGACGCGGTCCGGGTAGAGGTTCGCGTACACGTTGCCGAGGTAGGTGCCGTAGGAGAAGCCCAGGAACGACAGCTTCGAGTCGCCGAGGGTGCGGCGCAGCACGTCCATGTCGCGCGCGACGTTCGCGGTCGACATCGACGCGGACAGCGGCTGGCCCGTGGTCGAGCAGGCCGTGCCGAACTTCTTGGCGGCGTTGATGTAGTCGATCCGCGTCGCGACGGTCGCCGGGTAGGCGTTCTCGAGGATCGGCAGGAGCGCGTCGGTCTGCGCGCCGAGGTTGCGCCAGCAGGAGACGTTCGAGCTGAAGTTCGTGCCGCGCGGGTCGATGCCGACGACGTCGAACCGCTTGACGATGTCCGCCGGGAGGAAGTACGCCGCGTTGGCGGCGAGCGAGACGGCCGAGCCGCCCGGGCCGCCGGGGTTCACGAAGAGCGTGCCGAGCTTCTTGGTCGGCTGCGTGGCGCGCGAGCGCAGCACGGCGACGCTGGTCTGCTCACCGGTCGGGTCGTCGTAGTCCAGCGGGAGGTCGACCGTCCCGCAGTCGACGCCGGGGCCGACCACGTTGGTGCAGTCGAACCAGTCGATGTCAGCGGTGACGGAGTCGACGCGGGCCGCCTCCGCGGCGCTCGTGCGGTCGGCGGGCGTCAGGGCGGGCGTCGCGGCGGGCGCGGCAGCGGGGCCGGCCGCGGTGGCGGCGGTCATCGACGAGGCCGTCAGGGCCACCGTGACGACGAGCGCCGCGAGGGCGGACGCGCGAGTTCGGGCTTGCATGATGAGAAACCCCCTGTCATCAGGTACGACGCCGGGCCGGGTCGGCCTGGTCTCCCGTCGTACTGAGAGCAACCCTGGCGTCTCGGCAGGCCGCGTGGGGTCCCCCCAGGGGATGATGTCGTGTGAAGAATCGGTGCAGGCGGTGCCGATCGGACGCTCGCGGCCTGTCCACCGCAGCGGTGTCGGACGTGGCGGATACCGTCCGGCTCATGCGGATGCTGCACACGTCGGACTGGCACCTGGGCCGGTCGCTGCACGGGGTCGACCTGCTCGACCACCAGGCGGCGTACCTGGACCACGTGGTCGACGTCGTGCGCACCGAGCAGGTCGACGCGGTCGTCGTCGCGGGGGACGTCTACGACCGTGCGATCCCGCCGGTCGAGGCGGTCACGCTGCTCTCGGAGACGCTCGCGCGGCTCGCCGAGCTGACGACGGTCGTCCTGACGTCGGGCAACCACGACTCGGCGACGCGGCTGGGCTTCGGTGCCGCGCTCATGCGCGAGCGCGTGCAGCTGCGCACGCGCGTCGCGGGCCTGGACCGGCCGGTCGAGGTCACCGACGACGAGGGCGGCACGCTCCTCGTGTACGGCCTGCCGTACCTCGACCCGGACACCGTGCGCTCGCAGCTCGCCGAGCCCGGCGCGCCCGTGCTGGCCCGCTCGCACGAGGCGGTGACCGCCGCCGCGATGGCGCGCGTGCGCGCCGACCTCGCCGCGCGCGCGGGCGGGCCGCGGACGCGCTCGGTGGTCGTCGCGCACGCCTTCGTCGTCGGGGGAGTGGCGAGCGAGTCGGAGCGGGACATCCGGGTGGGCGGCGTGGACCACGTGCCGTCGCACGTGCTCGGCGGCGTCGACTACGCGGCGCTGGGGCACCTGCACGGGCCGCAGGTGGTCAGCGGACCGGCCGGCACGACGATGCGGTACAGCGGCTCGCCGTTGGCGTACTCGTTCTCCGAGCGGCACCACACCAAGTCCAGCGTGCTCGTCGACCTGTCGGGCGAGCAGGTGCGCACCGAGCTCGTCGCCGCTCCCGTGCCGCGCCGGCTGGCCGACGTCACGGGCACGCTCGAGGACGTCCTGGGCGCGGCGGGCGCGCCGCACGTGGACGACTGGGTGCGCGTCGTGGTGACCGACGAGCGCCGGCCGCAGGACCTGTACGCGCGCGTGCGGGCGCGCCTGCCGCACGCGCTCGTCGTGCAGCACCGGCCTCCCGCAGCGGTCGGCGCACCCGCGCTGCGCGCGGTGACCGCCGCCGCCGACCCGGTCGAGGTCGCGTGCGACTTCGTCTCCCACGTCACGGGCGCACGCCCGGACGACGACGAGCTCGCGGTGCTCCGCGCCGCGCACGAGCACGCCGCGGCCGCCGAGCGGAGCGCCTGATGCAGCTCGTCTCGATGACGCTCCAGGCCGTCGGGCCGTTCGCGGGGCGTCACACGATCGACTTCGCCGAGCTCGGCGCCTCGGGCCTGTTCCTGCTCGAGGGCCCGACCGGCGCGGGCAAGTCCACCGTGATCGACGCCGTGGTGTTCGCGCTCTACGGCAAGGTCGCCTCGGCCGAGTCCAGCGGTGACCGCGTGCGCTCGGCCTACGCCGACGACGAGACGGAGTCGTTCGTCGACCTGACCTTCGAGGTCGGCGCCGGGCGGTTCCGCGTGCGCCGGACGCCCGCGTTCGACCGCGCGAAGAAGCGCGGCACCGGGACGGTGCGGCAGCAGGCGTCGGTGCGGCTGTGGCGGCTCGCCGCGGACGCACCGGCCTCGACGGACGACGAGCCGACGGGCGAGATGCTCTCGACGCGGCTCGACGAGGCGGGCGCGGAGATCCAGCGCGTCGTCGGGCTGGACCGTGAGCAGTTCGTCCAGACGATCGTGCTGCCGCAGGGCGAGTTCGCGCGCTTCCTGCGCGCGGACCCCGAGAAGGAGCGGCCCGCGCTGCTGCAGAAGATCTTCGGCACGCAGGTCTACCAGCGGATGCAGGTGCGGCTCGTCGAGATGCGCCGCGAGGCGGACCGCGCGACCGAGGGGACCCGTCGGGTCGTCGAGGAGAAGGTCGCGCACCTCGCGGGTGCGGCCGGGCTCGACGAGACCGCGCTCGCCCCCGTGCACGAGGCCGTGTCCGCAGCGCTCGTCGGACGCTCCGACACTCGCGCGCTCGACGCCGCGCTGGCGGGGCCGCTGGGACTGCTCGCCGACGAGGCGGCGCGGGCCCGCGCCGAGGCTGACGCGGCCACCGCCGAGCACACCGCGGCCGGCTCCGCGGCCGAGCTCGCGCGGCGCACCGTGCGGCTGCTCGAGACGCGGGATCGGCTCGGTCGCGAGCACACCGCTCTCGAGGCGGCCGCCGGGGTGCAGGCCGAGCGCGGGCTCCGGCTGGTCCGCGCCCGCGCCGCCCGGACCGTGCGACCGCTGCTGCGCGCTGCCGAGGAGGCGACCGTGGCCGTCGACGCGGCGGCGAAGGGCCTCGCCGCGGCGCGTGACGTGGCACCGCCCGACCTGGCCGAGCTCGTCGGGGACGTGGTGCCGGGCGACGGCGTGCCTCCGAGCGCCGGACTCACGGCAACCGGTCCTGACGCCGCCGGGCGGGTCGGCGCCGAGCCGGGCGCGCGGGCGGGGCTCGTCTCGGCGTACGAGGACGCCGTGCGGGAGGCAGCGGCGCTCGAGCACGCGGTGCAGGTCGAGGAGTCGCTGCAGGGCCTTCGGCTCGCGCTGACGACCGCTCGTGGCGCGGTCGAGAACCACGACACCGAGCTCGCCGCTCACGACGAGTGGCTCGCGGCGCGGCCTGCCGAAGCCGCAGTGCTGGGGTCGTCGCTCGAGCTGGCGCGGACCGCGTCGGCGGGCGAGGCGGACCTCGCGGTGGCGTTGCAGTCCGCGCGGCACCGCGTCGAGGCGCACCTGCGTCTCGCGGGGCTGCTGGAGCGTCGCGACGAGGCCGCGACGAAGGCCGAGCGGGCCACGCGCGACGCCCTGGTCGCCGTCGAGCGCGAGGCCGCCGCGCGCACCGCCCGGATCGCCGGTCTCGCCGGTGAGCTCGCCGCCGGGCTGCGCGCGGGCGACGGCTGCCCGGTCTGCGGCAGCGTCGAGCACCCCGCCCCGGCCGCGCTCGGCGCGGACCACGTGACCGCCGACGAGGTGGCCCGCGCGGAAGCGGCGCGGCAGCGGGCCGAGGCGGCGCTGACCGGCGCCCGTGAGGCGCTCGCGGGGGTCGAGTCGCAGGTCGCGACGGCGCGCGACGCGACGGGCGGCGTCTCCGCGCAGGACGCGGCACGCCAGCTGACCGAGGCCGAGGCGCGCCTCGCGGCCGCCCGCTCGGCGCTCGCGGACGTGACGCGCCTGACGGCCGAGATCGACGCGCACGCCACCGCGACCGAAGAACGCCGCCGGGATCGGGCGCTCGCCCAGGCCGCGCGCGAGAAGGCCGTCATGGTCGTCGACGCGTGCACCGCCAAGGTCAGCGAGGCCGAGGCGGAGGTCGCACTCGCGCGAGCGGGACACCCGACCGTCGCCGCCCGGCACGCGGAGCTCGTCGAGCGCGCCGCGGTCGCCGCGGGTCTGCGCGCCGCGCTCGACGACCTCCTGGCCGCGCACCGCGAGCTGAGCCGGGCCGCGTCCGAGCTCGCCGCCGCGCTCGCCGAGCACGACTTCGCCGATGCGGCCGCCGCACGCGCGGCTGACCTGCCCGACGGCGAGGCCGCCGCGCTCGAGCGCGCCCTGCGCGAGCACGACGCGGCGCTCGACCGCGTCCGGACCGGCCTGCGCGAGCTCGAGGACGACCCGCTGCTCGTCGGACGCGACGCGCAGGACGGGCAGGCCGGCCCGGACCTGCCCCGCGCGCTCGAGGTCGAGCGTGAGGCGGCCGAGCACGCGCGCACAGCGGCCGCGCGGGCGGGCGTCTGCGCGTCACGTGCGCAGGCCGCGCAGGAGGCGGCACGGGCCGTGCGGCAGTCGGTCGAGCTCCATCTGCGCGGGCTCGGGGACGCGGCGCCGGTCCTGCGCATGGCCGGCCTGGCGAGCGGCACGGGGACGGACAACGACCACGGGCTGTCGCTCTCGACGTACGTGCTGGTCCGGCGCTTCGAGGACGTCGTCGCGGCGGCCAACGCACGGCTCGTCGGGATGTCCGACGGCCGGTACGAGCTCGTGCGCAGCGACCGCAAGGAGGACGTGAGCTCGCGACGCACCGGCCTGGCGATGCGGGTGCTGGACCACCACACCGAGCAGCCGCGGGACCCGCGCACGCTCTCGGGCGGGGAGACGTTCTACGTCTCGCTGTGCCTGGCGCTCGGGCTGGCCGACGTCGTGACCGCCGAGGCCGGCGGGATCGACCTGGGCACGCTGTTCGTCGACGAGGGGTTCGGGTCGCTCGACCCGCACACGCTCGACCAGGTGCTCGCCGAGCTGGACCGGTTGCGCGCCGGTGGCCGCGTGGTCGGGGTCGTGTCGCACGTCGACGCGCTGAAGCAGACCATCGCGGACCGCATCGAGGTCCGGCGCACACCGGCCGGACCGAGCACGCTCACGGTCCGCGCGGGCTGACGCCGGGCCGGAGCTCAGCCCTGCTCAGGACCGGCGTCCCTGCCCGGGTCTGGCCGCGCGCTCACCACGACCAGCCGCGGGAGGCGAGCTCGACCTCCTCGCGGAACCTCTCGGCGGGGTCGCCCAGCGGGCTCGGCACCACCTGCACGCCGGCGAGCCCGCAGGCCTTCGCGAGGAGCTGGTCGTAGGCGAGCTGCGAGGCGATGATCCGCTCGGCGCGCGCATACCCGCGGGTGTCGCTCTCGAGCTGCCGGACGTGGTCGGCGACCTTCGTCAGCCGGTCCTGGACCCACAGGGCGTCGAACGGGTTCGTCGTGACGGGTGGCTCGTGGCGCAGCGCGTGCGCCCAGCGCTCGAACCGCCGTGCGAGGGCCGCACGCCACCGCGGCGTCTCCTCCTCGCCGGGGAACAGCGACCACACCGCCCCGAAGAGGAGCGCCGGGAGCAGAGAGCTGAGTACCAGCAGCAGAACCCACGTCATCGGGCGTCCCTCGTCGCGACCTCGACACCAGGCTAGGCGCGGGGCGTGACGCGCGCCACATGTTTGTGCCCGGATCTGGCGCGGCGTCGAGCACCGCTCGGTGGCCACTCGGCGCCGCTCGGCGCGGCGATGACCTGGGCGAACGCCACGCCGTCGCCCGGCCCGCGAGGGGGTGGGCCACGAACCGCGTGTCGTCGTCCGGACGCGCGGCAGCGCCGCGGCTCTCCTACCGTGTCCGGATGACGACGCATCGACGACGGACCGGGCTCGTGGTGGGCCTCACGCTGCTCGTCCTCGTGACGCTCGGGTTCGTCGTCGCCGACGTGGTCGCGGCGCAGCGCACCCGCGAGACGGTGTCCGACGCGATCGTCGAGAACGTCGACGAGGTCGTCGGGGTGCCCGCGGTCGACGTCGGCGGGTTCCCGTTCCTGCCGCAGCTCGCGCGCGGCGAGCTCGACCGGCTCGACGCGACGGTCGACGGCGCGACGCTCGGTGGCATCGCGATGACGGACCTGGTGATCGGCGCGGACGGGGTCTCGACGAGCACGCCGTACCGGGCGGACGAGGTCGTCGTGCACGCCACGATCCCGACGGCGTCGCTGCAGGGCGCGGTGGTCGAGCGCACGTCGCTCGAGCTCACCGTCGAGGTCGCCGGGGACGCGCTGCGTCTGAGCGGGCAGGTGCTCGGGCTCGACCTGGCGGGCGAGCTGACGCCGCGTGTCGAGGATGGTCGACTGCTCGTCGACGTCGCGACGGTGAGCGTCGGTGGCGTGCGGGTCGAGGCCGCGGCGCTGCCGAGCGACCTCGCGTCGCGACTGCACGACCTCGAGATCCCCGTCGAGGACCTCCCGGACGGGCTGGTGCTCACCGACGCCGTCGTGCAGAGCGACGGCGTGCGCGTCACTGCGTCGGGCACGGACGTCGCGGTCCCGGGAGCCGCTCCCTGAGCGTCCGAACCGGCACCAGCCTGCCCGGCACCTGACGCCCGGAACCGGGGCCTGCGCCGACAGCACACGCCCGAGGCGTCAGGACCGGCATCGGAGCCGACGCTGGCGCGCCCACGGTCAGGCGGTGACGCAGGTGTCCAGCGCGTCGTCGAGGGCCGCGCGCTCGTCGTCGGCGACCGACAGGCCGTACGCCGCCTTCACGCGGATCTGGCGGAGCGCGTAGACGCACGCGAAGCCGGGATCGGGCGGGAGCCAGGCGGCGGCGTCGTACGCGCCCTTGTCCTGGTTCGCTGGCCCGTCGACGGCGAGCAGGTTGGCGGGGTCGTTCGCGAACGCCTCGCGTGTGCGCCGGTCCCACGACGCCGCTCCCGACGACCACGCCGCGGCGAGCGCGACCACGTGGTCGATCTGCACCAGCGCCGAGCCCTTGCCCCGCGCGAACACGATGCGGCGCCCCGTGTACGGGTCGGCGAGGACGCCGGTCAGCACCGTGCAGCCGTCGGCGTCGATCGTGGTGGCCGTCAGGTCGCGGCGCAGCACGTCGTTGCGCGTGTCGCACCCGTTGCGATCGACGTCCGCCCACGCCGTCCCGAACTGCTCGCGCTCGTACGACGAACCGTCCGCCACCCTCGACCCGTCCGGCACCGCCGATCCGTCCGCCGCGGCCGGGCGCTGATCTGGCCCCGCGAGCGCAGCCAGCGCCGACCGCCCCGCCGCGAGGTCCGCGGCCGTGACGGGGTACCGCGCGCTGGCCCGCTCGCGCAGCACCACGGGCCCGCCGAGCCCCACCGCCACCCCGACGACGACCACCACGACCCACCCCACCCACCACCGGCTCACCCCACGCCCCCACCGACCCGCACCACCCGCCCCACGACCAGTCCCCACCCTCCGCCCCACGTCACGACCAGTCCCCACCCCCCGCCCCACGTCACGACCAGTCCCCACCTCCCGCCCCTCATGGCGCCCCTCCACCCCGTGCCCACCCCGACCTCGACCCAGCGACTGCTCAGGCTCTGAGTCCTTGAGGCCTGAGCAGGTGCTGGTTCGTGCGGGTCTCGTGCTCGACCCAGCGGTTGCTCAGGCTCTGAGTCCGCGAGCCCGGAGCAGGTGCTGGGTCGCGTTCGATGCCCTGCGCGACCCAGTGGTTGCTCAGGTCTTGGCTCCTTGAGCCCGGAGCGACCGCTGGTTCGTCTCGGGGCTTGTGCGTGAGCCAGTGGTTGCTCGCGGTTGGCGGGCGGCGGGCCGGAGCAGCGAGTGCCGGGGGGCGTGGTCGGGGTGGGTGGTCGGTATCAGGGTCGTCGGGTCGGTGGGGTGTGGGGGTGTGGGGGTCGGTGGGTGGGGACGAGGGGGGCGGGGACGAGGGCTGGGGTCGGGTCAGTGTCCGGCCGATGAGACGGGCAGGGCGGGCGGGCGGTGAGCCGGGGTGTCGCGGGCGTGGCTACGCCGGAGGGGCAACCACCGCTGTCAGAGTTGGCGCATGGATCCGTCGTTCGACCTCACCACGCGCCTGGCCTGCGAGTTCATCGGGACCGCGATCCTGATCATCCTGGGCAACGGCACCGTGGCGAACGTGCACCTCAAGGGGTCGAAGGGCTACCGCGGCGGGTGGTCGCTCATCGCGATGGGCTACGGCTTCGGTGTGATGATCCCCGCGCTGATGTTCGGCGGGATCAGCGGCAACCACATCAACCCGGCATTCACGCTCGGGCTCGCGACCTGGGGGCTGTTCCCGTGGGCGGAGGTGGCGCCGTACATCGTCGCGCAACTGCTGGGCGCGATGGCCGGCCAGCTCGCGATCGTCGCGACCCACAAGCCCTACTACGACCGCACCGAGGACCCTGACGACATCTTGGCCACGTTCTCGACGGTCAACGCAGCCAAGTCACGCCTCAACGGGTTCGCGAACGAGCTGCTGGGCTCGGTGGTCCTGTTCTCGTGCGCGCTGGCCATCACGCACTCGCCGCTGACCGCGAACGAGCCCGGCACCGCGCACCTGGCGCTCGGGTTCTTGGTCTGGGGCCTGGTCGCGGGCCTCGGCGGGCCGACCGGTCCGGCGCTCAACCCCGCGCGTGACCTCGGGCCGCGCATCGTGCACGCCCTGCTGCCGCTCAAGCACAAGGGGAGCTCGGACTGGCGGTACGGCTGGGTGCCGGTCGCCGCACCGCTCGTCGCGGGCGTCATCGGCGTCGGCGGCTGGCACCTCCTCCTGGGCTGACCCTCCTCGGCTGACCGCTCCTGGGCAGACCGCACGCGGCGCCCGAGACCACCACCCAGCCTTCGCTCCGGCCTCCCCGGCTGAATGCCTGAGCAACCGCTGCGTCGCGTCGTCTCGTGGCGGTGAGCCAGTGGCTGCTCCGGGTATGAGGTCGAGATGCCTGAGCAGGCGCTGGGTCGGGGGTCAGGGGGTGGGGGTGAGGACGAAGAGCGGGATCGTGCGGGTGGTGCGCGTGACGTACTCGTCGTAGTCCGGCCAGGTCGCGACCGCGCGCGCCCACCACTCGTCGCGCTCCGCTCCGGTGGCCTCGTGGGCTACGTAGCTGCGCACCGTCGGGCCGTCCTGGAGGTCGACGAGCGGGTGCGCGACGACGTTGTGGTACCAGGACGGGTGCTGCGGAGCACCGCCCAGCGAGGCGACGATCGCGTACCGGCCCTCGTGCTCGACCCGCATCAGCGCGGTCTTGCGCAGCTTGCCCGACGAGGCCCCGACGGTCGTGAGGATCACGACGGGCCGGCCCCGCATGGTGGTGCCCTGGGTTCCCCCGCTGGCCTCGTACAGCTCGACCTGGTTGCGGGTCTGGGCCGACGTGCTCGGGACGTACTCGCCAGTCAACGTCATGCACAGGGGAACGACCGCGCCGCGTCGTCGATTCCCGCCCTCGGCAGGGGAGCCCACAGGTGCCGTCCACGCAGCCGCGGCGCGCGCGGCGTGAGCGCGGGATCGTCGACCTCGCGGACGGTCCCGAGGGCGAAGGCGGGAGGCTGAGGCACAATGGACGGTGGCTGCTCGAGGCAGCCGGGCGCGGCAGAGCGCGACCGGGCACCGGGGTGCACGGATCAGAGACGGACGAGGAGAGCGCGGATGCATCGCATCGCAGGTTGTGGGGTGGCCGTTGCGGCCTGCTCAGGCCGCGCCGCGCGCCGCGTCTGAGTCCACCGCACACACCGCCCCCCGGACACACCGCCCCGCCGCTGCGCGAGGCATGACCGGGCACGTCCCGGACGGGTGAGCGACGTCCCGCGCACCGCCCGCCGGGCGGGGCCGCACCTGATCCGGTGCGCCACGAGCGCGAGGACCGGTCCGACGACGCGATCGACCACTTCACCGCCCTCCTCCGCCGACGGGCGGGACGCACCGGCCAGGCCCGCGGGCCGCGCCGTCGCGACCAGCCCACGCGCGCCGCACGATCGACGACGGACGACCGTCGCCGTCCACGCGCGCCCGGCGGAGACCTCGAACCCCGGAGAACCACGACTCATGGAACCCCTGACCGACAAGCAGATCCGCGCGTCCTTCGTGAACGCGAGCCGACGCGAGGCCGCGCAGGCGGTGCTCCCCGTGCTCGACACGCTCGACTGGGAGCGCCTCGACTACCTCGGGTGGCGTGACCGCAAGGCGCCGCTCGTGGCGTACGCGGTCGTCCCCGTGGACGGCACGCCCACGGGCGTGCTGCTCCGCTCGACCGACGCCAAGGAGCGCATCCGACGCCGCGCGGTGTGCGCGTGGTGCGAGGACGTCGTCGTGACCGACGACGTGAGCCTCTACGTCGCACGACGAGCGGGCGCGTCCGGCCGCCGCGGCAACACCATCGGCACGCTCATCTGCACGCACTTCCTGTGCTCGGCCAACGTGCGCCGTCCTCCGACGCGGACCGAGGCAGGCTCGGCGATCGAGGAGGTGCGGGCGCAGATGGTCGCGAACCGCATCGAGGGTCTGCGCACGCGCTCGGCCGCGTTCGTCGCCGAGGTCCTGCGCGAGCACTGACGAGCGGTGCGGTGCCCGTCCGACGAGGGCGGGCACCGCACCCGCCGGACCCGCACGGAGCCGTGGTCGAGCGCCCGTCTCCGACGGGCCGGCATCCGCCCCGGCACCGGCGGCCCGGCGTCAGGCGTGGCCCGTGTACTCCTCCGCCGCGGCGTCCTCGGCGCCGTCGACGTGCATCCACGGGGTGTGGGAGATCCCGACGAGCAGGCCCTCGGGGCTCTGCAGGCGCGCGGTGGTCTGGCCCCACGGCTCGAGGTGGGCCTCGCGCAGGAGCCGGTGCCCGAGCCCGACGAGCTCGGCGGCGGCCTCGGCCACTGCCTCGTGCGTGGCCACGTCGAGCTCGAGCCACGCCTGCGGGACGGGGTGCGACTCGGGCCACTGCGGCGTGCCGAACGTCGACTCGGCCGCCTGCGCGAGCGGCCACAGCGCGAAGGCCTTGACGCCCTGGAGCGTGTCGTTGGTCAGGTACCCGGGCGCGGGCTCCTCGAGCGGGATGCCCAGCCCGCCCTCGGACCAGAACGTGCGGGCGGCGTCGGCGTCGCGCGTGATCGGGCCGAAGCCTGCGACGAAGGAGATCTCCATGCGGCCACCCTGCACCAGGCCACCGACACCCGCACCGCCCGCACCCGCCCCCGGCATCCGCGCCCGCCGACACCCGCCGACGCCCGCGGCCCCCGGTGTCAGTCGCGCGCGAGGTCCTGCGCGCGGCGCAGCACGTCGTCGAGCATGTCCGGCGTGAGGCGGCCGGTGAAGGTGTTCTGCTGGCTCACGTGGAAGCACCCGAGCAGGGTGAGCGTGCGTGGCCCGCGGTGCACCACGACCTCGGCGCCGTGCCCGAACCGGGGTGCGGGCCGCGGCACGGCCCATCCCAGGTCGCGCAAGGTGTCGAGCAGCGCGGCCCAGCCGAACGCGCCGAGCACCACGGCGACGCGCGGGTCGACGATCTCGAGCTCGCGTGCGAGGAACGGCGCGCACGCGCGGCGCTCGTCGGGCGTGGGCTTGTTCGCGGGCGGCGCGCACCGCACGGGCGCGGTCGCGCGGATGCCGGTCAGGCGCAGCCCGTCGTCGGCGGAGACGGACGTGGGCTGGTTCGCGAGCCCGACGCGGTGCATCGCGGCGAACAGGAAGTCGCCCGAGCGGTCGCCGGTGAACATGCGGCCGGTCCGGTTGGCGCCGTGCGCGGCGGGCGCGAGCCCGACGACGAGGATGCGCGCGGCCGCGTCACCGAAGCCCGGGACCGGACGCGCCCAGTAGGTCTCGTCGCGGAACGCGGCGCGGCGCTCCCGCCCCACCTGCTCGCGCCACGCGACGAGCCGCGGGCAGCGCCGGCACTCCACGACGTCGGCGTCGAGCGAGGCCAGTGCCGGTGAGTGCGCGGCGTCGGGGTCGCCGGGCGGGATCGTCGTCGGCGCACCAGGACCGCGCGCAGCCGGGCCCCGCGCACCCGGGGGCGGGGCGGGCTCGTCGGACCGGTGACGCGGGCCGCTCACTGGAACCGGTCGGGGTCTCCCGCACCCACGCGGACCACCTCGGGCGCGCCCGAGGTCCAGTCGACCACCGTGGTCGGCGTCGTCCCGCAGTCGCCCGCGTCGACGACCGCGTCGAGCTCGTGGTCGAGCTCCTCGCGGATCTGCCAACCCTCGGTCAGCGGCCAGTCGTGGCCCGGCATGAGCAGGGACGACGACAGGAGGGGTTCGCCGAGCTCGCGCACGATCGCGGCCGCGACGGGGTGGTCGGGGATGCGCACCCCGACCGAGCGCTTCTTGGCGTGCGCGAGGCGGCGCGGCACCTCGGGGGTCGCCTGCAGGATGAACGTGTACGGGCCCGGGGTCGCGGCCTTGATCGCGCGGAACGCCGCGTTGTCGAGGTGCACGAGCTGACCGAGCTGGGCGAAGTCGGCGCACACGAGCGTGAAGTGGTGCTTGTCGTCCAGGTGGCGCAGGCGGCGGATGCGGTCCGCGCCGTCGTGCGAGCCCATCGTCGTACCCAGCGCGTAGCACGAGTCCGTGGGGTACGCGATGACGCCGCCGTCCCGCAGCACCGCGACCGCCTGGGCGACGAGACGCGGCTGCGGGTCGTGCGGGTGCACGTCGAGGTAGCGGGCCATGCCGCCACCGTAGTGCGCGGCACCGGCGGCTGCCTGGCCGCACGGGGGTGCCCGGGTCGTCCCGAAGCGCCGCCGCGGGATGCCGCCGGCGAGCGCCGCCGCGAGCGCTCGGACGTGCCCGGAACGCGCTGACCAGGACGTTCGTCCATGAGGGGCACCCTGAGGCCACCCCCACGACTCTCAGGGTCGGATCCGGGGGGAAACCCGATCGCTTCTGTGGGCGGGGAGGGCAAGGATCAGTCACGTGAACACGCCGACCACTACCCCGGACCCTGCTGCCGTGATCGCCTCCGCGCGCGGCCTCGTCAAGACCTACGGCCGCGGAGACACCGCAGTCCACGCCCTCGCGGGCATCGACGTCGACTTCGAGCGCGGTCGCCTGACCGCGACGATGGGCCCCTCGGGCTCCGGCAAGTCGACCCTCATGCACTGCATGGCGGGCCTCGACCGCCCGACCGCCGGCACCGTGACCGTCGACGGCGAGACCGTCTCCGCCATGTCCGAGCGCGGCCTGACCAAGCTGCGCCGCGACCGTCTCGGCTTCGTCTTCCAGGCCTTCAACCTGGTCCCCACGCTCACCGCGCTCGAGAACATCCTGCTGCCGCTCGACATCGCGCGGCGCTCGGTCGACAAGGACCACCTCGACGCCGTGGTGCGCGCGGTGGGCCTGCAGGACCGCCTGTCGCACAAGCCCGCGGAGCTGTCCGGCGGGCAGCAGCAGCGCGTCGCGTGCGCCCGTGCGCTCGTCACGCGGCCCGCGGTGGTCTTCGCCGACGAGCCGACCGGCAACCTCGACTCGACGTCCGCGCGCGACGTGCTCGGCTTCCTGCGTCGCAGCGTCGACGAGCTCGGGCAGTCGGTCGTCATGGTCACGCACGACCCGACCGCGGCGTCCTACGCCGACCGCGTCCTGTTCTTGGCCGACGGCCGGATCGTCGACGAGCTGCGCGACCCGACGCCCGACACGGTCCTCGAGCGCCTCGGTGCCCTGACGCGTCGCGTCGAGGCCGGCGCCGACTCGGCCCCGTCCGCCCTGCTGGACGCCACGCCCGCGCAGGTGCGCTGATGCTGCGCGTCACGCTCCGCGGGGTCCGGGCGCACGCGGTCCGGTTCCTGCTGTCGATCCTCGCCGTGGCGCTGGGGGTCGCGTTCGTCGCGGGCACGTTCAGCCTGCGCACCATGATGTCCAGCACGTTCGACGGGATCGTCGACGCGTCCGCTCCCGCCGACGCGTACGTGCGCGGCGCGACGCAGGTCGCGGGCGGCGACGCCGGCTTCAGCGTCGGCGAGACCCGCAACCCGGTCCCGATCGCGCTGGCCGACGAGCTCGACGACCTGGACGGCGTGCAGATCGCGCTGCCGGACGTGTCGGGCATGGTCGTCCTCGTCGGTGCCGACGGCACCGCCGTCCAGTCCACGCAGGCGCCGTCGTTCGGTCTGAGCTACGACGAGCGCGACCCCGGCCTGACGCTCGTCGACGGCGCGATGCCGTCCGGGCCCGACGAGGTCGCGCTCGAGATCGCGACGCTCGAGTCGTCCGGGCTCGCCCTGGGCGACGAGACGAACCTCGTGATCGGTGGCGAGGTCCGACAGGTGACGGTCGTCGGCGAGGTCGACGCGGGTGGCCCCATGGCCGGCGCGACGATCGTGCTCCTCGACCCCGCCACCGCGCAGGCCGCGTTCGCGCCGGACGGGAACGTCGCGCAGATCGCCGTCTTCGGCGACGAGGGCGTGACCGAGTCCGCGCTCACCCAGACGCTGGCCGCGGCGCTGCCCGGGCTTGACGGGGGCAGCGACGCGTCGGCGGTCGAGGGCTCGCAGATGCGCGAGGCGCTGCAGTCGGACATCGGCGAGATGCTCGGCTTCGTCACGACGTTCCTGCTGATCTTCGCGGTGATCGCGCTGTTCGTCGGCGCGTTCATCATCGCGAACACGTTCGCGATGTCGGTCCGCCAGCGGGTGCGCGAGTTCGCCCTGCTGCGCGCCGTGGGGGCGTCGCCGACGCAGGTGTTCTCGGTCGTCGTCGGGCAGGCGGCGGTCGTCGGGCTCGTCGGCTCCGCGCTCGGTGTGCTCGGCGGGCTGGGGCTCGTGCAGCTCGTGCGCGTCGCGCTCTCGGGCATGGGCATGGACCTCGCGAAGGACATCCCGCTCAGCACGACGACGGTCGTCGGCTGCCTCGTGCTCGGCACCCTGGTCTCGGCCGTGGCGGCCGCGTTCCCGGCGCGCACCGCGGCGCTCGTCGCACCCGTCGAGGCGATGCGCGGCGACATCACGGTGCACGAGCGCTCGCTGCGGCTGCGCGGCGTGCTCGGTGTCGCGGTCGCGGCGGCCGGCGCTGCGAGCGTGGTCGCCGCGGCGATCAAGGCGGAGGCGGACTTCGCCGACGCGCTGCTCGGCCTCGGGGCGACGCTCGTGCTCGTCGGGGTGCTGGTCGCCTCGCCGATGCTCGCGCGGTCCGCGATGCGCTTCCTGGCCGCGCCGTTCGTGGCGCTGCTCAAGCCGGTCGGCCGGCTCGCGCGCGGCAACGTGGTCCGCAACCCGCGCCGCACCGCCAACACCGCGGGTGCGCTGACGATCGGCATGGCGCTGGTCGGGGCGGTCTCGGTGATCGCGGCGTCGGCGACCGCGTCACTGTCGAGCGTCGTGGAGAGCTCGACCAACGCCGACCTGATCCTGCAGTCCGCGACGTTCGCGATCCCGCAGGGCGCGGTCGACGACGTCCGGGACCTGCCCGAGGTGGGCAAGGTCGCCGAGCTCGCGTTCAGCTACGCGGGCGTCTCGCCCTCGCCGGGTGTCGCGCCCACGCCGCAGGACTCCGGCGGCGTCGTGTCGCTCGAGCCCGGGGTGCTGGGTTCGACGCTCCTGGTCGACGTCACGGCAGGCTCGACCGACGACCTCGCCGACGACACCGCGCTGCTCAACACCGACTTCGCCGGTGACGACTGGGCGGTGGGCGACACGGTCACCGTGACCACCGCGACGGGCACGCGCGACCTGCGGGTCGGGGCCTTGTTCGAGAGCCAGATCATCGGCTCGTCGGTGGTCGTCACGCCCGCGGTGCTCGACGAGCTCGCGCCGGGCGAGGCCCAGGTCATCGACACGGTGACCCTGGACGCGGCATCGGGCGTCTCGCAGGCGGACCTGCGCGCCGCGGTCACGTCGGCCGTCGCGCCGTACGTGGTCGTCTCGGTCCAGGACCGCGACGAGTTCGTCGACGAGATGGCCGGCCAGGTCGACCAGCTCCTGGTGATCCTGTACGCGCTGCTCGGGCTGTCGCTCGTGATCGCGGTGCTGGGCATCGTCAACACGCTCGCGCTGTCGGTGATCGAGCGGACCCGTGAGATCGGGCTGCTGCGAGCCGTCGGGCTCGGGCGGACGCAGCTCGCGGGGACCGTCACCGTCGAGTCGGTGCTGACGGCGCTGTTCGGGACGGTCCTGGGGCTCGTCGTCGGCGTGGGGCTCGCGTCCGCACTGCCGACCGTCTACGCCGACGAGGGGCTCGACCAGCTCGTCGTGCCGTGGGGCGGGCTCGGGACGATGGTGGCGCTGGCCGTCGTCGTGGGCGTCGTCGCGGCCCTGTGGCCCGCGATCCGGGCGGCGCGGATGCGTGCGCTCGACGCGATCGCGAGCGAGTAAGGCGTCGGGCCGGGCGCGCGGGTCGGAGGGGACCCGCACGCCCGGCCCGCGAACCGTCCCACCGACGCCCCCGCGGGTGCCTGCGGGGGCGTCAGCTCGTCACGAGGTGGTCGGGGCAGATCTCGTAGGTGCTCGGCGAGACCACGAGCTCGGCGCGGCCGCCCGTGAGTGAGCGCAGGTCGAGCACGTACCGCGTGAGCTCGGACTGCGGCACGTCCGCCTCGATCACGACCGTCCCGTCGTCGAGCGCGGTCGAGGCGGTGATCCGCCCCCGACGCCCGGACAGGTCGCCCATCACGTCGCCCTGCACCGACGACGGCACGGTCACCGCGACGTGGTCGATGGGCTCGAGCACCACGGTCCCCGCCGCGGCCAGCGCCTCACGCACTCCGTTGGCGGCCGCGGTGCGGAACGCCATGTCGGACGAGTCCACCGAGTGCGACTTGCCGTCGTAGACCTCCACGCGCAGATCCACCACCGGGTGCCCGTGCGGACCGCCGTGCGCCATCGCCTCGACGACGCCCTTCTCGACCGCGGACAGGTAGTTGCGCGGGATCGCGCCGCCCACCACGGAGTCCACGAACTCGAGCCCGGCGCCGTGCGGTGCGGGCCCGACCCGCAGGTTCGCGACCGCGAACTGCCCGTGCCCGCCCGACTGCTTCTTGATCTTCCCTTCGGCCTCGACCTTGCGCCGGATCGTCTCCCGGTAGGCGACGGGCACGGGCGAGGTGGTGACGTTGACGCCGAACACGCGCGAGAGGCGCTCGAGCGCGACGGCCAGGTGGGTGTCGCCCAGCCCGCGCAGGATCGTCCGGTCCGACGAGCGGTCGACGACGAGCGTCGGGTCCTCGGCGACCAGGCGCGCGAGCGCCGCGGAGAGGCGGTCGTCGTCGGACTGCGTGACCGGCGACAGGACCAGCCCGTAGACGGGCGGGCGCGGACGCAGCGCGGGCGCCGACATCGCGGCGCCCGGTCCGGACCTGTCCGCCAGCAGCGAGCCGCTGGGCGTACCCGTCAGCTTCGCGACGGCCACCACCTGCCCCGCGGGCGCCGCGTCCAGCGGCAGGTGCTCCTTGCCGCGCAGGCGGAACAGGCCGGGCACGCGCTCCTCGGTGCGGGTCGCGGTGTTGAGCAGGCGGTCGCCGGGGCGCAGCGTGCCGGACAGCACGCGCAGCAGCGTGACCTGCCCGACGAACGGGTCGGCGACGGTGCGGAACGCGTGCACGAGCAGGGGCCCGGCAGGGTCGGCCGCCACCTCGACGGGGGTCTCGCCGGCCAGGACGCGCGCGGGTCGGTCGGCCGGCTCGGGCCCGAGCTCGCAGATCAGGTCGGCGAGCCGGTCCACGCCGACGCCCGTCACACCCGAGACGACGAGCACGGGGAACGCCTCGAGGTCGCGCACCTCGTGCGCGAGCGACCGCTCGAGCTCGGGCGCGCTCGGCTCGTCGCCGCCGAGGTACCGCTCGAGCGCGTCGTCGTCGTGCGACACGATCTCCTCGACGACCTCGTCGTGCAGGCGGTGCTCCTCGTCGGCCACGTCGTCGGGCAGCGCGCCCGTGCTGTGGCGCCCGTCGGCTGAGTACTCGAGCCCTTCCTGCGAGAGCAGGTCCGCGACACCGTGGAACGCGTGCTCCTCGCCGAGCGGCAGCTCGAGCGGCACGAACCCGTCCCCGAGCTCGGTGCGCAGGTCGTCGAGCACGTGGTGGTAGTCCGCGCGCGCCTTGTCCTCCTTGGTGACGACGACGAGCCGCGGCACCCCGGCCTCGGCCGCGAGCCGCCAGGCGACGTGCGTCCCGGCCTGCACGCCGTCGACCGCGCTCACCACGACGACCGCGAGGTCCGCCACGGCCAGTGCCGCGTCCACGGCCCCCGCGAAGTCCGCCGAGCCGGGGGTGTCGAGCAGCGTCACGTCGTAGCTCAGGCCGTCCGGGGCCTTCCACGTGAACGGCGCCGACGAGAGCGTCAGCGAGATCCCGTGCGCGATCTCCTCGGGCTCGTGGTCGCTCACGGTCGAGCCGTCCTCGACCTTGCCCGGGCGTGCGATCACGCCGGCGCGGTGCAGGAGCGCCTCGGTGAGGGTGGTCTTGCCCGCTCCGGCGGCGCCCACCAGGGCCACGGTGCGGATCCTGGGCGTCGTTGCCTGGTCCATGCTCGTCTCCCCGGCCGCCAGGCGGGTACGAGGGTGGTTCCCACGGCGATCGTCGGCGACCTGCGGCCCACACTAACGACGCACCCCCGGTCCCGTCAGGACGAGAGTCCTGGGGACCGGGGGTGCGGTCGGAGGTGCCAGCCCGGGGTCAGGAGGCCCAGAGGATGTCGACGACGAACACCAGCGTGGAGTTGGCGGGGATCGAGCCGCTCTCCTTGTCGCCGTAGCCCTTGTCCGGCGGGACGACGAGCAGCACCTGGCTGCCGACCTTCTGCCCGACGAGGCCCTCGTTCCAGCCGTCGATGACCTGCGCCTGGCCGATCGAGCTCACCTGGAACGGTGCGCCGCGGCTCCAGCTGTCGTCGAACGGGGTGCCGTCCCACAGGACGCCGGAGTAGTGCACGAGGACGTTGTCGCCCGCCTCGACCTCCTTGCCGGAGCCCTCGATGAGCGGCTGGACGGTCAGCGTGGTCGGGGCGTCGCCCGTGGCGGCCGTGACCGTGGGGGTGCCGTCGTCGGCGAGCGTGACGGTCGGGAGGCCCTCGACGGGGGCGACCGCGGTGCCCTCGGCGCGCGTCGGGATCTTCGCGACCGGCTCGAGCACGTAGACCTGCGTCACGCCGTCGGAGGCGAGAGCGAACAGCACCTGCGCGCCGACCTTCGTGGTGAGCAGGACCTCGTCGAGCGCGGGGATGCCGCTGCCGTCGTCCTTGACCGTCCACGTGCCCGTGGCCTCGTCGGTGTACGTGCTGCCGATGACCTTGCCGTCCTCGCCGTTGACGGCGGTCAGCTGGATCTCGACCGTGTCGCCGGCCCCGAGGGCCTCGCCGTCACCGTCGGTCGCGACGCGCGCGACGGCGGCCGAGACGCTGAACGGCGCGCTGGGCAGCGTGATCGTCGGCTGCGTCCCGGGCTCACCGTCGATGGTGACCTTCTCGAGCGCGGCGATGTCCTCGGCGCTCGCCGTGGGCTCCGCGCTCGCGCTCGGGTCGGCGTCAGCCGTCGACGTGGCGGTCGCCGTGGCGCTCGGCTTGCCGTCCGAGTCGTCCCCGCCGCACGCGGTGAGCGCGAGGGCGAGAGACGCTGCGAGAGCGGCGGCTGCGAGACGGCGGGTGGTCGTGCGGCGCACGATCGACTGCACGGTGGACTCCGGGGGTTGGGGCAGGGGCCGCGGTGGCGGCGCCCCCGGCACGGTACGCGACGAACCTGGGAGCTGTCTGTGCTTCTCGGCCCGCGAGCGGCCCGCGGACCGATTCGGGCCCGGTCAGGACGAGCCTGCGACCGGTGTGCCGAGCCGTGCCCGACGAGGCATGCGGCGGTCGATCAGGACGATCAGCAGACCCAGCAGGTAGAAGCCGGTGCCGTAGATCAGCACGTTGAGCAGCAGCCCGCCCCAGCCGTGCGCGTCGAGGTCGATGAACCCGTACGGGTAACCGAGGTCCCAGACCGTCCCGCGGATCGTCGTGAACGTGACGTACGCGAGCAGGTACGTCAGCCACCACCACGCGTATCGCCAGCGCATGCGGCGGTGCGGGTCGAGCAGCAGGAAGTCGAGGAACGCGAGCACCGGGTTGAGCTGGTGCTCGATCTGGCCGGACGTGAGCCCGATCGTGAGGTCCGGCGTGCCTGCCGCCTCGGGGTCGAGGACGAAGTACGCGACGAGGCCGGTGATCGCGAGGAACAGCGTCACGCCGCCCTTGAACCAGGCGGGCGGCTGCCGCTTGCGCAGCAGCGAGGAGATCCCGGCCCACGTCATCACGACCGCCAGCAGGATCCCCGACTGGTTGGTGAAGTAGAGCAGGTCGTCGACCTGGCCGTCCCGCCAGATCTCCCGCGTGCCCATGAGCGCCAGGTAGACCATGAAGAACCGGAACAGCGCGACGACGACGTTCACCGAGACCTCCTCGTCGGGTGACCGGACCGACGCGAGCACGCTGCCACGCAGCGCCCCGACGTGCCAGGACGCGCGCGGTGTGTCCTGATCAGGAGCCGTCGCACTCGGCGGACGGGTGATGCGACTTCTCGGTCATGATGGCGACCGAGGAGCCGCCCGGGACGTCGACCGTGCGGGTGAGGCCGAGCGTGGTCACGTCGAGGCGCAACGAGTCGATCCCCGTGCCGCTGCCTCCCGCGAACTCGGCGCACCCGAACCCGAGCGCGAACTGCACGCCGAACGACTCACCGGGACCGACCGTCAGGACGTCGGCCGCGCGGTCGATGATCTCGTCGGTCACGCTGCCGTCGTCCGGCAGGCTGAACAGGTGCGCGCGCCACTCGTAGGTGCTCGGCTCGAAGGCGGCGAGCCGCACGTCGACCGGGACGCGTCCGTCGTTGCGGAAGCTCCACACGCCGTCGTAGGTGCCGTCCGACGGATCGACGACCGTCGACTCGTCGGGGCCGAACAGCCCGAACCCGAAGGGTTCCTCGAGCGCGTCGGGATCTGCGGCCCCGGTGTAGCTCGACGACAGCGTCGGGTTCAGCCCGACGACGAGCCACGCCCCGAGGACGAGCGCGACGGCGCCGCTGACGGCCCATGGCAGCCACCGTCGCAGCCGGACCGGCGTCGACGCGACGGACTCGTCCGGTACGGCGGGAGGAGCGGTTGGCTCCGGCGTGGTCATGGCGTCCGTTCCCCCGCGCTCGGGACCTGCGGCGTCGTCGGTGGCGTGCACCTTTCACCCGGGAAAGTAGCGCGAGCAGGGGAAGCCAGGGGCCGGTCTGTGGATGAAGCGGGGACACGGTTAGGGTCGCAGGCGACGAGGAGGTCGCGATGGCGCAGCTGCGGTTCGGGATCGTGGGGAGTGGGTGGCGCGCGGAGTTCTTCGCGCGGGCGGCGCGGGCGCTGCCGGAGCGGTTCGCGTGCACGGGAGTCGTGACGCGGTCGGCGGAGCGCGGCGCGCACGTCGAGGCCGAGTGGGGCGTGCCGACGGTCCGCTCGATCGCCGAGCTCGTCGCGGGCCCGGACCGGCCCGACATCGTCGTGGTGTCCGTGCCGTGGCCCGTGACGCCGGAGGCGACGCGCGCGCTCGTCGCCGCGGGCGTCCCCGTCCTCGCCGAGACGCCACCCGCCCCGGACGTCGAGGGGCTTGAGCGGCTGTGGGCCGACGTGGGCGCCTCGGGGCTCGTGCAGGTGGCCGAGCACAGCCCGTTCATGCCCGCGCACCAGGCGCGTCGCGCCGTGGTCGACGCCGGGCTGATCGGTGCGGCGACGAGCGTACAGATATCGTCCACGCATCTGTACCACGCGGTCGGTCTCATCCGTCACCTGCTCGACGCCGGCCGCGACGAGGTCGTCGTGCGCGCCCACCGGTTCACCGCGCCGCTGCTCGAGCCCCTCGCGCGCGACGGCTGGACCGGCGAGACGCAGCCGCGCGACGCCCGCACGCTCATCGCGACGCTCGACTTCGGCGGCGGCCGCTCCGGCACGTACGACTTCACGGACAACCAGTGGCACAACCCGCTGCGCACCAACCGGATCGTCGTGCGCGGGTCGCACGGCGAGATCGTCGGCGACGACGTCACGTGGTTCGCGGGCGAGCGCACGGTGCTGGCCAGCTCGATCGAACGGCGGGTGAGCGGGCGCGAGCAGAACCTCGACGGGTTCGACCTGGAGCACCTGAGCCTGGGCGAGCGGGTGCTGTACCGGAACCCGTTCCTCGGGTCGCGGTTCGCCGACGACGAGCTCGCGGTCGCGCACCTGCTCGCGGCGTGCTCGTCGTGGCTGCACGACGGCGGCCCGGAGCCCTACCCGCTCGCGGACGGCTGCCACGACCACCGCGTCGCGCTGGCGATGGAGGAGGCCGCGGACACCGGCCGCACCGTCACCGTCCCGACGCCGCCCTGGCGCTGACGGGCGGGCTCACCCCGAGGAGGTCAGTCCCCGTCGTGCGCGAACAGCGCGCTCACGGACTCCCCGGAGTGGATCCGGCGCACGGCCTCCGCGAACGCGGGCGCGACCCCCAGCACGGTCACGCGGTCGTCGTCGGCGAGGTCGTCGTGCGGGACGGTGTCCGTGCAGACCACCCCGGAGACACGGCCTGACGCGGTGATGCGGTCGAGCGCGCCGTGCGAGAACAGCCCGTGCGTGCAGGCCACCTGGATGCGCCGCGCACCGGCGTCCTCGAGCAGGCGGACGATCGCCAGGATCGTGCTGCCGTTGGCGATCTCGTCGTCCAGCACGATCACGTCGCGGCCCGCGACGTCGCCGATGATCGTCGAGATGGTCACCGCGTCCCCGTCGAGCCGCTCCTTGGACCCCGCGGCCACGGGCGTGCCGAGCATCTTCGCGAACAGCGTCGCGGTCTTGGCGTTGCCGAGGTCGGGGGAGACGACCGTCGTGCGGGAGAGGTCCTGCAGCGAGAAGTGCGTCGCGAGCTCGTGCAGCGCGTGCAGCTGGTCGGTCGGGACGCGGAAGAACGCGTGCACCTGCGGGGCGTGCAAGGACATCGTCAGGATGCGGTCCACACCGGCGGTGGTCAGCAGGTCCGCGACGAGCCGGCCGCCGATCGAGATGCGCGGCGCGTCCTTCTTGTCGGAGCGCGCGTAGGCGAAGTGCGGCATGACCGCGGTGATCCGCTTGGCGGAGGCGCCGCGTGCCGCGTCGATCATCAGCAGGAGCTCCATGAGGTTCTCCTGCACGGGCGCGACGATCGGCTGCACCAGGAACACGTCCCGCTCGCGGCAGTTCGCCAGGAGCTGGACCTGCAGGCAGTCGTTGGCGAACCGCTGCAGCCGTGACCCGCTCAGCGGGACCTGGAGGTAGTCGCACATCCCTGCCGCGAAGCTGCGACCCGCCTGCCCCGCGAACACCCGGATCTTCCTCACCAGGCGGATGCTAGCGGCGTGCGACCTCCGCGGCGCGGCGGAACCGCGGGGCCCTCCGGAACGGTGGATTCGGCTCGGCGAACTCGCGCTCGTGACCGGAATGTCCGATGCCCGCCTGGCACGATGGCGGCGTGACGACCCCGACCCCGCCCACGCGTTCCCAGGTGCGGCGGTGGCGTCAGTACCTGGCCGACGAGCGCGCCGAGGCCGCCGCGTACCGCGACCTCGCGTCGCGCCGCAGCGGTGAGGAGCGCGACATCCTGCTCGCGCTCGCCGAGGCCGAGCGCCGCCACGAGCAGCACTGGCTGGACCTGCTGGGCGACGACGTGGGCAAGCCCCTGCGCGGGGACTTCCGCACGCGTGTGCTCGGCTGGCTCGCGCGCCGGTTCGGTTCGGTCTTCGTCCTCGCGCTCGCGCAGCGGGCGGAGGCACGCTCGTCGTACGACGACGACGTGGACGCGACCGCGCGGATGGCCGCCGACGAGCGCATCCACGAGGAGGTCGTGCGCGGCCTGGCGATCCGCGGGCGCAACCGCATCTCCGGGACGTTCCGCGCGGCCGTGTTCGGCGCGAACGACGGCCTCGTCTCGAACCTGGCGCTCGTGCTGGGCATCGGCGCGTCCGGGGTCGCCTCGGGGACGGTCCTGCTGACCGGCCTGGCGGGACTGCTCGCCGGGGCGCTGTCGATGGGTGCGGGGGAGTACGTCTCGGTGCGCTCGCAGCGCGAGCTGCTCGAGGCCTCGCGCCCCGGCCCGCAGGCACGTGCCGCGCTGCCGCACCTCGACGTCGACGCGAACGAGCTCGCGCTGGTCTACCGCGCTCGGGGCATGGCGCCGCAGGACGCCGCGGAGCACGCCCGCACGGTGCTGACCTCCCTGGAGGAGCTCGCAGGAAGGGCGCTGGTCCTGCCGGACCTCAGCTCCGACGAGCCCGCGGCCCCTTCGCATCCTGGCGAGGCCGCCGCGTCCTCCGAGGCCGTCGACGAGCCCGACGAGCACGAGACGATCGGCACCGCTGTCGGGGCGGCGGTCGCGAGCTTCTGCTTCTTCGCGTCGGGCGCGGCCATCCCCGTGCTGCCGTACCTGCTGGGCGCGACCGGCTGGACCGCGGTCGCCTGGTCGACGGGGCTCGTCGGGGTCGCGCTGCTCGGGACCGGTGCGGTCGTCGGGCTGCTGTCGGGGACCTCACCCGCCAAGCGCGCGCTGCGCCAGCTCGCGATCGGCTGGGGCGCCGCCGCGGCCACCTACCTGCTGGGTCTGACCTTCGGGACGACGGTCGCCTGACCGCGGGTGTGACGTAGGCCCGCCGGACGCCCCTTGATAGGTAAGGCTTGCCTGCCTACAGTGCAGGGGTGACTGCGACCCAGATCGAGACCGAGGCGCCCGCCGCGAGCCCGTTCCGCACCTTCGCGGTCACGGTCCGCGAGGTCCGCCGCATGTGCCCGAGCCTCCTGCGCGTCACCTTCACCGGCGACGACCTGCACAAGTTCGCCGACAACGGCTTCGACCAGCGCATCAAGTTCTTCCTCCCGCTGGCGTGCGGCTACGCCGAGCTCCTTGACCTCACGGCCAGCGGCGACTGGTACGGCCGCTGGCGCGAGCTGCCCGACGAGCAGCGCCATCCCATGCGCACCTACACCGCCCGCCAGGTGCGCCCGCTGCAGCGCGAGCTCGACGTCGACATCGTCCTGCATGGCGACCACGGCCCCGCGTCGCGCTGGGCGATGAACGCGAAGGTCGGCGACGAGCTCGTCGTCCTCGGGCCGAACGCGGACGCGAGCGGCCCGCACGGCGGGGTCGACTTCATCCCGCCGATGCGCACCGAGCAGTTCCTGCTCGCGGGCGACGAGACGGCCCTGCCGGCCATCGCGAACATCCTCGAGCGCCTGCCCGCCGACGCCCGCGGCGAGGCCCTCATCGAGATGCCGTTCTCCGACGACCGGCTCGACCTGACCGCACCCGCAGGCGTGACGATCCACTGGCTCGGCCGCGACGGCGCCCCGCACGGCTCGCTGCTCGACCCCGCGGTCCGCTCCGCCGCCGAGCGCGTCCTGCCCGCCGTCCGGACCGCCGACACTGACCTCGTCGACGTCCCGTGGTCGTACAACCCCACCGACGACGACGTGTGGGAGGTCCCGGTCGACCACGCGACGGGCACCCCGCTGCGCGAGGCCGCGCCCTTGTACGCGTGGCTCGCCGGTGAGTCCGCCGTCATCCGTGGCCTGCGCCGCCACCTCGTCACCGAGCGCGGCATCGACCGCAAGGCCGTCGCGTTCATGGGCTACTGGCGCCACGGCAAGTCCGAGTCCAACTGACCGCTGCCTCCCGTACTCGTCCAGCGCTAGCGTCTGGCGGCCCGACCGCGAGCGAACCTTGCTAGTACGAACGACGACGAGACGAAGGCGCCCCGAGCACTACCAGGCGGCGAGGCTCGCTACGCGTCGGCGAGGGGGCGGCGGGCGACCGCGAGCCTCCAGATGGCCACGGCCCACATCGGCAGTGACCCTGCCGCAGCGAGGGCCACTGCCGCGACCGGGCCGAGCGGTGTCACGCCCAGATAGCCCCTGCCTAGCCGCACTATCAGCGGATAGATGGCCTCTCCGGTCGGCCCAAGTGAAGTCCGGCCAGCTAGCCCCTCGCCCAGTGCTCGTTCAGGCGGGCAACGGCGTTGTCCTTGGTGATGGTTCTGAGCTGTCCTCACTCAACCCGAGCTCCCGCTTGAGGGCGAGGACCAGGCCGAGGGGCAGGGCGTTCTCTGGTTCCGCCCGCGCTGGCGAACGCTCAGGTCGTCGTCCGTCCTTCGCGCACGACCAGAACTCGTCCTCGGTGACGTCCAGCTGGTCTCGCAGGATGTGGTCCCAGAGGCTCACCCCGTAGACGGTGGCGTCGACGGGCCGCGAGATCCGAGTGCGCAGGATCCGGCCGTCCGGCAAGGCGAGCCCGTAGGTGGTGTGGTGGCCGGTGAGCTTGCCCCGAGAGCTGCGCACCTGCTCCCAGTCCTCGGCCTCGCAGAACCTCTCGTGGTCGTCACGGGTGCCGATCCGGCGGCCGGCGCTCACCGATGCGGAGCGTCGAGCTGACGTGTCGCGTCCGCCAAGAGCCACGCGCGGAGGTCGTCGTCGTCGGACAGCGCGACCAGCTGGACGAACTGCCAGTCCGCCGCATGGTTGCGAGCGGGCGGGCTGCCATCTGGCGCGCTGACCTGTCCCGAATCCCTGGCCGCACGCGGCGATCGCCCAACTTCACTTCCCGCACTGAGGCGCGACATCGGCGCGTCGCCTTCGCCACGGAGCGGCGAGACGGCCCCCAGCACCTAAGCTGAGGAGGAGTGCCAGTTGTCAGTGCCCGTCCGTACCCTCGCGAAGCGTCATCGATGCGGGTCTGCGTCGGGACGACACGACCCCTGAGGAGACGAGTGACAGGCGCGCACGGCGAGTTCACGTTCGTCGACCTCTTCGCAGGTATTGGCGGCTTCGCCGTCGCCCTGAAGGGGCTTGGCGGGGAGTGCGTCGGGTCGGTCGAGGTCGACCGGAGGGCCGCCGCCGTCTACTCGCTGAACCACGGCGTCAACCCACTGGGCGACATCACGGAACTAGCGAACGAGGAGGTCGTCGCCTTCGGGCCTCACACCGTCCTTACAGCTGGGTTCCCCTGTCAGCCGTTCTCCAAGTCCGGAGCGCAGCTAGGCATGGACGAGGCTCGCGGAACTCTCTTCTGGAACATCCTCAAGATCGTCGAAGCGCGCCGGCCCCCAGTCTTGCTGCTTGAGAACGTTCGGAACCTTGCGGGCCCTAGGCACCGCCACGAGTGGGAGGTGATCGTCAAGTCACTGCGTGAAGCGGGGTACCACGTCTCGTCGCGCCCCGCCATCTTCTCGCCCCACCTTCTGCCGGCGGAGCTCGGCGGGAGGCCGCAGATCCGGGAGCGCGTCTTCATCACGGCGACGTACTGGCCCGAGCGCTCGGGGCAGGATCCCGCGCCGGTGGTGGAGAACCGCATGCTGCGGACCGACCCCTGGGACCTGGAGCTCGACCTCCCGCTGGACTCTCGCCGCTATATCCCGGGCTGTGAGGTGTCAGCGGAGGAGACCCGATGGATCGACGCTTGGGAGAACTTCCGCGAGCTGATCGTCGGGCGCCTGATGCGCGCGGCGCCCAGGGCCCATCTCGACGAGGTGCGTCTCCCCGGATTCCCTGTCTGGATCGATGCTTGGGTCGACGAACGCGACCTCGTGATCCCCGGAGGCACTCCTCGGTGGAAGGAGATCATTCTCCGGAAGAACGCGGCGTTCTACACGATGCACAGGGAAGCCCTCGACGCCTGGCTGGCATTGCATGGCGTCAGGTCGTTCCCGCCGTCACGCAGGAAGTTCGAGTGGCAGGCGCAGCAGGAGTCTTCGCTGTGGAACTGCGCGATCCAACTCCGGCCCTCAGGCATCCGCGCAAAACGGATGACTCACCTCCCGGCCCTGGTCGCGATCTCGCAGACGCCGATCCTCGGACCAAAGCGCCGGCGCCTTTCTGTGGCCGAGGCAGCGGCGCTGCAGGGCTTGCCACTCGACTTCACGTTCGGGAGCCAGCCCGACTCCGCTTCGTACAAGCAGCTGGGTAACGGCGTGAACGTTGGAGTCGTACAGCATGTCCTACGTCAGCACGTCTTGAGGGATCTCGACCGCATCCGGTTGATTGCGCCTGGGCTGGCGTCGGCGCTGGGGCTGGCCACAGTCGAGCCCGACGTGCTCGACACCGTCCTGGTGTGACGAGGCTGACGACGGATGACTTACGAGAGCGCGCGCACCAAGGCTGAGGCCGTCGCGCGCATGTACTTCCTCGGGAACCGGGTCGTCGAGCCGCTCGGTCCCGGGAGCAAGGAGAAGAAGTCTGCCCTCGTCGCGCTCGGGCGATTCGTACACCTCGACCTCGAAGACGTCCCGGGGAAGCACGAGTGCGCTCGCGCGATCGCAGAAGCGGTCGGCGTGCGATGGGATGAGAGCTGCGTCTCAGGCGGCGACACCGTGACGCTCGAGGGGCTCAACCGACTTGTCGACGGAGCCGTCGAAGCGCACATCAGGTCCGGCGCGCTCCCTGTACGTTCGCTGGTGCGAGACCTTGTTGGCTTGAACCCAGCGCCGCGCTGGGACGAAGTGGAGGACGACGACGTGCCTGAAGACTTCAGCGAGATCGAGCAGAATATTGCCGATGCCGTCGCCGAGCTCGCCTCGGGCGGCCCAGCGCCCCTGAAGGTCGATGCGGCACGCGCACCCTTTGCCTCAGGAGCAGCCATCAAGCTCGAGGATGGAAGCTGGCGTACGGCGCTGGCTGAGGTCCAGGGCTGGCTCCACCTCCCCGCCACCATCGACCAGTCGGACGCCGATCGGTTCGACCGCTCATTGGCGAGCCTCCTGAGCATGGACACGAGCGCCAGCATCGCTCCCGCGGATCTCTTCGAGCGCCTGCAGGAGAGACTTGACCGCGCCGTCGATAACCGGCGCGCCTTTCAGGAGGCTCTCGACTCCGAGATGGACGGGTCGACGACGCTCGAGGCTGCGTCCAGTGCTTGGGAAGCCGCTTGGGACGAGGTCGAGGAGACCGAAGAGGCGGAGTCCAGTGGCCCGATCAGGGCGGAGGCCGCTACATGGCCCATTGCCCAGTTTCGCCAGTACGCCATGGACGGGGAGATGGACCTCAACCCGTCCTATCAGCGCGCGGACGTCTGGCCTACCGGCGACGCGCAGTTGCTGATCGAGTCGGTCCTTCGAGGTATCCCGCTCCCATCGGTCATCCTGCTCCAACGCAACACGGACGAGGGCGATCGCTACGAGATCGTCGACGGCAAGCAGCGATTGACATCCCTGCTGCGTTTCACGGCTGCACACCCGAAGGCGCTGGCCACGGTCCGGACGAAAGCCCAAGAGTGGGGCGAGTCTCCGGAGGACATGCTCGAGCAGTTCACCGGCGACTATCCGAAGTTCAGGAAGACCTGGCGCAGGCACGAGGCGACGAACCTTAGCGCCAAACAGGAGAAGGAGCTCTACTTCCCGTTCCATCTCCGGAAGACGGATGCCCCGACTCTCAGCGGTGACCTCGAGCAACTCCGCGGCCGCTACTACTCCGAGATCAAGCCGCTGGCGATCCAAGTCGGGAATGCCAAGAAGAAGATCCGGGCGCTGTTCGAGGAAGTCTCGGACTACAGAATTCCCGTGATCGTCTACTACGAGGCAAGTAGTCGGCAGATCCACGAGGTCTTCAGCCTCTATAACAAGCAGGGCAAGCACCTGAACGCCGAGGAGATACGCAACGCGGCTTTCCACGAGCTCGATTTCATGCGGGCGTTGCTGGCCACGGGGGGCGACACGGATGGCATCGACCGGGTCGCGCCCTTCCTCGCGCCGGTATGGGATGACGTGCAGTCCACGGGTCGGGCACTCGCCAACCCGAACGGGCCGTACGCCATGCCTGACGCCGGTTACAAGCGCACCAAGGCGCTGTCTTGGGTCGCTGCGGCACTCCTCATGGAGGACGAGAACGCCTCGACCCGCTCGACCACTGCCCACGTGAACAATCTTCTGAAGCGGATCGAGCGCGACGCGACGGACCCGCTTCGTGACCCGGCAAGAGTCGCGCGCGCCATGGTCCTGCTGGACGCTGCCATGGATGCGCACCAAGCCGCGCCCCCGGAGATCTGGTCGAAGAAGTTCCGAGGGTCGCAGGCGCGGTGGCAGGAGCTCCAGCTGGTGGCGTCTCTCTTGGCTCTCGCTGCCGCGAGCGTAGTGCTCGATCGCGAGCTGTCGGACAGGGTAGATGAGCGTGCCGAGGAGTTGCGTGCCGTGTCGGAGCGGTGGGCGCGGCCGACGAAGTCGCAGTCGCGTGAGCAATGGCAGTTCATCGGCGGTGTCGTCCGCGAGTTCCTCGAGGTGCTCGACGTGGATGCCGCCGAGACGGACCGTGCGGTCCGGAGTGCATTCGGCAGCTCCGGTCTCGCGGCGCTCGTCACGCTGCCTCAACTGCCGGAGTGGCCCTCGCGATGACGGCGAGCGAGTCCGAGACCATCCGATTGGCTCGCTCCCCCCAGGGCTGGCTTGCCGACTACGAGAACGCGCTCGTAGCGAGCGGGCTGGGTGAGATCAGCAGGCAGGTGATCCTCGAGGACGCTCGGTACATAGCCGATCAGGCGGCGTTCGATGCAGCCGACTCCCGCTGGCACGCCTCACGCGTCCGGACCGGTGCTGTCATGGGAGCTGTCCAGTCCGGCAAAACGGCGTCGATGATCGGCGTCGTCGCGCGCAGTCTGGACAACGGTGTCAACGTCGTGGTCGTGCTCGCAGGTACACAGGTTTCGCTCTGGCAGCAGAGCCTCAATCGAATCCAGGCTCAGCTCGACGGCGGCGCCCGGCCCATGCTTCGTCGCCTGTTCCTGCCGAACCCAGACACCATCGGCGCGGAGCGTCGCGCAGGCCCGGCTGCTGCGTACGGCGTCGCCGAAGGACAGGCACGGCGCGCCCTGGAGCGCGGCAGGCCGATCATCTTCGTCGCGATGAAGCAGGTCGACCACCTGTTGCACCTAGGACAGGTGCTCCACAAGACCATCTATCCGGCGGCTGAGGCCGCAGGAGTGCCGGTCCGCCTCCTCGTCGTGGACGACGAGGCGGACGACTCGTCGGTGGCGGACGACGGAGTCCCGTGGGGAGTCGGCGACCTCGATGAGTACAAGCAGATCCCTCGACGGATCGTCGACCTGTGGGAGGCGAGGAACGAGCCTGGGCGAACGGTGTCCGGCAACGTCTTCGCTACCTACGTCGCCTACACCGCGACTCCGCAGGCGAACTTCCTCCAGGACCCGCAGAACCCACTGTCGCCACGCGACTTCGTCGCGTCCCTGCGCACTCCTGGGCCCCGTGGCGGCGTCGAGCCACGGGAGCTCACGTACCGCGTGGAAGAGGGATTGACGGGTTGGTACACGGGCGCTGATGTGTTCTACGGCGCTCTGGCGAACGTGCTCTGCGTGGCCGAGCGGCCGGGTCGCCGAGAGCCGCTCGACGTCCAGGCCGACAGGCCGACGGTGGCCAACGGGACTCCCAACGGCATCGATGTCGACGAGATCGTCGACGCGACCCGTGCATTCTTGGTCGCCTCAGCCATCAGGCTCAGCAGGTCGCCGGACCGTCTCGGCCCGGCTTCCGCGAGACCGCGCACGTTCCCTTCAAGGGACGACGCGGTGCGAGGCGTCGCGGCGGTGAGCTCCATGCTGATCCACCCATCGTCGGCCATGGAGTCTCACTTCGAGGTTGCCGCGCGCCTTCAGTCGTGGTGGGACGGCCCGAGCGGTGAACCAGGGGCCGGTGTGCTCTCTGACCTCCTCGACGATGAGACGGCTTGGCTGCCGTGGCTCGAGAGCTTTCAGGCGTCCCGCGACGCGGTCGCGTCGGGCGTCGACGACTTCGGAGCGGTCTCGGGTCGGCGACACGTCCCGGCCTGGGACGAGGTCAAACACCTGATCGAGACGGAGATCGTTCCCGGCACCTCGGTCGCGGTCGTCAACAGCGACCCGAATGCCGACGAGCGACCGTCGTACGAACCGTCCTACGACGGAGCGTGTTGGCATGCCCCCCGCAACCACTCGACGATCTTTGTGTCGGGTAACGTGATGTCGCGGGGACTAACGCTCGAAGGGCTGCTCACCACGCTCTTCACGCGTCGGTCATCCGCCCCGCTCGCAGACACTCAGATGCAGATGCAGCGGTGGTTCGGCTACCGCGGCGCCTACATCGATCTCTGTCGAGTGTTCCTATCACGAGCCCAGCTGGAGCTGTTCACCCGGTACGCCGACGCAGACCATGCGCTGAGGTCACAGGTACTCGCAGCCATGCAGTCGTCGGGGGTGCTGCCAGACTTCACCGTGCTTCAGGGACACGCGTTCCAGGCGACGGGGAAGATCTCAGGCCTCACGGGGAAGCAGCTCCGACCCGGTTCGCGCCCGTTCGTCCGACACCTCAACCCCCCCGGCGAGACGGACGACAACGTGGCGCTCGTCGCTGAGTTCTTCCTCGGTCGGTCGGCTACTGGCAACGTCTCGGGTGACCGCCGGGGACTCGTCAGTCTCGACACGCTCTCTCTCCTCGAGTGCGCCGATCTCCTGGATCAGTTGCGTTACCACGACCACGCTGCCGTAGCCGCAGAGGCGGACCGTTGGCGTGCAGCCGAGCGTCAGGTATCCCTCTCGCGTGGCGATCCGGAGTTTCCGCTCTACCGAGCGCCGGCAAGCTCTGGGCTGAGTGAGGAGCTGGGCAGTCGCTCGCCCTATGCCATCGCGGCGTACCTCCGCCTGTGGTCGGCGTGCCTCGATCGCAATGTGCGAGGGCTCCTTACGGATGACACGCCCCCTCAGCGCTGGTCGCTACTGAACCTTGACATGAAGCGTGCGAACCAACCGCGATTCCGCATCGGCGTCCGGTTCGGTGCGGCGCCCCCGGTGAAGGCAGGACCGTTCGCGGCGCTCGGTGAAGCGATGCGGCTGGAGGTCCGTCCCATGGCGCGGCGGTCGCACGCCACCGGGGAGCTCGCCGCGGAATGGGGCTCGCGCAAGCCAACGGACAGCGGCTATGTCGGTGACGACCTGTTCGACGCGACGGTCCTGGGCCTCAACTTCGCGGTGCATCCCGACGGATCACGGATGGAAGGCGCGCCTGGGCTCGTCCTCTTCCACCTCGTCCACCGGGAGGCGGGCGACGGGATCGCCGTCGGGCTGAGTATCCCGAGTGGCGGCCCTGATCACACAGAAGCAGTCAGCCCTGCACGTCGAAGGGGGACGCCCTATGCCGAGTGAGCCCGTCACATTCGAGTCGCTGCGTCACGAGTTGACGAGTGCGACTGCCGCCATCGCTGCTGACGAGAGGCGCATCTCGTGGGTTGGGACGAAGCGTCGAATCGCGATCTCCCGGGACGCGACAGGGCAACTCGAGATCTTTCTCGTAGGCGGCCCGCTCGTCGCCCGCGAGCGGGCCGTGAGGGAGCGGCTCGTGCACGACTCCTGGGTAACTGCCGGAGGTAACCTGCTCTCTGCGAACCGTCTTCGCCTTCCTCCAGGTGAGCACTACGACGCGATCGGCGCGACCCTTCTCCTCGAGCTCATCGACAAGGGCTACGAGTCCGGCCCGGACGCGGCCTTCCGTCGCACCGAGCCCCTCGTCGCGCTGGCACTCGAGCCAGCGCACGCGGAGAACGCGGTACTCACGGGCCTGGGCGGAGAGCTGTACACGTTTGCCGCCATGATTAGGGCGGACTTCGCCGCGGCCGAGTTGTGTCTGGATGCCTGGCAAGGATGGCGGCGCTCGAGTCGCGACTTCCAGCTCGGTGCTCGAGGGGTTGAGGTCAAGACGTCCACGACAAGCGCCAGCAGGCATCACGTCCAGGGCTGGTACCAGGTCGAGCCCGGCGTTGCCGCGGACGGGACTGTCGAGACTGAGTTGCACTTGCTCTCGATCGGGATCAGGTGGCTCGCGACTGGCTCCGCGGGCATGACGATCGAGTCCTTGGTGAAGGACATCCTGATAGCACTGCCCGCTAGCCGCCGAGCACCGTTCCTTGACGCGGTACGCGGGTACGCCGGCGCCGCGCTTGCCCTTGACCACGACGGCACCGCCGGGCAGACATCCCTGCGGCGCCCATTCATTCCGACGTATGAGCGGTTGTATGACCTTGCGGACAAGCGCATCTCGATACCGGTCTCTGCCGACTTCACGCCTTTCGTAGACGTGGTCACGGACTCGGTCTCCTTTGTGATCGAGCTTCCCGACCAGGTCCGCGGGGACCGGAATCCGGTGGTGGGCATGCACTCGATAATGTCCCGGCTGTTCGCGGCGTAGTCGTCGCCGTCCCGCCGGTGGACCCGCCCGTCAACCGTCATAGCCGCTCCACTCCTTCAGCGAAGGAGAGTGCCATCGCCACGTTCACGGTGCCTCGTCATCCCGGCTCGTCGGGCAGATCAGCCTCTATCCGCATGTCTGCGGCTCGACGCCGTGACACCAAGCCCGAGATGCTACTGCGTCGAGAACTGCATCGACGGGGGCGGCGGTTCCGCGTGGTTCTTCGTGTGTCGAGCAGCAGGAGGCGCACTATCGACATCGCTTTCACGCGCTCTCGGCTCGCAGTCTTCGTGGATGGCTGCTTCTGGCACGGTTGTCCTCATCACGGAACCCTTCCCGCCACGAACGGCGAGTGGTGGGCGGCAAAACTCAAGGCCAACCGAGACAGGGATGCGGACACCAACCGGCTCCTCAAGGAAGCGGCATGGACGGTACTGCGTATCTGGGAGCATGTTCCAGCCGATCAGGCCGCCGACCTCGTTGAGCGAGTTCTCGCTGAGATCGCGGGAGAACAGGTCGCCCGTCGTGGCCCCGCAGCGTCTGCGAGAGCAGCCTCGACCGACCGCGCTCGCTAGACCCCCGGGCCCAGCGACGCGGAGCTGCCGGAACGATGATGGTGAGCACTTGATCAGTGCGACCTTTGCCGCGAGCGCCCGCGGCGTGTCGGTGAGAGCTAAGGCGTGCGCAGCATCTCGGCCAGGGTCCACTGGTGGACCGGGAGGGGGCGGGTTGCTGCGCAGGTGGAGAGCAGGGGGTCTGACTGCGTCTCGACGAGGCGCACCGTGATCGGTCCGTCGGGGGTGCTCAGCTGCACCGACCAGCCGTCGGCGGTGAGCGACTCGTGGAGCGGGGCGAAGGCGTCGAGGGTGTCGTCGCCGAGATCGGCGCGGGCGAAGTGCTGCGCGGCCTGGACCGGGTGGGAGTAGGCGCTGCGGCCGCGCAGGAACCGCGGGTCGACGCGTCCGGCCAGGTAGGCGTCGACGATCGCGACCGCGTCCCCGTCGTCGGCCCAGCCGTAGTACAGGCCGTGGGGGAGCAGCACCATCGTGCCGGCGAACCGGTCTCCGCCCAGGTGCGAGCACTCCCAGGTCTCCTCGGGGTAGGCCGCGGCGAGGCGCGCGGCGACGACGCGCCCGCGCACCGCGCAGCACTGGTCGTGGCGGCCGTGCGCGCAGACGGCGAGCACCGGGCGGTCGGACGGGGTGCCCGCAGACCCGTCGAGGGGGACGTCCAGCAGCTCGCGCTCGTCGTCGACCCGCCCCCACCGCACCGACTCCCGGCCCGGGCGGGAGTCGACCAGCGCCCACCGCGTCCCCTCCTGGGTCACGCGGCGCCCGGGCCGCCGGATGGCGAGCGGCCGGATACCGGCACCCTCGATCCGGTGGACGAGCGCGCGGCCCAGCGTGGGGTCGAACGGCGGGTCCAGCAGGGCGTGCCGGCCCCACCCCGCCTGGTTCTCGACGAGGAACCAGCGGTCGCCGTGCGAGCCGGTGGCCACGAGCGAGTCCTGGCGTGCGCGGGCGCCGTCGCTGCACGGCACCCACGCGTCGTTCACTGCGACGTCACCACCACGCCCTCGCGTAGCAGGCGCCGCACGACGACGAGCGCGCTCGCCCGGTCGAGTCCGGGCAGCGACCCGACGGCGACCGGGTCGCCCGTGCGCAGGGTCTGCAACGCGCGCGACGCCTCGGCGGGCAGCGACAGCACGACGCCTCCCGCGGTCAGCCGCACCTTGTCGTCGGCGGTCTCGAGGCGACCCCCCAGGCCCTCGCGCCAGCGGACGCGCGTGTGCTCGGACAGGGAGGCGATGGCGCTCAACGTGGCCAGCGGCCCGACGGGTGCGGGACGCGTGTCCCGGCCGAACCGTGCGCCGAGCCGCGCGGCCGCCAGGCCGGCGGGGTCCGGGGCGCTCGTCAAGGCCGTGACCAGCGCCTCCACGGTCTCCTGCACGATCGGCCGGAGCTCGTCGGCGTCGGACACGTCGATCCCCAGCGGCAGGGAGGTGCGCAGCGCGGGCGTGTCGCCGATGACGCTCAGCAGGGTGTCGACGACGTCGGCCCGCGTGTAGGCGGCCATGCCGACGGTCAGGTGGATCGACGTGTCGCCGAGCGCCGTCGCCGAGTGGATCCACCCGCGCGGCAGGTAGAGGGCGTCGCCGGGACGCAGCACACGGTCGATCACGGGCTCGCCCGCAGCCGCCGCGGCGACCGCCGCGCGGTGGTCCGTCCACACCTGGCCCTTGAGCGGGTCCGGGTGCACGGGCGCGTGGATCACCCAGTGCTTCTCGCCGGAGACCTGCAGGACGAACACGTCGTGCGTGTCGTAGTGCGGCGAGAAGCCCTGCGACGACGGCGGCGTCACGTACGCGTTGACCTGCGCGGGGTGGCCGAGCTCGCCGACGAGCGCACGCGTGAAGTCGACGAGCGGGGGCCACATCCGGTGCAGGCCCTGCAGCACGATCGTCGCGCCGGCAGCGAACTCGGCCAGCACCTTGTCGCTCGACACCTGGTCGGACACCTCGGCGCCGAACCCGCCCGACGAGGTGAACCGCTCCGCGGCCAGCACGCTGCCCTCATGGGCGAGCCGGATGAACGGCGTGCGCAGCCCTCGTCGGCCCACGAGCTCGTCGACCGCGTCCGGCGAGAGCAGGTCGTGGAAGTCGTCGTGCTCCGGGGACAGCAGCGGCGCGCGGCCCCAGTGCTCGCGCGCGAACTGCTCGGCCGGGACGGCGATGCAGCGCGAGAGCGCGGACCGGGTGACCGGTCCGCGCTCCGTCAGGGCGTCCTGCGCCACTACGCCGAGCCGTCCGCCCCGCCGTCGTGCCCGCCGGGGTCGGCGCCGCCGTCGGCCGGGCCTTCGCCCGCGGAGCCGTCCGCTCCGCCGTCGTGCCCGCCCGGGTTTTCGCCGGCCGAGCCGTCTGCTCCGCCGTCGTGCCCGCCGGGGTTGGCGCCGCCGTCCGCGACGCCTTCCCCTGCGGGTGCCGGCTCGCTGGTGATGTCGTCGTCCTTGATGCCCACTGGACTCTCCCCTCGTCTGCCGCCGTGCAGCGGCGTTGCCGCCTCGGCGAGCGTATCCACGCCCCGGCGGACGCGCCGGGTGAGCGTCGAGGTCGCCCGTCAGGAGGCGGCGGGAAGCCTGACGACGAAGTCCGCGCCGCGCCCCGGGCCTGGGCTGCTGGCGAGGATCGTGCCGCCGTGCGCCTCGGTGAGGGCCTTGCTGATGGCCAGCCCGATCCCGGAGCCGCCGCTGTCCCGGTCGCGCGCGACGTCCGCGCGGTAGAAGCGCTCGAACACGTGCGGAAGGTGCTCCGCGGCGATGCCGTCCCCGGTGTCCGAGACCGTGAACGTCACGGCACCGCCCTGGCGGCCCGCGAGGACGCTGACCGAGCCGCCGGGCGGCGTGTGCCGCAGGGCGTTGGTCACGAGGTTGTCCAGCACCTGCGCCATGCGGTGCCGGTCGACGCTGACCGCCGGCACGCCCGGGTCGACGTGCGCTCGCAGCTCGACCCCGGCATCGGCGGCACGTTCCGCAGCCGCCTGGACGGCTGCCTGCACGAGCTGCTCGGGCGGCGCGAGCTCCAGGTCGAGCACGACGTCGCCGGCTTCGGCGTGCGTGACGGCCGACAGGTCGTGCGAGAGCCGGGTCAGCCTGTCGGCCTGGTCCCGCAGCACAGCGACGGTCGTGTCGTCCATGGGTCGCACGCCGTCCTCGACCGCCTCGAGGTACCCGGCGATCGTCGCGATCGGCGTCCGCACCTCGTGGGCCAGGTCCGCGAGCAGCCGTTCCCGCAGCCGTTGCGCGTCCTCGAGCCGGTCCGCCATGGCGTTGAAGGACCCGGCCAGCTGGTCGAACTCCGCGCCGAGCCCCGACGACGGCACCCGGACCCCGTACGTGCCTGCCCCGAGGGCCGCGGCTGCGGTGGAGACGGCGCCCAGCGATGCCGCGATGCGCCGCGCGAGCACCACGCTCACGCCGGCCGACGCGAGTGCGGCCGCCGCGAACGCCAGGGTCGCGGCCGTGCTCGTCGCGGACCGGAACGCCTCTTCGGCGTGCAGCACCGCGGCGTCGTTGTCGTCGAGCCCGGCCTCCACCATGTGCTGGTGGAAGAGCCTGGGCCCGACGAGCGCGCCGACGACCCAGGCGGTGACCGCGGCGGTCGCCAGGACGATCAGCAGCGCCAGGAGCAGTCGAGGCGCGAGCCCGACCTGATGCCGGCGGCCGGACCGGCTCACGACCCGGTGCCGATGCGGTAGCCGACTCCTCGCACGGTCCGCACGAAGCGCTGCTCCTGGGCGGTGTCGCCGAGCTTCTGGCGCAGGTGCAGCACGTGGACGTCGACGAGGTGGTCGTCGCCCACCCAGCCGGTGCCCCACACCGCGTCGATGAGCGCCCGGCGCGACAGCACCGAACCCGGGCGGACGGCCAACGCGGCCAGCAGGTCGAACTCCGTGCGCGTGAGAGGGACGAGCTCTCCGTCGACGTGCGCCTCACGGCCGTCCACGTCGAGCTGCAGCGACCCGATCTCGAGCGCGGGTGCCGACGCGACCACACCGTTGCTCGCCGCGCGCCGTGGCCTGCGCATGAGGACGGCGACGCGTGCCATGAGCTCGCGCGGGCTGAACGGCTTCGTCATGTAGTCGTCCGCACCCACCGACAGCCCGATGAGCGTGTCGACCTCCTCGGACCGTGCGGTCAGCATCACGACGTAGCAGTCGGAGAAGGTCCGCAGCTGTCGGCAGACCTCCACCCCGTCGATACCGGGGAGGCCGAGGTCGAGGATCACCACGTCGGGGTCGACGTCGCGCAGCACGTCGATCGCCGCGCCACCGTGGTGGCAGAGCGTCACGTCGAAGCCGTCGCGCTCGAGGTAGGAGCCGATGAGGCCGGCCAGCGCCTGCTCGTCGTCGACGACGACCGCACGACGCCCGGCCGCCGGGGTCTGTCTCATCCGCCCATTCTCCGCATGTCCGGGGGTCGTTCCGGAGTCTTCACCGAACCTTGATCGAACCACGAGCGGGCGTGCCGGGCTCCGGGCCGAGGCTGCTGGGTACCGGAGCTGACCCAGGAGGCTGCCATGCGCGACCGTGCCCGACCGAGTGCTCAGATCACGGTGGTCGAGGCCTCGGCCTGCCATCTGTGCGACGAGGCCAAGGCGACGTTGGCCGAGCTGTCGAAGGACCACCCCATCGTGGTGGAGATCGTCGACGCGACCTCCCCTGACGGGCGCGCGCTCGTGGCCAGGCACCGCCCGGCGCTGGCGCCGCTCGTGCTGCTGGACGGCGAGTTCTTCTCGTCGGGACGGCTGCCGCGTCGCAAGCTCGAGCGCACGCTCACGGCGCTGGGCGCGCGCGTGCCGGCGGTGCACTGATGGGCACCGAGCTCCTGGCGACGGGCAGCATCCTCGCGGCGTTCCTCGCCGGCGGGGTCGCGTTGTTCGCACCCTGCTGCATCGTCTTCCTCGCGCCCTCGTACCTCGCGGGCGCGGTGAAGAACGCTCGGTGGCGCCTGCTGCCGCTGACGTTCGTCTTCGCCGCCGGTCTGGCCGTCATCCTGGTGCCGATCACGCTGGGCGTGAGCGTGCTCGCGGGCGCGATCGCGCAATACCACGCGCCTCTGTACTGGGCCGGTGGCGTGCTGATGCTCGCGCTGGCCGGGCTGGCGCTGTCGGGACGCATGTGGTCGCTGCCCTCGTTCGTGCGGTCGCCGGACACCACGCGCGGTGACACCGCGAGCTTCTTCGCGCTCGGGGTGTTCTCCGGCATCGCGTCGTCGTGCTGCGCGCCGGTGCTCGCCGGGGTGATGACCCTCTCGGCGCTGTCCGGCTCCACCGGGGGCGGCCTGGTCCTCGGGCTGGCCTACGTGTTCGGGATGGTCTTCCCGCTCTTCGTCATGGCGTTGCTCTGGGACAAGGCGCGGCTCGGGGACCGCCGGCTCGTGCGCGCCAAGGTGGTGCGCCTGTCCGTCGCAGGTCGCACCCTGGTGACGAACAGCCTGAACGTCGCGGTCGCGATCGGGTTCGCCCTGATGGGCGTCGCGGTCATCGCGCTCGCGTGGCGCAAGGACATGAGCGGCGGCACCCCGATCCAGGACGCTGCGAGCCGCACGCTCACCACGGTCTTCGGCCGGGTGCAGGACTGGCTCTCACCGGTGCCGGAGCCGGTGCTCGCGATCGCGCTGTTCGCGGTCGCCGGCGCCTTCGTGTGGGCGACCCTCACCGACCGCGGGACGCGCGCCACGGCCGTCGACGGGGGAGACCTGGGCGACCCGGACGACCAGGACGTCCACCCCGCCGACCGCTCGGCGGCCCCCGTCTGCCACCACGAGCCCGCCTCCGCCACCAGCCAAGGAGCACCGTCATGACCTCCGGCACCGCCGTCCGTCGCCAGCGCGAGAGCACCCTCGACGCCGTCTGCGCCCAGCAGTCCGCCGACGCGCGACACCACCGCCGGCGCACGCGGACCGTCTGGGGCTTGGCCGTCCTCGTCGTCGGCGTGCTCGTGACCGCGGGCCTGATGTCCGCACGTCCCACGGTCTCCGACGACGTGCGCGTCGCACCCGGCTTCACGCTGCCCGCCTCGGACGGGTCGACAGTCTCCCTGGCGGACTTCCGCGGCGGACCGGTCGTCCTGTACTTCAACGAGGGCGCCGGGTGCGACGCCTGCCTCACGCAGATGGGCGCGATCGAGAAGGACGCGCGGTTCGCCGAGGCGGGGATCACGGTCCTGCCGATCGTGATGAACACGGCCGAGCAGATCAACGCCGACCGCGAGCGCCTCGGGGTGCAGGCCCCGTTCCTGATCGACGACGGCACCGTCTCCGACGCGTACGGCACCCTCGGCACCGGCATGCACGAGGGCCTGCCGGGTCACGGCTTCGTGCTCGTCGACGCCGACGGCAACCAGGTCTGGCAGGGCGACTACCCGTCGATGTGGCTCGCACCCGATGACCTGCTCGACGAGGTCACCAGCCGTCTGTGAACCATCACCCACCCGCACACCATCCGAGGAGAAGACGATGTCCCGACGCCTGGCGGCCGCGGCGGCCGTTCTGACCCTGACCGTGACGCTGACGGCGTGCGCGACGAGCGACGCCGGTGGTGCGCTCTCCCCGGACCGGGCGACGACCGTCTCGTCGCAGGCCGCGAGCACCACGCACAACGCCGCGGACGCGCAGTTCGCGCAGATGATGATCGTGCACCACGAGGGCGCGATCGAGATGGCCGAGCTCGCGATCGACGCCGCCTCCACGGCCGAGGTGAAGGCGCTCGGGGAGCGGATCGCCGCCGCCCAGCAGCCCGAGATCGACCAGATGACGGCGTGGCTCCGGGCCTGGGGTGAGCCCGGACCGCCCGACATGAGCCACGCCGGGATGGACCATCGCGGGATGGACATGGACGGCATGGACCAGGCCGGCGCGGTGACCGACCTCGAGCGGCAGTCGGGGGTCGGGTTCGACCGGCGGTTCCTCGAGCTGATGATCGCGCACCACGCGGGTGCGATCGAGATGTCGGAGGCGGAGCTCGCGCGCGGTCGGAATGCCGACGCGCTCGCTCTCGCCCGCACGATCATCGACGCCCAGACCGCCGAGATCGCGGAGATGACCAACCTGCTGGGCGGGCTCTGACGGTGACGGGACCGTCGGCCGACCGGGTGACGAAGGGGTGCCGTAGGTCGTTCGTCCCCCGGCGCTGGGCGACGGCGCCCGCAGGACGAGCCTTGATCGAACATTCATCAGATCTCAGGCGAACCGATCCGGGCGTGCAGAACGGTGGTCCTGCGCCGGACGGTCCGGCGATGTCACGGAGGAGCCCCGCATGGTCGCCACCGACACCACCACCCGTCCCCGCACCCCGCGTACGCCCGACACGGTCGTCGGCGGCCGCACCTTGCGCCTCGCGGTCGTCGCGGCGCTCAGCCTGCTCGTCGTGGTCGTCGCGCTGGCGCTCCCCGCCTGGCCGGCGGGTCAGGACATGGGCGGCACGCACTACATGGGTCTGCTCGCGGCGAACCAGCCGTGGAACCTGCTCCTGTTCATGGCGGTCCCGGTCATCTGCGCGGAGACGATCGCGGTGACCGAGCTCGTGATCCTGTTCAGCCCCGCCCGCGCCGGCCGTGCCGTGCGCGCGGCGAACCGGTACGCCGGGCTGATCGCCGGGTTCTACTTCCTGGGGGTCTTCGTCTACCTCATGAAGCACGCGGTCATCCCGCTGACCGCGGACGGTGGCTGGCGTGGCCCGGCCGACGTCATCGCCGTCAGTTTCTACCTGCTCGGTCTGGTCCCGCTGTACGGGATCAGCCTGATGGAGACGCGGGTCGTCGGAGCCGGCTGGGACCAGCAGCGCTGGCTCAAGCTGCACGCGACGTTCGTCGGTGTGTTCTTGGTGGTGGCGCACGTCGCGATGATCGTCGGCATGCTCGACCCGACCGTGCTGGGCTGGAACCCGACCCACACGATGGACGACGGGTCCCTCATGGACGGCATGTCGCACTGAGCCCCGCGGCGCAGCACCAGCGGCCGTCGTGCAGCGTGGTGCGGTACTCGGTCGGTCAGGTCGGCGTCGGCGGGGTGCCAGCCAGAGGGCGCGTCACGAGGTCGACCGCGCGGCGGACCTCGTCGGGGTCGTGCGCCTCGGTGTCCAGGGCGCGGTGGATCGTCAGGCCCTCGATCAGCGCGTCGAGCAGCCGTGCCGTCGCGGGGTCGAAGTGCCGCTCGAGCGCGTGCCGGCTGCGCGCCATCCACGCGTGCGTGAGCTCCCGGTAGCCGGGGTCGCGTGCGGCGAGCGTGTACAGCTCGTGCGTCAGGACGAGCTCGCGGGGGTCGACGAGGACGTCGGAGGTGATGAGGTCGACCACGGCTCGTCGTGCCTCGTCGGCGTCCGTGGCCCGCGCCAGGTGATCCTCGAACCGGTCGCTGACGTGCCGCGCGAACCGTCCGAACGCCTCGCGCAGCAGCTCGTCGGTCCCGGCGAAGTGGTACGTCATCGACCCGAGGGAGACGTCGGCGGCGGCCGCGATGCGCCGGCTGGACGCGCCCGCGACACCGACCTCGCCGATGACCGCGAGGCACGCGTCGATGATGCGGTCGCGGCGGTCCGGGTCGAACCGGCGCCGTCGCCGGTCCGGTGGGTTCGTCACGTCAGCCCTGATCCGTGATCTCGCGGACCACGCGCGCGGGGTTGCCGACCGCGACGACGTTCGCCGGGAGGTCGCGCGTGACCACGGCCCCCGCGCCGACGACGGTGTTGTCGCCGATCGTCACGCCGGGGCAGACGATCACGCCGCCACCGAGCCACACGTTGTCGCCGATGGTGATGGGCTTGGCGGCCTCGAGCTTGTCCTTGCGCGGCTGCGGCGCGACGGGGTGCGTCGGCGTGAGCAGCTGCACGTTCGGGCCGATCTGGCAGTCCTCGCCGATCGTGATGGTCGCGACGTCGAGCGCCGTCAGGTTGTAGTTGGCGAACGTGCGCGCCCCGATGTGGAGGTTCTCGCCGTAGTCCACGAACAGCGGCGGCTTGACGTACGCGCCCTCGCCGAGCGAGCCGAGCAGTGCGACGAGGTGCTCGCGCGCGTCCGGGTCGCCGGCGACCTCGGCGCGGTGGTACGCGTCGGAGAGGCGCAGCGCCTCGCGCGCGATGCGCTCGCTGTCGGGGTCGTCGGCGATGTAGAGGTCCCCGGCGAGCATGCGCTCGCGGTTGGTGCGTGGGTCGTCGGCGAAGTAGTCGTGGGTCACGGAGCCCATGCTAGGTGTCGATATGCACGTCTGTACACATCGACGGACGCGAGTCACCGCATGCGCAGGGAAGCGACGCGAACGGCGCCGCCGCGCGCCGGCCCCGTGAGCGCACGCCGCAGCACGAGGAAGTTGACGACACCCATCAGCGCGTTCACCGCGTAGACCAGGACGACCCCGCTGAGCCGGTCCGCCTCGGGGGCCAGGTGCCGCCACACGTCGAGCGTGAGCGTGCTCATCGCGAGCCCGACCACCGCTGTGATCGCCCCGACCGTCTGCCCCTGCTGCCACGACGCCGTCCCGGTCGCGCGGAACGTGAACCGGCGGTGCAGCGAGCTGGCCAGGACGGTCGAGGCCGCCGTGGCGGCGAGGTGGGAGACCTGCGCGGGCCACCGGTAGGCGGTCCCGAGCGCGAGCGCGACGACGCCGTACAGCAGCGCGGCGGACGCGCCGGTGGCGCCGAACCGCATCACGGCACCCGCGCGACCTGACCGGCGCGCGGTGGCGGCGGCCGGGGCGGCCGTGGGCATGCGATCTCCTCCGTCGACGACGCGACGCCGCCCATTGACTCACGTGCGCGAGGACGACGACGAGGGCCGATGGTCCCGCACGGAGCGCGCGGGCCGCACCGTCATTCAGGACGCTCCGGTGCGACGCTGTCCGGTGCAGGACGATGAGCGTGCTCGACGAACACGAACCCGAGAGAGCTCGCCCACTGATGCCGGTGGTGCCGTGTCGGTTACTAGCGGTCGAGGCGGAAGGGCTGGGTGACGTAGACGCCGACGTCGGACGCCGAGGCGAACGAGGGAGCGGACGTGGCTTCGTTGCCGCGCGTCTGGTCGTACTTGCCGCCCGAGACCTCGGTGCCGTGGTTGGTCTCGAGGCGTGGCAGCGACGTGGCGCGCTTGAAGGCGGGCTTGGTGTTCTGGCCGAGGTGCCGCCCGCCGGTCGGGTCGGCGGACGTCAGGAAGGCTTGCGAGTGCCGCTGGACGTAGGTCTTCTCGTCGTCGGACAGCGTCGCGAACAGACCCTCGACGCGGGCCTTGGCCTCGTTGCGCCGCGTCTCCCAGGTCGCGATCGCGGCCGGGCCCGCTTTGAGGGTGTCGGTCGAGACGAGCCTGGCGACCTCCCCGGGCGCGATCGAGCCGACGACGTAGGCGCCGAGGGCGACGGTGACGGCCTGGCGGGACACCTTCGCGGTGTCGGGATCCTGCAGGACGCGCGCGCACGCCTCGCGCACCAGGTCGTGCGCGGCGCTCTGGCCGGACTGGCTGATCCCGGAGCCGGAGTGGCCGGCCGGCTCGCCGTCGGGTGCGGACAGGATCGTCAGGGCGGTGTCGGTGCGGAACCCGTCGGCCGCGCCCAGCAGGAAGTCGAGCACGCTCTTGTCGACGATCGCACCCTGCAGCGCCTGCAGCGGTGCGGTGTTGGCCGTGGCCGGGAGCTGCGCGGTGCCGTCGCCCTGGTCGTCGGCGTTGCGGAAGAACGTGAAGGTGTCGGTGGTGACCGCTGCCTCGTGGTACCCCGAGCTCACGCCGACCGTCGTCGGGTTCGAGCGGAACCGGAAGTCCTCACTGGTCGTGTGCGCGTCGGGCTTGAAGCCGCCGGAGGCCCGTTGGCTCAGCGTGAGCGTGCGGTCGGTGGTGGCGTAGCGCGTGCCGCTGGTCATGTCGAAGCGGCCGGCCTTCGACCGCCGGTGCTTGCGCACGCCCCCCGAGAAGTGCTTCCTCGAGGTCCGCTTCGTGCGTGCGCGGCGGATGATCGGCAGCGGCTCGGGCGGCGCGGCGGCCGACGGCGTGCGGTCGGTGTAGCGGCGCAGGACCCCGAGCCCGCCGGGCGTCGCCGGTGCCGGGGCGCTCGTGGCGCCCGCTGACAGGGGGAGCGGGGCGGGGAGCAGCGGCGCCTTCGGGCTCGGCTCCGACGAGCGTCGTGGGACGGGCAGCGCGGACGCGGCGGCCTGCGCGCGCGCCCTGACGTGCTGCCGATCCATCCGTGCCCTCCGGGCTGTCGACTCGCGGGACCGGCCCAGCCTGACCGCCGGGCACGCCCCGCGGCATCCGTAGCCGGTACGGAAGTCACCATGACGACCTGCCCGTGGGCGCCCCCAGCACGCCCACGGGCAGGGTGCGTCACTCGCCCTGAAGGCCCGCGGGGCGCGTGACCCGCCCGAGCAGCGGCAGGAGCGCCGCCGTCGCGAGGAGGACCACGGCGGCGGCCCCGCCCGCGGTGACGCCGATCCCCGCGAGGTCCAGGCTCACCGGCAGGTCGGCGCCGGCCTGCAGGATCACGGCCAGGCCACTGCCGACGACGACCGCGAGCGCGAGCCCGACGACCACGGGAACCGCGACCTGGAACAGCACCGACAACCCGAGCACGCGGCGGCGGACGCCGAACGCGGCGAGGACCGCGAGCGGGCGTCGGCGTTCGCGCAGCTGCTCGGCCGTGGTGACCAGCAGGTTCGCGCCGACGACCGCGAGCAGCGCGACCGTGCCCAGCATGAGCCCCTGACGGATGCCCGTGACCATCGAGCTGGTCGCCTCGGGGTCGTTGATGATGACGGTGGCCGTCGGGTCGATCTGCGCGATCGCGGTCTGCAGGTGCGCGGTCACGTCGGGCGCGGCGTGGTCGAGCGCGATCGTCACGATCGCGTTGTCGTAGTCGCCGGACGGCACGACGACCGCGTCGCCGAGCGCCCGCGGCGTGACGAACAGCCAGGGCGCGCTGTCCGGGTACTCGGGCTCGACGGTGGCCACGTCCGCGGGCACGGACCAGGTCGACGCGCCCGAGCCGGGCGCGCCCAGCACGTACGTGGTGCCCGGTGCGGGCGCCTGGGCGTCGGGGGGTGCGACGAGCATGACGTCGCCGTCGGTGCAGGTGGTCGCACCGGTCGTGTCCGTGAAGGAGGCACAGCTGCCGACGACGAGGGCGATCGGCTCGCCGACGTCGACGGGCTCCGCCGACGTCATGACGCGCGTCTCGATGCCCTGCACGCCCTCGATGCCGGCGAGCGCGGACGCCCAGTGGGCACCGTCCGAGCCCGGGAGGTCGTCGTACACCACCGCCTCGAACCGCCCGTCCTCGGAACCCGGGGTCCCCGTCTCGCTGCCGAGCAACCCGTGCACCGCGACGAGCGAGGCGACCGAGACGACGACCGCGGACACTGCCCGGACGGCCGTGCCGCTCTCGTGCTGCAGACGACGCAGCGCGAGGTCCCACGAGAGCGCCCCGGGTCGCAGCCGGCGCACGGTGACGTCGAGCAGCCAGGGGAGCAGGAGCGCGACGCCGACGAGGAGCAGCACCATCCCGAGAAGCACGAGACCCTGCGAGTCCCCGAAGGAGCCGGTCCCGCCGCTGAGCAGCGGGGTCAGCATGAGCGCGAGCCCGACGACCGGGACCGCGACGCGCCACCACAGGCGCCGGTGGACGACCGTGCTGCGCCGGACGACGCCGAGCGGCTCGACGATGACGTGCTTGAGCGCGGACCGCGTGACGAGCACGGACGCGACGGGGACCAGGACGGCCACCAGCGCGGCGAGCACCGGCACGGGCCGCAGATCGGCGCCGTGGAACGTCAGCGACGACGGGACCAGTGGCGGGACCACCGCGCGCATAGCCAGGAACAGCAACCCGCCGACGAGCAGGCCGCCGACCGCTCCGACGAGGGTCTCGCCCGCGGCGATGCGTCCCGTGGTCGCCGCGTCGGCGCCCGCGAGGCGGACGGCTGCGAGACGACGGTCGCGCGCCTCGCCGCCGAACCGCACAGCGGTCGCGATGAAGCCGGCGACGGGGACGAGCAGGCCGGTCAGTCCGACGAGCGCCATGAGCATCGTCGTCGCGTCCGCCCCGTCGTCGCGCACGGCGCGTCCGAAGTCGCTGATGCGCTGCGCGTTGTCGCCGGTGAGCTGGTCCGTGCCCACGTAGACGCGCAGCTCCTGTGGCCCGACGAGGCCCTCGGGTGCGATCGTCCCCACCACCCGGTCGCCCCAGCGCCCGTCGAGGAGCTCGCCCTCGGGCGAGTCCAGGACGCGCTGCAGCGCGGGCGACATCAGCGCCTCGCCGGGCGCGAGGACGCGGTCGACGCCGGGTGGCAGCGGGGCGTTCGCGCCCTCCGGCTGCACCAGGTAGCCGACGACGAGGTCGGCCGCGACGTCCGAGGCGAACCGCTTGACGAGCAGCGTGTCGTCGCCCGGCTCGACGACCTCGGTGCCGGGGGAGCGGGCGGCATCGCGCTCTGCTCGCGTGTCGAGGACCGTCGGCAACGACGCGACGAGCAGGAGCATCGCCACCCCGATCCCGAGGCCGGTCGCGATGAGTCCGAGCCTGGCCCAGCCGGAGCGGCCGCCGCTCACGCTCATGCGGACGCCGAGCGCGAGGTCGGCCGGCGCGCTGCTGCGACCGGGCGTCATGCGGGCACCTGCTCGCGCACGCGACCGTCGCGCACGACGGCCTCACGGTCGGAGTACGCGGCGACGCGCGCCTCGTGCGTGACGAGCACGACGGCCGCACCGGTGTCCTTGGCCGCGGCGACGAAGAGCTGCATGACGCGCTCGCCGTTGAGGGAGTCGAGCGCGCCCGTGGGCTCGTCGGCGAACACGACGCGCGGCCGGGTGATGAGCGCGCGGGCGACCGCGGCGCGCTGCCCCTGGCCGCCCGAGACCTGCCCGGGTCGCTTGTCGGCGATGTCGGGCACCTCGAGCCGGTCGAGCCACTCGCGCGCGGTGCGGTGCGCGTCGCGGCGCGTGACGCCGGCCAGGCGCAGCGGCAGCGCGACGTTCTCCACGCACGTCAGCTCGGGGACGAGCTGGCCGAACTGGAACACGAACCCGAACTCGGAGCGGCGCAGCGCGCTGCGCTCGGCGTCGGACATCGCGGTGACGTCGCGGCCGTCGAACGCGACCGTCCCGGAGTCCGGCCGCAGGATGCCCGCGAGGCAGTGCAGCAGGGTCGACTTGCCCGAGCCTGAGGGCCCCATGAGCGCGAGGACCTCGCCGCCGTGGACCTCGAGCGAGGCGCCGGCGAGCGCGGTGGTCGGGCCGAACTCGACGTGCAGGTCGCGAGCGACGAGCAGCGGTCCGGACGACGGGATGACGGCGCCGGGGCCGGTGGTGACTGGTGCGGTGGTCACGAGATCCCCCTGGAGTGGGTGCGGGTTCGAGCGCGTGCTGGTGGTCGGGTGGGCTACGCGCGCACCGAGGCGGCGAGCTGGTCGAGGCGGGCGGCGGTGAGCTCGAGCCAGCGCAGGTCCGCCTCGAGGTGGAACAGGGCGTGGTCGCACACGAGCTGGTCGGCGAGGTCGCCCTCGGCCTTGCGGCGCGTGAGCTCGCGCATGAGGCGCAGGTGCTCGGCGCGCTGCGTGTCCAGGACGTCGGTCGGCTCGTGCCCGGTGAGCAGCGCGAGGACGACCTTCGTGTAGAGCGTGCTCTGCAGGTACGGCTCGGGCTTCTCGGGGCGCGACAGCCACTGCTCGACGTCGCTGACCCCGGCGTCGGTGATGGCGTAGCGCTTGCGGTCCGGGCCGTCGCCAGGCTCGAGCTCCACCTCGACGAGCCCGTTCTTCAGCAGGCGGGCCATCGTGGCGTACACCTGGCCGTACGCGAGCGGGCGGTCGTGGCCGAAGCGCTCGTCGTAGGCGCGCTTGAGGTCGTAGCCGTGCCGAGGCCCGGTCTGCAGGAGCCCGAGGAGGGCGGGTGCGATGCTCACAGGGCGACTATACACACTACGTATACACACGATGTATAGGTGCCCGGACGAGGCAGGCGGCCATCTCTCTGGACGGGTCAGGCGATGAGGGTGTCGATCGCGGCGGCCGAGAGCACGTGCTCGGCCGCCATGGCGCTCGCGCCCAGGACGCCGGCCTCGGCGCCGGTCCGGGTCGCGACGATGCGCAGGTGCTGGGTCGCGAGCGGCAGGGAGCGGCGGTACACGACCTCGCGGATGCCCGCGATGAGGTGCTCGCCGGCCTCGGCCACCTGCCCGCCGACGACGATCACGGACGGGTTGAGCAGGCTCACGCACGCGGCCAGCACGCCGCCGATGCTGCGCCCGGCGTCGCGCACCGCGTGGCTCGCGGTCAGGTCGCCGGCGCGCACGAGGGCGACCACGTCGGCGCTCGTCGTCGCGTCCAGGCCCCGTGCCCGCAGCTCGCCGGCGATCGCCGGACCACTCGCGACGGCCTCGAGGCACCCGGTGTTGCCGCACCGGCACGGCCGGTCCTGCCCGCCCGGGACCGCGACGTGCCCGAGGTCGCCCGCGGCGCCCTGCGCACCGCGCCGCAGCGCGCCGTCGGAGATGATCCCGGCGCCGATGCCGGTCGCGACCTTGACGTAGAGCAGGTGGTCCACGCCGCGCCACTGCGAGGTGTGCTCACCCAGCGCCATGAGGTTGACGTCGTTGTCCACGAGCACCGGGACGTGCAGGCGGGACCGCAGGAGGCCGGGCACGTCGGCGTCGTCCCAGCCGGGCATGATCGGCGGGTTGATCGGACGGCCGGTCGAGTGCTCGACCGGCCCGGGCAGGCCGACGCCCACGCTCACGAGGTCGCTCTGCGGGCGGCCGGCGGCCACGAGCAGGTCCAGGCCGATCTCGACGACGCGGTCGAGGACCACGGCCGGTCCCGCGCCGATGGAGATCGGCTCGCCGTGCTCGGCCAGCACCGTGCCCGCCAGGTCGGTCACGGCCAGTCGCGCGTGCGTGGCGCCCAGGTCGACCGCCAGGACGACCCGCGCGGCGGGGTTGAACGCGAACGTGGCGGGCGGGCGGCCGCCGGTCGACGACGCCTCACCCGCCGGGCTGACCAGGCCGGACGAGAGGAGCAGGTCGACGCGCGTCGCGATCGTCGAGCGTGACTGGCCGGTCACGGACGCGAGGTCGGACCGGGTCCGGGGCTGCCCGTCGCGCAGGAGCTGGAACAGCTCGCCCGTGCCGCTGGGACGCGGCGCGCGGGTCTGCTCGTCCATGCGCACAGTGAACCACTCCGTTTCAGCAGGTCGGCGGCACGTTCGTCCTGGCGTGCGCGCGTAAGGGCACCGCTTCTGTGGATCGCAATCGTGCAACTCTGATCCGCAATAGGCAACTTTTGCTTGACGCTGAGCAGAAGTGACCCTACGTTCATCCTCATGGTCGACGCAGACCGCCCGATCCCGGGCGCACCGGACGCAGCGCCGCGTCCCGAGGCTCCGCTTCTCGTCATGCGGGGGATCGTCAAGCAGTTCCCCGGCGCCCGCGCGCTCGACGGCGTCGAGCTCGACGTCCGGGCGGGCGAGGTGCACTGCCTGCTCGGCCAGAACGGCGCGGGCAAGTCGACGCTCATCAAGGTGCTCGCGGGCGCGCACCAGCCGGACGCGGGCGAGATCGTCGTCGACGGCGAGGTCGTGACGATCGCGGACCCGGTCGCCGGGCTGCGGCTCGGGATCGCGACGATGTACCAGGAGCTCGACGTGGTCGACGGCCTGTCCGTCGCCGAGAACATCTACCTGGGCCACGAGCTGTCGAGCGGCGGGTTCACGCGGCGCCGGGAGGCGACGCAGCGCACGCGCGAGCTCATGGCCCGGCTGGGTCACTCCTCGATCCCGCCGCACCGCGAGGTGGGGCGGCTGTCCGCGGCGGGCAAGCAGATCGTCAGCATGGCGCGCGCCCTGTCGCACGACGCGCGCGTGATCGTCATGGACGAGCCCTCGGCGGTCCTCGACTCCGAGGAGGTCGCCAACCTCTTCCGCGTGGTGCGGGACCTGACCGCGCAGGGCGTCTCGGTCGTCTACATCTCGCACCGCCTGGAGGAGATCCGGCAGATCGGCGACCGGATCACGGTGCTCAAGGACGGCCGGACCGTCGCCTCGGGCCTGCCCGCGACGACCCCGACGCCCGACCTCATCCGGCTCATGACGGGCCGCACGGTCGAGTACGCGATCCCGCGCCGTGCTCCCGTCGCCGCCGACGCGCCCGTGGTGCTCGACGTCGCGGACCTCGCGCTGCGCGGGGCGTTCGAGAGCGTGTCGTTCTCGGTGCGGGCCGGCGAGGTCGTCGGGCTCGCGGGCCTGGTCGGCTCGGGCCGTTCCGAGATCCTCGAGACCGTGTTCGGCGCACGACGCGCGACGAGCGGGACCGTGCGGGTGGGCGAGAGGCGCGTGCGGACCGGATCGGTCGCCGACGCGGTCGCCGCCGGGATCGGGCTGTGCCCCGAGGAGCGCAAGAGCCAGGGGCTGCTGCTCGACGAGCCGGTCTACCGCAACGTCACGCTCTCGACGTTCACCCGCACCGCGCGCGGCGGCTTCCTGGACGAGACCGCCGAGCGCGAGCAGGCCCGCGCGCAGGTCGAGGCGCTCGAGGTGCGGCCCGCGGACGTGACCCGGCACGCGCGCACGCTGTCCGGCGGCAACCAGCAGAAGATCGTGCTCGCGCGCTGGCTCGTGCACGGCTGCCGCGTGCTGCTCCTCGACGAGCCCACGCGCGGCGTGGACGTCGGCGCGCGCGCCGAGATCTACGCGCTCGTCGCCGAGCTGACCGCGGCAGGGACGGCGGTCGTCGTCGTCTCGAGCGAGATCGAGGAGGTGCTCGGCCTGGCCGACCGCGTCCTCGTCGTCTCCGAAGGGCGGGTGGTCCACACCGGGCCCGCCACCGACATCGACGAGCACCGCGTGCTCGACCTCGTCATGGAAGGAAGTGCCGCATGAGCGAGCACGACGTCGCGGCGAGCGACGCGCCCGCCCCGGGCACCGTGGCGTCGGCCCCGGGATCACAGCCACGGCGGCGCCGCAGCCTGCTGCACGGCCCCGCGGGTCGCAACCTCGGGCTGGTGATCGCGCTCGTGGCGATCTGCCTCGTCGGGATCATCACCGCGGGTGACCGGTTCGCCACGCTCGACAACCTCCTGACGATCCTGCGGCTCGCGTCCGTGCTCGGCGTGCTGTCGATCGGCATGACGTTCGTCATCACGGGCGGCGGCATCGACCTGTCCGTCGGCTCGGTGCTCGGCCTGGCCTCGGTGTGGGCGTCGACGATCGCGACGCAGACCATGGCCGAGGACTCGCACTGGATCGTCATGGTGCTGGTCGCGCTCGGCGTGGGTGTCGGGGCGGGGCTGATCAACGGCGTCCTCGTCGCGTACGGCAAGGTCGTCTCGTTCATCGCGACGCTCGCCATGATGGTCGCCGCGCGCGGCCTGGCCGAGGTGATCGCGAACCGCCGCACGCAGGTGGTGCGGGTGCGCGACTTCCTCGACTTCTTCCGCGCGGACCCGCTCGGCGTGCCGGTGCTCGTGTGGATCTTCGCGGTGGTGTCCGTCGCCGGGTGGGTGCTGCTCAACCGCACCACGTTCGGGCGCCGCACGGTCGCCGTCGGCGGCAACGCCGAGGCAGCGCGTCTCGCGGGCATCAAGGTCCAGCGCCACACCATGTACCTGTTCGCGCTGTCCGGCCTGGCCGCGGGCATCGCCGGCGTCATGATGCTCGGCCGCACCACGGCGGGCAGCTCCACCAACGGCATGCTCTACGAGCTCGACGCGATCGCGGCGGTGGTCGTCGGCGGCACGCTCCTGGCGGGCGGCCGCGGCAGCATCGTCGGCACCGTCCTGGGCGTCCTGATCTTCACGACGCTGACCAACGTGTTCACGCAGAACAACCTGTCGATCTCCGCCCAGTCCGTGTTCAAGGGCGCGATCATCGTCGGCGCCGTGCTGCTGCAGCAGCGGCTCGCCGACCGTTCCCGGGCCGGCACGTAGCCGCCTCGCCACGACCCCAGCTCGCGCCGGCTCCCGCCCGGCGCACCACTCGCGCACCACCGATCAAGGAGGATCGTCATGTCCGCACGTCTGAGCCGGCGCTGGGTCGCCGCCGCCGGGGCGCTGGCCGCCGCGTCGCTGCTCGTGGCCGGCTGCACGTCCAACGAGCCGCAGGAGACCGACGACGCGACCACGCAGGCCGCCGTCGTGCCGGGCGGGGAGAACGACGAGAAGGGCGACACCGTCACGATCGGCTTCTCCGCCCCCGCCGCCGACCACGGCTGGATGGGCTCGATCACCAAGTCCGCGCAGGACCTGGCCAAGCAGTACCCCGACATCGACCTCAAGGTCGCCGACGGCACGAACGACGTGAACCTGCAGATCAGCCAGATCGAGCAGTTCATCAACGACAAGGTCGACGCGATCGTCCTGCTGCCGTTCGACGGCGCCGCGCTGACCGAGGTCGCGATCAAGGCCATGCAGGCGGGCATCGTCGTCGTGAACGTGGACCGCGAGTTCGACGACCCGACCGCGGCGCGCACGACCGTGCTCGGCGACAACTACGGCATGGGCATCAGCGCGGGCCGGTTCATCTGCGAGCAGCTCGGCGGCAAGGCCGACGCGAAGGTCGCGGAGATCGCGGGCATCGACTCGCTGCCGCTCACGCAGGACCGCAGCCAGGGGTTCGCCGACGCGCTCGGCGAGTGCGGGCTCAAGGTCGCCAACCGCGTGGCGGCCGACTTCACCGTGCAGGGCGGCGAGGCCGCCGCGGCGAACCTGCTGCAGGCCGCGCCGAAGCTCGACGCGATCTGGAACCACGACGACGACCAGGGCGTCGGCATCCTCGCGGCGATCGAGGCCGCGGGCCGCGACGAGTTCTTCATGGTCGGCGGCGCCGGGTCGAAGAACGTCATGGAGGCCATCAAGGCCGACGACACCGTGCTCAAGGCCACGGTCATCTACCCGTCCACGCAGGCGGCCGACGGCATCAAGCTCGCGCGGCTCCTGGTCCAGGGCAAGTCGATGAGCGACCTGGTCGAGGTCGAGGTGCCGCGCACGATCCAGCTGTACGCGCCGGTCGTGACCAAGGAGAACGTCGACCAGTACCTGCCGACGGCCTTCGAGTCCTGACGCTCCCGGTGGGGCGGCCGCACCCGGCCGCCCCACCCCGGCTCCTGAGGAGGACCCGTGACCGCACCGAGCACCGCCCGACCCCGCCTGCGCGTCGGGATGGTCGGCTACGCCTTCATGGGCGTCGCCCACTCGCACGCGTGGCGCACCGCGCCGCGGTTCTTCGACCTGCCGCTCGAGGTCGACATGGCGGTGGTCGCGGGACGCCGTGAGCCGGAGCTGCGCGCCGCCGCCGCGCGCCTCGGCTGGCGCGAGACGACCACCGACTGGCGCACCCTCGTCGCGCGCGACGACGTCGACCTCGTCGACATCTGCACGCCGGGCGACACGCACGAGGAGATCGCACTGGCCGCGCTCGCCGCGGGCAAGCACGTCCTGTGCGAGAAGCCGCTGGCCAACACGGTCGCCCAGGCGGAGGCCATGGCCGCGGCGGCCGCCGCCGCGCCCGGGCAGGTCGCGATGGTCGGCTTCACCTACCGCCGCGTCCCGGCGATCCAGCTCGCGCGCACGCTCGTCGTCGAGGGACGGATCGGCCAGGTGCGGCACGTGCGCGCGCAGTACCTGCAGGACTGGATCGCGGACCCGTCGGTGCCGCTGTCCTGGCGTCTCGACAAGCAGAAGGCAGGCTCGGGTGCGCTGGGCGACATCGGCGCGCACGTCGTCGACCTCGCGCAGTTCATCACGGGCGAGCAGGTCACGGGGGTCAGCGCGATCCTCGAGACGTTCGTCCACGAGCGCCCGGTGGCCGACGAGTTCACGGGCCTGTCCGGCTCGTCGTCGTCCTCCGGCGCGACCGGGCCGGTGACCGTCGACGACGCCGCGGTGTTCCTGGCCCGCATGTCCGGCGGCGGCCTCGCGACGTTCGAGGCCACGCGGTTCGCCTACGGCCGCAAGAACGCGATCCGGCTCGAGATCAACGGCTCGAAGGGCTCGCTCGCGTTCGACTTCGAGGACATGAACGTCCTGCACTACTTCGACGCGAGCGAGCCCGCGGTCACCGCCGGGTTCCGCCGGATCGTCGTGACGGAGCCCGAGCACGCGTACGTCGCCGCGTGGTGGCCCGCGGGCCACGGGCTCGGGTACGAGCACGCGTTCACCCACCAGGCCGTCGACCTGGTCCGCGCGATCGCCGCCGGCGACCACCCGGCCCCGACCTTCGCCGACGGACTGCAGGTGCAGCGCGTCCTGGACGCCGTCGAACGCTCGGCGGCAGCCGACAGCACGTGGACCCCGATCGAGACGCAGGAGGCCTGACGATGACCCGCCCGATCACCCTGTTCACCGGCCAGTGGGCCGACCTGCCGTTCGAGGAGGTGGCGCGCCTCGCGTCCGGCTGGGGCTACGACGGCCTCGAGATCGCCTGCTGGGGCGACCACCTGGACCCGTGGCGCTGGGACGACGACGCGTACGTCGCCGACCGCCTCGCGATCCTCGACCGCTACGGCCTGAAGGTCTGGGCGATCTCCAACCACCTCAAGGGCCAGGCGGTCTGCGACGACCCGATCGACGCCCGGCACCGCGACATCCTGTCCGACCAGGTGTGGGGCGACGGTGCCCCCGAGGGCGTCCGGCAGCGCGCCGCGGAGGAGATGAAGCACACCGCGCGCCTCGCGGCGAAGCTGGGCGTGAAGACCGTCGTCGGGTTCACGGGCTCGTCGATCTGGAAGTTCGTCGCGATGTTCCCGCCGGCCTCGGCTGCGATGGTCGACGCGGGCTACCAGGACTTCGCCGACCGCTGGAACCCGATCCTCGACGTGTACGACGAGGTCGGCGTGCGGTTCGCGCACGAGGTCCACCCCTCCGAGATCGCGTACGACTACTGGACGACGCAGCGCACGCTCGAGGCGATCGGCCACCGCGAGGCGTTCGGCCTGAACTGGGACCCCAGCCACTTCATGTGGCAGGACCTCGACCCGGTCGACTTCATCCTCGAGCACCGCGACCGGATCTACCACGTGGACTGCAAGGACGTGAAGCTCCGGCTCGGCAACGGTCGCAACGGGCGGCTCGGCTCGCACCTGCCGTGGGCGGACCTGCGCCGCGGGTGGGACTTCGTCTCGACCGGCCGCGGCGACGTGCCGTGGGAGGCCGCGTTCCGCGCGCTGAACTCCATCGGCTACGACGGCCCGATCTCGGTCGAGTGGGAGGACGCGGGGATGGACCGCCTCGTGGGCGCCCCCGAGGCCCTCGAGTTCGTCCGCCGCAACGCCTTCGACCCGCCGTCGGCGGCGTTCGACGCGGCGTTCAGCTCCCGCTGACCGACCACCGACGGTGTGGGTGGAGAAGGTCACGCCTGGCGCGCGTTTCTCCACCCGCACCGTCGAGGTCGCGCTCGTGCCGCGCGCCGGGGTGCTCGGTGGCGAACCGGGGCGCGGCCGTGACGTCCATGACGAACGCCCCGCCGGGCCGCAGCGCCTCGCGCGTGCGCCGCAGCAGCCCGCCGCGCTGCGCGGGGCTCAGGGCGCAGAAGTCCTCGTAGAGGAGGAGCGCGGCGTCGTGCTCGCGGCCGAGGTCGTCGACGAGGTAGTTCGCGACGCGCAACTCGGCGGGCAGGCCCTCGGCGTCAGCGACTAGGCGCTGAACGGGGCAGGACGAGGCGACGACGGCTCGCGCACGGGCACTGGGCTCTCTTCGATCTGATGTCGGGAACGCCAGGAATGCTGGCACGCAACACCCCGACCGTCGCCCAGATTTGCCCGCTGCCCGCCCGAGCCTGCGGTGGAACCTCGCTCGGCGGTCTGCGACGAAGGCCTCAGCGTGGGCCGTGCGACGGCGCCCGGGAGACCTCGCCCGTGGCGCGCCAGACCTGGCAGTGCTGAAGGAGCCAGCGTTGCGCCGCCTCGATGCGCTGCGCGTCGGTGTCGGTCGCCGTGACTCGATCCCAGACGGTGTTCGGATCGACGAACCGCGCCTGGATCAGTGCCCCGACATAGGTGTGGTCCTTCTCGCGGTTGACAGGAGCGCGGTGCGTCGGCCGACGCCTTGGATGTAGAAGCCGTGGGTCTCGTGGAAGCTCGAGAGCTCACCGATCCGGGCGTCAAGCTCGGTTGCCAAGGACTCCGCGTCGTCGTCGTGCATCGGGCACACGTCGATCTCGACCGAGAGGGTGGCCTCGGCGGGCAGCTCATCCTCGTCCCAAGATCCGAGCACCGCCTGCGAGCCGACGATGATGACCGACTTCTGCTGCACGATCCTGGTCGATGCGCGGATGGCGTGCTCGAGATCGGACCGGCTCACCACTGGCGGGCCTTGCGGATCGCTGCGGTGCGTTCGTCGTCGCTGAGCACGCCGGCGAACGGGGAGACCTGGCGCATGTCGATGCCGTGCTCGTCCTCACGTACCAACAGGTCGAGGAGCTCATGCGTCGGCCCGTCGAGCGCGTCGCGCCACTGACGGACCCAGTCGACCGCCTGCCGCCCGTGCACCTTGCTCTCGATCCTCGGCAGGTTCGCCCTCGCCTTGGCCCGCACGCTCGGGCCGTCGTGGCGCAGCCGCCGCGCGACCGCACGGTGCAGCTCCAGGGAGATCTTCTCCTCGCGGCGCTCCAGCGCGGGACGTCCGTGGGTCTTGCCGCGAACACGCCGACTCACGGGCGGCTGGTGCTCGGCGGTCGGCAGGGTGAGGGGCATCTCGAGGACGGCGAGGACTGCGAGCAACGTGCGCATCGTCGATCCCTGTCCGGACTCCAGGCGGCGCACTGCGCTCGTTCCGACTCCCGCCAGCTCGGCCAGGTCGCGCTGGTCGAGCTCGCGGGACAGGCGCTGCGCGCGCACGGCCGTGCCCACCTGCGTCTCAGTCGTCACCGCCACGCTCATACGGCGATCCTAGGCGCTATCGTTCGAAAAGCAACGATAGACAGCGCCGCGCGCTGGGCCGTGGCCGTGCAGAGCGCATCGTCGCGCGGACGCGCCGGAACCCCGCCCGGTGTGCGGCGGCGGGCGTGGCAGGCTCTTCGTCGTGCCGATGCCGACGCGTCCCGTGATCTCCGGGTTCCATCCCGACCCGTCCGTGTGCCGCGTGGGGGAGACGTACTACCTCGCGTGCTCGAGCTTCGAGTACGCGCCGGGGGTGCCGATCTTCCGGTCCGACGACCTGGTGACGTGGACGCTGATCGGCCACGCGCTGTCGCGCCCGTCGCAGCTGCGGGTCGCCGACGCGAAGCCGTCCGGCGGCATCTACGCGCCCACGCTGCGGCACCACGACGGCCGGTTCTGGATGATCACGACGAACGTGTCCGACGGGCCCGGGCACCTGCTGGTGACCGCGGACGACCCGGCGGGCCCGTGGTCCGAGCCGGTGCGGATCGAGGGTGCGGGCGGCATCGACCCGGACATCGCGTGGGACGACGACGGCCGCTGCCTGATCACGTGGTGCGACGCCGGTCTGCGCCAGGCCGAGCTCGACCCGGTGACCGGTGACCTCCTCACCGAGCCGCAGCTCACCTGGGCGGGCACGGGTGGCGCGCACGTCGAGGGGCCGCACCTCTACCGCGTCGGGGACCTGTGGTACCTGCTCGCGGCGGAGGGCGGGACAGCCGCCGGGCACATGGTGACGATCGCGCGCGGACCGTCGCCGTCGGGCCCGTGGGAGCCCTGCCCGACCAACCCTGTGCTGTCCGCGCGCAGCACCGACGCGAGCATCCAGAGCACCGGCCACGCCGACCTCGTCCAGCGTCCCGACGGCTCGTGGGCGATCGTCTTCCTGGCCGTGCGGCCGCGCGGCTACTTCCCCTCGTGGCACGTGCTGGGCCGCGAGACGTTCGCCGCGGACGTCGAGTGGCGCGACGGCTGGCCGGTGCCGACGACCCCGATCCAGCCCGCCGCGATCGCGCCTGCGCGCGAGCACCTGGGCGCCGAGCTCGGTGGCGAGTGGGTGGGCGCGCACGTGTTCCCCGACGAGGTGCTGCGTCCGGCCGGCGACGGCACGTGGCGACTGACCGCGACGCCGAGCGGGCGCACGTTCGTCGGGCGGCGGCAGGAGCACAACCGGGTGGTCGCGCACGCGCGCGTCGAGGCGTCCGCGGGCGTGGGCGGGCTCGAGATCCGGCTCGACGCGACGCACGCGGTGACCCTCGAGGTCGACGGGTCGACGGTGCGGGCGGTCGCCCGGATCGGCTCGCTCACCTCCGTGCTGGGCGAGGCGCCGCTGGACGACGACGCCGTGCTCGAGCTCGAGGTCCGTGCCTCGCCGTTCGGGGTCTTCAGCCCGCAGCGCGGGCCCGACGAGGTCGTCGCGCGCGTCGAGAGCGCGGCGGGGCGGCGTGAGCTCGGGCGGCTCGACGGCCGGTACCTGTCCACCGAGGTCGCGGCCGGGTTCACCGGGCGCATGGTGGGCGTCGTGGCCGAGCGCGGGGACGTCGTCGTGCGCTCGTTCGAGTACCGCGGGCACGACGAGCCCGAGAGCCGCTAGCCCCGCTCCGCGGCACGCCCTGGGGCCGGGTGGCCCTTGAACCGCGTGTCGGTCGTGCGCGCTAGCGTGGCCGCGACGACGAGCCACCGCCGGCTCCGACGGACCGGTCCTCCGTCGGGAGGTGCGCAGCGAGGGAGACGCGAGCGATGACGCCAGCAACGACGACGAGCGAGGGTGCCCCTGGGCGGCACGCCGCCGACAGCCATGACCTGATCCGGGTGCGCGGCGCGCGCGAGAACAACCTGCGGGACGTCAGCATCGACCTGCCCAAGCGGCGGCTCACGGTGTTCACCGGGGTCTCGGGCTCCGGCAAGAGCTCGCTCGTGTTCTCGACGATCGCCGCGGAGTCGCAGCGCATGATCAACGAGACGTACAGCGCGTTCGTGCAGGGATTCATGCCCAACCTGCCGCGCCCGGACGTCGACGTGCTCGACGGGCTGACCACCGCGATCATCGTCGACCAGGAGCGCATGGGGGCGAACTCGCGCTCGACGGTCGGCACCGCGACCGACGTCAACGCCAAGCTGCGCATCCTGTTCAGCCGCCTCGGGCAGCCGCACATCGGCTCGTCGCAGGCGTTCGCGTTCAACATCCCGTCGGTGAGCGGCGCGGGCGCGATCACGATCGAGGGCGCGTCCGGCAAGAAGACCGAGCGTCGCGAGTTCTCGCAGATCGGCGGCATGTGCCCGCGCTGCGAGGGGATGGGCAGCGTCACCGACTTCGACCTGACGGCGCTGTTCGACGCGAGCAAGTCGCTCAACGAGGGCGCGCTGACCATCCCGGGCTACACGATGGACGGCTGGTACGGGCGCATCTTCCGCGAGTGCGGCTACTTCGACCCGGACAAGCCGATCGGCCAGTTCACGAAGCGCGAGCTCGACGACCTGCTCCGCAAGGAGCCGACGCGCATCAAGGTCGAGGGCATCAACGTCACGTACGAGGGCCTGATCCCGCGCATCCAGAAGTCGTTCCTGTCCAAGGACCGCGAGGCGATGCAGCCGCACATCCGCGCGTTCGTCGACCGCGCGATCACGTTCACCACGTGCCCGGACTGCGACGGCACGCGGCTCAACGAGGGCGCCCGCTCGTCGAAGATCGCGGGCATCTCGATCGCCGACGCGTGCGCGATGCAGATCAACGACCTCGCGTCGTGGGTGCGCGGGCTCGACGAGCCTGGGGGTACCTCCCACGGGAAGGATGGCTCCGCCATCCCGTGGGGGACTGTCGCGCCGCTGCTCACCTCGCTCGGCGAGACGCTCGACTCGTTCGTCGACATCGGGCTCGGCTACCTCAGCCTCGACCGCCCCGCGGGCACGCTGTCGGGGGGCGAGGCGCAGCGCACCAAGATGGTCCGGCACCTGGGGTCGTCGCTGACGGACGTCACGTACGTGTTCGACGAGCCGACGATCGGCCTGCACCCGCACGACGTGCAGCGCATGAACGAGCTGCTGCTGCAGCTGCGGGACAAGGGCAACACCGTGCTCGTGGTCGAGCACAAGCCCGAGGCGATCGTGATCGCGGACCACGTGGTCGACCTGGGGCCCGGCGCCGGGACGCAGGGCGGCACGGTGTGCTTCGAGGGGACGGTCGACGCGCTGCGGCGCAGCGACACCCTCACCGGTCGGCACCTCGACGACCGCGCCCGGCTCAAGGACACGGTGCGCACCGCGACCGGGGCGATCGAGATCCGCGGCGCGAGCACCCACAACCTGCAGGGCGTGGACGTGGACGTGCCGCTCGGCGTGCTCGTCGTCGTGACGGGTGTGGCGGGCTCGGGCAAGAGCTCGCTCATCCACGGGTCGGTCGCGCGGCGCGAGGGCGTGGTCGAGATCGACCAGACCGCGATCCGCGGCTCCCGGCGCAGCAACCCCGCGACGTACACCGGGCTGCTCGAGCCGATCCGCAAGGCGTTCGCGAAGGCGAACGGCGTCAAGCCCGCGCTGTTCAGCGCGAACTCCGAGGGCGCGTGCCCCACGTGCAACGGCGCCGGCGTCATCTACACGGACCTCGCGATGATGACGGGCGTCACGACCACGTGCGAGGTGTGCGAGGGCCGGCGGTTCCAGGCCGCGGTGCTCGAGTACACGCTCGGCGGGAAGAACATCGCCGACGTCCTGGCGATGTCGGTGACGCAGGCCGAGGAGTTCTTCGGCGCGGGGGACGCGCGCACGCCCGCCGCGCACGCGATCCTCGACCGGCTCGCCGACGTCGGGCTCGGCTACCTCAGCCTGGGCCAGCCGCTCACGACGCTGTCGGGCGGCGAGCGTCAGCGCCTCAAGCTCGCGACGCACATGGGCGACAAGGGCGGCGTGTACGTGCTCGACGAACCGACGTCCGGCCTGCACCTCGCGGACGTCGAGCAGCTCCTGGCGCTGCTTGACCGTCTCGTCGACTCCGGCAAGTCCGTGATCGTCATCGAGCACCATCAGGCGGTCATGGCGCACGCGGACTGGATCATCGACCTGGGCCCCGGTGCGGGCCACGACGGCGGTCGGCTGGTGTTCGAGGGGACCCCCGCGGCGCTCGTCGCGGACCGCTCGACGCTCACGGGTCAGCACCTGGCGACCTACGTCGGCGCCTAAGAGGCCCGGAGTCGGTGGCGCTGGTAGTGCTACGAAGACCACCCGGTAACGGCCTACCTGGAGGTGAAGCGGAGCGGTACCGTCCTGTCAATGATCGGAGGACGGATGCCTCACCGCAATGTCGAAGAGCTCAAGGCGGCATATCCGGATTCGGCCTGGCGGGGCCGTTTCGTCGAGATCTGCGACCTTATGGACCTACTGGGCGGATGCGTAATCGCGGACAGCTACACGATCTCGGACGATCTGCGTAACGCGATCACGCTCTCCGCGGCAGGCGTTGCGCTCCGTGACAAGCTTGTTACGAAAGAGGGCGTCGCGGCGAAGGAAGCGAAGTTGATGTGCGCGCTCTCGCTGGGGCACGATGAACTCTTCATTGATATCGAGAAGACGGATCCCGACGAACTCGCAAGGGCGATCAGTAAAGAGGTTCTGGAGGGGCGAATCCAACTGCCGTTCGTCTTCGGCCCTGAGTTATACGACCGGTATGCCGAACTCTTCGAGGACGAGAAGGACATACTCACCCTCGACGAGACGCTCCGACTCCTCGACGCGCTACCGGTCGGCGTATTTCAGTTTGGACGCTTCACGACTGGTCCTTACGGCGTCCGACGGGCTGGAACGTCAAGAAGCCTGCAGTCCAAACGCCGGGTGAGCGGCTACCATTGTTCCCGCGCAATTTGCCGTGCGCTGCATCCGATTTACCTCGAAACGAGTAGAATTGCGGCAGTAAATCGTGATCGTGAGAAGCTCGAAGATCTCCTCAGCTCGATGGATGGGGAGGCGGCCGAGTGGTGGGCATTTGCGACTGAGGTGAGTGGCGCGACATCGGCATATTACGGCGACCAGCGCGCGGGAACGCTGATCCCACTAATAGGCGACGCCCTCGCCCTGGACGAGCTTCGCGCCCTGATCTGGGCTCTTCTCGACACAAGCAAGGGGCGGTTGCGCGCGGACGTCGCCGGTTTCCTCGACGTTCGGAACGCGAACACCGCAGTCGCCGACCTCGGACGTGCGGAACTTCTGCAACTTGCGCTCTTCGCGCGCGAATCGGAACTGCGAATAGCCGTCGACAGGTTAGTACGGGACGGAGTAATCGAAGTTCCGCCTGGCGAGGTACGAAGGGCGGTCGTCTCGTTCGGCATGCGGTCGGGCGCGTTCGGCCTCGCGCCGGAGTTGGGCCGTCACGGCATCCGGTTCTCGTCCGATGAGCCTGGATTCGCATTGCTTCGAGAGCGACGTCTACTCGATGCGCTCTACGTGCGCGAAGCTGACACGGACGTCGAGGAACTCGAGTGGCAACTGCGAGGCCTTGAGATCCCCGACCTCGATGAACGGCTTGAGTACTTCTTCCAGCGCCGAGCTCCCCGTGAGGCCCTTGAGCGCATGGTGCTCGCGCGGAAGACAAACATGATCGCGGCGTGCGAGGAGGTCGGGCTCGAAGAGAATGGCGGGCTCTCGGACAGAGAACTCATCGATACTATTCTCTGGAAGCTGGGCTTTCCCGTGCCAAGCGAAGAGGACCCGCATAAAGACTTCTGGGCACGGCATGAGCGGCTATGGTCCCTGACGCAGTCGTCGGAGATCGGCGGGTCGGAGAGGTTCATCGAGGCGGCAACTCCGTACTTCGCGAGCCTGGAAGGCCTCCTAGTTGACGCGCTGGCGTTTAGCTCCTGGGCGTTACTCACGGACCATCTCGACGCCGATGCCCCGTTTAGTTACGATGACGAAGCGGACCGCGCGGCCGGGCTTGCCCTGATGAATGAAATCGCGCCAAGTCCGGCCGGCTCATCGAACTACAGTGCTGAACGTGTCGATCTTGGAAACCTGATCTCAGGGTTTAGTGCTCTTGCCGGCCGGCTAGAGGCGTGTGTCGCGACGCCCGTAGACTATGAGCGTCCGCCGTCGGAGCTTCCGGATTACGATGGTAAGACTGAGTTGAAGTCCTTCCTACTCAACTCGACGGTGATGTTCCTGAACCTGACGCCACCGAGCCGGGACAGAATCATCACCGGATTGCGCGAGATCACACAAGTGTTGACCTCCGCGGAGGTGAATTCGGTGCGGAACGAGTATGCGCACTACCGCCGCACGGTACGTGCAATCTCGCGTCTCGAGTCCGCCCTCGACGCAATTCGTCAGGCTGTTACGCGCATAGAGACACTAGGTCTGTGTCGGCTGCTTTTCCGCCCGGCCCGAATGACGCGTGACGAGTGGGGCCGGAGTGTCTTCTACTACTCGGGCCCACGGGGCCTAGAACATTCGTTCTCCCGACCGACGCGTTTTGACTGGATGGGTCTGCCGGGCATGTCGGAGTCGTTCTACGCCGTTCGTTCGGCCGCGATTGGAGAACCAACGGAGGTATTGCGTTTTACGCGTCGATTCCGCAGCCCGTTCCTAGAGATGTGGTCGGGGTATCCGAACAGGCGGCGCCGGCCGCGCGCCAAGTCTGCTGAGGAAGCGGAAGTGTATGGGGCGAAGCGCGACGCCCTGAGCCACTAGGCGTTCGGGGGACCTAGCCAGGCGCCGGTCGAAGGTGACGCTAGGGCTCCGCCCACAGTGTTGGGCCGCTCGCGTCGGTTCGCGGTCACAGTGGGTGGCCGTCGGCGTCCGTCGCGGAGGACTGCGACGAGAACTTCGAGACGAACACGGCGTAGCCGCCGTCGGGGCGCAGCACGAGCGTCGCGCCGTCCTGCCAGATGGCGTTGTCGTCCCACCACTGCGAGCCGGCCGGGTCGCCCTGGTTCTGGTGGATGTTGTGCACGCCGAGCCCGCTGGTGAACGGCTCGCCGAAGACGAGCGTGCGCGCCCCGACCTGCAGCACCGACTCGAGCGCGGTGGCCGCGGCCACGTTGTCGCCCGCGGTCCAGGCGTGCTCGGCGAGCCACGTGATGATCGCCTGCAGCCACGCGGGCGGTGCCGTGACGAACAGGCACCCGCCGCGGGGGCGGAACGCGGGGTGCCGGATGAGGTCCACGGCCCCGCTCGTCGGGTTGCTCGCCAGGAAGTGGAAGCCGGGCGTCATGGTCGCGACCGGCCCGAGATCCCGGGCCGAGACGCCGAACGTGCGCCACTGCACCCCGATCGCGGACTTCGCGGAGTCCACGTCGACCGCGCACCGGTAGCTGCCCGCCGGCGTCTGCACCTGCAGGTTGACGTGGAACCACCGCCCCTGGTTGTCGGGGGTGTCGCGCTCGTGGGACGTCAGGGTGCCGACCAGCACGCCGTAGCCGTGTTCGAGGGGCATGCCCTCAGGGTGCGCCGGTCGCCCGGCGCGCACCAGGCGAGCGGACGGACCGGGCCGAAGGGCCCATACCCGGCACGGGGGCCGGAGGTACAACCGAAGGGAGAGCAGTCCCGCGTGGCGGTCCCGAGCCGTCGACTGGACGACTGCCGCGGCGCGGCTGCCCGTGAAGGAGTGGCGGCCATGAGCACCCCCACGACGACACCTCGTCCCGACGAGGCGACGACGCACGGTCCCGATGACCTTCGCCCCTGGCTGGTGGTCGGCGACGACCGCACCGACTCCGCGGCGGACGTGTGGGCCTGGGTCGCGGCACAGCCCTGGTCGGGCTGGCGTGTCACCGCGATCACCGCGCGACCCCGCGAGGACGGCTCGCCCAGCGACCAGGCCGCACCGCACGCCTGGCACCCCGAGCCGGCGCGCGCGCTGACCGAGCCGGACGTCCCGGTCGAGCACCTGCTGGCCGAGGCTGACCCGCGTGTGGTCCTCGACGGGTACGACGACGCCGACCTGATCGTGATCGGCCCGCGCGGGCACGGGTTGCTCAAGCGTCTGCACCTGGGCAGCACCGCCGAGTGGCTCGTCTCCGCCCACCGTCCGCTCACGCCCGTGCTGATCGCGCGCTCGACCGAGCCGGTGCGCTCGGTGCTGGTCTGCGCCGACGGCTCGCCCGACGCGCTCGACGCGGTGCGCACGCTCGGCAGCCTGCCGCTGCTGCGCGACGCCGCGGTGACGGTCATGGGCGTCGACACCGCGCAGGGCGACCCGCGCGCGGCGATGATCGAGGCCGCGCACGAGCTGCGCGCGGCGGGCGCGCAGGAGGTCCGGACGTTCCTCGTCGGCGCCGTCCCCATGACGGTCTCGTTCGACGTGCGCCCGACGATCCTCGGCATGATCGAGAAGACCGAGCCGGACCTCGTGGTGCTCGGCACCCGCGGGCTGAGCGGCCTGCGCCGCGCGGTCATGGGGTCCACCGCGTCCGCGGTCGTGCACCACGCGCGGTGCTCGGTGCTCGTCGGCCGGGCCGGCGACCGCGGCCAGTAGGACGGTCGGCCTCGTCCTGCTGCGCCGCAGGTCACGCGGCACAGCAGGACGGTGAGACCGTCGGCCCCACCCTCTACCCGAAAAGCGGCAAGTCGGCCAAGGTGGTGCCGTGATCATCGACGCCCACGCCCAGGTCTGGGACCCGGCGTGGGTGCGGTACCCGTGGCTGCGCCCGCGGATGGGCCCGCTCACGGGGGCGTTCACCTACCCGGACCTCGCGGCGCACCTCGACGACGAGCAGGAGGACGACGGGTGCACGGCTGACGACCCCGTGCGCGCCGTGCTCGTGCAGGCATGCGACGACCCGCGCGACGTCGAGGTCATGGCGTCGGTCGCGCGCGACGAGGCGCGGGTCGCGGGGCTCGTCGTGTGGGCGCCGCTGGACCGGCCCGACGAGGTGGCGGACGAGGTGCAGCGCGCGCGGGGCATGGCCACGGCGGCGGGCACGCGCGTCGTCGGCGTCCGCACGTTGCAGCACCACCGCCGCGACCCGGGCTGGGTGCTGCGGCCCGAGACCGACGCCGGGCTCGGGGTCCTCGAGCGGCTCGACCTGCCGTACGACTACGTGACCTCGGACGGCACGACGGTGCGCAGGGCGCCCGCTCGCTCGGCGGTCGACGGCACGCCCCTGCAAGGCACGCCCCTGCAAGGAATGCCCCCGAACGGCACGACGCTCGGCGGCTCCGGGGGGATCCTCGTCACGGGATCGATCGCGGTGGACCCGGCCGCCGGTGCGGCCGCCCTTGCTGTGCTGCCCGCGGTCGGCGAGCGTCACCCTGGGCTGCGACTCGTGCTGGACCACCTCGGCGGGCCCGTGCTCGGCGACCGGGCCGGGCTCGCGCGGTGGCGCGCCGCGCTCGCTGAGGTGGCGCGCAACCCCCTCGTCGTCGCGAAGCTGTCCGGGCTGTACGCGACTGACGGTCCCGGCCCGTCGTACGCCGACGACGTGCGCGAGGTGGTCGACGTCGCGCTCGACCTGTTCGGGCCGCAGCGCCTGATGCTCGGCTCCGACTGGCCGGTGTGCCTGCTCGCGGATCCCGGCCGACGCGCGCGGGCGGCCGTCGACGCGGCGCTGGAGCGGGCACTGGACGGGGACGACCTGGCCGCGGTCCGCTCGGGCACCGCGGCGCGTACGTACGGGCTCGCCCTCGTCTCGCGCTAGACGGAGCGCGCCCCGCAGTCCCGCGCGCGTGGTGCCGGTGGCTCAGATGTCGTAGCGCGTGTCCGGCTCGACGACCACGCTCGGCGCATCGTCGCCGGACGTCCCCGTGGCCGAGCGGGCCGCCTCGAACGCCTTGTCCTTGAGGGCGGTGCCCTGCGCCTTGGCGAACTCCTTGGCCTGCACCTCGACGTCCTGCACGTACTCCTGGACGCGCGGGTGCCGCCACACCTCGCCCGCCTTGCCGCCCGCCTTGCCGAGCAGCTCGCGCCCGCGACGTGTGCCCAGCAGGTACCCGACGCCGACTCCGACGACGAACGTCCCGGCTCTCGTACCCACGACGACCACCTCCCCACGATCGGGTCACCCGAAAGAGCCGACCCTAGTTGCCGTCCGTGCGTCCCGCGCCCGGAGACGGTCGCCCGGTCGGCCCAGCCGGCGCGCGCGGCCTTCCCTTCGCGGCGTGTGAGCGTTAACATCGCCGCCAACCGGACGACAGTTGCCCGGGTACAGCCGACGACGACGTCGCGGACCGTTGCGAAGGAGCACGGTCAGCCCCCCGACGCGACACGCACGACCAGGCGCACGACGAAGCACGAACCACGAAGCCCGAACCACGAAGCACGACGGACCACACGAGCGCTGCGCGCGCGAGCAACCGCCGACCGCGTCGCGGACCCACAGCGCTCACCCTGCGGGTCGCTGACCCGCCCGGCCGCCCCGGAGGGCCGCAAACCTCCGGGGCGGCCGCCCCTTGGCGCGCGCGAGCGCGTCCTGTGGCATGCGCCGGTGACGTCACCGGTGCGCAGCAGCGACGAGAGGAAGACGATGCGCTCCACCCTCACCCGCACGACCAGCGCGGCCGCGCTCGCGGGGCTCGTGATCGCCGGGCTCGCGATGCCCGCGACCGCGGCCGAGCCGGCCGGGCCGCCCACCGACGCCCTGGTGGCGCACTACGACTTCGCGGACCTTGGCTCGTCGACCGTGCCGGACGTCAGCGGCAACGGACGTGACGCGACCGTCGTCGGGCGGGTCGCGGCGGGGGAGCGCGGGCTGCTGCTCGGGCCGGACGCGTACGTGACCCTGCCGTCGCTGCTCGCGGGGACGTCGAGCGCGAGCGTGTCGGTCGAGGTGCGCGCGGACGCGGCGGCGTTCCTGGCGAACAACTTCGTGTGGACGTTCGGCGGTGTCGGCGTGAGCGCGTCGGGCGGTGGGACGGGCTACTGGTTCGGCGCGGTGCACACCGGGCAGGCGCGGACCAAGATCACGTCGACCAACTGGCAGAACGAGCGGGACGCGCGCGCGACCAGCGCGTTCGCCGCGAACACCTGGTACAGCATGACGAGCGTCCTGGACGCCGACTCCCAGACGCTGACGCTCTACGTCGACGGCGTGCAGGCCGCGCAGGCCACGAACGTCACCGTGACCCCGGGGCAGTTCGGGAGCCACGCGGTCAACTACCTGGGCCGGTCGGCGTACGCCGACGACGCGCGGTTCAGCGGTGAGGTCGCCGACCTGCGCGTCTACTCGGACGCGCTGACGGCCGCGGAGGCGGATGCGATCGCCGACGAGCAGGCCGCCGAGGCGCTCGCCGCGCAGCGGGCGCAGGTCGAGAAGGCGCTGCGGGTCGTGGCGGGCGAGGGCCGGGCGACGCGCAGCCTGGCGCTGCCTCCGGGTGTCACGCTCACGTCGTCGGACCCGGCCGTGATCGGTGCGAACGGTGTCGTCGTGCGGCCCGTGGCGGGCCAGCCCGACGCCCTGGTGACCCTGCAGGTGAGCTACGCGACGCGCGGGCTCACCGACGCGGCCACCTACGCGGTCACGGTCCCCGCGCAGCGCGCCGACCGTCTCGTCGCGCACTACGCGTTCGACGAGACGAGCGGCACCGTCGCGGCCGACGGCTCGGGCAACGACGCGGATGCGACCGTCGTCGGGAACGCCGCCTGGATCGGCGGGCACGGCCTGCGTCTGGACGGCAGCAGCTACGTCTCCCTGCCGAACAACCTGCTCGTCGGCGCCCGCAGCGCGACCGTCTCGATCGAGACCAGCGCGGACCCGGTCTCGCTGGGTCGCAACAACTTCCTGTGGAACATCGGCGGGACCGGCACGCAGGGCTACTGGTTCGCGACGACCGGCAACGGCCACGCGCGCACCAAGATCACCGCGACCACGTACACGGCCGAGCAGAGCGCCGAGGACCCGGCCGTGCTCCCCGCGCGTACGTGGACCAACCTCACCGCGACGATCGACGGCTCGGTCTCGCCGGCGACGATCACGCTGTACGTGGACGGCGAGCAGGTCGCGTCCACGACGAACGCCTCGGTCGTCACGCCCGCGGAGCTCGCGACGCAGACCCTCAACACGATCGGCCGCTCGGCGTACGGCGCGGACTCGATGTACGTCGGGGGCGTGTCCCAGGCGCGCATCTACGCGACCGCGCTGACCCCGGAGCAGGTCGCCGACCTGTACCGCTCGAACTCCGCGACGGTCGCCGGGGCGTTCGCGGCCGACGTCGCCGCGGTCGCGGGCACGCAGGTCACCGCGTCGCTGCCCGGTGCGCCGGGCGTCACGTGGACGGCCGACGTGGCGGGGATCGTCGCGCCCGACGGCACGGTCACGCGCCCGCAGTCCGAGCAGGACGAGCTGATCGACGTCACGGCCACCGCCACGCTCGTCGACCGCACCGGCGTCACCCGCACGCTGCCGCCCGTCGCGTTCCAGGTCCCCACGCGACTGCCGAACGACGGCCCCGCGCTCGTCGACGCGACCGGCGGCCACTTCTACGCCGACCCGAACATCGCGGTCTTCGGCGACACGTACTACATCTACGCGACCACCGACGGGAAGCCCGGCTGGGGCGGCAACACGTTCTACGCGTGGAGCTCGAAGGACCTGGTCACGTGGACCCGCGCGGCCGAGCCGTTCCTCACGCTCGACGGCGCGAACGGCAACGTGCCGTGGGCCACCGGCAACGCGTGGGCGCCGACGATCATCGAGCGCGACGGGAAGTACTACTTCTACTTCTCCGGCCACCATCCCGGTGACAACGCCAAGAACATCGGGGTCGCGATCGCGGACAGCCCGCAAGGCCCGTTCACGGCGGAGCCCGACTCGATGCTCAAGGGCTCCACCGGCAACGGCCAGGAGATCGACCCGGCGGCGTTCCAGGACCCGCAGACCGGCAAGTACTACCTGATGTGGGGCAACGGCACGCCGTACTACGCCGAGCTCGACGACTCCATGACCTCGCTCAAGACGTCCGCGATCTCGATCGGCGGGCTGACGAACTTCCGCGAGGGCCTGTTCATGAACTACCGCCAGGGCACGTACCACCTCACGTACTCGATCGACGACACCGGCAGCGAGAACTACCGCGTCGGCTACGCGACCGCGACGTCGATGGCCGGGCCGTACACCTACCGCGGCGAGATCCTCGTCAAGGACCCGGCGCTCGACGTCTACGCGACCGGGCACTCGTCGATCCTCAACGTCCCCGGCACCGACGACTGGTACATCGCCTACCACCGGTTCGCCCAGAGCGTCCCGGCCGGTCAGCGCACCGGGTACTACCGCGAGACGAAGCTCGACCGGATCACCATCGGCGCGAACGGCCTGTTCCAGACCATCCGCCCGACGCTGCGCCACGTGACGCCGCAGACCGTGATGGTGCCGGCGCTGACCGGTGCCGCGCGGGTCGGCGCCACGCTGACCGCTGCGCCCACCGGTGCCGAGTGGACGGCGACCGGGTTCCGCTGGTTCGTCGACGGCGACCCGGTGGCCGGGGCGACCGGGTCGACCTTCGTCGTCCGGGCCGCCGACCTGGGGCTGACGGTGACCGCCGAGGTCACCGCGACCGACGCCGCCGGGCACGTCTCGGTGCGCACCACGCCGGCCAGCGCGGCGGTCGTCGCGCCGCGCACCGACGCGACGCTCGCGTCGATCACGGTGGACGGCGTCGCGCTCCCCGGGTTCAGCCCCGCGGTGCGGCAGTACGCGGTGCAGACCACGTCCGGCAGCGCGGTGGTCCGCGCGGTCGCGCACGACGCCGACGCCACCGTCGTCGTCGCGCCGAAGGCCTCCGACGGCACCTACGTCATCACGGTGACGGCGCAGGACGGCACGACGACCGCGACCTACCGGGTGGTCGTGACGAAGAAGCCCGTCGCGTCGACGACCGCCGTGAGCCTCTCGTCGTCCGTGACGTACGGCGCCACGCACGCCGTGAAGGTCAAGGTGACCGCGGGCACGACGAAGGTCACCGGCACCGCGACGGTCACCGTCCGCAAGGGCAGCACGGTGGTCTCGACCAAGAAGGTGACGCTGGCCTCCGGCGCGGCCACGGTGACGCTGCCGCGCCTCGCGGTCGGGTCGTACTCCGTGGCCGTCGCCTACTCGGGCAGCGCGAGCGTCAAGGCGTCGTCGGCGACCAGGACGACGAAGGTCGTCAAGGTCTCCTCCAGCATCACGACGACGCTGAGCCGCACGAGCCTGAAGGCCGGGACCGGCATCGCGACGCTCAAGGTGACGGTCCGCACCACGACCGGTGTGGTCCCCACGGGCAAGGCGAAGATCCAGCTGGTGCAGAGCGGCAAGGTCCGGCGCACGATCTACGCGCCGCTGTCCGGTGGCAAGGCCTCGGTCTCGCTGAAGGCGCTGACCAAGGGCACGTACACCGTCAAGGTCACCTACCCCGGGACGACGAACATCGCCTCGAGCGCGGCGACAAACCGCACGCTGCGCGTCGTCTGACCGACCCCGTCGCGGCGTCCGCCCCTCACGTGAGGCGGACGCCGC
>NZ_BJLQ01000012.1 GCF_006538725.1 Cellulomonas gelida
TTCGCCCTGCCGACACACCCCGTCGTCCCGCGGGCCGCGCCCTGCCCGACTAGCGTGCGTACATGGCGCAGCTGCTGCACTCGTACTCGGTGGACCTGGCGTGGACCGGCGCGGGCGACCAGGGGACCTCGACCTACACGTCCTACGGCCGCAACCACGAGCTCACGTCAGGCGACAAGCTCCCGCTGCCCGGGACGTCCGACCCCGCGTTCCGCGGCGACCCGGCCCGCTGGTCGCCCGAGGACCTCATGGTCGGCGCGCTCGCGCAGTGCCACATGCTCTGGTTCCTGCACCTCGCCGCGAAGGCCGGTGTCGTGGTCGTCGGCTACAGCGACGCCGCGCAGGGCACGATGCGGATCGAGTCCGCCGGGCACGGGCAGTTCACCGAGGTGGTTCTGCGGCCGCGCGTCGTCCTGCGCAACCACGTCCTCGCCGACGGGCGGGCCATCGACGACGGCGTCCTCGAGGACCTGCACCACCGCGCGCACGAGCACTGCTTCATCGCCCGTTCGGTGAACTTCACCGTCCGGCACGAGCCGGTGCCGGTGACGTTCGAGCCGCTCGCGCACGCCTGACGTCGCGCGCTCCGCCCCGTCAGGCGGAGACCGCGGTGCGCTCGACCTCCGAACCGGCGTCCAGCACCTCGGCGAGGAACCTGCCGGTGTGGCTCGCGGGCACCCGCGCGACGCTCTCGGGCGTGCCTTCCGCCACGACCGACCCGCCGCCTGAGCCGCCCTCCGGGCCCATGTCGATCACCCAGTCGGCGTTCTTGATGACGTCGAGGTTGTGCTCGATGACGATCACGGTGTTGCCCTTGTCGACGAGCGACTGCAGCACGCCGAGCAGCTTGCGGATGTCCTCGAAGTGCAGGCCCGTCGTCGGCTCGTCCAGGACGTACGCGGTGCGTCCGGTCGACCGCCGCTGCAGCTCGGCAGCGAGCTTGACGCGCTGAGCCTCGCCGCCTGACAGCGTCGGAGCGGGCTGGCCGAGCCGGACGTAGCCCAGGCCCACGTCGACCAGCGTCTTGAGGTGGCGGCTGATCGCGGGCACGGCGGCGAAGAACTCGGACGCCTCCTCGATCGGCATGTCGAGCACGTCGGCGACCGTCTTGCCCTTGAAGTGCACCTCGAGCGTCTCGCGGTTGTACCGCGCGCCGTGACACACCTCGCACGGGACGTAGACGTCCGGGAGGAAGTTCATCTCGATCTTCAGCGTCCCGTCACCGGAGCACGCCTCGCAGCGTCCGCCCTTGACGTTGAACGAGAAGCGTCCGGGCGTGTACCCGCGCACCTTGGCCTCGGTGGTCTCCGCGAACAGACGCCGGACGTGGTCCCACACGCCGGTGTACGTCGCGGGGTTGGACCGCGGCGTGCGCCCGATGGGGCCCTGGTCCACGTGGACGACCTTGTCGAGCTGGTCCAGGCCGCTCACGCGCTTGTGCCGCCCGGCGACCTGGCGGGCGCCGTTCAGCTCGTTGGCCATGACCGTGTAGAGGATCGAGTTGACCAGGGTCGACTTGCCCGAGCCGGACACGCCCGTGACCGCGGTGAGCACACCCAGCGGGAAGGACACGTCGATGCCGCGCAAGTTGTGCTCGCGCGCGCCGTGCACGGTGACGACCCGACCCTTGTCGACGGGCCGGCGGCTCTGCGGCATCGGGATCTGGCGACGCCCCGAGAGGTAGGCACCGGTCACCGACTCGCGCGACGCGAGCAGGCCGGCCAGGTCGCCCGAGTGCACGACGTGCCCACCGTGCTCCCCCGCGCCGGGACCGATGTCGACGATCCAGTCGGCCATCCTGATGGTGTCCTCGTCGTGCTCGACGACGATGAGCGTGTTGCCGAGGTCGCGCAGGCGCGTGAGGGTGTCGATCAGACGCCGGTTGTCCCGCTGGTGCAGCCCGATCGAGGGCTCGTCGAGCACGTACAGGACCCCGACGAGGCCCGAGCCGATCTGGGTCGCGAGCCGGATGCGCTGCGCCTCGCCGCCCGAGAGCGTGGCCGCCGGACGCATGAGCGACAAGTAGTCGAGCCCCACGTCGAGCAGGAAGCCGAGGCGCGCCTGGATCTCCTTGAGCACCTGCGCCGCGATCTGGCGCTCGCGCTCGCCGAGCTCGAGCGTGTCCAGGAAGTCGCGCGCCTCGCGGATCGGCAGGTCGCAGACCTCGGCGATCGAGCGCCCGCCGACGAGGACCGCGAGGACCTCGGGCTTGAGCCGCTGGCCTTTGCAGGTCGGGCACGGGACCTCGCGCATGAAGCCCTCGTACTTGTCCTTGCTCCAGTCCGACTCGGTCTCGGCGTGCCGCCGCTCGAGGAAGGTGATCACGCCCTCGAAGCCGGTCGAGTACTGCCGCTCGCGGCCCCACCGGTTCTTGTACCGCACGTGGACCTCGTGGTTGCGGCCGTGCAGGACCGCGTCCTTCGCGCGCTGCGGGAGCGCGCGCCACGGCACGGTCATCGAGAAGCCCATCTCGTCGGCCAGGGCGTTCAGCACGCGGCCGAAGTACTCCGACGACGTCTGCGCCCACGGCACGACCGCGCCGTCCTCGAGCGAGAGGTCCTCGTCCGGGACGACCAGCTCGGGGTCGACCTCGAGGCGCGAGCCGATGCCCGTGCACTCGGGGCATGCACCGTAGGGCGCGTTGAATGAGAACGTCCGCGGCTCGATCTCGTCGAGCGTCAGAGCGTGGTCGTTCGGGCACGCGCGCTGCTCCGAGAACCGGCGAACCTTGTCGGGGTCGTCGATGTCGCGGTCGACGAGGTCCACGAGCAGCAGCCCGCCGGCCAGCCCGAGCGCGGTCTCGACCGAGTCGGTGAGGCGCCGCTGGACGCCCTCGCGGGCGACGAGCCTGTCGACGACGACCTCGATGTCGTGCTTGAGCTTCTTCTCCAGCGCCGGCGGGGACGCGAGCTGGACCACCTCGCCGTCCACCCTCGCGCGGGCGAAGCCCTTGGCCTGGAGCTCGGCGAACAGGTCCGCGTACTCGCCCTTGCGCCCTCGCACCACCGGAGCGAGCACCTGGTACCGCGTGCCCTCGGGGAGCTCGAGAAGGCGATCGACGATCTGCTGGGGGGTCTGCGCCGTGACGCGCTCACCGCACACCGGGCAGTGCTGCGTGCCGGCGCGCGCGTAGAGCAGACGGAGGTAGTCGTAGACCTCGGTGATCGTGCCGACCGTCGAGCGCGGGTTGCGGTTGGTGGACTTCTGGTCGATCGACACAGCGGGCGACAGGCCCTCGATGAAGTCGACGTCCGGCTTGTCCATCTGCCCGAGGAACTGACGCGCGTACGCGGACAGGGACTCGACGTACCGCCGCTGCCCCTCGGCGAAGATCGTGTCGAACGCCAACGACGACTTCCCCGAGCCCGACAGGCCCGTGAACACGATCAGCCGGTCACGCGGCAGGTCCAGGTCGACGTTGCGAAGGTTGTGCTCACGGGCACCCTGCACCACCAGACGGTCGTTCACGGCGTGCAGTCTACGTTCCACCTCCGACATTCGCACACCCGTTCGACCGCGGTGTTCCTCTCCTCGTCGTGCCGAACACGAGGCACGCGCGCGCCGCGCCCACCGTGCTGGACACGGCACGGCGATCCATGCTGGTCCCACCATGACGAACCACGCGCCCGCACGCGGACCCGCCACCGGACCGGACCCCGAGCCGTTGCCCGTCCCGATCGCCGAGTACGCGGTGATCGGCGACGGCCGCACCACGGCCCTCGTCTCCCGTCGCGGCTCGATCGACTGGCTCTGCCTGCCGCACGCCGACTCCGCTGCGTGCTTCGCCCGGCTCCTCGGCACCGAGGACAACGGGCGGTGGCTGCTCACCGTCCCGGACGCGCACACCGTCTCGCGGCGCTACCTCGGCGACTCCTTCGTGCTCGAGACGACCTACGAGACCCCGACCGGGGCCGCGGTCGTCGTCGACGCGATGCCCATCTCCGACGGCCGCGCGGACGTCGTGCGTCACGTCACGTGCACGCGCGGCACGGTGCACGTGCGGCACGAGTGGATCGTGCGCTTCGGGTACGGCGCGATCCAGCCGTGGGTCACGCGCAACCGCGGCGCGGACCCGGCGATCCGCGCCGTCGCGGGCCCCGACTCGCTCGTCCTGCGCGGCACGCACCTGCCCCGCGCGGCCGACCACCGTCACGCCGACGAGGTCGAGCTCCACGCCGGGCAGGTCATGGAGCTCGCGCTCACCTGGGTCCCCTCGTGGGAGCCGGTGCCCGAGGTCGTGCCTTCGCCCGCGCGCGTCGACTCCACCCGCATCGCCTGGGGTCTGTGGGCCCGCGACACGCGGTACGACGGCCCGCACCGGGAGGCGGTGATCCGCTCGCTGCTCGTCCTGCGAATGCTCACCGACTTCGAGACCGGCGGGATCGCGGCCGCGGCGACCACGAGCCTGCCCGAGGACTTCGGCGGCGAGCGCAACTGGGACTACCGCTACTGCTGGCTGCGCGACGCCGCGCTGACCCTCGAGGCGCTGCTCGAGCAGGGCTTCACGCAGGAGGCGATGCAGTGGCGTGACTGGCTGCTGCGCGCGGTCGCGGGCGACCCCGCCGACCTGCAGATCATGTACCGCCTCGACGGCGGCCGGGACCTGCCCGAGCACGAGCTCGCGCACCTGCCCGGCTACGCGGGCTCGCGGCCGGTACGTCTGGGCAACCTCGCCGCGGGCCAGGTGCAGAACGACGTCCTGGGCGAGGTCATGTGCGCGCTGCACGCGGCGCGGGAGGCCGGCGTCCTCGAGGACGACGCCGCGTGGTCGCTGCAGCGCCACCTGCTCGAGGAGCTCCTGCAGCACTGGGACGCGCCCGACCGGGGCATCTGGGAGGTGCGCGGCGAGCCGCAGCACTTCGTGCACTCGAAGGTCATGTCCTGGGCGGCGGTCGACCGTGCGGTCCGCGCGGTCGAGGAGCACGGCCTCGACGGCCCGGTCGAACGATGGCGTCTCGCGCGCGACCGGATCCACGCGGACGTCCTCGAGCACGGCTGGGACGCCGGCCGCCGCACGTTCGTCCAGTCGTACGGTGCCGAGCACACCGATGCCGCCCTGCTGCAGATGGTCCACGTGGGCTTCCTGCCGCCCGACGACGAGCGCGTGCGGGCCACCATCGCCGCTGTGCGGGCCGAGCTCGAGGTCGCTCCCGGGCTCCTGCTGCGCTACCTGCCGGAGCGGACCGACGACGGCGTCGCCGGGCATGAGCACCCGTTCCTGGCCTGCTCGTTCTGGCTGGCCGAGGCCCTGGCACGCACCGGGGAGGTCGACGCCGCCGGCGCCGTGCTCGACACGCTCGTCGGGCTGACGAACGACGTGGGCCTCCTGGCGGAGCAGTACGACCCGCAGGGTCGTCGCATGGCGGGCAACGTCCCGCAGGCGCTCTCGCACCTCGCGCTCGTGCAGGCCGCGCAGGCGCACGCCGTCGCCGTGGCGGCCGCACGCGAGAGGGGACGTGCATGACCGCCTATACCGGAGACGTGACCACCGGCGGGCCCACCGCGCTGCGGGTGCTCGACGAGGTGGAGATCCGCAAGGTCTCGGTCGGCCCGATGGACAACGACGCCTACCTCGTCACGTGCCGGCGCGGCGGGTCGCAGCTGCTGGTCGACGCGGCGGCCGACCCCGACCGGCTGCTCGAGCTGGTGCGCGAGGGCAACGAGACCGCGCGCCTCGACGTCGTCGTGACGACGCACCGCCACCGCGACCATCTGGCGGCGCTCACGTCGGTGGTCGCCGCTACCGGAGCCCAGGTCGCTGCAGGGGCGCCCGATGCCGACGCGATCACCGAGCTCACGGGCACGTCGGTGACCCGGGTGCTGCACGACGGCGACCTCGTCGTGGTCGGTCACCTCACGCTCGAGGCCGTCGCGCTGCGCGGGCACACACCCGGGTCCGTCGCTCTCGTCTACCGCGAGCCCGAGCACGTCACCTGCCCGGGAGCGGTCGCCGGCCGGGCCCACGTCTTCACGGGCGACTCTCTGTTCCCCGGCGGCGTCCGGCGGACGACGACGCCCGACGACTTCACCTCGCTGTACGACGACGTGACCGCACGGCTGTTCGACCGGTTCGACGACGCGACCTGGGTGTACCCGGGCCACGGTCGCGACACGACGCTCGGTGCCGAGCGACCGCACCTCGCCCAGTGGCGTGACCGCGGCTGGTGAGGTCTGACCGCCGCCTCAGTCCTCCAGCGGGCCGAGGACCGAGGTGGCGACGGTCGCGTGCGCGGACTCGTCGTCCGACGGGTGGAAGATCCCGGCGAGCACGTCGCGGTACAGGCGGCCGAGCTCGTTCCCGGAGAAGTACGCGCCCCCACCGGACGCCCGCAACGCGAGCTCGACGACCTGGCGAGCCGACTCGGTCGCCCGCACCTTGAGCCCCACGAGCTGCGCGAACCACCGGCTGCCGTGGTCGATCTGCTCGTCGACGTCCCGCGCGAGCGCGAAGACCTGCAGCTCGGCGCCGTCCTGGAGGAGCGCGGCATCGGCGATCCGCCAGCGGATGTCCGGGTCCTGGGCGTACGGCCGGCCGTCGTGCTTGAACGACGTGCGCCGACGCGCGGCCGCGACCGCGAGCTCGATCGCGCGGCGCCCGATCCCCGTGTAGACCGCGCCCAGCAGGATCTCGAACACGGCGAACAGCGCGAAGATGAACGGGTCGGCCGACGGGCCCGGCGGCAGTCGGCGGTACACCCGGTCCGCCGGCGCGTGGGCGCCGTCGAGCACGGTCGTCTCGGACTGGGTGGCCCGCATCCCCAGCGTGTCCCAGTCGTTCTTCGACGACGTGCCGTCCCGGTTCACGACGCCGTGCACGAGCCGAGGGTCGGACGGGTCGGAGTCGTCGAGGCCGAACGTCGCCAGGCGGGTCCAGACCGGCGACAGCGACGTGAAGATCTTTGTGCCGTGGTAGCGGTAGCCGCCGTCCGGCGTCGGCACCGCGCGCGTCCGCGAGCCGAACATCACCAGGTCGTTGCCCGCCTCGGAGTTGCCGAACGCGAACACCTCGCCGGCTCCCGCGTCGCGCAGGACGAACTCCAGCGAGTCGTCGCCGCGTCCGACGAGCAGCGCCGCCATGCCCGTGACCACGAGGTGCATGTTGACGGCCAACGCTGTTGCGGGAGCGGCCGCCGCGAGGCGTACCTGCTCGCGGGCGACCTCCTCGAGCGTGAGGCCCGAGCCGCCCAGCCGCTGCGGGACGAACGCCCTCAGGTAGCCCGCCTCGACGAGCTCCGCGAGGTCCTCGTGCGGGAACGTGTTGTCACGGTCGTGGCCCGCGGCGCGCTCGTGCACGCGCGTCAGCAGGTCGTCGGTCAGCAGGGTGCGCAGCTCGCGCGCCATGGTTGCCCCTCGCGTTCGGGCCGTCGGTGCCGGCGACGGCGGGTGGTGGTCGTGGACTGGTGGTGCGTGGGTGGCGGTCAGCTGACCACGTCAGGGTCGGACCCCGACCGTTCGCCGCGGTCGAGTGCGGAGATCCGCTCGTGGTCCTCCTCGGTCAGCTCGAGGTCGGCCGCCCCCAGGTTCTCCCGGATCCGTGCGGGCGTGACCGATTTCGGGATCACGGCGACGCCGAGATCGAGGTGCCAGCGCAGCACGACCTGCGCGGGGGTCGCGCCGTGCGTGCGGGCGATGTCGCCGATCACCGGGTCGGCCAGGACGGCGCCGCGGCCCAGCGGCGACCACGCCTGCGTCACCACACCGAGCTCACCGTGCAGCGCACGCAGCTCGCGCTGCTGGAGGTAGGGGTGCAGCTCGACCTGGTTCACCACCGGCACCTCGCCCGAGTCCTCGACGATGCGGCGCAGGTGCGCGGGCTGGAAGTTGGACACGCCGACGGACCGCACACGACCCTCGTCTCGCAGCCGCAGCAGCGTGCGCCAGGTCGGCACGTACAGGTCCCGCGCGGGCGCGGGCCAGTGGATGAGGTACAGGTCCGGCACCCCGAGACCGAGCCGTTCGACCGACGCCGCGAACGCTGCCTCGGCGGCGTCGCCGTGCGCGTCGTTCCACAGCTTCGTCGTGACGAAGACCTCGTCGCGCTCCAGGCCGCTCGCCCGGACGGCTCGCCCGACGCCCGCCTCGTTGCCGTAGAGCGTCGCCGTGTCGACGAGCCGGTAGCCCGCCGCCAGCGCCTCGGCCACCGCCGGGGTCGCGTCGTCGTCGGAGACCTTGTACACGCCGAAGCCCAGGACGGGCATCCGCATGCCGTCCGCCAGGGTCACGCTCGTCGTCATCCCGCCACTCTGCCATCCCGCGGCGCAGGCACCACGCCCGGACGGGCTCGCCGTCGGGCAGGATGGGGCGCATGCCGATGTTCGCCGTCCAGTACACGTACGACCAGCGCGACGACGTCCGCGACGTCGTGCGCCCCCGCCACCGCGCGTACCTCGCCGGGCTCGCCGAGTCCGGCGCCCTGCGCGGCTCCGGCCCCTACGTCGGCGGCTCCCCCGGCGCCCTGCTCATCCTCTCGGCCGACGACGAGGCGGCCCTGCGGGCGCTGCTCGAGGCCGACCCGTTCCACCTCGAGGGTCTGATCGCCGCGACCGAGGTCCGCGAGTGGAACCTCGTCCTGGGGCCTTGGGCAGGCTGACCCCTGCGCGGCGTCCTCAGACGGGGGCGTCGGTCAGCGCACGACGCTCGTCACGGCGCGACTTCGCCAGGCTCGCGGCGGCGGTCGTGCCGAGGATCACGACGATCGAGAGCAGCGACGCCCAGATCGGGATCTCCGGTGCCCACGCCACGGGTTCGCCCCCGTTGATGAAGGGAACCTCGTTCTCGTGCAGCGCCTCGAGGACGAGCTTCACCCCGATGAAGCCGAGCAGGACCGCCAACCCGTAGCTGAGGTACACGAGGCGCGCGAGCAGGTCGCCGAGCAAGAAGTAGAGCTGGCGCAGTCCCATGAGCGCGAACAGGTTCGCCATCATGATGAGGTACGGCTCGCTCGTCAGCCCGAACAGCGCCGGGATGGAGTCGAACGCGAAGAGCAGGTCCGTCGCCCCCAGGGCGATGAGCACGATCAGCATGGGGGTGATCAGGCGACGGCCGCCCGCGACCACCGTGAGCTTGACCCCGTGGTACTCGGAAGTCGACGGGAACCACCGCTCCACCAGACGAAGCAGCAACGGCGCGTGGAACTCTTCCGGCTCGTCCTGCGCGCCCTGCCTGCCGACCTTCCAGCCGGTCCAGACGAGGAACGCCCCGAAGAGGTAGAACACCCAGCTGAACGTGCTGACGATCGCGGCGCCCGCGAGGATGAACGCGGTGCGGAAGACCAGGGCGAGCACGATCCCGACGAGCAGGGCCGTCTGCTGGTACGGCCGGGGCACGGCGAACCGCGACATGATGAGCATGAAGACGAACAGGTTGTCGACCGACAGCGAGTACTCCGTCAGCCATCCCGCGAAGAACTCCCCGGCGTACTGCCCGCCCGACGTCGCCCACACGGCCAGGCCGAACGCGATCGCGAGACCGACGTAGAACGCGAGGTGGCGCAGGCACTCGGCGGTGCTGGGGACGTGCGGACGCCGTCCGACGACGACGATGTCGACGACCAGCAGTGCGACGACGATCCCGATCGAGACCGCCCAGACCAGCAGCGAGACGTCCACGTCACTCCTCCATGGCCGGGACCGCCGGCTCGGTGCGCTGGTCGTTGCGCGTCTTGATCAGGCTCGTGATCGTGGCGATCGCGAGCGTCCCGAGGATCACGGTGAGCGAGAGCCAGATCGGGATCTCCGGCGCCCACTCGACGTGCTCGCCACCGTTGATGAAGGGCAGCTCGTTGGTGTGCATCGCGTGCAGCACGAGCTTGATGCCGATGAAGCCCAGGATCACCGCGAGCCCCTGCGACAGGTAGACGAGCCGCTCCAGCAGGCCACCGATGAGGAAGTAGAGCTGGCGCAGGCCGAGCAGCGCGAACGCGTTGGCGGTGAAGACGATGTACGGCTCGGACGTCAGACCGTAGATCGCAGGGATGGAGTCGAGCGCGAACAAGATGTCCGTCGAGCCGATCGCCACCATCACCAGGAGCATCGGCGTCAGCACGCGGCGGCCGTCGATGCGGACCGTGAGGCGGTCGTCGTGGTACTCGTCCGTCGTCGGCAGCACCCGGCGCACGAAGCGCACCATGAAGCCGTTGCCGGCCGCGTCGTCGGGCGCCTCGTCGGCGTGGTCACGGGCCAGCTTGACGCCCGTGTAGACGAGGTACGCGCCGAACACGTAGAAGACCCACGACCACTGCTCGATCGCGGCCGCGCCGAGCAGGATGAAGATCGTGCGCAGGACCAGCGCGATCGCGACGCCCACCAGCAGGACCTTCTGCTGGAAGGCTCGCGGCACCGCGAACCTCGTCATGATGATGAGGAACACGAAGAGGTTGTCGACCGACAGGCTCTTCTCGGTCACGTAGCCCGCGAAGTACTCGGCGCCGAGGTCCCAGCCCGCGACGACCCCGAGCCCCACGCCGAACACGAGCGCGAGCGCGATGTAGACCGTCGACCACCACGCCGACTCACGGAAGGTCGGTTCGTGCGGCGTGCGCACGTGGGCGAAGAAGTCGAAGACGATGAGTCCGACGACGGCGACGCCGGTCAGGATCCAGACGACGTTGGGGACATCCACGAGATACTCCTCCGGTACGAGATGCGCGTCAGTACCGAAGGTCTCCCCCGCCCGCTGACCCGGGCCGACCGCACCGGGCTCCGACCGTCCGGAGCCAGGCCCTGTGGCCTGGTGCTCCGACCGGCGAGGTCCGTGATGACGACGCGGCCGATTGTGGGGTACTCCCCTTCACCGGTGGTCATCGTATGCGACGTAGCGGCGACCTGCTGTCCACCGTGCCGGCGATCGGCGTGCCGTCGATCACCATCCGCCGCGTCCCGGAGGTCGAGGTGACCGCTACGCCGTCGCGGCCTGCATCTGCCGGAGCTCCTTCTTGAGCCCGGAGATCTCGTCACGCAGGCGGGCCGCGAGCTCGAACTGCAGCTCGGCCGCCGCGCCGTGCATCTGGTCCGTGAGGTCCTGGATCAGGCCCGCCAGCTCCCCGGCAGCGGCGCCGGTCAGCCTGGTCCGCTCGTCCCGCACCGCGGCCTGCGAACCGAAGCCCGGCACCGGCGCCTTGCCCCGGCTCGCCTGCCGCCCGCCGCCGCCCAGGAGCTCGGCGGTGTCGGCGTCCTCGCGCGCGAGAAGGTCGGTGATGTCGCCGATCTTCTTGCGCAGCGGCTGGGGGTCGATGCCGTGCGCGGTGTTGTACGCGACCTGCTTCTCGCGGCGGCGCGCGGTCTCCTCGATCGCCAGCTGCATCGCGGGCGTGATCTTGTCCGCGTACATGTGCACCTGGCCGGAGACGTTGCGCGCCGCGCGGCCGATGGTCTGGATGAGCGACTTCCCCGAACGCAGGAAGCCCTCCTTGTCCGCGTCGAGGATCGCGACGAGGGAGACCTCGGGCAGGTCGAGCCCCTCGCGCAGCAGGTTGATCCCGACCAGGACGTCGTACTCGCCCATCCGCAGCTCGCGCAGCAGCTCGACGCGGCGCAGCGTGTCGACCTCGGAGTGCAGGTATCGCACCCGCACGCCCTTCTCCAGGAAGTAGTCCGTGAGGTCCTCGGCCATCTTCTTGGTGAGGGTCGTCACCAGCACGCGCTCGTCGCGCTCGACGCGATCCCGGATCTCGCCCAGCAAATCGTCGATCTGGCCCTTCGTCGGCTTCACGACGACCTCGGGGTCGACGAGGCCCGTGGGCCGGATGATCTGCTCGACGACGCCGTCCGCCATGGACAGCTCGTAGTCGCCGGGGGTGGCCGACAAGTAGACCGTCTGACCGATGCGCTCGACGAACTCCTCCCACCGCAGCGGGCGGTTGTCCGTCGCGCTGGGCAGCCGGAACCCGTGGTCGACCAGCGCGCGCTTGCGGGACATGTCGCCCTCGAACATCGCGCCGATCTGGGGCACGGTCACGTGCGACTCGTCGATCACGAGGAGGAAGTCCTCGGGGAAGAAGTCGAGCAGCGTGTTCGGCGCCGTCCCGGGGGCACGGCCGTCGATGTGCCGCGAGTAGTTCTCGATCCCCGAGCACGAGCCGACCTGACGCATGAGCTCGATGTCGTACGTCGTGCGCATGCGCAGGCGCTGCGCCTCGAGCAGCTTGCCCTGACGCTCCAGCTCGTCGAGCCGCGCCTCGAGCTCGGCCTCGATGCCGCCGATCGCGCGCTCCATGCGCTCGGGGCCCGCGACGTAGTGCGTCGCAGGGAAGATCATCATCTCGTCCTCAGCCCGCAGGACCTCGCCCGTGAGCGGGTGCAGGGTCGCGATCGCCTCGATCTCGTCGCCGAAGAACTCGATCCGGATCGCGAGCTCCTCGTACTTCGGGATGATCTCGACCGTGTCGCCGCGGACCCGGAACGTGCCGCGCGTGAACGCCATGTCGTTGCGCGTGTACTGCATCTGCACGAACCGTCGCAGCAGCTGGTCGCGGTCCACGTGCTCACCGACCCGCAGCGTGACCATGCGGTCCACGTACTCCTGCGGCGTCCCCAGGCCGTAGATGCACGACACCGAGGCCACGACGACCACGTCACGCCGGGTCAGCAGCGACGACGTCGCGGAGTGCCGCAGGCGCTCCACCTCGTCGTTGATCGACGAGTCCTTCTCGATGTAGGTGTCCGTCTGCGCGATGTACGCCTCGGGCTGGTAGTAGTCGTAGTACGACACGAAGTACTCGACGGCGTTGTTCGGGAGAAGCTCGCGGAACTCGTTCGCGAGCTGCGCGGCGAGCGTCTTGTTGGGCGCCATGACCAGCGTGGGGCGCTGCACCTGCTCGATGAGCCACGCGGTGGTGGCCGACTTGCCCGTCCCCGTCGCCCCGAGCAGGACGACGTCCTTCTCGCCGGCGTTCAGGCGCGCGGCGAGCTGCGCGATCGCCTGAGGCTGGTCACCCGACGGGGTGTACTCCGAGATGACCTCGAACGGTGCGACGGTGCGCTGGAGCTCCGTGACTGGACGCATGGCACCACCGTACGTCGGACCACCGACACACCCGCCCCGAGCGGTGAGCGGCAGCCCACGCTCGGGGCGGGAGCGTCGAGGTCCAGGACGGCGATGCGAGAGCAGCGCACGGCCCGATGGTGTCAGTCCTTGCCGTCGACGACCGTCACGATCGCGTTCGGGTCCTCGCGCACGATCGACAGCACGTACCAGTCCATGAAGTCGGTGTAGGCCCGGAAGCCGAGCAGCTTGCGCTTCGCCTCGGGCACGAGGCCCGCCAGGCCGCCCTCCTTGGTCCGGAAGAACGTGATCGCCGTGCGCGCCGTGGTCCGACCGACGGCGCGATCCGTCTTCGTCTCGAACCGCAGCACCTCGGAGCCGTCGAGGTGGTCACGCAGGGAGAACGTCGTCGTGTGCGGCGTGCGGCCCTCGACGCGGAAACGACCCGATGCGTCGTCGGTGGCGGTCGAGGCCTTCTCGGCGAGCTCCAGCATCCGAGCCTCGGAGAGCAGCGTCGATGCGACCGAGACCGACGCCCGTGTCTGAACGGGCTTGACCATCAGCTCGTACCTCCTTCTCGCGGCGACCCCATCGGCACCGGCTTGTGGCATCTATCGACACGCGGCACGTCAGGGTTGAGCCCCCCGCAGGCATCGGGCGGTTCGTCCCTTGCCTGCTGCGGACACTAGCGGTAGGCGGTCGGGCGCGGAATGCCCCGGAAGCGGGACTTGCGCGGCGCGGGCCGGCTCAGCCGTGCTGCGCGTCCGCCTGCTCGGCCTGACGCTCCTGGGCACGCTCGACGCACAGGCGGTCCCACAGGTCGTCGACCTGCGCACGCAGCTCCTCGTCGGTGCCCGAACCGTCGAGCACGACGTCCGCTACCTGAAGGCGCGACTCGTCGCTCGCCTGCGCGGCCACGCGGGCCTCGGCGGCCTGCCGGTCCATCCCGCGGAGCCGGACGAGGCGCTCGACGCGCAGGAGTGCGGGAGCGTGCACCACCACGACGAGGTGGAACGAGTCGGCCTGCCCCGTCTCGACCAGCAGCGGGATGTCGTGCACGACGACGGCGCCGGGGTCGGCCGTCGCCGCGGCGGCCTCACGCTCCGCGCCGAGCCTTCGGACCACGGGGTGCACGATGGCCTCGAGCGCGCGCCGCCGTTCGTCGTCGCCGAACACGAGCGCCGCCAGCGCGGTGCGGTCGAGGCCGCCGTCCGCGTCGAGGACCGCCTCGCCGAACGTCTCGACCACCTCGGCCAAGCCCTCGGACCCGGGCGCCACCGCCTCGCGGGCGAGCACGTCGGAGTCGATCACGACCGCACCGAGCTCGTCGAACCGCCGCGCGGCCACGGACTTTCCCGCCGCGATCCCGCCTGTCAGACCGATCCGCTGCATGGACCCATCCTGCCTGCCCAGCGCGAACCGCGCCCCCGCGGAACCTCTCCGTGCGTGGCGGCCGGCCGGACGCCGCGCGCAAGAGCGCGGGTCGTCCCGCCGCGGACGACGACGGGCCGGCCACCCGAAGGTGACCGGCCCGGTGTCTCGACCGTCCGGGAGCACGCTCCCGGACGGTCAGAGGTGACTCAGTTGCCCGTGAGCTTCTCGCGCAGAGCGGCGAGCGCCTCGTCGGACGCCAGCGTGCCCGCGGCCTCGTCGGTCGACGAGGAGTACGTCGACGGCACGGGGCCACCGGCGGCGGGAGCGGACTCGGACGTCGCAGCCTCGGCGTCGGCCTTGGCGGCCTCGGCGACCTGCTTGCGGTGCGCCTCCCAGCGCTCGTGAGCGGCTGCGTACTGGGCCTCCCACGCCTCGCGCTGGGTCTCGAAGCCCTCGAGCCACTCGTTCGTGGCCGGGTCGCAGCCCTCGGGGTACTTGTAGTTGCCGGCCTCGTCGTACTCGGCCGCCATGCCGTACAGCGCGGGGTCGAAGTCCTCCGACTCGGGGTCGAAGCCCTCGTTCGCCTGCTTGAGCGACAGCGAGATGCGGCGACGCTCGAGGTCGATGTCGATGACCTTGACGAAGACGTCGTCGCCGACCTGGACGACCTGCTCCGGGATCTCGACGTGGCGCACGGCCAGCTCCGAGATGTGGACCAGACCCTCGATGCCGTCCTCGACGCGCACGAACGCACCGAACGGGACGAGCTTGGTGACCTTGCCGGGGACGACCTGGCCGATGGCGTGCGTCCGGGCGAACGCCTGCCACGGGTCCTCCTGCGTCGCCTTCAGCGACAGCGAGACCCGCTCGCGGTCGAAGTCGACGTCCAGGACCTCGACCGTGACCTCCTGGCCGACCTCGACGACCTCGGACGGGTGGTCGATGTGCTTCCAGGACAGCTCCGAGACGTGCACGAGCCCGTCCACGCCACCGAGGTCCACGAACGCACCGAAGTTGACGATCGAGGAGACGACACCGGGGCGCACCTGGCCCTTCTGCAGCGTCTGCAGGAAGGTGGAGCGCACCTCGGACTGCGTCTGCTCGAGCCAGGCACGGCGCGACAGGACCACGTTGTTGCGGTTCTTGTCGAGCTCGATGATCTTGGCCTCGATCTCCTTGCCCACGTACGGGCCGAGGTCGCGGACGCGACGCATCTCGACGAGCGACGCGGGCAGGAAGCCGCGCAGACCGATGTCGAGGATGAGGCCGCCCTTGACGACCTCGATGACGGTGCCGGTGACGACGCCGTCCTCTTCCTTGATCTTCTCGATCGTGCCCCACGCGCGCTCGTACTGCGCCCGCTTCTTGGACAGGATCAGCCGGCCTTCCTTGTCCTCCTTCTGGAGGACGAGGGCCTCGACCTCGTCGCCGACCTTGACGACCTCGCCGGGGTCCACGTCGTGCTTGATGGACAGCTCGCGGGAGGGGATGACGCCCTCGGTCTTGTAACCGATGTCCAGCAGGACCTCGTCACGGTCGACCTTGACGACGACGCCTTCGACGATGTCGCCGTCGTTGAAGTACTTGATGGTGGCGTCGATCGCGGCGAGGAGGTCCTCGGCCGTGCCGATGTCGTTGATCGCGACCTGCGGCGTGGCGGGCTTCGCGGGGGTGGAGATGCTCATGTAGTGGTGGGCTCCGATGCGGACAGGATGTAGTTCGAACAGGGATGGCGGGCACACCTCGACGACGGGATCACGTCAGGAGTGTTCTCGAGGTCCTCGACCACCCGACGAGCTCGTCGGGTCCGAGAGCTCGTGCGGGCACGCGAGAAAGAAGGCGCGCGGCACCGCCGTCCACCCTAACGGTGGACAGCGGAGCGGGTCAAAGCGTCGACCGAGGTCGGCGCGGGGTCACGCGAGCGCGCTCGCGACCGACAGGAGCTCGTCCGGGACGTGCTTGACCTTGCCGGCGACGTCCGCGAGCGGGACGAGCTCGACGCGGTCACCGCGCAGCGCCGTCATCACGTTCGACCGACCCTCGGTCACCGCGTCGATCGCCGCGACGCCGAACCGGCTGCCGAGGATGCGGTCCGTCGGGGTCGGGGTCCCGCCGCGCTGCACGTGCCCCAGCACGGTCACACGCGTGTCGAAGCCGGTGCGCTTCTCGATCTCGGCCTTGAGCCGCTCACCGATCGCCCCGGCGACGATCTCGCCGAACTTGCCCACCTGCGTCTCGTAGTGCATCGCCGTGCCCTCGGCGGGCACGGCACCCTCGGCGACGACGACGATCGAGAAGCTCGCGTGCGCGCGGTGCCGGTGCTTGAGGAACTTCTCGATCTTCTCGATGTCGAACGGGGCCTCGGGCGCGAGCACGAGCTCGGCGCCGCCGGCGATGCCCGCGGTCGTGGCGATCCACCCCGCGTGCCGCCCCATGACCTCGACGATCATCACGCGGTTGTGGCTCTCCGCGGTGGTGTGGATGCGGTCGACGGCCTCGGTCGCGACCGTCACCGCGGTGTCGAAGCCGATGGACTGGTCGGTCCCCCACACGTCGTTGTCGATCGTCTTGGGGATCGCGACGATCCGCACGCCCGCCTCGGCGATCTTGCTCGCCGCGTGCAGCGTCCCGTCGCCGCCGATGCAGATCAGCGCCTCGAGGCGCTCGGCCTCGAGCGTCGCCAGCACCGCGTCGATCCCGCCGTCGCTCGCGTGCGGGTGGAAGCGGGCGGTGCCGAGCAGCGTGCCGCCGACGGGCAGGACGTTGCGGATGTGCTGGCGCGACAGCGGCAGGACGTCACCGTCCACCACGCCGCGCCAACCGTTCCGGAAACCCACGATCTGGTGGCCGTACTCTCCTTCGCCACGCTTGACGACGGCGCGTATCGCCGCGTTCAGCCCGGGGACGTCGCCACCACCGGTGAGCAGACCGACTCGCACGCGTGAGCTCCTTCATCGAACGACAGGGGGGCCGGCGCGCGTCGTCGGGCGTCCGTCCGGTCAGCCTATCGGCGTACCGGCGCGCCCTGCGGCCCTTCCGTCCCGGGTCGGGGTGTCGCCGCACCTCCCCCGGACCTCCCCCAGACTGGGGGCATGGCTCCCGACGCGCTCGAACCCGCCGCAGACGAGGACCTCGCCGAGGTCGCGTTCCAGCACGTCGCCGACGACGGCGCCGCGGGACGGCGGTGGTGGGACGCCAACGCCGCCGAGTACCTCGACGAGCACGGCGAGTTCCTGGGACCGGCTGACTTCGTCTGGTGCCCGGAGGACCTGCGGGAGGCCGACGCCCGCCTGCTCGGTGACGTCGCCGGTGCGCGTGTGCTCGAGGTGGGCGCCGGCGCGGCGCAGTGCAGCCGGTGGCTCGCCCTCCAGGGCGCCGACGTCGTCGCGACCGACATCTCCGAGGCGATGCTCGCGGCCGGCAGGCGGTACGACGAGGCGGCGGGGGTCAGTGTGCCGACCGTCGTCGCCGACGCTCGCCGGCTGCCCTTCCCGGACGCGACGTTCGACGTGGTGTTCACCGCCTTCGGCGCCATTCCCTTCGTCCCCGACGCCGGCGCGGTCCACGCCGAGGCCGCTCGGGTGCTGCGACCGGGCGGGCGCTGGGTGTGCGCCGTGACGCACCCCCTGCGATGGGCGTTCCCCGACGATCCGGAAGGGCTCACCGCGATCCGGTCGTACTTCGACCGGCGTCCGTACGTCGAGCTCGGGACGTCGGGGACCGTTCTGTACGCCGAGTACCACCGCACGCTGGGCGACCACGTCGCCGACCTCGTCGGGGCGGGGCTGGTGCTCGACCGCGTCGTCGAGCCCGAGTGGCCGGCCGGCCACGACCGGACCTGGGGCGGCTGGGGCCCGGTGCGCGGGGCACTGCTGCCCGGGACGGCGATCTTCGTCTCGCACCGGCCCTGAGGCGTAGCGGCGGGCGACCCAAGGCCGGGCCGCCCGCCGCCACTACGTGCTCAGCGCACGCCCTCGCAGCGCGCGCCGCCCGTCATCAGTGCACGGTCGCCTTCTCGGCACCCGCGCCCGTGAGCGACCGGACCTCCATCTCCGCGAACTTCTCGGGGTGCGGCTTCTCCCGGCTCATGAGCGTCCCGACGATGCCGAGGACGAACGCGAGCGGGATCGAGATCAGACCCGGGTTCTCGAGGTCGATCAGGTGGAAGTCGATCGAGGTGTCGCGGATCATCGACAGGCTCGCCCCCGTCACCGGGTCGACCTTGCCCGAGACGACGGGCGAGAACGCGATGAGCACGATGCACGAGATCAGGCCCCCGTACATGCTCCAGAGCGCACCCGAGGTGTTGAAGCGCTTCCAGAAGAGCGAGTACAGGATGGTCGGCAGGTTCGCGCTCGCCGCGACCGCGAACGCCAGCGCGACGAGGAAGGCGACGTTCTGACCGTTCGCGAAGATCCCGCCGATGATCGCCAGGATGCCGATCGCGACGACGGTGATGCGCGCGACGCGCACCTCGCCGTCCGGCCGGATCTGCCCCTTCTTGATGACGTTGGCGTAGATGTCGTGCGCGAACGAGGTCGCCGCGGTGATCGTCAGCCCGGCCACGACGGCCAGGATCGTCGCGAACGCCACCGCCGAGATGATCCCGAGCAGGATCGTCCCGCCGAGCTCGTAGGCGAGCAGCGGAGCCGCCGAGTTCACGCCGCCCGGTGCCGCCTTGATCGTCTCCGGCCCCACGAGGGCCCCGGCGCCGTAGCCGAGGACCAGCGTGAAGAGGTAGAAGATCCCGATGAGCCAGATCGCCCAGACGACCGAGCGACGCGCCTCCTTGGCGGACGGCACCGTGTAGAACCGCATGAGCACGTGCGGCAGGCCCGCCGTGCCGAGCACCAGGGCCAGCGCGAGGGACAGGAAGTTGAGCTGGCTCATCGCAGTGGCGCCGTACTGCTTGCCCGGACCGATGAGCGCCTCACCGCCCTCACCCGCCGCGTCGACCGCGCCCTGGATGACGCCGGACAGGCTGAACCCGAACTTGGCCAGCACCCACAGGGTCATCACGCCGGCGCCCACGATGAGCAGCACCGCTTTGATGATCTGCACCCAGGTGGTGCCCTTCATCCCGCCCACGAGGACGTACAGGATCATCAGCGCGCCGACGACCGCGATCACGATGCCCTGCGCGGCCGTGCCGCTGACCCCGAGCAGCAGCGCGACGAGGCCTCCGGCACCTGCCATCTGCGCCAAGAGGTAGAAGAACACCACCGTGAGGGTCGAGAGCGCCGCTGCCATGCGCACGGGCCGTTCCTTGAGCCGGAACGACAGCACGTCGGCCATCGTGAACCGACCGGTGTTGCGCAACAGCTCGGCGACGAGCAGCAGCGCGACGAGCCACGCGACGAGGAACCCGATCGAGTACAGGAAGCCGTCGTATCCGTTGAGCGCGATCGCACCGCAGATGCCGAGGAACGATGCCGCGGAAAGGTAGTCGCCCGCGATGGCGGTCCCGTTCTGCGGGCCGGTGAACGACCGGCCGGCCGCGTAGTAGTCGGCCGCGGTCTTGTTGTTCCGCGACGCGCGGAACACGATGACGAGCGTCACGAGGACGAACAGCGCGAAGATCCCGATGTTGACCGCGGGTTCACCGATCTGCTCGGTGGCCGCCGCTGCGAGCGTCGCCCCCTCGGCGCGGGCGCTCATGCGAGCTCACCGCCGCCCAGCTCGCCGTCCTCGATCTTGGCCCGCAGCTCCTCTGCCACGGGGTCCTGCCGGTCGTTCGCCCACCGCGCGTAGATCATCGTGATCGCGAACGTCGAGACGAACTGCCCGAGCCCGAAGAGCAGCCCGACGGTGATGTTGCCCCAGACCTTCGTCGCCATGAAGCCGTGGGCGTAGTTCGCCAGCAGGACGTAGACGAAGTACCAGACGAGGAACAGCGCCGTCATCGGGAAGACGAAACGACGGAACCTGCTGCGTAGTGCTTGGAAGTCCGGGCTGTCCTGGACGACCTGGTAGGGCGTCCGGGGTGGTGGTTCGTTGAGCGTCTCGGACACGTGAGTCCCCTCCCGCACGGAAGGCAGCCTGATTGCCGCCGGCAGCGAGTGTGACGGAGAACACGTCGTTCCGCCGCTCGACACACCGGACATTTCGGCGAAACGAATCGCTCAGGTCCCGAAAGAGTCGGGGCGCGGTTCGCGCTCGCGCGCCGCCCTCGAGAGCCCTCCGACGCGTGTCGGTGCCGCCTCGTGCCCGCTCGGCTCCGGTCAGCCGGTGCACTTCTTCTTTGCAACGGCCGCGAGCGTGTTCGCGGGCGGCGTCGTCTTGCACCACAGCGCGCCGGAGATCTCCGACGTCCACGACGTCACCTTGCCTGGCACCTTCGTCCAGATCCACGACCCCTGCAGGCAGGCGGGCTTGTAGTACGTGAAGCTGCCGCTCGCCTGTCGCGTGCCCTGGTAGAAGACTGACGTGCCTGGCTGGACGGTGTAGGTCTCGCTGACCGTGCTCGAGGTCGTCCTCGCGCCGCTCGCCTGCAACGACAGGCTCGTCTGGCCCTCCAGTCCACCGATCGGGAGGCTCGCGGAGACCTTGGCCGACGTGGTGAAGGTGACAGCCGCCGTCACTGTCGCGCTCACCGCCATCGTCTTCGTCCGCGATCCCGCCTTCGAGGTGTAGTTCTCAACCACGGCGTGATGGGTGAGCACGTACTTCTTCGTCACGGACGACCACTTCCAGTACGGCTTCGGCGTCGTGCCGCACTTGCGTCCGGGATCGGGTTCGAACCCGGTCCCCACGGCGGCCGACGGCCCGGCCGCGGCGAGTACGAGACCCAGACCCATGAGTAGTGAGGCGACGGCCCCCACGATGCGCTTCACCGGACATCCCTTCGTTGTCGCATGACTCGTACGCGAGCACGAGTAGGCACTGTGCCTGTGCGACTGGGGCGAACCTTATCGCCGGAATGTCCCCTTCGCGGGCTTGCGTCCAAGGCGGTGACGCGCAACGTCAGTGGCCCGCCTCGTGCCAGCTCGCACCCACGCCGACGCTCACGTCGAGCGGCACGTCGAGCCGCCCGCCGGGCAGTCCCGCGTCCGCCTGCGCCATCTGCTCGCGCACGAGCTGCTCGACCTCGTCACGCTCACCTGGGGCGACCTCGAGGACGAGCTCGTCGTGCACCTGGAGCAGCATGCGCGACGTCAGCTCGCGACGACGCAGCTCACGGTCGACGCCCAGCATCGCGAGCTTGATGAGGTCCGCCGCGCTGCCCTGGATCGGTGCGTTGAGCGCCATGCGTTCCGCCGCCTCGCGCCGCTGCCGGTTGTCGCTCGTCAGGTCCGGCAGGTACCGGCGGCGGTCGAGCACCGTCGCGGTGTACCCCGTCGCCCGGGCGGTGCCGACCACGCCGGTCAGGTACTCGCGGACGCCGCCGAACCGCTCGAAGTAGTCCTTCATCAGCTCGGAGGCCTCGGAGACCTCGATCGAGAGCTGCTGCGAGAGGCCGTACGCCGAGAGCCCGTAGGCGAGCCCGTAGGACATCGCCTTGATCTTCGAGCGCTGCGCCGCGGTGACCGAGTCGGTCGGGACGCCGAACACGCGAGACCCGACATAGCTGTGCAGGTCCTCGCCCGAGCGGAACGCCTCGATCAGGCCCTCGTCCCCGGACAGGTGGGCCATGATCCGCATCTCGATCTGCGAGTAGTCCGCCGTCAGGAGCGACTCGAAGCCCGGACCGACCACGAACGCGCGGCGGATCTGGCGGCCGGCGTCCGTGCGGATCGGGATGTTCTGCAGGTTCGGGTCGGTCGAGGACAGCCGGCCTGTCGCCGCGATGGTCTGCTGGAAGGTCGTGTGGATCCGCCCGTCCGGCGCGATCGACCGCTGCAGGCCCTCGACCGTCTGCCGCAGCCGGATCGCGTCCCGGTGCGCCAGCAGGTGCTCGAGGAACGGGTGCTGCGTCCGCGCGAACAGGTCCGTCAGGGCGGCCGCGTCCGTCGTGTAGCCCGTCTTGATGCGCTTGGTCTTCGGCATCTGCAGCTGGTCGAACAGGACCTCCTGCAGCTGCTTGGGCGAACCCAGGTTCACCTCGCGTCCGATCACCGCGAACGCCTCGTCGGCCGCGCGCGTGACCTCGCCGTCGAACGATCGCTCGAGCTCACGCAACCACGTCGCGTCCACGGCGATACCCGTGGCTTCGACGCGCACGAGCACGTCCTGCAGCGGGAGCTCGAGGTCGGCCAGCAGATGCGTCGCGCCGCGGTCCGCCACCTCCGCGTCGAGCACGTCCGCGAGATCACGGACCGCCGCCGCGCGCACGGCGGCACGGCGGTCCTCGCCCGTCCCGTCGAGCTCGAGGTCGAGCGCGCCCTGCCCGCCGTCGCCGGCGTCGTCCTCGCCGAGCTCGCGGTGCAGATAGCCGATCGCGAGGTCGGGCAGGTCGTACGCACGGCGGTCGGGCTGGCACAGGTAGGCCGCGAGCTCGGTGTCGCTGACGACGCCTGCCAGCGACAAGCCACGCCCCCGCAACGCGTGCGCCGCGACCTTCGCGCCGTGGACGACCTTCGGGGCGCGGGCGTCCGCGAGCCACGCCGCCAGAGCCTGCTCGTCGACCGGGGCCACCTGCGCGAGGTCGACCACGACTGCGCGTCCCTCCGCATCGGCGACCGCGAGACCCCAGGCGTCGCCGCCCGCGGGCGCACCGCTGCCGCGCACGTCGAGTCCCAGCACGACGCCCGACCGGGCCTCGAGCCACGCACCGAGCGCGCCCTCGTCGAGCTCGTCGAGCTCGAGTGCAGCAGCGGCGACGGCGACGGCCGCCACGCTCGACTCGTCGGGCAGCATCGCGAAGAGGCGGTCGCGCAACGTGCGGAACTCGAGCTCGTCCAGGATCGTGTGCAGAGCCTGGCGGTCCCACTCGCGCGCCTCGAGGTCCTCGGGGCCCATCGGCAGCTCGAGGTCCGTCACGAGCTGGTTGAGCTCGCGGTTGAGCTGGACCTGCGCGAGGTTCTCGCGCAACGACTCCCCCGCCTTGCCCGTGATCCCGTCCGCGGCGGCGACCACGCCCTCGAGATCGCCGTACTGCGTGAGCCACTTCGCGGCCGTCTTCGGACCGACGCCCGGCACGCCGGGCAGGTTGTCCGACGTCTCGCCGACGAGCGCGGCCAGGTCGCTGTACCGCTCCGGGGGCACGCCGTACTTGGCGCTGACCGCCTCGGGCGTCATCCGCGCGAGCTCCGAGACGCCGCGCACGGGGTACAGCACCGTGACGTCGTCGCGCACGAGCTGGAACGAGTCGCGGTCGCCCGAGCAGATCAGCACCTGCATGCCTTGCGCGCGCGCCTGCGTCGTGAGGGTCGCGAGCACGTCGTCGGCCTCGAACCGCTCCTTGGTGATGACCGGGATGTGCAGGGGTTCGAGCACGCGCCGGATCACGTCGACCTGACCGCGGAACGGCTCAGGCGTCGCGTCGCGCGTGCCCTTGTACGCCTCGTAGCGCTCGGTGCGGAACGTCGTCCGCCCCAGGTCGAACGCCACCGCGACGTGGGTGGGCTGCTCGTCGCGCAGCAGGTTGGCGAGCATCGACGTGAAGCCGAACACGGCGTTCGTCGGCTGGCCCGACGAGGTCGCGAAGTTCTCCACCGGAAGGGCGAAGAACGCGCGGTACGCCATCGAGTGGCCGTCGATCAGGAGAAGACGTGCGGGTCCGGCGGGACGTGCGGCTGGCTGTTCGTCGCTCACGGGTGTCAACCTATCTGCCATGTCCGACACACCCGTGCTCACGTCCGACCCCCGCCTCGACGAGCGGGGCACCCTGATCGAACGCCTGGGGATCGTCGTGAGCGAGCTCAGCGCCGAGCACGCGGTGGCCACGATGCCCGTCGCGGGGAACACGCAGCCGTTCGGTCTCCTGCACGGCGGCGCGACGGCCGCGCTCGCGGAGACGCTGGGCTCCTATGCCGCGGTCGTGCACGCCGGACCCGGCCGGACGGCCGTCGGGATCGAGCTGAACGCCACGCACCACCGCTCGGCGCGCCAGGGCGTCGTCACCGGTACGGCGAAGGCCGTGCACCTGGGGCGCAGCCTCGCGGCCTACGAGGTGGTGATCGAGGACGAGTCCGGGAGGCGCCTGTGCACCGCCCGGTTGACCTGCATGATCATCGACGCCCTGTGATCGGGACCGGACGGACCGCCGTGGAGACCGCGCGGTCGATGCGCATGCCGAGGCTCGCGGACTGCTCCGGATCGGCCGGCTGACGCGCGGCGCGCGCCTGCCGACGGCGCGCGATGAGGTCCTCGAGCCCACGGGACGAGGGCCGACGCGACGCGACGACCGTCGCGCCGTGGTCGTGGAGCAGCCGCCGCTGGAGCGCCGCCGTCCCCGCGACCCGGAACGCCGCGGCAGGTGCGAAGCCGAGCCGCGCGAGGAAGCGCTGCATGCCACGCGCACCCGGGAGCGGCGCGGCATAGACCTCCGCCGCGCCGTTCTGCTCGGCCACCGCGGCGGCGTGCGCCAGGAGCGTGTGCCCGAGTCCCCGCCGGCGCGCGGTGTTCATCACGTAGATCGCCTCGAGGGCGAGCGAGGTCGAGTCCGCGAAGAGGCTCGGACCCACCAGGCGACCGAGCAGGAGACCTGCCGGCTGGTCGTCGATGGTCCCGACGAGGACGATGCCGCCCTCGACTGCCAGGAGCGCTCCCAGCTGGCGGGCCAGGCGGTCCGTGTCGTCGGTGCAGAGCTGGGCGCCGGTCCCCGCCTCCTTGCGCGCCTCGAGGCACAGGTGGACCAGGTCGTCGAGGTCTTCGGGCAGCGCAGCGCGTGCTTGCACTCCGGGACGCACGTTGGTCTACCTCCGGCGGATGAGGGGGCTCCGGACTCCGGCACCCCTCGCTGCCCACGACGGCGCCGACGTCGATCATGGCCCACACCTGGTCGCTGTGCCTAGTCCCGCCCAGCGAACCCTCACGCCACGCGCCGACGACACGCCGGGCATGGGTACGATCCCGGCGAGTCTGTGACATCACCCGTCTGCGCGTCCGATCGTGCGACACGCAACGAACCACTGGGCAACCCGAAACGAGACCGACACAATCAGTCCCTAACGTCGGCCGGGCTCGCGTCCGTACCGACCGGTAGCCCGCTTGGTGAACGCCCGGACGCAGTGTCGCGTCCGGGCGTCGCCCCCGGCACATGGCGCGTCGACAGCACGAAGACGAACTGACACGCAGGACCACCGCCTGACCCCCGGGACGGTGTTGCGAGCACAGGACGGAGGTCCTCGGTGAGCGCTCTCGCCCATCCAGGACGAGCACCGGGCAGGAACCGACGCGAACGATCGGCGTCACCACGGACACGCACGCTCACGGGCGTCCTCACGCTGGTGGCCACGGCGGTTCTGGCCGTGGTCCTGCAGGCGTGGCCCGCGGCGGCGAGCGCGCAGCCGTGCGTTCCCGACGCGTCGACGGGGTGCGTGGTCGGCACGATCAAGACGGCGGACGGACAGCCCGCGGCCGGGGTCGCACTGAGCGTCGACGGCGCCGGTGGTGCCTCCGCGGCTACGACCGGTGACGACGGCACGTGGGCGGTCCCGGTGACCGTGGCCGGCGAGTACACCGTCACGATCGACCCCGCGACGCTCCCCGAGGGCGAGCAGCTGCGCGACCCCACGGCCACGTCGCGGACCGTCAAGGTGCTGCTGAACTCCCAGTCACGCGTGCTCTTCGCACTCGGCGCGCCGACGACCGGCACGCCGACCGAGCAACCCGAACCAGGTGCGACGTCCGCGCCGCCCGCCGACAAGCCGGGCAGCGACGCGTCCTCGGGTGCTGGCGGAATCTCGGGCAAGCGCGTCGCCCAGCAGCTCGCGAACGGGCTCGTCTTCGGCCTGCTGCTCGCGCTGGCGTCGGTGGGTCTGTCCCTCATCTACGGGACGACCGGGCTCTCCAGCTTCGCGCACGGCGAGCAGGTCACGCTGGGCGCGATCCTCGCCTACTTCTTCGTGCAGGTCGTCGGCATGGACCTGTGGCTCGCGGCCGTCCTCGCCACGCTGCTCGGCGCGGCCTCGGGCTGGCTGCAGGACGCGGGCATCTGGCGTCCGCTGCGCCGGCGCCGGGTGGGCCTGACCCAGCAGATGATCGTGACCATCGGTCTGTCGATGGTCCTGCAGTACCTGTTCCAGTTCCTCCTGGGCGGCGGCAGGCTACGCATCGACACGAGCAACCCGAAGCCGGTCTCGCTCGGCCCCGTGACGCTCACGGTGCAGAGCCTGCTCTCGGCGGGCATCGCGGCCGTCGTGCTCGCGGGCGCCGCGGCGTTCCTGCTCTACACCCGCACGGGCCGGGCCACCCGGGCGGTGTCCGACAACCCCGCGCTCGCCGCTGCCTCCGGCATCGGAGTGGAACGCGTGATCCGGATCGTGTGGACCGGAGCGGCCGGCCTGGCGGCCCTCGGTGGCGTCCTCGTCGGCCTCTACTTCCAGTCCACCGCCTGGAACATGGGAGGCACCGTCCTGCTCCTGATGTTCGCGGCCGTGACCCTCGGCGGTCTGGGCACCGCGTGGGGTGCGCTCGCCGGCTCGCTCGTGATCGGCGTCGTCGCCGAAATGTCGAGCCTCGTCATCCCGTCGGACATGAAGTACGCCGGCGCGCTGCTCATCCTCATCCTCGTCCTCCTCGTGCGACCGCAGGGCATCCTCGGTCGCCGGGACCGGATCGGCTGAGGCCAGGAGGGACACCATGGACTGGACCAGGATCCTCATCAACGTCGCCGGCGAGGCGTTCGCGCCCGCCACGGCGGCCTACGCCCTCGCGGCGATCGGCCTCAACATCCACTTCGGCATGACCGGGCTGCTCAACTTCGGCCAGGCGGGCTTCATGCTGCTCGGCGCCTACGCCTACGCGATCACCGCGATCGCCGGCTGGCCGTTCTTCGCGTCGGTGATCGCCGCGATGGTCGCGGCCGTCCTCTTCGGGATCCTGCTCGGCATCCCGACGCTGAAGCTCCGCGGCGACTACCTGTCGATCGTCACGATCGCGGCGGCCGAGATCGTCCGCATCATCAGCAGATCCACGTCTCTGACGTGGCTCACTGGCGGCAACTCCGGACTGTCCGGCGGCGACGGGTACAAGTCGTCGTTCGAGTCGTTGTGCCCGTTCCCGGACGGCACGACGACGATCTGGCTCTGGACGTACCCGAACTGCACGTCCAGCTCGTGGTGGCTGCGGCTCGTCGCCTGGGTCGCGGTCGCGATCGGGTGCGTGCTCGTGTGGCGCTGGATGCGCAGCCCGTGGGGCCGCGTGCTCAAGGGCGTGCGCGAGGACGAGGACGCGGTGCGCGCTCTCGGCAAGAACGTCTACGGCTACAAGATGCAGGCGCTCGTCCTCGGCGGCATCGGCGGTGCGATCGCGGGCATCTTCTACACGTTGCCGACCTCGGTCCAGGCGGATGCCATGGGCCGCACGATGACCTTCAACATCTGGACGATCCTGCTTCTCGGCGGAGCCGCGACCGTGTTCGGACCGGTGCTCGGGTCGATCCTGCTGTGGACCGTGTTCATGCTCGTGAAGAGCGTGCTGCGCGACGCCGAGCTGTCGTTCATCTCCAGCACGCAGTCCGAGGCGTTCTCGTGGATGCTCGTCGGACTGACCCTCATGCTCCTCGTGATCTTCCGGCCACAAGGAATCCTCGGCGACAAGAAGGAGCTGGCGATCGATGTCCGCTGAGACTCCCCCGAACCCCGCGCCCCGCGGTGACGGCGACGCGCCGGCCCCGCCGCGCGAGCGCATCGCCCGGGAGCTGGCGGATGTGCCTCGCCTGCCCGGCGCGCCGAAGCCCGACCCGATCATCGTCGCCTCCGGCGTCCGCCGGACCTTCGGCGGCATCCACGCGGTCGACGTCGAGCACCTCGAGGTGCAGCGCGGCGCGATCACGGCGCTGATCGGCCCGAACGGCGCGGGCAAGACCACGCTGTTCAACCTGCTGACGGGCTTCGACCGCGCCGACGTCGGCGAGTGGTCCTTCGAGGGCCAGCCGGTCCACGGGCGGACCGCGGCCCGCATGGCGGCGGCCGGGATGGTCCGCACGTTCCAGCTCACCAAGGCGCTGTCGCGCATGACCGTGATCGACAACATGCGCCTCGGTGCCACGGCCCAGCGCGGCGAGAACGTCCTGGCGTCGCTGCTCCCCACGCTCTGGCGGGGCCAGGAGGCCGACATCACGGCCCGTGCCTACGAGCTGCTCGAGCGCTTCAAGCTCGACACCAAGGCGGACGACTTCGCCGGCAGCCTGTCCGGTGGTCAGCGCAAGCTCCTCGAGATGGCGCGCGCCCTGATGACCAGGCCCACCATGGTGATGCTCGACGAGCCCATGGCCGGGGTGAACCCCGCGCTCACGCAGTCGCTCCTGGGTCACATCCAGGGCCTGCGCGACGAGGGGATGACCGTCCTGTTCGTCGAGCACGACATGCACATGGTCCGGCACATCTCCGACTGGGTCGTCGTCATGGCCGAGGGCCGCATCGTCGCCGAGGGGCCGCCCGAGACGATCATGCAGGACCAGGCCGTCGTCGACGCCTACCTGGGCGCGCACCACGACACGGACCTGGGCGACGACGCGTTGCTCGTCGACGACGTGGTCGAGCAGTACGAGGCAGAGGCCGAGGCCGAGGAGGCGACGCAGTGACCACGCAGACCACGTCACCGGACGTGCACCGCGGCGCACCGGACGGCGAGCCGCTGCTCGACGCGGTCGACCTGTACGCCGGCTACCTGCCGGGCGTCGACATCCTCAACGGCTGCAACCTCGTGCTGCACCCGGGCGAGCTCGTGGGGATCATCGGCCCCAACGGCGCGGGCAAGTCCACGCTGCTGAAGGCGCTGTTCGGGCTCGTGCCGATCCGCGAGGGCACGGTGACGCTCGGCGGAGACGAGATCACCAACCAGCGCGCCGACAAGCTCGTGCGCCGCGGCGTCGGCTTCGTCCCCCAGACGAACAACGTGTTCCCCTCGCTGACCATCGAGGAGAACCTGCAGATGGGGATCTTCCAGGACCACAAGCGGTTCGCGGAACGCTTCGAGTTCGTCACCGACATCTTCCCGGCCCTGGCCGAGCGCCGTCGGCAGCGTGCCGGCTCGCTGTCCGGGGGCGAGCGGCAGATGGTGGCCATGGGCCGCGCGCTCATGATGGAGCCGTCCGTGCTGCTGCTCGACGAGCCGTCGGCCGGGCTCTCCCCGGTCCGGCAGGACGAGGCGTTCCTGCGCACCCGCAAGATCAACAAGGCCGGGGTGTCGATCGTCATCGTCGAGCAGAACGCGCGGCGGTGCCTGCAGATCTGCGACCGCGCGTACGTGCTGGACCAGGGCCGCAACGCCTACTCCGGCCCCGGCCGCGAGCTCATGCACGACCCGAAGGTCATCCAGCTCTACCTCGGCACCCTCGCGACCGATGTCGAGGCCGCCGCCAAGGACACGACGACGGACTGACCTCCCGCCGCGAGACGCGAGGGGCTCGGGCAGCTGCGGCCGCCCGAGCCCCTTCGTCGTCCCCAGCGCGTTCGCCCGGGCCGGCCGTCGTCGTCCGCGCACGTCGCGCGTGGACAGACGTCGGCCCCGGTGGTCTCGATGACCACCGGGGCCGACGTCGTCAACTCAGCGCAGGATCACTCCGCGACGGAACCCTCCACGGCCTTCTGCCAGGTGTAGGTGTTGTCGTCGTTGTACTGGAAGATCCCGATGAACGCCGACGACGGGTCGTTGTCGGCGTTGAACGGGCCAGCACCGGAGACAGCCTTATAGTCGATGTCCTCACCTGCAGTGATCAGGTCGGCACACTCCTTGAAGCCCTCGCACTCCGTGCCGCCGTCCGCACCCGAGACAGCCGCCATGTTCTTCTGGATCGTGGCACCGTCGACGCCGCCTCCCTTGAGCGCGGCGAGAGCGATCAGGATGGCCGCGTCGTACGACTCCGGGCCGTAGGCGTAGTCCTTCAGGGCCGGGTCGACGGACAGCATGCGGTCCTTGAAGGCCTCGTCCGGGTAGGCGCCGGGGGTGGTTCCCTGCGTCTTCCACGCTGCGAGCGTGCCTGCCTCGAAGTCCTTCGAGTAGTCGGCCGTGTTGCCGTCGACCATGTAGACGCGACCGGTGAAGCCCGCCGCGACGAGCTCGGGGATGATCGACTTGGTCTGCTCGAACGCGATGATCGCAATCGCCTCGGGCGCGCCGCCACCGTTCGACGTCATGACGCCCGCGACCGGGTCCGCGAACGACGAGGCCGTCGGGTCGAACTCCTCGGTCTTGTTGCCGTAGGTGATCGTGCCGCCGGCTCCCTCGACCGTCGCCTTCACGACGTCGCGCAGCGAGGTGCCGTACTCCTCGTTGAAGACGAGGACGCCGAGCTTCTCGACACCGTCCTCGAGGATGAGGTTGCCGAGCGCCGAGCCCTGGACGGTGTCCGGCGGCGCGGTACGGAAGTAGAACGGGCTGTAGCCGGACAGGCTCGTCGCCGTGTTGGCGGGCGAGACCATCACGACATTCGCGTTCGTGATGTCGTCGACGACCAGCTGCGTGACCGACGACGAGGCAGCACCGATGACGGCCTGGACGCCCTGGCTCTGCAGGTCGGTCCAGGACTGCGGAGCGACGTCGGCGTGGTCGGCATCCGAGGAGTCGGCGTGCTTGACGACGACGTCCTTCCCGTTGATGCCGCCGTTCTCGTTGATCTCCTTGACCGCCAGGTCGACGCCGGCGATCTCGGGCGGGCCGAGGAACGCGAGCGAGCCGGTCTGGGGCAGGAGGGTGCCGATGGTCAGCGCACCGCTCGTGTCGCCGCCCGAGCCGGCGTCCTTCGTCGTGGCGGCTGCTCCGGGCGTCTCGTCGTCGGACGAGCCACTGTTGCCGCAGGCGGTCAGGACCAGCGCGACAGCACCGGCCAGAGCTGCGGCCTTCATCGCGTGATGAGAACGAACCATGGGCGTTCAACCTCTCCGTGAGGAATGCGTCCCGGGGCCCGAAGGCATCGGTCCCCGTGCAACGTGACGCGACGGTAACCATCGTTTGTATCCGGGATGTATCCGCCAAGATTGCGCGCTGCTTCGTTGCCAACCTGTGATGAAACCGCTCACCCGAAAGGGCCTGTTCGCTTGCTGAGACGTGTGCTCTCGGCCTTGGAGACGGTTCGGGGCGCCTCAGGGCGCTCGTCGGGCGACAATCGGCGGATGCGGCTGGTGACCTTCAACGTGCAGCACGGCCGGACGCTGGACTCGCGTCGGGTCGACGTGAGTCGCTTCGCGGACGCGATCCGGGCGCTCGACGCGGACGTCCTCGCGCTGCAAGAGGTCGACCACCGCCAGCTCCGCTCCGGGCGTGCGGACCTCACCGCAGTCGCGGCCGACGCGATGGGCGCGCGCGACGCGCGGCTGTCGGTGACGCTGCGCGGTCCGGTGGGGCTGTGGCGTGAAGGACGGTACGACGAACCCAGCGCGGCACCGCCTCCCGGTGCGGCCTACGGGGTGGCGCTGCTCTCGCGCTACCCCGCCACGGCGTGGCGCACGGTGCGGCTCCCCCGGCGACGCGGCGTCGTCTGGGCGCACCGCTCGGGCCGGCGGCTGCCCCGACCGCTGCACGACCACCCTCGCGCCGCGATCGTCGCGCAGCTCGCCACACCGGACGGCCCGCTGACCGTCGTCTGCACGCACCTGTCGTTCCTGTCGGGTCAGAACGCGGTCCAGGCGCGCCACCTCGTCGAGGCCGTCGCCGACCTGCCGCGGCCGCTCGTCCTCATGGGCGACCTCAACCTCGGGCCGACGACCGCCGCGCGCACGACCGGGATGTCGTCCCTTGCCGACGCGCCGACCTACCCCGTGCACGCGCCGACCGCACAGATCGACCACGTGCTCGGCGACGGGCACGTGGTTGCGACCGGTCCGGCCCGGTCGGTGGACACCGGGGTGTCCGACCACCGCGCGCTCGTCGTCGACGTCACGCTCGCGCCGGGTGCGGCCCCGCACGACTGAGCCCCCGCCCGCGCCCGGTCGTGGACCGGTGCGGACGGGGGCTCAGGAGCCGTGGGGCTCGGGTCTCAGGAACCGCCACCGATCTGCTCGATCACGGCGTCGGCGACCTCGCGCATCGTCAGGCGACGATCCATCGACGTCTTCTGGATCCACCGGAACGACTCGGGCTCGGTCATGCCCTTGGTCATCAGCAGACCCTTCGCGCGGTCGACGCGCTTGCGGGTCTCGAACCGCTCGGAGAGGTCGGCGACCTCCGACTCGAGCGCGCTGATCTGCGCGTACCGCGAGATCGCGATCTCGACGGCCGGCAGCAGGTCCGCCGGGGAGAACGGCTTGACGACGTACGCCATCGCGCCGGCGTCCCGCGCACGCTCGACCAGCTCGGTCTGCGAGAACGCCGTCAGCAGGACGACCGGGGCGACGTGCTCCTTCGCGATGCGCTCGGCCGCGGAGATCCCGTCGAGCACCGGCATCTTGACGTCCATGACGACGACGTCGGGCTTGAGCTCGACGGCCAGGGCGACCGCCTGCTCGCCGTCTCCCGCTTCACCGACCACGTCGAAGCCCGCGTCGCGGAGCGTCTCGACGACGTCCATACGGATCAGGGCCTCGTCCTCGGCGACGACGGCACGCCGAGCCTTGCGCCCGCTCGACGGCGCGCTGGAGGCCGTTGCGGGCAGGTCCAGGTCTTCGGGAGTTGCCTGGACAGGATCGGGGGTGGCGTCCTTGGTCACGGACACAGCGTAGTGGCCCGCTGCCTCGTCGCACGGCCTGCGCGCCGTGTGAGCCCGTTCACGCCCCGACGAGCGCTCGGCACGCGCGGGTGCGTCGATATGCTGTTCCGCGGCCCCGATAGCCCAACCGGCAGAGGCGTTCGGCTCAAACCCGATCCAGTGTGGGTTCGAATCCCACTCGGGGCACCGTGGGAAGTTGTGCTGACCTGCAAGGACGCGCGTGGGAGCACCCTTCGGGCCAGGACGCGGCGTCCCGGTCCAGGTGATGCACGCTCGATCATCACGGAACGACGTCCGACGGCTCGCGCGGCACACCCGCGGCCGCGAGGGCTGCGTCGACCTGTGCCTGGACGTGCCGCGCGGAACGCCTGCGCAGCCAGCGAACCAGGACGACGACCGAGAGGACGACGAGCACCAGCCCCAGCTGCGTCCACGGCGGCGTCCACACCGTGATCGCGGACGAGGTCCGTTCGAGCGCCACGTCGACGACGTCCTCCCCCACGACGAGCGGCGTGACGTCGATGCCGCCGTCCGCCCGGACCAGCGGCCACGCCGGCAGGGTCGTCTCCACGACGGCCGAGCGGTCGGGCAGCACCTCACGGATCTCGGTCACGGCCTCGGCGCTGCCGACGCCACCTGGTCCGGCGAGGTGCACGGTGGACCGGGCGCCGAGCCGTACGTCGCCTGCGTTGCGCACGACGTACCGGACCCGCACGGTCCCTGGTGCGAACGGGTTCCAGGAGGGTTCCCAACGCGCGTCGACGTCGTCGGCGACCACCGCAGCGTCGATCTGCCCGGTGACGCGCAGGTGCAGCCGCGTGCCGACCCGGGCAGCGAGCCGGACCTCGGAGCCGCCGCCGACGAGCTCGGCGACCACGCCCGCGGGGTGGTCGCCCGGCGTCGCGTCGGCGGGCACGCTCACCGTCACGGGGATCGTCACGGTCGAGGACGGACCGAGGGTCAGCTGCAGGCGGCCGTCGTCGAGCCGCTCGGCCCCCTCGGGCTGACCCAGGTCGACCCACGCGCCCGCGTCCTGACGGCTGCCGTCGCCGGGCGGTACGTCGAAGTCGCCGGAGTCGCCCACCACCCCGTCGCCCGCGTACACGACGAACGTGGCCTCGCGGTCGCTGAAGTTGGTCAGCGCGACGTGCTCCTCGACGGTCTCACCGGGGTCGAGGGTGTGCCTGAGCGAGATCCGGCCGTCCGGTCCGTCGGCCGAGGCCGGCTGCACGGTCCAGGTGACGGTGCCGCTCGGTGGGGGCGTCGCCGTGTCACGCAGCTCGGGTGCGGCCACGACGGGGAGGGCCGGACCGATCAGCGACGCGGACGCGGCGAGAACGACGAGGAGAAGGACGCGCCGGAGCGGGACGGCGGCGCGGTGAGTGGCGGTGCGCATGGTGTCTCCCAGGGCCGCCGCGCGGTGGGACACGCGTAGGTGCCCACCGCGCGGCGGTCGGTGCTGGTGGTTCCGGACCGGTCAGTCGACGGGGAAGAGCGTCAGGGTCAACGTCCCCGCGTAGCTGCCAGGCGCCGTGTCGACGGGCACCTCGAGCGAGAGATCCGCACCCAGGGTCGCCGAGCCGAACCGGCCCACGGGTGTCGCGTACGCGAGGCGCCCGGGCACCACGAGACCGTGACCACCGCTCAACGCGGTCGTGCGTGCGGCGCCCGCGGTCAGGCCGGGCCGTGGGGTCTCCACGCGCGGGCTCCACCCGAGGTACTCGGCACCGAATGCCCGTGTCGCGGACGTGAACGTGTACGCCTGGCCGGCGACCGCCCAGCCGCTCGCACCCGCCTGGGAGACGGACCGCGAGTCCGTGACCGTCACGGCCGGCAGCGCACCCCGGAACCGCAGCCGGTCGCCGGCGTTCGTCGCGGGGGTGAGCGTCACGCCCTCGTCGTGGTCCGCCACGGACAGCGCGAGCACGCCGTCGGCCTGCTCCGGCACGACCGCGCGCAGCTCGATCCCCTCCGCCGGCTCCTCGCGGAACAGGCGGGGCACGAAGTCGATGAGGTTCGTCTGCCACGTGTCGAACCCGTGCGGACCCGCCGTCACGCCGGCGAACTCGTACGTCACGCCGGACTCGGACAGGAGGTCCATGGTGTTGATCACCGACTGGTAGGCGAAGTCGGACACGTCCCCGGTGTAGATCCGAGCCAGGCGCGTGTGCTCGTTGACCGCGTCCGCGTCGAACTGCGGCGCGCCGAAGAACAGCCCGCCGGAGAATGCGCCGATCCACCCGAACTCGCCCGGCCGGGTCAGCCACGTGTCCAGCGTGCGCAGCGCGCCCAGGGACAGGCCCGCGAGCGCCTGGTGGTCCGGGTCGGACGCGATGTTGTACTTCGCGCGTGCCGCAGGCGCCAGGTTCTCGAGCAGCTCGGCGGGGAAGTCGGGAACGTTGCCGTTGCCCATGACGACGACCATCGGGACGATCGCGCCGTCGAGCGAGTGGTGGTCCATGATCTGCACGGCCCGGCCGACCTCGACCCAGTCGCCCCAGCTCTGCCCGCCGCCGTGGTTGAGGTAGAGCACGGGGTACGGCTCGGCGCGGTCCGCGTCGTAGCCGGGCGGGGTCCAGACGTAGGCGGACCGCTCCTCGTCGGCCACCGCGCTGTCGTAGGTGAGCACCGACAGCTCACCGCCCGTGCCTGCGGGCACGTCGCTGAGCATCCGGTCGGTCTTGCCGGGCACGAACAGGGGGCTCACCCCGGTGAGGGTGTTGACCGTGTCCTCCGGGTCCTTCTTGTCGACGCCGTCGACCACGTACCGGTAGTAGTAGAAGCCGTCGAGCGGGCCCATCGAGACCCGCCAGCGGTCGCCGACCTTCGTCATCGGCACCCGGAACCACGCGCCGTTGGGCGCCCAGTTGGCCCACACCGTGACGTCCTTCGCGTCGGCCCACTGCGTGCCCGTCTCGAACGTGACGATGCCGTTCTCCCCGACGTGCGGGAGCGTGATCGACCCCGGCGCGGGCGCGGTGTACGGACCGTCGAGCGGCAGGTGGCCGTCCCGCGGCTCGTGCCCGGGGTCGTCCTGGAACACGCGGGAGACGAAGTCGCGCAGGCCGGAGCGCCACGCGTCCCACGTGCCGCCGTGTGCGGGGTCGACACCGTCGAAGTCGTGCTCGACGCCGGCGCTCGTGAGCGTCTTCAGCAGCGCGTCGTTCAGGTTGTACGACGGGTCGAGGACGTTGCCGACGTAGATCCGCAGCAGGTCCGTGCCCTCGTTGATCTCGCGCGCGGTGGACGCACTGATCGAGCCTCCGAGCCGGCCGGAGAACGACCCGACCGCACCGAACGTCCCGGGGTCGCTGCGCAGCACCGTGAGCGCCTGCTGGCCGCCGTCGCGGATGCCGGCGACGGCCTGGCCGTGCCCGTCGGCCGCCACGTGGTAGGCGTCGCGCGTCGCGTCCACGACGCCGTCGAGCAGCTCGGTGCGTGGGTCGGAGCCGCCCACCTGCGCCATGACGACGACCATCGGCTCGAGGCGACCCTCGGCCGCGAGGTTGTCCAGCACCTGCGGGACGCGGCCGAGCTCGGCCCACTCCCGGTACGACTGGTTCCGGTCGGCAAGCAGGTAGAGCACCGGGTACGGATCGACGCGGTCCGCGTCGTACCCCGGCGGCGTCCAGACGAGCGTCGTCGCCTCGTCGTCGGTCACGGGGCTCTCGTACGTGAGCTCCTCGACCGTCCCGCCCGATCGCAGGTCCGCCATCCACTGCACCGACGGCCCCGGGACGAACAACGTGCTCCACGCCGGGTGCGAGGTGACCGCGACGGGGGTGCCCGGCGCGCGGAAGGAGTGCTTGGTCCGGTCCGACTCGGTCGCCGTGTACTGGTAGTAGTACAGGCCCGGCGCAAGGGGCCCCACCGTCGTCTGGTAGTTGGCACCGCTCGGGTCCATCGCGAGGTCGGACCACGTACCGCTCGGCCCGATGTTCCCCTGCAGCTCGAGCACGGCTGGCCGGGTGCCGACGATCTCCTCGACAGCAGCCTGCGGGGCGGTGAACCGGTGGTAGCCCTCGGGGATCGTGGACACCCACGGGTCCGCTGCCGGACCGTCCGCCGCGGACCCGGCGGACGGCAGGACCGTCGCCCCCACGACGAGCGCGGCCCCGGTCATGATCGCCGCCGTACGTTGCTGCTTGGCGCGCGGGTTGCGCGGCCCCCTGCGAGTCATCCGCATCACGTGCTCTCCTCGGTCGTCGACCGGCGGGAACGCGCAGGCGGGCCCGTCCCGGCACGTGGCCGGAGCCGCGCTGCCTTCCCCCCCGGAAGGAACGTGGGCGCCGGCGGCGTCCACGACGTGCCACCCTCGTCGGGCCTACACCGATGTAGAACCGACACCCGATCCGACCCTCGCGAGCGGCGACGGGACTTCTACACCGATGTAGGAGCACCGCCCGGCCGCTTCGCTGCGATCTCGAAGTGGGATGTCCGCATCGTCGCGGTACGCACCGATTCGCGTCAAGCGGTAGCGACCGCGCGACCCTCGCACCGCCCGATCCGCTCGTCGCGGTCGCACCAGCGTGGGCTGCGTGGCCGCGGATACGCTGCTCGCCATGGCCGCCGGCACCGAGTCCGCGTCGCGCGACGTCCTGCGCGCCACCTCCATCGTCGTCCGTCAGTCGACGACACCCGCCTCCGACGCATGACACGCGTGTTCCGCACCCGCACCCCGGCTCCGACGTGGGAGCACGGTCTCCTCGCCGGGAGCGGGCGCCTCGGGGCGGTGCTGCACGGTCCCGCGCAGCGCCAGGTGATCACGCTCAGCCACGAGCGCTTCTTCGTCCCGGTCAACCCGCGTCCGCGGGCGCCGGACCTACGCCCGGTGCTCGACGACCTGCGCCGGGCCGTCCTGACGGGCGACGCAGACCACGCCGGCGACCTCCTCACCGAGGGTCTCGCAGCCGACGGGTACCCCGACGGACTCATCTGGACCGACCCCCTCGGCATCTGCGCGACCCTGACCCTCGCGGTCGCGGGTGTGACCCAGGAGCTCTCGCGCTCCACCGACCTGTCGCTGGGCGAGGTCGCCGTCGACCTGCGGGACGGGCGCGACGGCCGGTGCGCCGTGCGCGTGATCACGCCGCGGGACGACGAGACGGCGTGGGTGGCGATCGAGTCGGACCACGAGGTCGTCGTCGACCTGGCGCTCAGCCTCGGCGGCGCGCTCGACACCGCCCTCGACACCGGTGGGGCCGACAGCTCCGCGGCCGTCGCCGTGACGCTCGTCGGCGGACGCGACGGCCGGGTCGAGGCGGTGACCTCCGAGGCGATCGCGACGGTCACGGCGCGCGGCGCAGGCCCCTGGGAGCACGGTGCGCAGTCGCTGACGTCCCGGCTGGTGGTGCCCGCGGGCGGTCGCCGTACCGTGCGCCTGGAGGTCGCCGTCCGGACGTCGGGCGGCACTCCCCCGTCACCGACCGGACCCACCGACGTCGACTGGACGCAGCTGCGCCGCGGGCAGGCCGCGACGCACGGACGGCTGGTCGCGGCCTCGACGCTCGACCTGCGGGCCCCGAGGGGGCGCTCGACGTCGCACGACCCGACGACCGAGGAGGTGTGGGCGGCGGCGCGCGCCGGCGACGCGGGCGCTCGGCTGCGCGTCGTGGAGATCGCGTACCTGTCCGGCCGCGCGCACGCGATCGCCGCCACGGGTGACCTCCCGCCGACGCTGCAGGGCGTGTGGCAAGGCACGTGGCGACCGGCGTGGTCCGCCGACTACACCCTCAACGGCAACCTCCAGAACGGCGGGATGGCCGGGCTCGTCCCGACCGGGACGCCCGAGCTCGCGCGGTCGCTGCTGACCCTCGTGCTCGCGCACCTCGACGACTACCGCGAGAACGCCCGGAGGGTGTTCGGCGCCGACGGGATGCTGCTGCCGTCGCGGATGTCGACGCACGGCCGCGCCAACCACGTGCACGCCGCCTACCCCCACGTGTTCTGGACGGGGTGCGGAGGCTGGGTGCTGCGGCTCGCGGCGGACCTCGTCTCGACGACCGGTGACCGGACGCTCGTGGACGACCGGCTGTGGTCGCTCGTCGAAGGCGTCCTGCGGTTCGCGGAGACCGCGACGGTGCTCGTCGACGGACGGCGTCACGTCGTGCCCGCGTACTCGCCCGAGAACACGCCCTCCGGCGCGGGCGGGCCGATCACCTCCGGCACCACGATGGACGTGGCGATCCTGCGGGACGCCGCGCGGGCGAGCGCGGTGCTCGCCTCGGCGCGGGGCGACCACAGCCTCGACGCCCGTTGGTCGGCGCTCGCTGCGTCGCTCCCCTCCTTCCGCGTCGCGGCCGACGGGACGCTCGCGGAGTGGATCGACGAGCAGTGGCACGAGGAACCCGCGCACCGCCACGCCTCCCAGCTCTACCCCCTCTGGTACGAGCCGGACACCGCGTTCGTCGGAGCCGCCGGAGTGACGCTGCGGGCGGCCGCGCTCGCGACCGTCCACGCCAAGCTGGCCTGGCGCGCCGCGGACCCGACGCCACCGCCCGGCCGGATGGAGATGGCGTTCGGCCTGGTCCAGGTCGGGCTGGCAGCCGCAGCCCTCGGGGACGCCGAGGCGGCGCTGCAGTGCGTCGAGTGGCTCGCCGTCGACCACTGGCGGCCGGCGCTGACGACCACCCACGACGCAGGGTCGATCTTCAACCTCGACGCGAGCGGAGGCCTGCCCGCGCTCGTGGCGGCGATGCTGCTCGCCTCGACGGCCGGCACCCTGACCGTGCTGCCGGCGCTGCCGAGGGCGTGGCCGTCCGGCACGGTCACGGGCCTGCGCGCACGTGGCGGCATCGTCGTCGACCGTCTCGCGTGGGACCCGGACGGCTGCACGGTGACGCTGCGCCGGCTGCGCGAGGCCGCCTGGTTGGCTCCCGAGCCCGGCGTGCTGCTGCAGGCGGGACGCCCGTTCACCACGCCGGGGACGGTGCTGCCTGCCGGGCGCGTGCGCGTGGGGGTGGACGCCACCACCATCCGGCTGCAGTGGGCCGACCCGGACGAGGGCTCAGGCCTCTCGTGACCCCGTGAGCACCTGACCGTCGGCGCGGACGGCCACCACGGCGGCGGCACCGTGCTGCGCGGCCCACGGCACGCCGTCGGGGCCGAGCGCCAGGACGCACGTGGCGAGCACGTCGGCGGTCGTGAGGTCCGCCGCCACGACCGTCGCGGACAGAAGACCGGTCGCCGGTGCGCCCGTACGCCCGTCCCAGACGTGCTCCCCGCGCTCGTAGGTGCCGGATGTCGCGACCGCACCGTCGCGCACCGCGAGCACCGTGAGGAACGCCGTCGGGTCCGCGGGCTCGCGCACGCCCACGGACCAGCCGCGCCCGGGATCGGGCTCGCCGCGCACGACCACGTCGCCCCCCGCGTTGAGGCAGAACGTCGTCATCCCGGCAGCGACCAGCGAGTCGGCCGCACGCTGCGCGGCCCATCCCTTGACGACGCCGTCGGTGTCGATCGTGCCGTCTGGCCGCCAGATGCGGAACGCCCCGCCCGACGCCGCCTCGAACCGGGCCGCGACGGCCAGGACCTCGCGCAGGTCGGCGCTCGGCTGCTCGCACTCGCCGCGACCGTAGCGGCTGACCTCGCTGTCGGGGCGGAACCGGCTGAACCGACGGTCGGCGTCGTGCATCCCGTCGAACGCCGCGCGGGCCGCACGTCGCGCGCGACCCTCGTCGTCGTGCCGGATGTCCACGGACATCGGGATGCCCATCACCAGGTCGACGTGCCGCACCGGCTCAGCCTCGCTGGTCGATCGCGGACTGCACGGACGTGGCGTAGGCCTGCGACGTGTACGTGGCCCCGGAGACGGTGTCGATCTGCGCGGACTGCGCGGCGACGACCTCCTGCGCGAGGATCGGCGTGGCCCAGCGGTTGATCTGCACGCTCTCGCCGTGCCCGTCAGGAGACTGCAGCGTCTGGACGCTCGCGATCTGGCCGCCCGCGAAGGTCACCGCGACCTGGACCGGCCCGTACCGGGTGTCGACCGCGTCCCCGACGACGGTCGCGGTCCCGTCAGTCGTCGGGGAGGCGTCGGGGGTCGACGCCGCATCGCTCGACGAGCCCGACGAGCCCGACGAGCCCGACGATGCGGGAGCCTCCGCGGACGCGCCGCTCGACGACGAGGCCCCCGATGAACCGCTCCCCGACGGGGCCGACTCGCTCACGGACGCCGCGGACACCGCCGGCTCCGGCGCGGCGAGCGCCCCGAACTTCGCGAACCCCGCGGCACCCATGGCCGCCACCGTCCCGGTGAACAGCAAGGTCCCACGCCAGCGCTTGGTCATGACTCGATCTCCTCGTGGTGGATGGCCGCGCGGGGCACGCCCAGCGCACGGGCGGACCGGACGACGGCCTGCGTCATCGCGGGCGGCCCGCAGGTGAAGACGTCGCGCGACGCGATGTCCGGGACCAGCGCCCGCAGGTGCGCGGGATCCAACGGGTCGTAGCCGAGCTGCGCACGCCGGCCGGGCACCGGGACGTAGCGCAGGCGGGGCGACGGCGTGAACTCGTCGCGCAGCGCCAGGCCGCTCTCGTCGTGCGCGCGGTGGACGACCACCAGCTCGTGACCGCGCGCCAGCAGGTCCTCGGCCAGGGCCCGCACGGGCCCGACGCCGGCGCCGCCCGCGACGAGCAGGACCGCGGGGTTGGTGGCGCGGTCCGCCGTGAACCGCCCGAACGGCCCCTCGACCTGTACGCGAGTCCCGGGCCGCAGGTGCGTGACCGCGGACGAGTGGTCCCCGAGCGCGCCGACCGTGAAGCGCAGCCGATCTCCCCTCGGCACCACCGACAGCGAGTACGGGTGGGCGGTCGCGCGATGACCGCGGGCGAGGAACCGCACGAGGAAGAACTGCCCGCCCCGTGCGCCGAGCGTGGCCACCCCGCGGCCCTCGACCCACACGCTCGTGAGCCCGTGCGCCTCCGGCACCACGGCCGAGACGCGCAGCGCCAGTCGCCGGTGCTCGAGCAGCGGCAGGACCACCCGCCAGGTGAGCAGCGCGGCCGCCGTACCGGCGTAGAGCAGGATCCACAGCACCCGGGCCACCGGCGAGTCGACGAAGTGGCTCCCGCCCGCCAGCTGGTGCGCGAATGCGAGGTACACCCCGGCGTACACCGTCAGGTGCACCGCGAACCACGCCTCGTACGAGAGCCGCTCGCGGGCGAGCCGCGCGCTCGACAGGCCGACGCCGACGAACAGCACGGTCCCGACGAGCGCGGGCCACAGGTAGGGCTGCCGCGCGAGCACGTCGGGCACCTCCGACCACAGCGTCAGGCCGTCCAGCAGCGACCCGCCGACGATCATGAGCGCCACGTGGGTGAGCACCAGGAGCACCACCGACGTCCCGAGCGAGCGGTGCCACGCGACCAGACGGTCGAACCCGACCGCCCGCTCGAACCACGGCACGCGGCCCACGAGCAGCAGCTGCGCGCAGACGAGGGCGGAGGCCAGCAGCCCGGCGAGCTCGCCGAACGAGGCGAGCATGCCGCCGGGCGTCGCGCCCGCGGCGGGCGGCGTCCCCGTCCACCACAGCGCCACGACACCGGCGACGACCAGCCCGAGCGCCGGCAGCGCGCCGGGACGCCAGCGCGGGCGACGCGACGCTGCCGCGCGGGTGAGCTCCGGGGCCCAGGTGGTGGTCGTCGCCATGACGCCGAGTGTGGCGGGGCGAACTCGGAGGACTCTTCGAGGAACCTGGGAGTTCGCCGGACGTCCGGGCGCGCCCGGGAAGGGCGACCGGGGCGTCAGCCGGGCAGGTCGCGCGGCTTGAGCGGGTCGAGCACGTCCAGCTCGTCGCCCGGGCTCGCGGGCGGGTGCGCCGGGGGCGGGCCGCTGCGACCCGGGAGCAGCACCTCGGCGGCGTGGTCGGCGAGCGCGAAGCCCGCCGAGCCGTAGAGGTGGAACACCGCGTCGGCGCCGTGCCGCTCGAGCTCCGCGACGTCGTCGTCGTACCGCGCGACCGCCGCGACCCTGCCCGTGAAGCCCGCCGCCTGCAGACGGGTCAACGCGATGAGGTTCGCGTTGTGGAACGGCATCGCCAGGACCGCGACCTTGACGCGGCCGGCGCGCTGCACGCGCGTCCAGAACTCGAGGTCGGTCGCGTCCGCGCGCACCACCTCGTAACCCTCGTCCTCGAGCGCGACGACTCGCGTCCGGTCGTGCTCGACGCCCACGACCGACAGCCCGTACTCGTCCCGCAGCCGCGAGTACGTCGAGGCGCCCACGCGGCCGAGGCCCAGGACGAGCGCGTCGGCGTCGCCGATGTCGACCAGCCGGTCCTCGGGGTGCAGCCGGTCGCTGTCGCGCACGGGCAGGAGCCGCGAGAGCCGGGTCGCGAGCTCGACGCCCCGACGGTTGACGATCGCCGAGAGCCCGAAGCTGAAGGCCACGGCGAGCGAGACGACCACCACCCACTGCTCCTCGAGCAGCCCGGAGCTCGCCCCCACGGCCACGACGATGATGCCGAACTCGGAGTAGTTCGACAGGACGAGCCCGCCCAGGAACGACGTACGGCGCCGCAGCCGCATGAACCACAGCACCACGGCGTAGGCCGCGACCTGGAACGGCAGGAGCAGCAGGAGCAGCAGTGCGAGGGAGACCTCGAGCAGGTGGGGCGTGCCGTGCAGGCCGATCTGCACGAAGAACGCGACCAGCATGAGGTCCTTGAACGTCATGAGCGAACGCGACAGCTCGCCCGCCTGCGGGTGCGACGCCAGGAGCACGCCCACGACGAGCGCACCGACGTCGCCGTCGATGCCGACGAGCTCGAAGAGCCCGTAGCCCAGCACGACGGCGACGAACACCCCGAAGAGCGCCTGGAGCTCACCGTGGCCGACTCGGTTCCAGATCCGGTGCAGCATCCAGGACCCGGGGATCAGCAGGAACAGCAGGAGCGCCCACGGGCTCGGCGCCTCGCCGCTGGACATCGACAGGAAGACCACCGCCGCCACGTCCTGCATCACGAGCACGCCGATCGCGATGCGGCCGTAGAGCGAGGTCGTGTCGGAACGGTCGTCGAGCACCTTGACGACGAAGACCGTCGACGAGAACGACAACGCGAAGCCGACGAGCGCGAGCGCCCCGAACGACTCGTCCGCGACGAGCCCGAAGCCGACGACCGTCAGCAGACCGAGGAATCCCAGCGCCATCGCGACGCTCAGGACCATGTGCACGACGCTCGTCAGCCAGATCTCGCGCCGCAGGAGGGTGCGCACGTCGAGCTTGAGGCCGATCGCGAACAGCAGCAGCACCACGCCGAAGTCGGCGATCGCCTCGAGGTACGGGAGCTCGGGCGCTCCCCCGGCACCGAGCGCGAAGCCCGCAGCCAGGAAGCCGACCAGCGGGGGCAGCCGCAGGAGCACCGCGAGGAGCCCGCCGACGACCGCGGCGCCGAGGTACAGCGCGGCGGCGGCCATCAGGTTCCTCTCGACCGGGCACGAACGGGTGGCTCCATCCTGCCCGGTCCAGCGGACGTCAGGACACGGCCAACGCCCGCCCCAACGCAGCGTCCATCGCTCCGATCGGCGCGGGGTGGCCCGTCATGAGGCGGACCTGCTCGGCTGCCTGGTGCAGCAGCATTCGCTCTCCCCCGACAGCCGTGCCGCCGAGCTCGACCCAGCGCGCGTGCAGCGCGGTGGGGCGCGGGTCGTACGCCACGTCGAGGAGCACGCCGGTCACACGCCCGTCGACGGAGGCCGCGAGCGGGTCGGCCGCGTGCGGGGGCAGCGTCGAGACGACGACGTCCGCGTCGGCCATCGCGCGCGGTGCGTCGTCGAGAGGGCGCAGCACGGGGTTCACCCCCATGCGGTGCGCCGCTCGCAGCAGCCCGCCCGCGCGCGCGACCGAGCGCACGAGGACGAGAGGGCTCGTGCACCCGAGCTCGGCGAGAGCCGCGAGCGTCGATGACGCGGTCGCGCCCGCGCCGAGCACCACCGCACGCTCGACGCCGCGGTCGGGCCCCAGGCCCTCACGCAGCGCCGCGACGAGCCCGTGCACGTCGGTGTTCGCCCCGACGAGGGTGCGCGCCGCGCCCGTGCCCTGGAGCAGGACCGTGTTGACGGCGCCGACCACCTGCGCGAGCGGCTCGACGTGGTCCAGCAGCGGGATGACCGTCTGCTTGAGCGGCATGGTCAGGCTCAGCCCGGCCCACTCGTCCGACAGCCCCGCGACGAACCCCGCGAGCTGGTCCTCCGTCACGTCCTCGGCCCCGTACGACCACGCGTCGAGCCCGAGCGCCGCGTAGGCCGCTCGGTGCAGCGTGGGCGACAGGGAGTGCGCGACGGGGTGGCCGAGAACGGCCGCCCGTCGCGCGACTCCTGCGCTCACTGAGGGTTCTCTTCGAGCCACGCGTTCAGGTCGGCGACGCACTGGGCGTGCTCGGCGTCGGTCTCGCTGAACACCGTGACGCCCGTGTCGAGGTTCGGCGTGCACCAGTACATCCAGTCACCGTCCGCCGGGTTCAGCACGGCGTCGATCGACGCCGTCCCGGGCGACGCGATCGGCGTCGGAGGCAGGCCCTTGAGCCGGCGCAGGTTGTACGGGTTCGTGGTGTCGTCGAGCATGGCCTGCGTCAGCTGCGTGCCGTTGACGCCCGCGCCGTAGGCGACGGCCGCGTCGATGTCCAGCCGCCAGTCCTGCTCGAGCCGGTTCTCGATCGTGCGCGCGATCTTCGGCCGGTCCTCGTCGAGCTTGCCCTCGCGCTCGACGAGGGAGGCCTTGATCAGCACCGTCTCTCGGTCCTTCTCGGCGACCCCGCGGTCGGTGAGCACCTGCACGGTCTTCGCGGTCATCGCGGACAGCACCGTGACGGCGTCGTCGTCCGGCTGGATCACGTAGGTGGCCGGGAAGAGCCAACCCTCGAGCGAGCCGTTCGCCTCCTTCGGCAGGCCGATCGCCGAGCCGTCGCCCACCGCCTTCTCGACGTCCTCGACGGGCACGTCGAGCTTCTCGGCGACGACCGCGAGGATCTCGTCGGCTGTCTTGCCCTCGACCACCGTGAGCTTCGTCTCGACGCGCGTCGCGGGGTTGAGCAGCGACGTCACGGCGTCCGCCGCCGGGATCTCCAGGAGCATCGAGTACGTGCCCGGCTGGATGCCGGTCGCGCCCGGGTTGGCGGCGTACGCGGAGACGAAGGCCGAGACCGAGGCGACCACCCCGGCGTCCTTGAGCGTCTGGCCGATCGCCTTCCCGGAGTCGCCCGGGTTGACGACGATGTCGACCGAGCCGTGACCGGGACCGGGGAAGTCCGTCGCCGACGCGCTGTTCCCCGAGGAGTCGAACATCCCGTCGAGCATCGACCACACGAGGTACCCCGCGCCGCCGACGAGCAGCAGGACGACGAGCACCACCCAGGTCGTACGACGCCGCCGCGCCTTGCGCGCGCGCTCGGCACGGGCGCGGCCGTGGCCGCGGTCGCGGGAACGGCGCGCCTCGGGAGCAGGCGTCTCGCTCGCTCCCGGACGGGCCGGGGCCCACCACTCGGTCTGACTGTCGCTCACGTGCGTCTCCACATCGTCGGCCGTACCGTCACGGTCGTCTGGTCCCGGACGAGGTCGTCCGGTCGTGCCTCACTCGCTCGGCGTCCTCACCCGTCGGCCGCCTGTGCGGCGTCGAACGCCGCCTGGTTCTCCATCTGCTCGTCGAACGTCACCGCGAACTTCGTCTCTCCCGAGTCCGCGTCGACGACGAGCCAGAACATCCAGTCGCCGTCCGCGGGAGCGAGCACCGCGTCGAGCGACGCTGCTCCGGGGCTCACGATAGGCGTCGGCGGCAGCCCGACGTTCTTGTACGTGTTGTAGGGGTTGCTCGCGTCCTCGAGCATCGCAGCCGTCGGTTCGGCGGTGCTCCCCACCCCGTACGAGACGGAGGCGGCGATCTCGAGCGTCCGCTCCTTGCGCAGCCGGTTCTCGAGCACCCGCGCGAACACGGGCCGCGCCTCGTCGAGGCTCATCTCCCGCTCGACGAGCGAGGCCTTCGTCAGCACCGCCTGCCAGGACTCCGGCGCGACACCCTTGTCGGTGAGGACCTGGACCGTGCGCGCCACGAGCTGACTGAGCACCTGCGCCGCGGTGGCGTCCGACGCGACGTCGTACGCGCCGGCCGCGAGCCACCCCTCGACCTTGCCGCCGGCCTGCTCCGGCAGCCCGATGGCCGCCGCGTCGGCGGCCGCCGCCTGGAGGTCGGCCAACGGGATCGTCGTCTTCTCGCTGATCTTCTCGAGCGTCTGCCACGAGGTCAGCCCCTCGGCGAGCGTCAGGTTCAGCGACGCCTTGCTCGCGGGGTCGAGCAGCGCGGCCACCGCGTCGGCGGCACTGAGCTCGAGCGGGAGCGCGTAGGCGCCCGCGGCGACCTTCGGCGCACCGCTCGAGGCGAACTCACGCGCGAACACGTCAGCGTCGGCGACGACTCCGGCCGCGTGGAGCGCCTTGCCGATCGCGGGGCCGTCGGCGCCCGCCGGGATGGTCACCGTCACCGACCCGTGGCCCGGACCGTCGAAGTCCGTCACGGCGGTCGAGACCGCCGCCTGCGACGTCGACTCGTCGTCCTTCAGCAACGACGCGACGACGTACGCCGCGCCGGCGAGCAGCGCCACGACGACGAGCACCACGACGATCCTGCGGCGACGTGCCTCCTGCCGCTCACGCTCCTGCGCGGCACGACCCGCCGCGCGCCGACGTCGCTGCGGCGCCTGCGGGGGCGCGGCGGGGTCGACGACATCGGCCCGAGGGGCCTCGTCCGCCGTCCACCACTGCGTCTGGCTGCCGTTGGTCACGTGCGCGTCGCTCCACCATCGTCCGTCGCCTCGCCCACAGCCCCCTGACGCGTGGTACCGAGCTCCGGGTCCACGTCGACCCGTTCTCCGGGACGACGCCCCGTCGCACGCTCGGCGTCCAGCGCGTACTGCAGGATCACCACCGCGGCGGCCTGGTCGACCACCTCACGATGGCGGCGCCCGGATCGGCCGGACGCCAGCAGCGCCTGATGAGCGGACACCGTACTCATCCGCTCGTCGACCATGCGCACCTCGATGGGTGACACGGCCTGCGCCAGTGTGTCAGCGTACGCGCGGGCTGCGTGGGAAGAGGCACTTTCGGCCCCGGAGAGGTGGCGGGGCAGCCCGATGTACACACACCCCGCACATCGCTCGCGCGCCTCCCGCACGATCCTCGCGATGTCCTTGGGCAGACGTCCCGGACGGTTGCGCGTGTCCCGGGCGAGCGTCTCGACAGGGGTCGCGATGAGGCCGTCGGGGTCGCTCGCGGCGAGCCCGACGCGCACGGTCCCGACGTCGACCGCCAGTCGCGGACCGCGCGCCAGGCCGTGCCCCGCAGGCGTGCCGGACGAGCCGTCGGGCACGTCAGCCCTGGACCGCGGCCCGCACGGCGGCAAGCGCGTCGGCGAGCCGGCCCGCGTCCGTGCCGCCGCCCTGGGCCAGGTCGTCCTTGCCGCCGCCACCGCCGCCGAGCACCTGCGACGCGGACCGCACGAGCGCGCCGGCCTTGAGCCCGGCCTCGCGCGCCGCGGCGTTGGTGGCGACCACGACGACGGGACGGCCCTTGGCGACTCCGCCCACGGCGACGACGGACGGAGCCGAGTCGCCGAGGCGTGAGCGCACGTCGAGCACCAGTGTGCGCAGGTCGTCGGGCGACTGCTCCCCCGCGTCGAACGTGACGACGCGCGTGACCCCGACCTGCTGCGCGGCATCCGCGAGCGAGCCCGCCAGTGCGAGCACCTGGGCCTGGCGCAGCGCGGCCAGCTCCTTCTCGGACTCCTTGAGCTTGGTCATGAGCCCCGAGACGCGCTCGGCGAGCTCGTCGGGTCGCGCGCCCAGCAGGCCGGACAGCTGCCCGACCAGCGCGCGCTCCTTGGCCTGGTAGCCGTACGCACCCGCACCCACGAGCGCGTCGACGCGGCGCACGCCCGAGCCGATCGCCGACTCCGAGAGCAGGGTCACCAGGCCGAGCTCCCCGGAGCGCTTGACGTGCGTCCCCGCGCAGAGCTCGAGCGACCAGTCGCCGCCGATCGAGACGACGCGCACCTCGTTGCCGTACTTCTCGCCGAACAGCGCCATCGCACCCATCGCGCGCGCCTCGTCGATCTGCATCACCGAGTCGGTCACCTCGAGGTCGTCCTGCAGGCGCTCGTTGACCCGCGCCTCGATCTCGCCGACGACCTCGGCGGGCGTGGCCGACGGCGAGCGGAAGTCGAAGCGCAGGCGGCTGGGCGCGTTGAGCGAACCGGCCTGCGTCGCGGTCTGGCCGAGCGACTCGTGGAGCGCCTTGTGCACCAGGTGCGTCGCGGTGTGCGCGCGGGCGATCGCCTGCCGTCGGCCCGTGTCGATCGCCGCGGTGCCGGGCTCACCCAGTGTCACCGTGCCGTCGACGAGCCGACCGTGGTGCACGGACAGGCCCTTGATCGGCGCCTGCACGTCGTCGACCTCGATGCGCGCGCCGTTGTCGAGCACGATCGTGCCCGTGTCCGCCTGCTGGCCGCCGGCCTCGGCGTAGAACGGCGTCACGTCGAGGACCACCTCGACGTCCGCCGGTGCGGTCGCCACGGGCGACGGCACACCGTCGACCAGAAGGCCGACGACCTTGGAGCGCGCCTGCGCGTCGGTGTAGCCGACGAACGTGACCGGCTTGGCCTCCGACTCCGACAGCGTCGCGTGCAGGTCCTGGTACGCGGCGACGTCGGCGTGCCCGGCGCGCTTCGCGAGCGCGTCAGCACGGGCGCGCGAGCGCTGCTCGGACATGAGCGTCTTGAACGCCTCGCGGTCGACGTCGACCCCGTGCTCCTCCGCCATCTCGAGCGTGAGGTCGATCGGGAAGCCGTACGTGTCGTGCAGCTGGAACGCGTCCGCACCCGAGAGCACGGGTCGCGCGTCGGGCGTGGTGCGCGCCGCGGCCTTCGCGCCGGCGACGGCCGTGTCGAGGATCGTCGTCCCGGACGCGAGCGTGCGACGGAACGCCTCCTCCTCGGCGTACGCGACCGTGCTGAGCCGCTCGAAGTCGCGCGTGAGCTCCGGGTAGGACGCGCTCATCGCGTCGCGGCTCAGCGGCAGCAGGACCGGCAGCGCGGGGTCCTCGACGCCCAGCAGGCGCATCGCACGGATCGAGCGGCGCAGCAGGCGGCGCAGCACGTAGCCGCGGCCCTCGTTGGACGGCGTGACGCCGTCGCTCATGAGCATGAGTCCCGACCGCACGTGGTCGGCCACGACGCGCATGCGCACGTCGTCGTCGTGGTCGGCGCCGTAGCGCTTGCCCGAGAGCTCGACGGCGCCGTCGATCACCGGACGGACCTCGTCGATCTCGTACATGTTGTCGACGCCCTGCATCAGGTAGGCCACGCGCTCGAGCCCCATGCCGGTGTCGATGTTCTTCTGCTTGAGGTCACCCAGGATCGGGAACGCGTCCTTCGTCCCGCCGTTGTCGCGCTCGTACTGCATGAACACGAGGTTCCAGATCTCGAGGTACCGGTCCTCGTCGACCACCGGGCCGCCCTCGGCGCCGTACTGCGGGCCGCGGTCCACGTAGATCTCCGAGCAGGGCCCCGCGGGCCCGCGCGCGCCCGTGGACCAGAAGTTGTCGCGCATGCCGCGGCGTTGGATCCGCTCGTCGGGCAGGCCCGCGATGCGCTTCCAGAGCTGGACCGCCTCGTCGTCGTCGTGGAAGACGGTGACCCAGATCGTGTCGGGGTCGAAGCCGTACCCGCCGTCCGCCTGGCTGCTCGTGATGAGCTCCCAGGCGTAGGTGATCGCCCCCTCCTTGAAGTAGTCGCCGAAGGAGAAGTTGCCGTTCATCTGGAAGAACGTGCCGTGGCGCGTGGTCTTGCCGACCTCTTCGATGTCGAGCGTGCGCACGCACTTCTGCACGCTCGTCGCGCGGGGCCACGGCGGCGTCTGCTCGCCGAGCATGTACGGGATGAACGGGACCATGCCCGCGATCACGAACAGCGTCGACGGGTCCGGCGAGATGAGCGGGGCCGACGGCACGACGGCGTGGCCGCGCGCGGAGAAGTAGTCGAGCCAGCGCTGGCGGATCTCGGCGGTACGCATGGTGTCCTCGGTGGTTCTCGATGGGTCGTGGGTGCCCGGGGCCGGGCGGGTGCCGGCACGCGGGCGCGCCGGTCAGGTCGGGCCGGAAGGTGCGGTCTAGAAGAAGGCGGCTTCGCCGTCGTCGTCGGGGTCGTCGAGCGGGCCGGCCCAGTCGGCCGGTGCTGCGCGGTCCGGGCGAGCACGGCGCGAGCCGAGCGCGTCCCGGAGCTCACCGACGTGCTGCGAGCGGTGCGCCCTCAGCTCGTCGACGTCCGCCTCGCCGACGAGGTCGTGCGTGAGCTGGGCCTCGCGCTCGGCGAAGCCCGCGGCGAACTGCGACCGCGCGGTGCCGACCGCACGGGTCAGGCGCGTGGCGCCGTCGACCACGTCGGTCGCGCCCTGCGGCAGGTACGCCTCGGCGATCCGGCGCCCGTTGCGGACGACCACGACCGTGACGGCGACCCCGACGCCGACCCAGAACAGGCGACGCATCATCGGCCCTTGCGCGCGCCGGCGGCCAGGCCGCCGAGCGCGCGCCGCACGCCGTAGGAGAACGCCGCGACCTTGATCATCGGCCCGCCGACCGTCGCCGCGAACAGCGCGGTGAGCGCCGAGACGTTCTGCGACACCTGGGCGGCGGCCGTCGTGACCTTGTCGACGTTGTCGAGCTGACCGTTGGACGACGCCACGAGCTGCGCGGTCTCGTCGAGCACCGGCACGGTGTGGTCCGTGAGCTCCTTGACGGAGTCACGGGCCTCGTCGAGGACACGGCCGAGCTTCAGCAGCGGGACGGCGAGCAGCCCGACGAGCAGCACGAAAGCGATCGCCGCGATGAGTCCCGCGACATCTGCGACCGACATCCCACGTCCTTCCTCGATGACTGTTGCACCCTACCTGCGCACCGCGGCGCCCTGCGCGCACACACGCACGCGCTGAGCGGCCAACGGGACGCGAGCCCGGACCGGGCCCGACACGGCCCCGGTACGACGGAACCCCGCCGCGCACGTGGCGCGGCGGGGTTCCGTGACGTGAGGCGCTGCGTCAGCGGGCGTAGTACTCGACGACGAGCTGGACCTCGCAGGTCACGGGGATCTCGGCGCGCTTCGGGTCGCGGACCAGGACCGCCGAGAGCTTCTCGAGCTGCACGTCGAGGTAGCCCGGGACGGCGGGGAGCACGTCGCGGTGCGCACCGGCGGCGGCGACCTGGAACGGCACGGTCGCCTGGCTCTTCGGCTTGACCTGGATGGTCTGGCCCGGCTTCACGCGGAACGAGGGGCGGTCGACGATCTTGCCGTCGACGAGGATGTGACGGTGCACGACGATCTGACGCGCCTGCAGGATCGTGCGGCCGAAGCCGGCACGCAGGACCAGCGCGTCCAGACGCGTCTCGAGGATCTCGACGAGCGCCTCACCGGTCAGGCCCGGGGCCTTGCGGGCGTCCTGGTACGCACGGGCGAGCTGCTTCTCGCGGAGCGCGTACTGGGCGCGCAGACGCTGCTTCTCGCGCAGACGGACCGCGTAGTCCGACTCGGTGCGACGGCGCGCGCGGCCGTGCTCACCGGGCGGGTAGGGACGCTTCTCGAAGTGCTTGACGGCCTTGGGCGTCAGGGCCAGGCCGAGGGCGCGGCTCAGGCGGACCTGGCGGCGCGAGCGGGTCACACTGCTCACAGTGATACTTCCTGTCGTGTTCGTTTGACGTCACGCCTGCGGGACGGTCGTCCGTGGGCGTGGGGCCGACCTTCGAGGGACCGGGTCTCGTCCGACGAACGGACACGAAGCTGACGACCGGTCCTGGCTAGGGCCCCAGGTGGCCGATGCGACGCCCTCCACCACGAGGTGGCGGCGCGCACGACCTGACGACTCTACCTGCTGACCACCCCGAGAGCCGAATCCCCGTGCTGTGACGAGCGCCCGCACGCCCGGCCACCCGCGGGCAGGACGGTCACTCGCCGTCGAGGATCTGGCGGATCCGGTCGAGCCGCTCGGTGACCTGACGCTCGAAACCGCGGTCCGACGGCTCGTAGTAGCGCGTCCCGACGAGCTCGTCGGGCAGGTACTGCTGCGCGGCCACCGCGTGCGGCTCGTCGTGCGCGTACAGGTAGCCCTTGCCGTGCCCGTGCTGCTGGGCCCCCGCGTAGTGCGTGTCCCGCAGGTGCGGCGGGACGGAACCGATGCGGCCCGCCTGCACGTCCGCCAGCGCGCGGTTGATGCCTGCGTACGCCGCGTTCGACTTGGGCGCCGTGGCGAGGTGCACCACGGCCTCGGCAAGGACGAGCCGACCCTCGGGCATGCCGATGAGCTGCACGGCCTGCGCGGCGGCGACCGCGGTCTGCAGCGCGCTGGGGTCCGCCATGCCGACGTCCTCGGCGGCCGAGATCACGAGGCGTCGTGCGATGAACCGCGGGTCCTCCCCCGCCGCGATCATCCGCGCGAGGTAGTGCAGCGCGGCGTCGACGTCCGAGCCGCGCACCGACTTGATGAAGGCGGAGATCACGTCGTAGTGCTGGTCCCCGTCGCGGTCGTAGCGGACCGCCGCGACGTCGATCGCACGCTCGACGGTCGTCAGGTCCACGACCGCAGGGGCCGCGGCGTCGTACGGGCCGTCCGCGAGCGCGGCTCCCGCTGCGGCCTCGAGGATCGTCAGCGCCTTGCGGGCGTCGCCTCCCGCGAGCCGCAGCAGGTGGTCCTCGGCGTCCTGCGCGAGCACGACGGTGCCGCCGAGACCACGTTCGTCGGCCACCGCGCGGCGCACGACGGCGCGCACGTCGTCGACGCCGAGCGGCTGCAGGGTGAGCAGCAGCGAGCGGGACAGCAGCGGGGAGTTGACCGAGAACGACGGGTTCTCGGTGGTCGCGGCGACGAGCGTGACCCACCGGTTCTCGACGCTGGGCAGCAACGCGTCCTGCTGGGCCTTGGTGAAGCGGTGCACCTCGTCGATGAACAGCACGGTCTCGCCGTCGCCCGTCGCGAGACGCCGCCGCGCGTCGTCGACGATCTGCCGGACGTCCTTGACCCCGGCCGTGACCGCCGACAGCTCGACGAACCGGCGCCCCGACGACGAAGCCACGAGGTAGGCCAGGGTCGTCTTGCCTGTACCGGGCGGGCCCCACAGGACCACGGACGACGGCGCAGCCCGACGCTCGGAGTCCCCCGCGGGCTCGACCAGCCGGCGCAGCGGCGAGCCGGGCACCAGCAGGTGCCCGTGGCCGGCCACCTCGTCGAGCGAGCGCGGGCGCATGCGCACCGCGAGCGGCGCACCCGCCGTCGGCGCCGGGACGCCCGCGGTCGTCGACGTCACCGCGTCGAACAGGTCCATGCGCGCAGCGTACGTCGCGCCGCCGACTTCCCCGGATCCGCGGGCTGACGGGCGCGCGGGACGGCCGGACCCCGTGCCCGTCCACAACCCGCGCGCGTCCCGCCCCGTGCGCCGCGCGCGGACCTGCGACGATGACCCGGTGTTCGCTCGACTCGGCCGCATCGTCGCGCATCGCCCCCGCACCGTCGTCGTCGTGTGGGCGGTGCTCGCCGTCCTCGCCTACGCGCTCGCCGGGCTCGGCGTGCACGGCGAGTCCGTGTTCCAACGGGTCGCGACTGGCGAGCCCACGGTTCCGGGTTCCGAGAGCGTGGAAGGTCGCGACCTGCTCTACCGGTCGCAGGACGGCGGCGCCTCGCTCACGCTCGTCCTGTCCGACGTCGACCCGAGCGACCCCGCCGTCGGCACCGCCCTCGCCGACTCCCGCCAGGAGCTCGCGGCGATCCCCGGCGTGGCGTCGGTCATCGACCCGCTCGCGCTGCCGGACGGCGTGGCGAACCCGGCCGCGGCGCCCCTCGTCTCGACCGGCGGTGACGGGTTCCTCGTCGTCGTCGACCTCGACGCCACCCTGACCCCGCAGGCGCGGGACACGGCGATCGGCGCGGTCGCCGCGCGGCTGGACGCCGTACCGGACGACCTGCGCGACGCCGCACCCGACGTCACGGGCATCGTCGGCGGGACGCGGCTGATCGTCGACGAGATCACGTCGCAGGTGAAGCAGGACCTGCGTACGGGCGAGGCGCTGACGCTCCCGATCGCGCTGATCGCGATGGTGCTCGTGTTCGGCGGGTTCCTCGCCGCCGCGATGCCGATGGCCGGCGCGCTCGCCTCGATCGCCGGCGGTCTGGCGACCGTGCTCGGCCTGAGCTACCTCATGGACGTCGACTCGTCCGTGATCAACGTCGTCACGGTGCTCGGGCTCGGCCTCTCGATCGACTACGGGCTCCTCATCGTCTCCCGGTTCCGCGAGGAGCTGCATCAGGTGGTGGACGACGACGGCGGCCGGGCGGCGCGGCGGCGGCGCGGTGACGGCGCGGTCGCGACCGCGATCGAGCGCACGATGGCCACCGCGGGGAGGACGGTCGCCTTCTCGGCCGTGACGGTGGCCGTGGCGATCGCCTCGCTGCTCGTGTTCAGCCCGCAGATCCTGCGCGCCATCGGCGCCGCCGGGTGCGCGGTCGTCCTCATCGCCGTCGCCACGGCACTCACGCTCGTGCCCGCGCTGCTCACGCTCGCGGGTCGACGCCTCCTGCGTCCGGGCGTGCTCGCGCGGGTCCCGGGCGTGCGCGCCGTCCTCGCCAGGACCATGGACACGCAGTCGCAGGAGGGCGCGTTCTCGCACCTGGCCGGCCGCGTGCAGCGACGCCCGTGGTGGGTGCTGGCCGGCTCGGTCGCGCTGCTCGCCCTGCTCGCCACCCCGCTGCTCCACCTCGAGCTGCGCAGCTCGACGACCGGCCTGCTGCCGCCGGGGAGCACGCAGCGCCAGTTCGTCGAGACGCTCGCGCGCGAGTACCCCGCGGCGACCGCACCGGCGGTGACCGTCGTCGCCGAGACCTCGCTGGCCGAGGGCACCGCCTGGGCCGACGAGCTCGCCACGCTGGACGGCGTCGCCTCGGTCGACCCGCCGAGCGCGGCCGGCGCGTACGTCGTCATCGGCGTCCGGCCGGACACGGACGACGGAGGCGGTCCGGTCGCGCGCGACGTGGTCGAGGAGATCCGCGGGCTCGACCCCGCGTTCCCGACATGGGTCACCGGTCAGGCCGCGTTCCAGATCGACTTCGTCGCCGCGCTCGAGGACGGCGCGCCGCTCGCCGCGGCGATCGTGGGCCTGGCGACCCTGCTGCTGCTCTTCCTCATGACGGGCTCGTTCGTGCTGCCCGTCAAGGCGCTCGTGACCAACCTGCTGTCGCTCGCGGCGTCGCTCGGCGTGCTGGTCCTGGCCTTCCAGGACGGCCACCTCGAGCGCCTGCTCGGGTTCGTCTCGACCGGGGGCATCGAGACGTACGTGCTCGCGCTCGTCGTCGCCTTCGGGTTCGGCCTCGCGATGGACTACGAGGTGTTCCTCCTGTCGCGCATCAAGGAGCTGCACGACGAGGGCCGGCCCACGCTCGAGGCGATCCGCATCGGCCTGCAGCGCTCCGGACGGATCATCACGTCCGCCGCGGCGATCCTCATCATCGTGTTCGGCGGCTTCGTCGCCGGCCAGCTCCTGGTGATCAAGGAGGTCGGGTTCGCGCTCGCCGTCGCGGTGCTGATCGACGCGACGATCGTGCGGCTGCTGCTGGTCCCCGCGACGATGACGGTCCTCGGGGACCTCAACTGGTGGGCGCCCCGCTGGGCCACGCGCGTCCACGACCGCATCGGCCTGACCCACTGACATGAGGCGTGACCGCAGCCGCACCGCCACCTACCGCGGCGCGCCCAGGGCCGCCCGGATCGCCGTCGCGGTGGTCCTCACCCTGTGGTCGGTCGGCTGCGTCCGCTGGCTCGTCAGGACCGCCACCACGGCGAGTGACGACACGGCAGACCTGGCTGCCCCGTGGTTCTTCAGCGCGCTTGCCACCGTGGTGATCGTGGCGGCCGCCGTCCGCTCATGGTGGTGGGTCCGCGAGTCGCGCGCAGGCCGGTTCGACCTGCCACCCGTCGAGCCCGCCGAGCCCCGCCGGCACGCGTCGTTCGACGACGAGCGCGAGGAGCCCCCGCCCGTCAGGTGGTGAGCCACGGCCGCCGTGGGCAGCGCGACGGTCCGGCGGTGTGCCGACCGCGAGGCGAGGTCGGGACGCCGCCGGGCCGGCAGCTGGTCGGGACGTTGGGGCGGTCGCGGGCCTCAGGACGCCGGGGCGGCCTCCGGAGCCGGCTTGGCCTCCTTGGGCTTGGCGTCGACGCCCGCCTCACGCCGCTGCGCGGCCGTGATCGGCGCCGGCGCCTGCGTGAGCGGGTCGTAGCCGCCACCCGACTTCGGGAACGCGATGACCTCACGGATCGACTCCGAGGCGGTCAGCAGCGCGACGATGCGGTCCCATCCGAACGCGATCCCCCCGTGGGGCGGCGCACCGAACTGGAAGGCGTCGAGCAGGAAGCCGAACTTCTCCTGCGCCTCCTCCTCGCCGATGCCCATGACCTCGAAGACGCGCTGCTGCACGTCGCGACGGTGGATACGGATCGAGCCGCCACCGATCTCGTTGCCGTTGCACACGATGTCGTAGGCGTACGCGAGCGCCTCGCCCGGGCTCTCCTCGAACCGGTCGATCCACTCCGGGGTCGGCGACGTGAACGCGTGGTGCACCGCGGTCCAGGCGCCCTCGCCGACCGCGACGTCGTCGTCCTCGCCCGTGGGCTTGAACAGCGGCGCGTCGACGACCCACACGAACGACCACTCGTCCTCGTCGATCAGGCCGCCGCGACGACCGATCTCGAGCCGCGCGGCACCGAGCAGCGCACGGGCCTCGGACTGCTTGCCCGCGGCGAAGAAGATCGCGTCGCCCGGCTGGGCGCCCGTGGCCGCGGCCAGGCCTACGCGCTCGTCCTCGGTGATGTTCTTGGCGACGGGGCCGCCGAGCTCGCCGTCCTCGCCCACCGTCACGTACGCGAGGCCCTTGGCCCCGCGCTGCTTGGCCCACTCCTGCCAGGCGTCGAACCCGCGACGCGGCGTGTCCGCACCGCCCGGCTGCACCACGGCGCCGACGTAGGGCGCCTGGAACACGCGGAACGGCGTGCTCGCGAAGTACGCGGTCAGGTCGACGAGCTCGAGCCCGAACCGCAGGTCGGGCTTGTCCGTGCCGTAGCGGGCCATCGCGTCGGCGAAGGTCATGCGCTGGATCGGCGTCGGGATCTCGACGTCGACCAGGCGCCACAGCGCGACGAGTACCTCCTCGGCGAGGGCGATGACGTCGTCCTGCTCGACGAAGCTCATCTCGACGTCGAGCTGCGTGAACTCGGGCTGGCGGTCCGCGCGGAAGTCCTCGTCGCGGTAGCAGCGCGCGATCTGGTAGTACCGCTCGAGCCCGGCGACCATGAGGAGCTGCTTGAAGAGCTGGGGCGACTGCGGCAGCGCGTACCAGCTGCCCGGCGAGAGCCGCGCGGGCACCAGGAAGTCGCGCGCGCCCTCGGGCGTCGATCGCGTGAGGGTCGGCGTCTCGACCTCGACGAAGTCGTGCGCGTCGAGCACCGCGCGCGCGGCCTGGCTGACCTTCGAGCGCAGCTTGATGGCGCGCGCCGGGGCAGGCCGGCGCAGGTCGAGGTAGCGGTACTTGAGTCGCGTCTCCTCGCCGACCTGCTCGTCGAGCGACGACGAGACCTGGAACGGCAGCGGCGCCGACTCGTTGAGCACGACGACCTCGGACGCGACGACCTCGATCTCGCCCGTCGCGAGGTTCGCGTTCTCGTTGCCCTCGGGACGACGACCGACCTCGCCCGTGACCTGCAGGACGTACTCGGAGCGCAGGCCGTGCGCCACCGCCTCGTCACGGATCACGACCTGCGCGACGCCCGACGCGTCACGCAGGTCCACGAACGCGACGCCGCCGTGATCGCGCCGGCGGTCCACCCAGCCCGTGAGCGTGACGGTGGTGCCGATGTGCTCGGCCCGCAGCGAGCCGGCGGTGTGGGTGCGCAGCACGGAAGGTCCTTCAGGTCGGGGATCACGCCCGGACGGGCGCCGTGACGATCATAGTTCGGCGCGGTCACGACGTCCGACGGCCGCGCGCGTCCGTGCGCCACCGCCCCGACCGGCCCTAGAACAGGCTCGGTTGCACCTCCGCGGCGGCCGCGTGCGCGGCGGCCACGGACCGCTTGCCCCACCTCAGGCCTGCCCCGTCCCGGTGCCGCGGGCCCCCGGCGCGCCGCTGCTGGTCCTCCTGGGCACGCTGGTCGTGGGCGCGGCGGCCGTGGGCATCCGGGTCGAGCCCGTGCTTCGCCAGCAACGGTCGGGCACGCGCGCTGAGCCAGGCGCGGTACTCGCCGTGCGCGTAGGAACCGCTGCCGTACACCCGGCCGTAGCCCGCGACGAGGTCGGGTCGCTCCCGGCCGAGCCACGACAGGAACCACTCGCGCGCACCGGGGCGCAGGTGCAGCGGCAGCACGGACGCCCGCCCCGCGCCTGCCTCGGCCACCGCCGCGAACAGCCGCTCCAGGTGGTCCGTCGAGTCGGTGAGCCACGGCAGGACGGGCGCCACCATGACGTGCACGGGCAGCCCCGCGTCCCGGATGGCCCGGACGAGGTCGAGCCGGGCCTTGGCCGTGGGCGTCCCCGGCTCGAGGCTCTGCTGCAGCTCGTCGTCGAGCACGGCGATCGAGACCGCGAGCGAGACCGGGACCTCGCGCGCCGCAGCCTCGAGCAGCGGCAGGTCCCGGCGCAGCAGCGTGCCCTTGGTGAGGATCGACAGCGAAGTCGCGGCCCCCGCGAGGGCGTCGATCACGTCCGGCATCAGGCGGTAGCGACCCTCGGCCCGTTGGTACGGGTCGGTGTTCGTGCCGAGGGCCACGTGCTCGCGTCCCCAGGACGGCTTCGCGAGCTCGCTGCGCAGCACCTCGGCCACGTTCGTCTTGACGACGATCTGGGTGTCGAAGTCGCGGCCCGCGTCGAGCTCGAGGTAGCGGTGCGTGCCCCGGGCGAAGCAGTAGACGCACCGGTGCAGGCAGCCGCGCATCGGGTTCACGGTCCAGCGGAACGGGACCTGGGACGCGTCCGGGACGCGCGAGAGCGCGGAACGGGCCCGGACCTCGTGGAACGTCACGCCGGCGAACTCGGGCGTCCGCACGGTGCGCACGAGCCCGGGCAGCTCCAGCCCCGGGAGCGCACCCTCGTCGGCCTCGATCTTCTGCCCGTCCCACCGCACGCCACGATTCGAACACATGTACGCACGGCGTGCAAGGGTTGCGCCCGCGCCACCGGGACCGTTCGCCGGGCCCGGGCGGGCGTGGTCGCGCGTCAGCCGGCGGCGACCACGCGCGGGAAGAGGTCCTCCGCCGGAGGCGCCCAGGTCGCCGCGTCCGCGGGTGCCTGCTCGCCCGACCGGATGTCCTTGACCTCGTCCGCGGTACCGCCCGCGTCCGCGGGACCCGGGAACCAGACGAACGGGATGCCACGACGGTCCGCGTGCTTGATCTGCTTGCCGAACTTCGCCGCGGAGGGCGCGACCTCGACGGGGATGCCACGCGCCCGCAGCGCGGTCGCCACCGCGTCGGAGCGGTGCCGGTCCTCCTCCGACGAGACGGCGACGAGCACCGCCGACGGCACCGACCGGGTCGCGCGGACGAGCCCCGCCCCCAGCAGCCGCGAGACGAGCCGCGAGACGCCGATCGACAGCCCGACGCCGGGGTAGCTGTTCGCCCCGTCGGACGCGAGCGTGTCGTACCGCCCGCCCGAGCAGATCGAGCCGAGCTGCTCGTGCCCGACGAGCACGGTCTCGTACACCGAGCCCGTGTAGTAGTCCAGGCCGCGCGCGATCTTCAGGTCGGCGACGACGACGCCCGGCGCGCGGTCCTGCGCGGCGCGCACGAGCTGGCCGAGCTCGCCCAGCCCCTCGTCCAGCAGCTCGTGCTGCGCACCCACCTCGACCGCGAGCTGGAGCACCCGGTCGACGACGTCCTCGTCGGTCCCGCTGATCGCCGCCAGCCGCAGGCACGCCTGCGCCTGCTCGGGCGTGGCGCCCGCCTCGGCGACCACCAGCTCGGCGACGGCGTCCGGACCGATCTTGTCGAGCTTGTCGATGCTGCGCAGCACCGCCTCGACGTCAGTCAGGCCCAGGCCACGGTAGAAGCCCTCCGCGACCTTGCGGTTGTTGACCAGGATGCGCACGGGAGGCAGCCCGATCTCCTGCAGGGTGGTGAGCGCCTCGGCCATGACGAGCGGCAGCTCGACCTCGTAGTGGTAGGGCAGAGCACCCGCGCCCACCACGTCGATGTCCGCCTGCACGAACTCCCGGAACCGGCCGTCCTGGGGCCGCTCGCCGCGCCACACCTTCTGGATCTGGTAGCGCCGGAACGGGAACGCGAGGTGACCGGCGTTCTCGAGAACGTACCGCGCGAACGGGACCGTGAGGTCGAAGTGCAGGCCCAGCTGGCCGGCGCGGTCCGGGGTCGCGTCCGGCTCCTCCTGCAGCCGCCGCAGCACGTAGACCTCCTTGGAGGTCTCCCCCTTGCGCAGCAGCTGGTCGAGCGGCTCGACGGCGCGCGTCTCGATCCCCGCGAAGCCGTGCAGCTCGAACGTGCGCCGCAGCACGTCGAGCACGTGCTGCTCGACGATGCGGCCCTCGGGGAGCCACTCGGGGAATCCGGACAGGGGTGTCGGTCGCGCCATGTGCACGATCTTCCCAGACGACGAGGCCGTGCTCGTCGTGCCGTCTCAGCGATGCGCGAGGAACGGGTTCGTCGCGAGCTCCTGGGCGATCACGCTCGTCGGACCGTGACCTGGGACGACGTGGGTGGCCGGGTCGAGGCGCGCGACGACCTCCCGCAGGGTGCGCTCCATGACCTGCGGGTCGCCTCCCGGCAGGTCGGTGCGACCGACCGTGCCGGCGAACAGGACGTCGCCCGTGAAGGCGAGGCCCTCGGTGAGGTAGAGCGTCGAACCCTCCGTGTGACCGGGCGCGTGCCGTGCGACGAGGTCGAAGCCCTCGAGCCCGAGTGCGACGTCGTCGTCGCGCTCGGGCGCGCTCTCGTCGGCCCGGGAGGTGCCGAACGTGCGCACGTCCTGCGGCGGCGTGTACGACGACGGGTCCACTCCCGCTGCGGCGAGCGCCTGGGCGAGCGGCCCGGACGGGTCGTGCGGGGCGCCTCCCAGCACGCCGAGCGTCCCGAACGGGTCAGCGAGCCGGTACGCGTCGCGTGCGTGCACGTGCACGGGCACCTCGAGGCGACGGGAGAGCTCCGCGGCGCCCCAGGTGTGGTCGACGTGCCCGTGCGTCAGCACGACCGCGCGCGGGTGCAGGCCACGCTCCCCCACCGCGGCGACCACCGCGTCCGCGACCAGCGCGCCCGCGTCCACCACGACGCAGGCGCCGTCGTCCGCCACGAGCACGCTCGAGCGTGCACCGAACACCGCAGAGATCACCGTCAGCACGTCCACGCTCGAAGGCTATCGGCGCCCCCTGCGACGACGCCCGGCGCGGCCCGTCGGGGGCCGGGCACCGCCCGTGGGACGAGACCGTGACCGGGTTGTGATCCACGCGCGCCGTGTGCGGATCGCGCACGTCCGCCACCTGCCTAGACTGTCCGGGGTTCCACTGTGCGACGACGCATCGCGTCCCGCACGGTGCACAGACAGTCACGCGAGGAGTGCGGGTGTCCAACAAGCGGGAGCGCGAGTACGAGCGCCGCCGGATGGAGAAGTGGCAGGCACGGCACGCCGAGGCCGTCCGTCGGCGTCGGCGTCGGATCGTCGCGGGGTCGGTCGTCGGGGCGCTCGTCCTGGTCATCGGCGTCGTCGCCGCCGTCGTCGCGAACAACGCCGACGACGCCACCCCCGCCGCGTACTCGACCGACACCCCGAGCCCCGACGCGACGCAACCTCCCGTCGACGCCACACCCACGGCCGCGCCCACCAACTCCGAGCTGGTCCCCGATCCCGCGCTCGCCGAGGGCCGCACGTGGACCGGCGAGATCGACCTGAACGCCGGTCCGCTCCAGGTCTCGCTCGACGGCGCGGCCGCGCCGCAGGCGGTCGCGAACTTCGTGACGCTCGCGAAGGACGGCTTCTTCGACGGTACGAAGTGCCACCGCCTCACCACCGAGGGGATCTACGTGCTGCAGTGCGGCGACCCCCAGGCGACGGGCATGGGCGGGCCAGGCTACTCGTGGGGACCGATCGAAAACGCGCCCGCCGACGGGACGTACCCCGCCGGGACCATCGCGATGGCGCGCCAGAGCGGGAACGGCAGCTCGATGGGCTCGCAGTTCTTCATCGTGTACGACACCAGCTCCATCCCGTCAGACAAGGCGGGCGGCTACACCGTGTTCGGCCAGGTCACGTCCGGCTTGGACGTCGTCAAGGCCATCGCCGACGCGGGCACGGCACAGGGTTCGCCAGACGGCCCTCCCGTGTCCGACGTCATCATCGAGGGAGTGAAGATCCAGTGACGCAGACCCCGGACCAGTCGGCCGAGATCGCCGCCGACAGCGCGACGGAGCCCACCTCCCCCGATGTGAGCGCACCTGCCCCCGAGGCGGCCGCCCAGGACGCGACCGACCAGGTCGCCACGACCGATGTCGTCACCGACGAGGCACCCGTCACCGAGGCACCCGCCGAGCAGGCGGCCGCCGACCAGGCACAGGCCGACGAGACACCCCGCGCTGAGGCGCCGGGTGCTGCCGCGACCGAGGAGGCGCCTGTCGCGGAGGCAGCCGTCGAGGCTGCGGTCGAGGAGACATCCTCGGACGACGCTGCGGCCGCACAGGACGCAACCACCGACGAGATCGCCGAGGTCCCGTCGACTAAGGACGCACCGGTCGCGGAGGTTCCGGTCGAGGAGGTTCCGGCCGAGGACGCGGCGACGGCGCCGACCAGCGCAGCCCGCCCCACGCCCGCCTCGATCAAGCCCGGGCCGCGCCCGGTCCCCCGCCCTCCCGTGAACGTCGCCCCCACTGCGCCCAGCACGCCCGCAGCACCCGCGACGCCGGCCGTCGTGGTCACGCCCCCGGTCGACGCAGCCGAGGCCGCGCACGCGGCCACGTTCGGCTCGGTCGACGCCGACGGCACCGTCTCGGTCCGTGAGGCAGCGGGCGAGCGCGTGGTCGGCCAGTACCCGGGCGCGACGGCCGAGGAGGCGCTGGCGTTCTACGTCCGCCGGTTCCTGGACCTGCAGGCGAAGGTGACCGTGTTCGAGGCGCGACTCGGCGCGACCGACCTGTCGGTCAAGGAGATCGACCAGACGCTCACGCGCCTGACCGAGGAGACCGCCGAGCCGGCCGCGGTCGGCGACCTGGACGCGCTCCGGGCGCGTCTCGACGCGCTGCGCGGTGTCGCGGCCGAGCGTCGCGCCCGCGCGGAGGCCGAGCGCCAGGCCGCGCGAGCGGCAGCGGTCGAGGCCCGCACCGCCATCGTCGAGCAGGCCGAGAAGATCGCCGAGACCGACCCGAGCCGCATCCAGTGGCGTCCCGCCGGCGAGCAGCTGCGAGGCCTGCTCGACCAGTGGAAGGACGCCCAGCGGACCGGTCCGCGTCTCGACCGGCCGACCGAGGAGGCGCTCTGGAAGCGGTTCAGCCACGCGCGCACCACGTTCGACCGCGAGCGTCGCCACTTCTTCGCCGAGCTCGAGCAGTCCAACGCCGCGGCCAAGCAGGCCAAGGAGCGCCTGGTCGACGAGGCCGAGCGGCTGCAGTCCAGCTCCGACTGGGGCGCCACCGCCGGCGCGTTCCGCGACCTGATGGCGCAGTGGAAGTCGGCCGGCCGCGCGAGCCGCGCCGACGACGACGCGCTGTGGGCCCGGTTCCGCGCGGCGCAGGACGCCTTCTTCGCCGCCCGTGACGCCCAGAACGCCGCGACGGACGCCGAGTTCGCGGCGAACCTCGAGGTCAAGGAGTCGCTCCTCGTCGAGGCGGAGGCGCTGCTGCCGATCTCCGACCTGGGCGCGGCCAAGCAGGCCATCCGCGGGATCCAGGACCGGTGGGAGGCCGCGGGCAAGGTGCCCCGCGGCGACATCCAGCGTGTCGAGGGCCGCCTGCGCGCGGTCGAGACCGCGATCCGCGAGGCCGAGCAGAAGCAGTGGAGCCGCACCAACCCCGAGACGCGCGCACGCGCCGAGGGTGCCGCTGCACAGCTCGAGCAGGCGATCGTCGGGCTCGAGAAGGACCTCGAGAAGGCCAAGGCCGCCAAGGACCAGCGCCGCATCGCCGAGGCGCAGGCCGCGCTCGACGCGCGGCGCGCCTGGCTCGAGCAGGTCCAGCGGGCCGCGCAGGACGCGCGAGGCTGACCACGGGCTGAGCCCACGGGCGCGGCCGCGCACGCCCGTCGTCCACAGGCCCCGCACGACGACGAGAGGGCGTCGGGCATCCTCACCGGATGACCGACGCCCTCTCGCTGCTCCCCACCGAGCTCGTCCTGCCGCGGCTCGTGCGCCGCTGCGACACCGCGACCGCCGACTGGGCGGGGATGCTGCGCGACGGCGTGCTGCTCCCCGTGACCGAGTCCGTCGCGGTCGTCGGGCCCGAGCCGCCGAGCCCGGACGACCGCGCGCGGGCGCTCGTCACGGCCCTGCCCCGGCACGGCGTGCTCGGGCGCGACAGCGCGGCCTGGGTGCACACCGGGACGAGGCCGCCCGCGCGCGCGTGCGTCCTGGTGCCCGTCGGCGTGCGGCGACCGGCCCCGCGGCCGGACCGGACGTGCGCCGAGGCGGTCTTCGGACCCTCGGACGTCGTCCTGGTCGCGGGAACCGCGGTGACGACCCCGGAGCGCACGGCCGAGGACGTCGCGCGCTGGCTCGCCCCCGACGACGCGGTGGCCCGGCTCGTCGACCTCGCGGCGCACGGACTGGACCTCGCGACCGTCCGACGGCGGCTCACCGCACTCGCCGGGCGGCGCCACGTGCGGCGGGCGCACGCCGTCCTCGAGGCAGCACTCGAGCGCGACGGCGCCCAAGGCGACCTCGCGAGGCTCAGCGCAGCGCGTCCTCCGGACGCGAACCCGTGAGCCGGTAGACGTCGAACACGCCCTCGATCTTGCGCACGGCCGCCAGCACCGACGTCAGGTGGGACGGCTCGGCCATCTCGAACACGAACCGCGACATCGCGACGCGGTCGCGCGACGTCGAGACGGAGGCCGACAGGATGTTGACGTGGTGGTCCGACAGGACCCGCGTGACGTCGGAGAGCAGACGCGCCCGGTCGAGCGCCTCGACCTGGATCTGCACGAGGAACAGCGACGACGACGTGTGGCTCCACTCGACGTCGACCATGCGCTCGGGCTGCGCGCGCAGCTGCTCGACGTTGATGCAGTCGCTGCGGTGCACGCTCACGCCCGCGCCCCGGGTCACGAACCCGACGATGTCGTCGCCCGGCACCGGAGTGCAGCACTTCGCGAGCTTGACCCAGATGTCCTCGACGCCACGCACGACGACGCCCGGGTCGCCGGTGCGGACCCGGCGCGCGGTCGGACCGGGCCGGGCAGTCTCCGCGAGGTCCTCCTCAGCGCCGGTCTCGCCGCCGAGCGACTGGACGAGCCGCTGCACGACGCTGGCCGCGGACGCCTGACCCTCGCCGACCGCCGCGTAGAGGGCTGACACGTCGGGGTAGCGCATCTCGGTCGCGAGCGCGACGAGCGACTCGTGCGACAGCAGGCGCTGCATCGGCAGGTTCTGCTTGCGCATCGCCTTCGCGATCGAGTCCTTGCCGTGCTCGATCGCCTCCTCGCGGCGCTCCTTGGAGAACCACTGACGGATCTTGTTGCGCGCGCGGGGGCTCTTGACGAAGCCGAGCCAGTCGCGGCTCGGTCCGGCGGTCTCGGACTTCGAGGTGAAGACGTCGACGACGTCGCCGTTCTCGAGCGTCGAGTCGAGCGGGACGAGGCGGCCGTTCACGCGCGCGCCCATCGTGCGGTGCCCGACCTCCGTGTGCACCGCGTACGCGAAGTCGACGGGCGTCGAGCCCTGCGGCAGGGCGATCACGTCGCCCTTGGGCGTGAAGACGTAGACCTCGGAACCGGCGATCTCGAACCGCAGCGAGTCCAGGAACTCCGTGGGGTCGGCGGTCTCGCGCTGCCAGTCGACGAGCTGACGCAGCCACGTCATGTCGCCGCCCGCGGGCGCGTCGTCGGTCGCGTTCTTCGCGTTCTCCTTGTACTTCCAGTGCGCCGCGACGCCGTACTCCGCGCGGCGGTGCATGTCGTGCGTGCGGATCTGGATCTCGACCGGCTTGCCCCCCGGCCCGATCACGGTCGTGTGCAACGACTGGTACAGGTTGAACTTGGGCATCGCGATGTAGTCCTTGAACCGGCCGGGGACCGGGTTCCATCGCGCGTGCAGCGCGCCGAGCGCCGCGTAGCAGTCGCGCACGGTGTCGACCAGGACGCGCACGCCCACCAGGTCGTAGATGTCCGCGAAGTCGCGGCCGCGCACGATCATCTTCTGGTAGATCGAGTAGTAGTGCTTCGGCCGGCCCGTGACCGTGGCCTTGATCTTCGCAGCCCGCAGGTCCGCCCCGACCTGGTCGCGCACGACCGCGAGGTACTCCTCGCGGGCCGGGGCGCGCTCGGCGACGAGGTGGACGATCTCGTCGTACACCTTCGGATAGAGGGTCGCGAAGGACAGGTCCTCGAGCTCCCACTTGATCGTGTTCATGCCGAGGCGGTGCGCCAGCGGCGCGTAGATCTCGAGGGTCTCCCGCGCCTTCTTCTCGGCCGAGGCCGCGGGGACGAACTTCCACGTGCGGGCGTTGTGCAGGCGGTCGGCGAGCTTGATCACGAGCACGCGGATGTCGTGCGCCATCGCGACGACCATCTTGCGGACCGTCTCGGACTGCGCCGCGTCGCCGTAGGTGACCTTGTCGAGCTTCGTCACGCCGTCGACGAGCATCGCGACCTCGGGCCCGAACTCGCGCCGGAGCTGCTCGAGCGAGTACTCGGTGTCCTCGACCGTGTCGTGCAGGAGCGCGGCGACCAGCGTCGAGGGCGTCATCCCGAGCTCGGCGAGGATCGTCGCGACCGCGACAGGGTGCGTGATGTACGGGTCGCCGCTCTTGCGGAGCTGGCCGCGGTGCGCCCGCTCGGCGACGACGTACGCGCGCTCGACCGTGCTCAGGTCGGCCTTCGGGTGATTCGCGCGCGCCGCCTGAAGGACCGGCTCGAGCGCCGGGTACGCCGGGCCCCTGGCGCTGCCGAACCGCGTGAGGGCAGCGCGCACCCGCGACGCCGACGAGCCGTTCTGCTCGGCGGTCGCAGCCGACGCCTGCCCGGCCGACGAACCCGCTGACGCCTCGGGCGAGCGGTCGCCTGCGGTGGGCGCGGCGAGGTCCTCGGTCACCCGGACTCCCTCCGTGCTGGTCACGCTGGATCGCACGAGTCTACGACCGTCGCGCGATCGCCTCGCACGCAGGGCGCCCGGCGGCGGTCGCGTGCCTGGTCGGACGAACGGTCAGTCGACCGTGACCACCGAGTCGATGGCCAGACCCTCGAGGTGCCGGCGTCCGTCGAGTCCCGCGATCTCGACCAGGAAGGACAGCCCGACCACCTCGGCGCCACAGGCGCGCAGCAGTCGGACGGTCGCGGCGGCGGTACCACCGGTCGCCAGGACGTCGTCGACGACGAGCACCCGCGCACCAGCCGGGATCGTGAACGGCTGGATCTCGATCGACGCGTCGCCGTACTCCAGCGAGTAGGACTCGGTGGCGAGCGGGCCGGGCAGCTTGCCGGCCTTGCGGACGGGGACGAGCCCCGCACCCAGCGCGGTCGCGATGGGCGCTGCGAGCAGGAACCCGCGCGCCTCCATGCCGGCGACGAGGTCCACGGGACCGTGCGCCGGGGACGCCATCGTCGCGACCACGTCCGCGAAGGCGCTCGCGTCGGCGAGCAGCGGCGTGATGTCACGGAACAGCACCCCGGGCTGCGGGTAGTCCGGGACCAGGCGGACGAGCGCGTTGACCCGGCGCACGACGTCGTCGCGCGCCGGGTCGCCCACGATGGGGAAGGTGCTCATCGGGACGGCTTGCGCCGCTTCGGCTGTGCCGCCTGCCCGAGGTGAGTGCCCGGACGCAGCTGAGCCGCAGCGTGCGGGACGGCGACACCACCGGCTCCGACGGTCTCCGCGTCGACACCCACGCGCGCGGCCAGCACCTTGGCGGTGTGCGCCTTGATCCGCGGCTCCTGCTCCCGCAGCGTCACCTCGAGCGGGGTCGCGAGGAAGATCGAGGAGTACGCGCCGACGAGCATGCCGACGAACAGCGCGAGCGCGATGTCACGCAGCGTCCCGGCGCCGAGGATCGCGGCGCCGACGAACAGGATCGCCGAGACGGGCAGCAGCGCCACGACCGAGGTGTTGATCGAGCGCACCAGCGTCTGGTTGACGGCGAGGTTCGCCTTCTCGGCGTACGTGAAGCGACTCTGGTCCAGCGTGTCCGCGGTGTTCTCACGCACCTTGTCGAACACCACGACCGTGTCGTAGATCGAGTACCCCAGGATCGTCAGGAAGCCGATCACCGTCGCCGGTGTGACCTCCCATCCGATGCCCGCGTACAGGCCGACCGTGATGATCAGGTCGTGGAACAGCGCGATCAGCGCCGCCAGCGCCATGCGCCAGTTGCGGAAGTAGATCGTCATGACGACCGTGACGAACACCAGGAACACCAGGATTCCCGAGATCGCCTTGCGGGACACGTCCTGCCCCCACGTCGGGCCGACGAACTGCGTCGTGATCTCGTCCTCGGTCACGTCGAACGCGGCCTGCAGGGCGTCACCGACCTTGTTGACCTGCTCGTCGGTGAGCTCGGCGACCTGGATGCGCAGCGAGTCGGCACCGAGGTTCGTCACCTCGGGCGACTCCCCCGACGCGATCCCCTGGACCGTGTCGATGGCGAGCTGCTGGTCGCGGTCGCCCGCGATGCCCGACACGACGAACTCCGAGCCGCCCCGGAACTCGATGCCCGGGTTCAGCCCCGGCTTGATCAGCAGCGCGGCCGAGATCAGCACGAGGATCGTCGACGCGATGTAGAAGATGCGCCGGTGTCCGACGATGTCGTACGAACGACGGCCCGTGTACAGGTCGTTGCCCCACTGGGCGAATCCGACGGCCATCAGTGCTCGCTCCCCTCGACCGGCGCGTCGCCGGCCGTGTCGTCCTTCGGTGCGTCGGAGACCGCGCGGTCCTTGGTCGTGCCCTGCTCAGCGGCCCGCTGCGCGGCACGGCGCTCGGCGATCGTCAGGCCGTCCTGCCGTGCGCCCACCGTCGCGGGCGTGCGGACCGCGTCGGCGGTCGCGTCGTCGCCCGGCTCGACGTCCGTACGCCGACCCGTCACGACCTTGCCCCGCCCGACGTACCGCGCGCCGACGACACCCAGGCGGCGCGGGTCGAGACCCGAGGCCGGGTGGCCCTCGCTGAAGAACTTCGTCTTCGACAGGAGCTCCATGAGCGGGTGCGTGAAGAGGAACACGACGATGACGTCGATGATCGTCGTCAGACCCAGCGTGAACGCGAACCCGCGCACGCCGCCGACCGCCAGGAAGTACAGGACGAAGGCCGCGATGAGGTTGACCGCGTCCGAGGCCAGGATCGTGCGGCGGGCGCGTGCCCAGCCCCGCTCGACCGCGGCGCCCAGCGTGCGCCCCTCCCGCAGCTCGTCACGGATGCGTTCGAAGTAGACGATGAACGAGTCCGCCGTGATACCGATCGCGACGATCAGACCCGCGACACCGGGGAGCGACAGGCGGTAGCCCTGCGTCCACGACAGCAGCGTGATCACGCCGAACGTCAGGAGCGCGGCGATCCCGAGCGACGCGACCGTCACCAGGCCCAGCGTGCGGTACTGCAGCAGCGAGTACACGACGACGAGGAGCAGGCCGATGATGCCCGCGAGCAGGCCCTTCTGGAGCTGCTCGGAGCCGAGCGTGGCCGAGATCTGCTGCTCGCTCTGCACCTTGAAGTCGAGCGGGAGCGAGCCGAAGTTGAGCCGGTTCGCGAGCTGCGCGGCGGTGGTCTGGTTGAAGCTGCCCGAGATCTGCGCCTGACCGTTCGGGATCGGCTCGTCGACGCTGGGCGCCGAGATCACGAGCCCGTCGAGCACCATCGCGAACTGGTTCAGCGGGCTGCTCTGGGTCGCGAGGCGCGTCGTGACGTCCGTGAACTGCTTGGCCCCCGTGGACGAGAACTCCATGTTCACGACCCAGCGGTTGCCCATCGCACCGCTCGGCAGGACCTCCAGGCCCGACGAGGCCGAGGAGATCTCCTTCCCGTCGATCTCGACGGGGCCGAGGATGTACTTCAGGCCGTCGCTGTTGCCCTCGCTGTCGACGCCACAGCTGACGAACGCGGCGTCGGCCTTGCCCGAGGTGCCGCCGCCGAGGTTCGACGGGTCGGTGCAGTCGAGCGCGTCGAACTGCGCGCGGATCTCGTCGGTGACCCAGTACGCGGCGTCGCTCGCGGACGCGGGCTCGCTCGGCCGCTGGGGCGCAGCCGTGGGGTCGGCCGTCGGCTCCTGGGTCGGTGCGTCGGTGGCCTCGGGCGTCGCGGGCGCACTCGCGTCGTCCGTCGCGTCCGCCGTGGTGTCCGCGGACTCCGTGGGGGCAGGCGCGACCGTCTCGTCGCTGCCGGGCTCCGTGGTCGCGTCGGGCGTCGGCTCACCGGTCGCTGCGGCCGTCGGCGCCTGCGTCGGCTGTGCCGAGAACGCGTAGTCCTGCACGAGGACCGGGCGGAACTCCATGTGCGACGAGCGGCTGACCGTGGCGATCGTCTCGTCGGAGGCCTTGCCCGGGATCGCGACGACGATGTTGTTGCCGCCCTGGCTGCTGATCTCCGCCTCGGACACGCCCGAGCCGTCGACCCGCTGGCGGATGACGTTGATCGCCTGGCTGATGTCCTCCGCCGTCGGCTCGCGCCCGTCGGTGGACACCGGGGTCAGGATGATCTGCGTCCCGCCCTCGAGGTCGAGGGCCAGCTTGGGCGTCCAGGTCGCGTCGGACGTCTTCGTACCGATGAAGACCGCCAGGAAGGGCAGCACCACGATGACCACCAGCGTGATCAGGGTGCGAACCGGCCGGCGGCGGCGTGTGGGTGGGGCCAACGGAGTTCTTCTCTCGTGCGCGCACCGGTCGCATGCGACCGGTGGGGTCATGGCCCGCCGAACAGCTCGACGGGCCGCGTGGGCTACTTCCGGTCGGTCTCGTCGTCTCCCCGGGTGGGCGGAAGCGACGACAGGTCGTCCGGCACGTCGATCACGGCGTCGTCAGCGGCGGCAGCGCGCTCCTCGTCGGTGAGGTCGGCGTCGTCCTCGACGTCCTCCTCGTCGTCGTACACGACGGGCGGCTCGATCTTCTTGGCGATCGCGGCGCGCACCCAGCGCGTCTGGCTGCCGCCCGGCGTGGACTCGAGCGTGATCGCGTCGTCCTCGATCTCCACGACGTAGCCCATCATGCCGGAAGCGGTCATGACCTCGTCGCCGGGCTCGAGGGTGTTGCGGAACTCCTGCTGCGCCTTCTGCTGCTTGCGCGCGCGACGGGACATGAACCAGAACGCCCCGACCGCGAGGGCCAGGATCAGGAACATGGAGTAACCGCCCCCACCGGTGTTGCTGGTGGTGGCGTTGGTCGCCGCGAGCGCGACGCTGAGCTGAGTCACAGCAGAGTCCTTAGGGTCGATCGTGTCCGGGGCAGTCTAGGCGTAGCGGCCCGTCGCTCCAACGCACGTCCAGGTGCGAAGGTTCCCGCCCGGTGGGGAGCCTGCCACAGATCGGCGCGCGTCCGACGCCCTCAGGCGAACAGCGTGCCCGGGTCACGCGGGGCGGCGAGCCCGAGGTGTGCCCACGTCGCGGGCAGCGCGACCCTGCCGCGCGGTGTCCGGCCGATCAGGCCCTCGCGCACCAGAAACGGTTCAGCGACCGTCTCGACCGTCTCGGGCTCCTCGCCGACGGCCACCGCCAGGGTCGTCAGGCCCACCGGTCCCCCGCCGAACCGCTGGCACAGCGCCTCGAGGACGGACCGGTCGAGGCGGTCGAGGCCGCGCTCGTCGACCTCGTAGACCTCGAGCGCGGCGCGTGCCGCGGCGAGGCTCAGGGTCCCGTCGCCGCGCACCTCGGCCCAGTCCCGGACGCGGCGCAGGAGCCGGTTCGCGATACGTGGCGTGCCGCGCGAGCGCGACGCGATCTCGCGCGCCGCCGCCCCCGCGAGCGGCACGCCGAGCAGGCCCGCGGAACGCAGCAGCACCTGCTCGAGCTCGTCCGTCGCGTAGAAGTCGAGGTGACCGGTGAAGCCGAACCGGTCGCGCAGCGGCGCGGGCAGCAGGCCCGCGCGCGTCGTCGCACCGACGACCGTGAAGGGCGGCAGCGCGAGCGGGATCGCCGAGGCCCCCGCGCCCTTGCCGACCATGACGTCGACGCGGAAGTCCTCCATCGCGACGTACAGGAGCTCCTCGGCCGGCCGCGCGATGCGGTGGATCTCGTCCAGGAACAGCACCTCGCCCTCCTCGAGCGAGGACAGCACCGCGGCGAGGTCGCCCGCGTGCTGGATCGCGGGCCCGCTCGTCACGCGCAAGGAGGCGCCGAGCTCGGCCGCGATGATCATCGCGAGCGTGGTCTTGCCCAACCCGGGCGGCCCGGACAGCAGCACGTGGTCCGGCGCCCGGCCGCGGCCGCGCGCGGCCTGCAGCACCAGGGAGAGCTGTTCGCGCACGACCCGCTGCCCGACGAACTCCGCCATCCGCCGCGGGCGCAGCGCGGCCTCGGCCGCGCGCTCGAGGTCGTCCGCGCCCGAGCGCACGAGCGACTCCGCCGGGAAGCGCTCGGTCACGAGCTCCTCGTCCGGCTCCGCCGCGTCTCCCCGACGATCAGCCACGGACGCCGCCGAGCCCGCGCAGCGCGGCCCGCAGCACCGCGGGGACGTCCTCGGCCGTCAGCGGGCCCTCGGTGTCGGCGAGCACGTCGGTCACGGCCTCCTCGGCGACCTTGGGGTTCCACCCGAGGCCGACGAGCGCGTCGACGACCTGCTGCCTGCGGTCCGTCTCGGTCGGCGTGGGAGCCGCCGCCGCAGCCCCCGCGACGGGCACCGCCGACGGCGCGCCCAGGCGGTCCTTGAGCTCGAGGACGATGCGCTGCGCACCCTTGCGGCCGATGCCCGGGACGCGCTCGAGAGCCTTGAGGTCCTCACCGGCGACCGCGCGGCGCAGACCGTCCGGCGTGTGGACGGCGAGCATGGCGAGCGCGAGTCGCGGCCCGACCCCGCTCACGGTCTGCACGATCTCGAAGGCCTCGCGCTCGTCGTCCTCGGCGAAGCCGAAGAGCGTGAGCGAGTCCTCCCGCACCACGAGCGACGTGTGCAGGAGCGCCTCCTGGCCGTGCCGCAGTTGCGCCAGGGTCGCGGGCGTGGCCTGCACGAGCATGCCGACGCCGCCGACCTCCACGACCGCCGAGTCCAGCCGCACCGCGAGGACCGTCCCCCGCACCGAAGCGATCACCGAGCCACCTCCACCGTTCGACGGGTAACCTTCCCACACGCACGAACAACTGTACGAACGACACGCCCCGACCCGGCCTGGTCCGGTCCGGCCCGGGCGCACGCTCCCCGGACGAGGTGCCGAACCTCAGCGCCGCGCGGCCTGCTCCGCGGCGGCCCACGCGCGCTGCGCGGAGGTCATCGACGCCGCCGGGCGCTGGGGCGCACCCAGCGCGCCGGCCGGGCGCCACAGGTGGCAGATCGCCAGCGCGAGCGCGTCCGCCGCGTCGGCCGGCCGGGGCAGCTCGTCGAGCTGCAGGAGGCGCGCGACCATCGTCTGGACCTGCGCCTTGCCCGCGCGGCCGTTGCCCGTGACCGCCGCCTTCACCTCGGACGGCGTGTGCAGCGCCACCGGGATCCGACGACGCGCGGCGGCGACCATGGCCAGCCCCGCGACCTGCGCGGTGCCCATCACCGTGCGCACGTTGTGCTGGGCGAAGACGCGCTCGACGGCCACGGCATCGGGAGCGTGCTCCTCGAGCCACTCCTCGATCCGGCGCTCGATCAGGAGCAGCCGCTGGTCGACGTCCAGGTCCGCGCCGGAGGTCGCCACGCCCACGTGCACGAGCCGCACCCGGCGTCCGGGGAGCCCGTCGACGACACCCAGCCCGCACCGGGTCAGGCCAGGGTCCACGCCGAGAACTCGCACGCGCGCATCGTCGCACCCGGCTCCCACGCGGGACGGCTCGCAACGCCGCACGCCGCCCACCCGGTGCATCGCCGACGAGCGCGCTCGGGCGAGGACGCACGAGGGGCCGCACCACCTCGCGGGTGGTGCGGCCCCTCGTCGCGGTTGTCGTGCGGGACGGACCGGTCGGTCAGTCGTCCTCGAGCTCGGCCATGACCTCGTCGGACGCGTCGAAGTTCGCGTAGACGTTCTGCACGTCGTCCGAGTCCTCCAGCGCGTCGATGAGGCGCAGGATCTTGCGCGCGCCGTCGGCGTCGACCTCGATCTGCGTCGCGGGCCAGAACACCACGTCCGCCGAGTCGTACTCGATGCCGGCCTCCTGCAGCGCGGTCCGGACCGGGACCAGGTCGGTCGCCTCGCTCAGCACCTCGAACTGCTCGCCGAGGTCGGTGACCTCCTCGCCGCCGACCTCGAGGACCGCCTCCATGACGGCCTCCTCGTCGGTGCCCTCCTTGGGCACGATGACGACGCCCTTGCGGCTGAAGAGGTAGGAGACCGAGCCAGGGTCGGCCATCTGGCCGCCGTTGCGCGTGAACGCGACGCGCACGTCCGAGGCGGCCCGGTTGCGGTTGTCGGTCAGGCACTCGACCAGCACCGCGACCCCGCCGGGGCCGTAGCCCTCGTACATGATCGTCTGGTAGTCGGCGCCGCCGGCCTCCTGGCCGGACCCGCGCTTGAGGGCGCGGTCGATGTTGTCGTTGGGAACCGACGACTTCTTGGCCTTCTGGATCGCGTCGAAGAGCGTGGGGTTACCCGCGGGGTCACCACCGCCCGTGCGGGCGGCCACCTCGATGTTCTTGACGAGCTTGGCGAAGAGCTTGCCTCGCTTCGCGTCGATCACGGCCTTCTTGTGCTTGGTGGTGGCCCACTTGGAGTGACCCGACATGCGCTCGTTACCCCTGGCTGTCGCGGACGATCTGGACGAAGAGACGGTGCACCCGGGTGTCACCGGTGACCTCCGGGTGGAACGAGGTCACGAGCAGCGGTCCCTGGCGGACCGCCACGATCCTACCGGCGGCTGGACCTGCTTCGACGCGCCCGACCACCGTGGCGGCCGGGCCGACCTCCTCGACCCAGGGCGCTCGGATGAACACGGCGTGCAACGGGCCGTCGTCCACACCCTCGATCGACAGGTCAGTCTCGAACGAGTCGACCTGCCTACCGAACGCGTTGCGGCGCACCGTCATGTCGACCCCGCCGAGGGTCTGCTGCCCCTCGATGCCGCCCAGCACCCGGTCGGCGAGCAGGATCATGCCGGCGCACGAGCCGTAGGCGGGCATCCCCGCCCGCAGTCGCTCCCGGACCGGGTCGAACAGGTCGAACGCGCGCAGGAGCTTGTCGATCGTCGTCGACTCCCCACCCGGGATGACGAGCGCGTCGACGGCGTCGAGCTCGGAGACCCGACGCACGGGCACGGCGCGAGCGCCCTCGGTCTCGAGGGCGTGCGCGTGCTCACGCACGTCACCCTGCAGCGCAAGGACACCGACGGTCACAGTCACGTCGCAGATCCTAGGTCGCCGTCGCGGGTGCTCAGCGCGCGGCGGCTGCGCGCAGACCGCTGCCCGACGCCGTGCGGACCTCGTCGGCCAGGTGCGTCAGGCCGTCGAGCAGCGCGGACCGGGACGCGGCCAGGCTCACGCGCACCATCCCGTCCGCACCGACGCCGAACGTCGACCCCGGGGCGACCGCGACGTGCCGACGCGCGAGCAGCCGCCGCGCGAACGCCTCGGTCTCGGTCGTGCCCACGTCGACCATCAGGTAGAAGGCACCGTCGGGCTCGGAGAACCGCAGACCGCGCGAGGTCAACAGCTCGGCCGCGGCGTCCCGCCGGTCCCAGTACGACTCGACGGCGTCGTGCACCCACTCCTGCGAGCCCTCGAGGGCCGCGAGGGCCGCGTGCTGGCCCACCGTCGACGGGCACGAGACGGTCGCCTCCGCGATCTGGCCGACGAGGTCGACGAGCTCGGGCCGCGGAAGCGCCACGAGCCCGACGCGCCAGCCGGTCATCGCGTACGTCTTCGACATGGAGTGGAAGACGAGCACGCGGCCGTCGGTGTCGTACGCCGCGGGGCTCACGTGCGGGGTGCCGAACGTGATCGCCTCGTAGCACTCGTCGGACAGCAGCCACAGGTCGTGCCGACGCGCGAGCTCGACGAGCGCCTCGACGGTCGCCGCCGGGTACACGGCGCCGGTCGGGTTGTTCGGCGAGCACACGACGATCGCGCGCGTGTGCGGCGTGATCGCTGCCTCGACGTCGGCGATGCGCGGGACGAAGCCGTCGCTCGCCCGTGCGAGGTACGTCGTCGGGACCGCGCCGCACGCGTGCGCGGACATCGCCCAGTTGGGGAACGTGGGGTCGGGCAGCAGGATCTCGTCACCCGGCCCGAGGATCGCGGACATCACCATCGCGAGCCCGTGCATCGCACCGTGCGTCACGACGACCGCGTCGGCGTCCACGCGCGCGCCTGAGCGCTTCGCGATCCGCTCCGCGCCGGCCGCCCGCAGCTCGGCCAGGCCGATGCTCGAGCAGTAGCCCGTCTCGCCGCGCGAGGCGGCACGCGCGACCGCGTCGACGACGTGGTGCGGCAGCACCGCGTCGGGTTCGCCGATCTCGAGGTGGACGGCCGCGGGGTCACGCAGGGCGAGGTCCATGAGCGTGCGGATGCCGCTGCGCGGGATCGCGCGCGAGGGCGAGGAGGACGAGGCGATCGGCATGGCCCGACGGTACGCGCGTCAGGTCACGAGCAGGTTACCGACCAGTACGGTCGCGTCGCGGCGCATCGGCCGGGGCCTGCGACCGCGCCCGTCTCGCCCTGCGCGAGGCGCGGGGCTAGTGTCCGAGACGAACGGCCGCAGCCAGCGGGCACCTCGTAGCGAGGTCCGACGATGAGCGAGATCGACGAGATCCTGGCCCAGATCCCCCTGCCCTCCCTCGCAGCGCAGCTCGGCGTCGACGAGCGGACGGCCGAGGCTGCGGTGCGCAGCGCACTGCCCGCCCTCGTGGGCGGTCTGCAGTCGAACGCCGCGAGTCCCGACGGCGCGGCATCGCTCGCGGGCGCGATCGAGCAGCACCCCGCGACGCTCTTCGACGGCGGGCTCGACCTGGGCGGGCTCGACCTCGACGACGGCGCCAAGATCCTCGGGCACATCTTCGGCGGCGGCACGGACCAGGTGGCGCAGCAGGTCGATGCCGACATGGGCGCGCAGCTCGGCGGCGTGCCCGAGGGCGCTGCCGGGCTCGGTGGCGGGTCGGGCTCGCTCGTCTCACGCCTGCTGCCCATGCTCGCGCCGATCGTCATGGCGTTCCTGGCCAAGCGCCTGCAGGGCGGCGGCGGCCCGACGAGCTCCGCACCCTCGTCGGGCGGCGGGCTGCAGGACATGCTGGGCTCGATCCTCGGCGGGCTCGGCGGTCGCTGACCGCCGGGGCAGTCACTCGCGCGCGAGACCCAGGTGCCGCGTGGTGCCGTCCCACACGGGCAGCAGGCTCGCCACGAGGGCGGCCAGGCCCTCGGGGAAGACCTCGATGTCGACCGCGGCGAGATCCGCGAGCGTCCACCAGCGCAGCTCGTCGATCACGTCCTGCTCGAGCGCCGTCCAGCCGGAACGGTCCTCGACGACGAACGACGACGAGGGCACGCGCGCGAGGAAGATCTCCTCGTCCTGCCGGCAGTGCTCGAAGTAGAAGTCGAAGATCGCCGAACGCGTGAAGACCGGGCCGCTCACGTCGTCGGCCGCGAGCACGATCCCTGACTCCTCGCGCACCTCACGCACCGCCGCGTCGAGCGCCGACTCGCCGGCGTCGATGCCACCGCCGATGGTGAACCACCACGAGCGCTCGGGCTGATCGGCGTCGTGCCCGCGGATCAGGAGCACACGGTCGTCCTCGTCGAGCAGGATCACGCGTGCGGCGCGGCGGAACAGCAGGCCGTCGGCGCCGCGCGTCCACTCGGGACCAAGGGCGTGCACCGGTCCCCCGCGTCCCGCGTCGACGTCCACCGCCGCAGCCGGAGCGGCGTGGTCGGCAGGGCCGGGCGGATCAGCGGGCACGACGAAGGCCGCGGGCTCGTCGTCGCCCGCGGCCCTCGTCGACACGTCTGAGGTCACCAGCCCCGCTCGGCCAGCCGGTGCGGGACGGGCACGTCGTCGACGTTGATGCCGACCATCGCCTCACCCAGTCCGCGCGAGACCTTGGCGATGACGTCGGCGTCGTCGAAGAACGTGGTCGCCTTGACGATCGCGGCGGCGCGCTCCGCCGGGTTCCCGGACTTGAAGATGCCCGAGCCGACGAAGACGCCCTCCGCACCGAGCTGCATCATCATCGCCGCGTCCGAGGGCGTCGCGATGCCGCCCGCGGTGAAGAGCACGACGGGCAGCTTGCCGGCGGTCGCGACCTCCTTGACGAGCTCGTACGGCGCCTGCAGGTCCTTCGCCGCGAGGTACAGCTCGTCCTCGGGCAGCGAGGTGAGGCGGCGGATCTCGTCGCGCAGCGTGCGCATGTGCGTCGTCGCGTTGGAGACGTCACCCGTGCCGGCCTCGCCCTTCGAGCGGATCATCGCGGCGCCCTCGGTGATCCGGCGCAGCGCCTCACCCAGGTTGGTGGCACCGCAGACGAAGGGCACCGTGAACGCCCACTTGTCGATGTGGTGCGCGTAGTCCGCGGGCGTGAGGACCTCGGACTCGTCGATGTAGTCGACCCCGAGGCTCTGCAGCACCTGCGCCTCGACGAAGTGGCCGATCCGAGCCTTCGCCATGACGGGGATCGAGACCGCCTCGATGATGCCGTCGATCAGGTCCGGGTCGCTCATGCGCGCGACGCCGCCCTGCGAGCGGATGTCCGCCGGCACGCGCTCGAGCGCCATGACGGCCACGGCGCCCGCGTCCTCGGCGATCTTCGCCTGCTCGGCGTTGACGACGTCCATGATGACGCCGCCCTTGAGCATCTCCGCCATGCCTCGCTTGACACGCGCGGTGCCGATGACGCCGGCCGCGTCGCTCGTCGGGGTGGGCTGGCTGTTGTCGCTGGTCACGTCAAGCCTCGCAGAGAAAAGGTGCGGTCACTGGTGGTGTGCGGTCCGGAGGCGGTCGGGGCGCGCCCTGTCAGCTGCCTACCGGGACGAGCCGGCGGGCTCCACGACGGACCGAACCTCGCCATCGTAATGCGTGCCGTGAGCCGCACGGCGCGACCGTCTCACGGGCGGCAGGGTCACGGGCAGCAGCCTCACGGGCGGCAGCCTCACGGGCAGCAGACCGGTGAGGGTCGGTCAGCCGACGCCGGGCCGCGGCAGCGCGGACGGCCACGCGTCATCGAGCTCGAGCGTCCGCGGCTCGGGGGCGTGCCCCGCGAGGCGCAGGAGCCGCACGAACCGCCCGCGGCGCACGCGCTGGGTCTGCAGCACGGCCTCGTTGTGGAAGCGGCGCGCGATCTCGGCCCGGTACCAGGCGGAGCTGAGCGCGTCGAGCAGCTCGACGCCGCCCGGCTCCGCGCTCACGGTCGCGACCTCGTCGGGCGCGCCGAGCACCTCGCGCAGCGTCGCGCTGAGCTCGCTCTCGACCTGCCCGCGCTCCTCCTCGTCGCCCGAGGCGGCCGGTGAGGACAGCGCGCGGTCGGCGCTGCCGCGCGGGTCGGAGAGCAGGAGCGCGAGCAGCTCGGGCGGACCGTCCGTGCCTCCGCTCGTCCCCTCGGCGCCGAGCGCGGCCCACGCGGCCTCGCCCACGAGCACGGACGAGACCGGGTCGAGCAGGCCCGACGTCGCCAGCGCCGCCGCGGCGGTCGCACGACGCACGAGCTGGGCCTCGACGACGCTGCGCGACGCACCGACCTTGCGGTGCAGCCGGTCGAGCCGGGAGGCCGCGACCCACACCGACCACACGAGCAGGCCGAGGACGAGCACCACGACGACCGCGATCTCGGACCATGTCATCGACCCTCACCCCGGCTCTCGCGACCACGCCGCAGCTCGAGGATCCGGGCGCCGCGCAGCGAGGACGGGTCCTCGCCCACCGGGGCGTCCCGGCCCGCGACGGCCATCTCGTACACGGCCAGCACCTGGTCGGTCACGGCGGACCAGTCGTACCGGCGCACGACCGCGTGGGCGTGCGTCGCCACCTTCTCCCGCAGCGCGGCGTCGCCCAGGACGCGCACGAGCGTGCGGGCCAGGTCGTCGGAGTCGCCCGTGCGGAACAGCACGCCCGCGGCGCCGTCGTCGAGCACGCGCGAGAACGCGCCGAGATCGCTCGCGACGACCGCCGCCCCCGCGCTCATGGCCTCGACGAGCACGATGCCGAAGCTCTCGCCGCCCGTCTGCGGCGCCACGTACACGTCGACCGACGCGAGCAGCCGCGCCTTGTCCTCGTCGGAGACACCGCCCAGGAACTCGACGGCGCCCGCCTGCTCCCCGAGGACCTCGCGCGCCTGCTCCTCGCCGCTGTCGCCCCGACCGGCCACCAGGAACCTCGCGCCCGGCACGTGTGCGAGCACCTCACGCACCGCGCCGAGCAGGACGCCGAGCCCCTTGCGCGGCTCGTCGAGCCGGCCGAGGAACGCGATCGTCGGGGCCTGCGGCGTGCCGGTCCAGCGCGCGTCCGGCTCGGCCTGCTCGAACAGGTCGACGTAGACGCCGTTCGGGATGACGACGGCGTCGCCGCCGAGGTGGTCGACGAGCGTGCGGCGTGCGTCCTCGGACACCGCGATCCGCGCCGAGATCTTCTCGAGCGACTGGCGCACGAGCGGGAACGCGACCTGGAGCGACCGTGAGCGCACGGTCGAGGTGTGGAACGTGGCGACCACGGGACCGTCGGCGATCCACAGCGCGAGCATCGACAGGCTGGGCGTCACCGGCTCGTGCAGGTGCAGCACGTCGAACTGCCCCTGCTCGAGCCACTTGCGCGTGCGGGCGGCCGTCACGGGCCCGAACGTCAGCCGCGCGACCGAGCCGTTGTACCGGACCGGGACGGCACGTCCGGCGGCCGTGAGGTAGTCCGGGACCGGCGTGTCGTCGTCGGCGGGCGCGAGGACCTCGACCGTGTGGCCGCGGGACAGCAGCGCCTCGGCCAGGTCGCGCACGTGGAACTGGACGCCACCGGGCACGTCGAACGAGTAGGGGCACACGATGCCGACGCGCAACGGCCGGGTCGGAGTCGTCGTCATGGCCGTGCCGTCCCGTCACGGTCGGTGGTGGCCCGCTGCGCCGTGCGTGCCTTCGTGGCGGCGTACCGCTCGGGGTCGAGGTCCTCGACGAAGATCCGCTGCAGCATGTGCCAGTCCTGCGAGGAGGCCGCGATGCCGGCAGCGAGCCGGTCCACCCACGCCTGGGTGAGCACCCCCACGCGTTCGGCACGCGGCACGTCGTCCGCGACGGGTTCGACCGGGTCGAACGTGACGCAGATGCCCCACGGGGTGCGCGCGCGGCGTCGGCGCTCGCCGTGCAGCCGTTCATAGGTGATGACTGTCGTCACCAGAGGCGCCCCGGTCGCCAGGGAGAGCGCGGCCGGTCCCGCTGCGACGCGGGCCTGGCGGCCGAACAGGTCGACCTCGATGCCGCTGTGGGTGAGGTCGCGGTCGGCGAGCAGCGGGACCAGGCCCGGACCGCCCGTGCGCACGACGCGCACGAGCTCGCGGAACACGTCGCCGTCGCCGAGCGGCAGGATGCGCAGCCCGATGCACTCGCGGAACCGCAGGAACTCCTCGAACACCTCGGGCGGTTCGAGGCGCTCCGCCACGGTCGTGACGGGTGCGACGGCGCGCGTCGCCCAGGCCCCCGCGAGGTCCCAGTTGCCGAGGTGACCGAGCGCGAGGACGACGGCCCGACCGTCCTGGACGTGCCGCACCACGTGCTCCAGGCCGACCGCACGCACCCGCGCGTCGATCTGCTCGGCGCTCGCACCGCTGAGCGCGAACGCCTCGCTGAAGTAGCGCAGGTACGAGCGCATGCCCGCACGGGACAGCCGCCGCACCTGCGACCGGCTGAGGTCGGGCCGCACGCGCGCGAGGTTCGCCTCGAGCCGCCGCACACCGCTCCCGCGGCGCAGCCATGCCACGTCGGCCCCGAGGGCAGCCGCGCCGCGCAGCAGCGGTCCGGGCAGGCGCGGGGCGTGCCGCCACGCGAAGCCGTACAGCGCGCCGACGTCGAGGCTCACGCGTCCGCCCCGTGCCCGCTCGCGCCGTCGGCCGGTGCGCTCGGCACGGCGAGCGCTCGCGCCTGGGCGTACACCTTGGCCATGCGCTGCACGACCGTGATGGCGGACGCCACCGCGAGCAGGGCGAGGACCACGGTCAGCACGGCGAGCGGCAGCCCGAACCCGACGAGTGCGGTCGCGGTCAGCACGAGCAGCAGCCGGTCGGCCCGCTCGGCGATTCCGCCCGACGCGGTCATGCCGAGCCCCTCGGCGCGGGCGCGCGCGTACGGCACGATCGAGCCGAGGATCAGGCACGCCAGCGCGAGCGTGGCCGTGAGGCGGTCGTCGCCGGCGCCGAAGAACCACAGCACCAGGCCACCGAAGATCGCGGCGTCGCCGAACCGGTCGAGCGTGGAGTCCAGGAACGCCCCCCAGGGCCCGGACCGGCCGGCCCGACGCGCCATGACGCCGTCGAGCGAGTCGGTGAGCACGAAGACGGTGATCACGAGCGTGCCCGCGAGCAGGTGACCGGTCGGGAACGCCCACAGCGCGGTGACCACCACGACAAGCGTCCCGGTGATGGTCACGGCGTCGGGCGAGACCCCGAGCCGGAGCAAGGCGTCCGCGACCGGCGTGAAGAGGCGGGTCATCGCGCCACGGAGACGGTTCAGCACGGGTCGATCATCCCCCGGTCGGAGTGGGCCAGGCCGCGGCGAGCCGCGCGCGCGTGTCGGACAGGAGTTCCGGCAACGCCCGGCTGCGCCCCACGACCGGCAGGAAGTTCGAGTCACCGTCCCACCGCGGCACGACGTGCTGGTGCAGGTGAGCGGCGATCCCGGCGCCCGCGACGTCGCCCTGGTTCATGCCCAGGTTGAAGCCGCTCGGCGCCAGGACCGCACGGAGCACGCGCATCGCCGACTGCGTCAGCGCACCCACCTCGGCCACCTCGTCGACACTGAGGTCCGTGTAGTCCGCGACGTGCCGGTACGGGCACACCAGGACGTGCCCCGGGTTGTACGGGTACAGGTTCATCACGACGTACGCCCGCGTGCCGCGCGCGACGACGAGGCCCTCGTCGTCGGGCAGCGACGGGATACGGCAGAACGGGCACCCGGGACCGGCGGCGTCGTCGACGGGCTTGTTCTCCCCGCCGATGTACGCCATGCGGTGCGGCGTCCACAGCCGCTGGAAGCCGTCCGGCTCGCCGGCGAGCGCGCGCGCGTCGACGAGCTCGGGACCCGTCACGCCGGCGTCCGGGCGGTGCCGGTCGTCAGCCACGGCTCAGACCTGCGTGTGGTCGCGGACCGCGGCGACGATCCGCGCGACCGCCTCGGCCACCGGCACCCCGTTCTCCTGGCGGCCGTCGCGGTAGCGGAACGAGACCGCACCCGCGTCGACGTCCTCGCCGCCCGCGATGAGCACGAACGGGATCTTCTGCGTGCTCGCGTTGCGGATCTTCTTGCCGAAGCGGTCGTCGCTGCGGTCCACCTCCGCGCGGATCCCCTGCGCTCGCAGCTGCGCGACGACGTCGTCGAGGTAGCCCTCGAACGGCTCCGCGACCGGCACCGCGAGCACCTGGACGGGCGCGAGCCACGCCGGGAACGCGCCCGCGTAGTGCTCGACGAGGATGCCGAAGAAGCGCTCGATCGAGCCGAACAGCGCGCGGTGGATCATCACGGGACGCTGGCGCGACCCGTCGGGTGCCGTGTACTCGAGCTCGAACAGCTCCGGCTCGAAGAAGTCGAGCTGGATGGTCGAGAGCTGCCAGGTACGACCGATGGCGTCCTTGACCTGCACCGAGATCTTCGGGCCGTAGAACGCGGCGCCGCCCGGGTCGTCGACCAGGTGCAGCCCGGACGCGGTGGCGACCTCGCGCAGGGTCTCGGTCGCCTCGTGCCAGGTCGCGTCGTCGCCGACCGACTTCTCGGGGTCGCGGGTCGACAGCTCGAGGTAGAAGTCGTCGAGGCCGTAGTCGCGCAGCAGGTCGAGCACGAAGGTCAGCAGCGAGCCGAGCTCCTCGCGCATCTGCTCACGCGTGGTGTAGATGTGCGCGTCGTCCTGGGTGAAGCCGCGCGCGCGGGTCAGGCCGTGCACGACGCCGGACTTCTCGTAGCGGTACACCGTCCCGAACTCGAACAGCCGCAGCGGCAGCTCGCGGTACGAGCGACCGCGCGAGCGGTAGACGAGGTTGTGCATCGGGCAGTTCATGGGCTTGAGGTAGTAGTCCTGGCCCTCGCGCTTGACCGTGCCGTCCTCGTGGAACTCGGTGTCGAGCTTCATCGGGGGGTACATGCCGTCCGCGTACCACTCGAGGTGACGCGAGGTGTGGAACAGCTTGGCCTTCGTGATGTGCGGGCTGTTGACGAACGAGTAGCCCGCCTCGACGTGCCGACGGCGCGAGTACTCCTCCATCTCCATGCGCACGATCCCGCCCTTGGGGTGGAACACCGCCAGGCCCGAGCCGATCTCGTCGGGGAACGAGAACAGGTCGAGCTCGTTGCCGAGCCGGCGGTGGTCGCGGCGCTCGGCCTCGGCCAGCCGGTCGAGGTGGGCCTTGAGCTCGTCCTTGCTGGGCCACGCGGTGCCGTACACGCGCTGGAGCTGAGGGTTCTTCTCGCTGCCGCGCCAGTAGGCGGCCGCCGACCGCATGAGCTGGAAGCCGTTGCCGATCAGCCGGGTGCTCGGCAGGTGCGGGCCGCGGCACAGGTCCTGCCAGACGACCTTCTCGCTCTCCCGGCCGGCGCCGCGCACGTTCTGGTAGATCGACAGCCCACCGAGGCCGACCTCGACGCTCGCGCCGTCCGCCGCGCCCGGGTCGCCCTTGAGGCCGATCAGCTCGAGCTTGTACGGCTCGCCGGCGAGCACCTCGCGCGCCTCCGTCTCGGAGACGTCCCAGCGCCGGAAGGTCTGCCCCTCCTTGACGATGCGCGACATGACCTTCTCGAGCGCGCGCAGGTCCTCGGGGGTGAACGGGGTCTCGACGTCGAAGTCGTAGTAGAAGCCGTCGGTGATCGGCGGTCCGATGCCCAGCTTGGCGGACGGGTTGACCTCCTGGACGGCCTGCGCGAGCACGTGCGCCGCGCTGTGCCGCAGCACGGCCAGCCCGTCGGGCTCGTGCACGCTCACCGGCTCGACGACCTTCGCGTCCTCGGGCAGCGGCAGGTGCAGGTCGCGCAGCTCGCCGTCCACGCGCACGACGACGACGTCCTTGCGGTCACCGAAGAGGTCCGTGCCCGTCGTGCCCGCCTGCACCGTGGTCGCGGTTCCGTCGACGGTGAGGGCGATCTGAACAGGCACGGGGTGGTGGCCTTCCTCGGGAGCTCACGCGGTCACCCGCGCGACGTGGTGTTCCGCCGGGCAGCGGACCCGTCGATGCTACCTGCGCAGGTCCCCGACCTCGCGCGCATTGCCACGACGAGGACCCCGTCACGACGAGGACCGCGCCACGACGAGGACGGCGCCACGACGAGGACAGCGGTCGGAGACGACGAAGGCCGCCTCGCGGCGGCCTTCGTCGATGTGGTGGTGGGCGATACTGGGTTCGAACCAGTGACCTCCTCGGTGTGAACGAGGCGCTCTACCACTGAGCCAATCGCCCGGGGTCTCCCCGGCGCACCTCCCGGGGGCGGCGCTGACGAGGATGCTACCCGCCCAGCCCGCAGATTCCGAAACCGGCCCGCGTCGCGGTCATCTGGGGCACGATGAGCACCGGATGCGACATCGAGCTCGCCCAGATTGCTGTCGGTCAGGTCTCAAGCCGTCGCCGCGAGCGACCGATTACTCGGGTATGTGTCACTCGCGAGTGGAGGTCCACGCCGGGCTCGGCGCGCGGGGAGGTGCATGCACCCACGTTGGGCACGCTCACAAGGCGTCCCACCGGGTGAACCTGGGTGCAGTTCCGGTCCAATCGGGCAGACCCGCTGCCATGATGGGACCAACAGCCCATGTAGACGAGGAGGGGACCCGATGACGCGCTCGTCGTATGACGTCGTCGAGGTCTTCGCCATGCAGCTGATCGGGAGTGACGCGAGCGTCATCCCGGTGAGCGCAGAACTTTCTTTCCGGACGTCGGATCCGTACACGGTGCGCGCGGTCTTCACCGGCCCGCACACCATGTCGACCTGGCTCATCGGCCGCGAGCTGCTCTCCATGGGCATGCACGCGTCGTCGGATGCGCCCGCCGGAAGTGGCGACGTCCAGGTATGGCGGGACGAGGATCCCGACTACGCGCTCGTGTCGCTCAGCGGGGTCGAGGGCAGTGCGCTCCTCGCCGCTCCCAGCGAACCCATCGTCAGGTTCCTCGCCGGCACGGAGGCACTCGTGCCCCTGGGTGCGGAGAGCGATCGCATGGAGTCGGAGATCTCGGCGTTCATCGCCGCGCTCCTGACCGCCTGATCACTGATCATCCGACCGGTCCCGTCACCGACGACGGGGCCGGTCGTCGTCCGTCCGGGGCCGCCGTCTCCGTCCGGGACGGACGCCTGACCGTCAGGGGTCGAGGTCGTCGAGCGCCCTCGCCTGGAAGAGCTCCGCGGCGGCACGCGAGAGCTCACCGACCGTCACGTCGTGCTCGTCGAGCGAGACGACCGGCGACACGTTGCGGATCGAGCCCGTGAGCGTGAGGTGGGCGGCGCCCGTCAGGACCTCGTCGAGCACGTCGTAGGGCAGCTCGCCCGGCGCGGCCTCCCGCACCGGGACGCCAGCCGCGGCAGCCCACTCGATCAGGAGCTCGCGCGTGATCCCCGCGAGGCAGCCGCTCGAGAGCGGCGGGGTGACGAGCTCCCCGGCGCGCTCGACGACGACGTTCGAGCCGGTCCCCTCGCACAGCTCGCCGACCGTGTTCGCGAGCACGGCCTCGTCGGCGCCCTGGCGGTGCGCCCGCGCGAGCGCGACGACGTTCTCGGCGTAGGACGTGGTCTTGAGGCCCGCGACCGCCGAACGCTCGTTCCGCACCCACGGCACCCGCACGACACGGCTGGACGCCGCGCGCGTCGCGGGACCGGCCAGGACGACGAGCGACGGACGCTGCTCCTCGGGCTCGTCGCGGTGCGACCCCAACGGCCCTGGCCCACCCGTGTACGTGATGCGCAGCCGCCCGGCGTCACCCGCCGCGGCCAGCACCTCGGCCACGGCGTCGCGGACGCGTCCCTCGTCGGGTGCGGGCAACCCGAGACCTGCCGCGGACCGGGCCAGCCGGCGCAGGTGCCGGGTCAGCGCGAACGCCTGCCCGGAGTACACCGCGCACGTCTCGAAGACGCCGTCCCCGACGGTGACCCCGTGGTCGACTCCCGTCAGGATGCGGTCGGTGGGTGCGTGCAGCCGTCCGTCGGCCCAGATCACGACGCTCATGGTCGCCAGTCTCCCACCGCGGTCACGTCCGTCAGGGACGTCACGTCCGCCGGGGACGTCGCGTCCGCCGGTGAGGTCTCCTCCGTCAGGGACGCGGCGCCGACGCGAGGCCGACGAGGCGCGCGGCCTTGAGCTCGGTCTCGTCCCACTCGGCGTCGGGGTCGCTCCCCCACGTGATGCCCGCGCCCGTGCCGAACCGCAGCACGCCCGCGCCCTCGTCGTCGCCGGCCCACCAGAACGTGCGGATGCCGACGGCGAGCTCGGCGCGCGTGCGACCGTCGTCGCCGACGTGCACCCAGCCGACCAGGCCGCAGTACGGCCCGCGCGGACCGGCCTCGAGCTCGTCGATCACCCGCAGCGCCGACGACTTCGGCGCACCCGACACCGAGCCCGGCGGGTAGGTGGCCGCGAGGACCTGAGCCCACCGGTCGGGCGCCCGGGCGACGGCCGGGTCCAGCGCGCCCTGGACCGTCGAGACCAGGTGCACGAGCCCAGGGTGCTCCTCGACGCCCAGCAGGGTCGTGACCTCGACGGTGCCCGGCCGGCAGACGTGCTGGAGGTCGTTGCGGACGAGGTCGGTGATCATGACGTTCTCGGCGGCGTCCTTGGGTGTGAGACCCTCACGGGTCGCCGCGGTGCCCTTGATGGGCGCCGACGTCAGGACGTCGTCCTCGAGCCGCAGGAACAGCTCCGGAGACGCCGTGACGACCCACACCGGGTCGACGCCCGCCACGCCCCGCGGGACGTGCACGTGACCGGCGAACGGCGCGGGGTTGCCGGCCGCCAGCACCTGCGCGAGCGCGCGTGCGTCGGGCTCGTCGTGCGACGAGCCCAGGGGTGCGCTCAGGACGCGACAGAGGTTCGCCTGGTAGACGTCGCCCTCACGCACGTGGTCACGCACCGACTGCACCGCGGCGACGTACTCGGCCCGGGTCACCGCGCTCGTCCAGTCGTCGGCCCGCGGGCCGCGCCAGGGACCGATCACCGGCTCGCTGGAGGCATCGTCGGACGGCTCGTCGGACGGACCGTCTGGCCTGACCGACGCGTGGGCGAACCGCCACGCCCGGACCCGACCCTCGAACTCCCCCACCAGGACCCACCACCCCGGCTCGCTCAGCCGCTGCGGCTCGGCCAGCACGTCGACGCTCTCCACCACGTCACGCAGGTGCACGCCGGCGAACCGAGCGCTGGCGGGAGGGGCAACCACCCGCCCACCGTAGCCGCCGCGCGTGCGGCGCCCGGCGCGCGTTCAGGGCGCGGTGGCCCCGTCGTCGGTGCTGTCACCTGCACGGCGACGCCAGAACGCGACGACGGCCAGGCCCAGCACGAGGGGGCCGACGATCGTGACGACGCGCCACACGATCGTCGCCGCGACGATCTCCGGCTCCCAGGCCACGCCCGCGATCGTCGTCCACGCGCCCACGAGGACCGCGTCCATGATCCCGAACCCGAACATCGGCATGAGGGTGATCGGGTAGGCGACCAGGAACGCCGCCAGGACGTCGACGGCGGTCAGGGCGCTCATCGGCACGCCGACCGCGCGCAGGGCCAGCAGCAGCATCGAGCCGTCGGCTAGCACCATCGCGACGAGCGCGAGCAACGACGGCACCAGGCCCGTGCGCAGCCGGTCCGAGGTCCGCGCGCGCAGGTCCACGAGGTAGTCCGCCCACGCCTGCGGGTCGACGTCCTTGCGGAACCGCCCGACGAGGGCGCCCGCCTGTCGACCCATCCACGCCGCGAGCGTGGTCGAGCGCAGCAGCATCGCCAGGGCCGCGACGCAGGCGGCCGCGACGAGCCCGCACACGAGCGCCGTGACCCACTGCCTGCTCTCGACCCCCTCGCCCAGCAGCAGGAGCACGACACCGACCACGGGGACACCGAACCGCACGGCATAGAACGTCGCGGTGTTGAGCCCCACGCCCGCCAGGCCCGCGGCCGGGTCGACGCCCCACGCGCGGAACATCGAGACGCGCACGACCACGTCCGCAGGCGGCGGTGTGAAGCTCCCGACGAGGTAGGCCGCGAGGTCGTTCTGCAACGAGCGGAACAGGCTGAGGCCCGCGACGTACTGCTGCAGCGGCACCGCGTTGAGCACCTGGCGGAGCAGCAGCAGCGCCAGCAGGGGCAGGATCACCCACGCCGGGACGTGCCCGAACGCGTCCGCGACCGCGTGCCAGTCGATCGCCCCCACGAGCCGCGACACCGCGAACCACGCGAACACCGCCAGCGCAGCCCACAGCACGAGGCGCAGCGGGCGCCGCCACCACGCGGGCGGCACGTCGTCGTCCGGCCCTGCGGCCGACGCCCCGGCGACCGTCATCGCGACCGCGGTGCCGTGCGGGACGTGCCCATCGCGCCCTCCCCGGGTCGTGCGGCGCGCGCGGCGGCGGTCGTCGGACGACGACGGCTGTGAGCGCCTCGCCGCAACATATCGGCTCACGTGCGTCGTGCGGCGATGCCGGGCACCCGACCCGCCGCCCGTCACGGGCCTCGACGGTTCCCGCGTCCCCGAGCGTCGCGGCAGCAGCGCGGTTAGCGTGCCAGCATGTCGCGATCGTTCGAGGCGGGCCCGTTCCGGGGGGTCGAGTGATGACCCGCGCGGCGGCCGCGCGCGAGCTCGTGCTGGTCAGGCATGGCGAGAGCGTCGGCAACCTCGCGGCTGCTGCCGCGGCTCGAGCCGGTGCGGACCGGCTCC
>NZ_BJLQ01000013.1 GCF_006538725.1 Cellulomonas gelida
CTCGGCGAGCCCGTGCCGCCGAGCCAGCCGCGCGCGCCGCTGCTCGGTGTCGACGACGAGGGCGACCTCGGGGCGCTCACGGACCATGCGCCGATCATCCCCGTGGCCGCCCACAGGCGACGCGCCGGAAGCGCGACGAGCCGCCGACCGCAAGCCTCGAATCGATCAGATCTCAACACCCGGCCGTCGGGAGACACGGAGGGAACGCGGGCACGATGGTCCGAATCTGTGCGGACATGTTGTTTTCTGATCGAAAGTCCCCCCTCGTCGGACGTGTCTCGCGCTACGCTCACCCGCATGACGTGGTTGGTGACGGGCGGGGCGGGGTACATCGGCGCACACGTGGTGCGCGCGTTCACGAAGGTCGGGCTCGAGCCGGTCGTCCTGGACGACCTGTCCAGCGGCCACGAGGAGTTCGTCCCGCCGGGCGTCCCCTTCGTGCACGGCTCGGTCGACGACCCGGACGTCGTCGCCGACACGCTCGCGCGGCACGGCATCGAGGGCATCGTGCACCTCGCCGGGTTCAAGTACGCGGGCGTCTCGGTCGAGCGCCCGCTGCACACGTACCGGCAGAACGTCGCAGGCACGCTCACGCTGCTCGAGACCATGGCCGAGCAGGGCGTCGACGCGATCGTCTACTCGTCCTCGGCTGCGGTCTTCGGCACCCCGGACACCGACCTCGTGACCGAGCAGACACCCACCACGCCCGAGTCCCCCTACGGCGAGTCCAAGCTCGTCGGCGAGTGGCTGCTGCGCGACCAGGCGCGCGCCACGGGGCTCAAGCACACGAGCCTGCGGTACTTCAACGTCGTCGGCTCGGGCACCCCCGACGTCTACGACACGAGCCCGCACAACCTGTTCCCGCTCGTGTTCGAGGCCCTGCTCGCGGGCCGGACGCCGGTCATCCGCGGCGACGACTACCCCACACCCGACGGCACCTGCGTGCGCGACTACCTACACGTCGCGGACCTCGCCGACGCCCACGTCGCGGCGGCCCGCACGCTCGCCGAGGGCGGCACGCTCGAGCCGGTGTACAACCTCGGCTCAGGCGAGGGGCTGTCGGTGCGCGAGATCATGACGGCCGTCGCCGAGGTCACGGGCATCGACTTCACGCCCGAGATCGCGGCCCGCCGCCCGGGAGACCCCGCGCGGATCGTCGCCTCGGGGGAGCTCGCGGCACGCGACCTGGGCTGGCGCATGACCCACACGATCCAGGACATGGTCCGCAGCGCCTGGGCGGCTCGCTCGAGCGCCTGACCCGCCACTCCCGGCGGCCCGCGTGCGGGCGCGGGGCCGTCAGGACAGGACGTGGGCGGCGAATGCCTCCAGCGACTTCTGCGTGCCCGCGTAGATCCCCTCGTCGCGGGGCCAGTGGACGATCACGTCCGTGAAGCCCAGCGCGGCGGCCCGCTCGACGCCTTCGATCGCGAGGTCCGACGAGGTCAGCGAGTACACCGGTGCCCCGTCCAGGCTCAGGTAGCGGCGCACCGGCACGGCACCCGGGCGGTGCGCGCGCTCGATCTCGTCGAACGCGGCGGCCTGCTCGGCGAGCGCCGCCCACCAGCGCTCCTGCGCGCGAGCGGGGTCGTCCTCGAGGTCCTCCGTCGCGTACGACGCGCCGTAGGTGACCCAACCCTGGCCGTACCGCGCGGCGAGCGTCATCGTGCGCGGGCCCGCGGCCGCGACGACGAAGGGCGTGCGCGGACGCGCGATCGTGCCCGGGACCATGCGCGCGTCGTGCGCGGTGTAGAACTCGCCCGCGTGCTCGGTGACCGGATGCGTGAGCAGCGTGTCGAGCACGCCGACGAACTCCTCGAACCGTCGGGTCCGCTCGCCGCGCGTGACCGCGGTCCCCGTCACGGACGCGTCGAAGCCCTCACCGCCGGCACCCACGCCGAGCAGGAAGCGCCCGCCGGAGACGTCGTCGAGCCCCATGACGTCCTTGGCGAACGGGACCGGGTGCCGGAAGTTGGGCGACGCGACGAACGTGCCGAGCCCGATCCGCGAGGTCGCCTCGGCCGCGGCCGCGAGCAGCGGCACGGTCGCGAACCACGGCTCGTCGGCGAGCGTGCGCCACGCGAGGTGGTCGTACGTCCACGCGTGGTCGAAGCCCCACTCCTCCGCCTGGCGCCACTTGTCCCGCTGCGTCGCCCAGCGATCCTGCGGCAGCAGCACGATCCCGACCCGCACACCGATCCCCATGTGGCCGACCCTAACCGCGTCCGCGCCGCGGCCCCGGGCACCCGGCGCGGGACGGCGCCCGCCCGCCCGATGCGTCAGGACCAGCCGAGCTCGTGGAGGCGGTCGTCGTCGATGCCGAAGTGGTGCGCGACCTCGTGGACCACCGTGATGGCGACCTCCTCGACGACGTCCTCGCGCGTGTCGCAGATCTCGAGCGTGGGGTTGCGGAAGACCGTGATGCGATCGGGCAGCGAGCCCGCGGCCCACGAGTCGGTGCGCTCGGTCAGCGGGACACCCTCGTAGAGACCCAGCAGGTCCTCCTCGCCGGGCGGGGGCTCGTCCTCGACGAGCACGACGACGTTGTCCATCACCGCGGCGAGCTCGGCGGGGATCTCGTCGAGCGCGTCCCGGACGGCGTCGTCGAACTCCTCACGCGACATCTCGAACACGGGTCCATCCTGCCCGGCCCGCAGCGGCCACGTCCCCGGCCGGGCCGGATGGACCCGCGCGATCAGCGGTGTGAGCAGCGTCGCGGCGGCCCGCTTTGGAGTTCCGGGCAAGTCCCCGTATGCTCATCCACGGTCAACCGACGCCTCGACGTCTGGGGCGACGCCCTCATCGTCTAGCGGCCTAGGACCCCGCCCTTTCACGGCGGTAGCACGGGTTCGAATCCCGTTGGGGGTACGAGAACGTGCAGTGGAAGATGCAAGACTAGGTCTCATCACGAGGCCCCGTAGCGCAGTTGGTTAGCGCGCCGCCCTGTCACGGCGGAGGTCGCGGGTTCAAGTCCCGTCGGGGTCGCTCGACTTATGCCGGTCCTCGTGGCCGGCATCGTCGTTGGAGGCAGCTCCACGGCTCTGTAGCTCAGTTGGTAGAGCGTTCGACTGAAAATCGAAAGGTCACCGGATCGACGCCGGTCGGAGCCACTGCACGAAGCCCGCCAGGGAGCAGCCTGGCGGGCTTCGTCGTTCCCAGCCCCGTGCGCCGTGCCTCCTGCGCCGTCGCGCAGTTCCCGCCACGGAGAACCTGCGCGCGTCCTGCTTCGCGACGCCCCTGCCTGACTAGGCTGGCGACACACCCGTCGCCCCAGGAGGAGCCCGTGACGACCGACCGCGGTCCCGAACGCCGCCGATTCCTCGACCGCCTCACCGAGCCGATCGCCGAGCGCGCCCGCGAGAAGCTCGGGCAGGCGGAGGACAAGGTCCGCTCGTCGATCCAGGCCGAGATCGACGCGGTCGGCGCGAGCGTCCGGGCGCGGGCCGTGCAGGTCCGGCCGTCGGCGATCGCGTTCGCGTCGGCGGCGCTGCTCACGCTCTTCGGGCTCGCGCTGTTCGTGACCGCCGCGGTGATGGGCCTCGCGCACGTCGTCGAGCCGTGGCTCGCGGCGCTGCTCGTCGGTGCGGCGCTCCTGCTCGTCGCGACCGGCTTCGCCGCGTGGGGCCGCAGCCATCTCCCCCGCACGCCCGCCGCGCGGATCACGCCGATCCCCGAGAGCACGCACCCCGCCGAGGAGCTCGTGCACCCCTGGGACAACTGACCCCGACGGCCGCACGCGGACCCGGCCGGCCGGGCCGGCACGCACGACGTGGGCGTTCGCCGCGCGCCACGCGGACGACCCCAGCACACTGAGGGTCTGCGCCGCAGCACCCGGCAGGACGACGAAAGGCAGCACCGATGACGACGAACGCGCCACCGCAGCGTTCGCTCGGGCAGCTCGTGAGCGACCTGAGCGAGCAGACCTCCCGGCTCGTCCGAGCGGAGATCGCGCTCGCGAAGACCGAGATCGCCGAGCGCGCGAAGATCCTCGGCGCCGGGGCGGGCATGCTCGTCGCGGCGGGCGTCCTGGCGCTGTACCTGCTCGCCGCGGTGCTCACGACGCTCGTGATCGTGCTCGACCTGTGGCTGCCCCTGTGGCTGGCCGCGCTGATCGTGACGGTCCTGCTTCTGCTGGTCGTCCTGATCCTCGGGCTGCTGGGCGTCAAGGCGCTGCAGAAGGCGTCGCCGCCGGCACCCCAGGCGGCGATCGCGAGCGTGCAGGACGACATCGCCGCGCTCAAGGGGCCGTCGGCATGAGCATCGCTGGACCGCTGGGAGGAGCCCGATGACCGACGAGAAGCCCGCGCCGACCCCGTTCACCACGCCGTCGATGGTCGCGATCGAGGCGGAGATCGCCGCGACGCGTCACCAGCTCGCGACGACGGTCGACGAGCTCACCGCTCGCCTCGCTCCGCGCGCCCAGGCGGACGCGGCCATCACGACGGCTCGTCGCCTGGCGTCGGACGCCACGAGCCCCGAGGCGAGCCCGGAGGCCCGCGCGCACGCCCGTCAGGTGCTCGGCGGCGTCGCGATCGCCGCCGCGTTCGTCGCGACGATCGTCGTGCTGCGCATCGCACGCCGCTCGCGCTGACCCACGGCAGGCCCCTGTCCGGACTCGCGCGGGTCCGGACATGGGAAGACCCCGGGACATCCGTCCCGGGGTCCTGGCGGGGGCCCGTACGTGAGGGAGCCGGCCCCGCGCCACGCGGCGGTCAGACCTGTGGCCGTCCGACCAGGACGGCGTCACGGATGACCACGCGGCATCGCTGAGACCCACGCCCGCCCGCCGACGCGCCTCGCGCGCCGGACTCGGGGGCGGGGTCGGTCAGCTGACCGCGCGCTGCTGGGGGATGCCCTGGAGCAGCGCCTGCACCTCGGACTCGAGGTAGCGACGGTGCCCGCCGAGCGTGCGGATCGACGAGAGCTTGCCAGCCTTCGCCCAGCGCGTCACGGTCTTCGGGTCCACGCGGAACAGCGTGGCGACCTCGGACGGCGTGAGCAGGTTGTCGGTGGGTGCGGGCTTGACGGTCATGGTGCTGCCTCCTGGCTTGCGGGCGACGCCGGGACTCCCCTTCCCGGCCACCGCCGGTGCGGTGGTGCTGTCGGTACGAGCCAGGACGCCACATCGACGCCTCGCCGCACCCCCTAGCATGTGCGAACCCGGCATGTGACGCATTCCGGGACACGATTTCGTTACGAAAGGGTACAACCCGGTCCTGTGAACCGACGAGTCCGCTGGTGAGCGGCTTGCAAGGTCAGCCTAAACCGGACGTTTCACCCGCGCCCGGCGGAGCCGCGATGCGGAGCATCGATACCCCGGCGTGGCGCAGAGGTGCGCCCTGGGTGAACGTGATGCGAGTCGCCCCCTCGCGAGTGGCCGGAATAACGGGATTCCATGTAGCGTTGCCGAACGAACAGACGATTCAGCATCCCGGGGCCGCACGTGTGAGCACGGTGCCGCCCCGCTTCCACGTTAGAGGGGGTCGATGCCATGGGGCGCGGCCGTCAGAAGGCTAAGCAGACGAAGGTGGCGCGGGAGCTGAAGTACTTCAGCCCGGACACCAACTACCGAGCGCTCGAGCAGGAGCTGTCGACTCACGTCGACCCCATCGAGCGCCGTAGCGTAGCCGCGGTCGACACCGACGACGAGCCTGACGACGACTACGGTCGCCGCTGGCTCGACGACGATCGCTGACCCTGCGAGCGTTTCCCTCGCGCGTCGTCACCCGTCTCGCGCGACGAGCTGACGACACCCACGCCGACCACGTCGGCGTCGTGCTCTCCTCACGCTGAGCCGTCGTTCTTCTGCTCGTCCCTCGTCGCCTGCCCGGCCCGGCCTGGCAGGCGACGAGTGCGTGCGGTGACCGCGCGTCGTCGGGACGCGCCGGTCAGGAGACCCGGTACTCGCCCGTCAGGCGGACCGCGCCACCCGCGACCCCCTTGGTGCCCGAGACGAACCCCGGCGCGCCGACGACGTCACGGGCGGGGTCGGCGTCACGGACCGTGCCGAGCTCCCACGCCGGCAGCCCGAGCTGTGCGGCGTGCGCGAGCACGCCGTCGACGGCGTCCGCGGCGACCACGGCCACCATGCCGACGCCCAGGTTGAGCGTGCCCTCGAGGTCGGTCCACGGCACCTGACCGAGGCCCTGGACCAGCGAGAACACGGGGGGCAGCGTCCAGGCCCCGCGGTCCACGTCGGCCACCAGACCGCCCGGCAGGATGCGCGCCACGTTCGCGGCGAGCCCGCCGCCCGTGACGTGGCTGAACGCGTGCACGCCGGCAGTCCCCGCACGGCGCGCGATCGCGAGGCAGTCCGCGGCGTAGACGCGCGTCGGTTCGAGGAGCTCCTCGCCGAGCGTGCGGCCGAGCTCGTCGACGTGCCGCTCGAGGCCCCAGCCCGCCTGGCGGACCACCGCGCGCACGAGTGAGTAGCCGTTGGAGTGCAGCCCGCTGGACGCGAGCGCGACCAGGACGTCGCCGGCGCGCACGCGCTCCGGACCGAGCAGCTCGTCGGCCTCGACGACGCCCGTCGCGGCACCGGCCACGTCGTACTCGTCGGGAGCGAGCAGGCCGGGGTGCTCGGCGGTCTCGCCGCCCACGAGCGCGGTCCCCGCGACCTGGCACGCCTGCGCGATGCCGCGCACCACGTCGGCGATGCGCTCGGGCACCACGCGACCGGTGGCGATGTAGTCCGTCATGAACAGCGGCTCGGCACCGACCACGACGATGTCGTCGACGACCATGCCGACGAGGTCGAACCCGATGGTGTGGTGGATGTCGAGCGCCTGCGCGATCGCGACCTTCGTGCCGACGCCGTCGGTCGACGTCGCGAGCAGCGGGTGGCGGTAGCGCGTGAGGAAGCTCGCGTCGTACAGGCCCGCGAAGCCGCCGACCCCGCCGAGCACGCGTGCACCGTGCGTCGCGCGCACGGCGTCCTTCATGAGCTCGACGGCCTTGTCGCCCGCCTCGGTGTCGACGCCCGCGGTGGCGTAGGTGATCGGCGCGGCGGTGGCGGGCGCGTCGTCGGGCAGGGAGGTCACGGTCGCTCCAGGGGGTCGGCTCTGCCGGGCGCGGGCGCCGGGCGCAGGGTCGGGTTCGTCAGCTCGCGGGTCGTCGAGTCACAGGTCGTCGAGTCAGGGGTGGTCGAGCGCCGTGGCGGCACCGCCGCCGGGCAGGATCGAGACCAGCCCGTCCTCGGGTGCGCCCAGCGGCAGCTCGTTCTGCTCGAGCAGGTTCTTGCCGAGCCGGTCGGCGGGCGGCAGCTCGATCGGGTAGCGACCCGAGAAGCACGCGGTGCACAGCTGGCTCGCGGGCTGCTCGGTCGCCTCGATGAGCGCCTCCTCCGAGATGTAACCGAGCGAGTCCGCGCCGAGCGACGCGGCGATCTCGTCGGCGGACAACCCGTTCGCGATGAGCTCGGCACGGCTCGCGAAGTCGATGCCGTAGAAGCACGGCCACTTCACGGGCGGCGACGAGATGCGCACGTGCACCTCGGCCGCGCCGGCCTCCCGCAGCATGCGGATGAGGGCGCGCTGCGTGTTGCCGCGCACGATCGAGTCGTCGACGACGACGAGACGCTTGCCGCGGATGACCTCGCGCAGCGGGTTCAGCTTGAGCCGGATGCCGAGCTGGCGCAGGGTCTGCGACGGCTGGATGAACGTGCGGCCCACGTACGCGTTCTTCGTCAGACCCTGCCCGAACGGGATGCCCGACTGCTGCGCGTACCCGACCGCGGCGGGCGTGCCGGACTCCGGCACGGGGATGACGAGGTCCGCCTCGGTGGGGTGCTCGAGGGCCAGCTTGCGGCCCATCTCGACGCGCGCCGCGTGGACCGAGCGGCCCGCGATCGTCGTGTCCGGGCGGGCCAGGTAGACGTACTCGAACACGCAGCCGGCACGCTCGGGCGTCGCGAACTTCGTCGAGCGCAGACCGTCGGCGTCGATCGCGAGGAACTCGCCCGGCTCGACCTCGCGCACGAAGCTCGCGCCGACGATGTCGAGCGCCGGGGTCTCGGACGCCACGACCCAGCCGCGCTCGAGCCGCCCCAGCACGAGCGGCCGCACCCCCTGCGGGTCGCGGGCCGCGTACAGCGTGCGCTCGTCCATGAACACGAGCGAGAAGGCGCCGCGCAGGCGAGGCAGGACCTCGAGCGCGGTGGACTCGAGGGTGTGGTCCGGGTCGCCCGCCAGGAGCGCCGTGATGAGCGCCGTGTCGGTGGTGTTGCCGCGTGCGAGCTCGCCGCGCCGCTGGCTGCCGTACCGCTCCGCGACGAGCTCGACGAGCTCGGCGGTGTTGGTCAGGTTGCCGTTGTGGCCGAGGGCGACCGTGCCGGCGGCCGTGGGGCCGAGCGTGGGCTGCGCGTTCTCCCAGTTGCTGGCGCCGGTGGTCGAGTAGCGCGCGTGCCCGATGGCGATGTGCCCCTGCAGGGCGTTCAGCGCGGTCTCGTCGAAGACCTGGGAGACCAGACCCATGTCCTTGTAGACCAGGAGCTGCGAGCCGTTGCTCGTCGCGATGCCCGCGGACTCCTGTCCACGGTGCTGCAGCGCGTACAGCCCGAAGTAGGTGAGCTTGGCGACCTCCTCGCCCGGAGCCCAGACACCGAAGACGCCGCAGGCGTCCTGGGGGCCTTTCTCGTCCGGGAGGAGGTCGTGGTTCAGTCGTCCGTCAGCGCGGGGGGCCACGCGTCCATGGTCGCACACCGACCCTGGACCCATGGCCCCCCGTTCACCGCTGGATCAGATCACCACTTGGCGTTGCGCGCGAGCTCCAGGGCGATCTCCTGCCACCACTGACCGGCAGCCGGGCCGCCGTTGCACGAGCCGTCGGACTCGCCCGGCAGCTTGACCCACAGCAGCGCGTCGAGGCCCGACGAGTCGTTCACGAGGCGCGGCTTGTCACCGAGCGCCCGGCCACGCGGGTTGCACCACTCGCCGTTGCTGCCGTTGCCGTTGCGCGAGGTGTCGATGACGTAGCCCTTGCCGCCGAGGCGCTGCGAGATCTGCTCGCCGTACGACTGCGACGACGAGGTCGTCTGGTAGTTCGACGTGTTGAGCGCGAAGCCCACCGCGTACTCGAACCCGATCTGGTTGAGGCGGTTCACCGCGGTGTCGACCGACAGCCACGTCGAGTGCCCCGCGTCGATGTACACGCGGCCACCGGCCTGCGTGAGCGACTTCGCGGCGTACTTCAGGAAGCCCACGCGGTCGCCCTGGCCGCTGCAGTCACCGAGCTGCGCGAGCGCGTCGGGCTCGAGCACGATGATCGGGCGGCCCACGATGCCCCGCGCGACCGTGTCGACCCACTGCGCGTACTCGCTCTCCGGCACCCCACCGCCCGAGTGCGAGCCGCAGTCACGGCCCGGGATGGCGTAGATGACGACCGAGACCGTCTTGCCTGCCGACGAGGCACGGCTCGTCGCGTCGCGCATCTGCTGCTGCGAGACCGACGGGCTGTTCCAGTTGCCGATCCACACCGACTGCGGCGTCAGCGCGATCTTCGCCAGGAGGTCCTTGGTGCTGCCGGATGCCGCCTGCCAGGCCGTGTACGACTGGTTCGTCGTGTCGACGTACAGGTCACCGCTCGGCTGCGGCGGCGGGGTCGTCGTGGGCGTGGGCGTGGGGGTCGGCGTCGGGGTGGGCGTCGGCGTCGGGGTGGGGGTCGGGGTCGGGGTGGGGTTCTGCGTGGGGCCGGTCGTCGGGACCGTCCCCGTGCAGGCGACGCCGTTGACCGTGAAGGACGTCGGCGCCGGGTTGGCGGACGTGAAGGCGCCGATGAAGCCGAACGACGCGCTCGCGCCGGTGCCGAGCGCACCGTTCCACCCGACGCTCGACGCCGAGACCTGCGAGCCGGACGTCTGCACGTCGGCGTTCCACGACTGCGCGACCTTCTGGCCCGAGGCCGGCCAGGTCCAGGCGACCTTCCACGACGAGATGGCCGAGCCGAGGTTGGTGATCTTCACGTCGCCCTGGAAACCGCCGGGCCACTGGCTCTGGACGGTGTAGTCGACGCGGCAGCCCTCGGCTGCGGTCGCCGAGCTCGCGGCGACGGTCAGGCCGCCGATCGCGAGCGTGGCGGCGGACAGCAGCGCGGCTGCCCGGGAGGACGTTCTACGGGCGGTCATGGACGCTCCTTGAGCTTGCTGACTCGGACTGTCCGGCTTCGCCGAGCGGTGACGGAGCGCATGCCTTGCCGTCCTCCGCATCGACGTCGACGCGTGAGCCCGCCCGGGACCGGTACCGACGAGAGAACCCGACCTCTCCCTCCGGCGGCCACACCTCGGCGCCGACCACATCGATTAGGGCCTCCGGTCGCCCCTGGTCGGGTGACGCCACCCGGCGCAGCGCGGAGCACGGGCCGCGAGACACGATGACGCGATGACGCGACCGGTCCGCACGACGAGCAGGCGCTCGGCGCGCCCCGGGCGTCAGGCCAGCGGGTCGCGGCTGCGGCGGTCCGCCCGCGCAGCCAGCGCACCGCCGACGAAGCCACCGACGACCGCGCCGGTCACGCCCATCACGACGCGGATCGTGCCCTGCCCGTCGAGGAACGAGATGAAGCCCTGGCCCGAGGGGACGTCCGACGAGAGCCCCCCGCCGTCGCCGCTCACCCACCCGACGACCGCCGTGGCCAGCAGCGCGACGACGACCCCGACGACCGCGCCCGCCACGATGAACGCCCCGAACTTGGGGGCGCGGCGCACGCGCGCGGGCACCGCCACGCGCTCGAGCTCGCGCTCGTCGATCTCGGCCTCGTCGGACGGGGACTCGCCCGCCGCTCGCGTGACGGGGTCGGACGCCGTCCGCCGGGGCTGGCGAGCCTCGGGCTCGGTCGGCTCCTGCGCGTCCTGCTGGGGGGTCTGGGGGTCGTCCGGCACCCCGTGATCCTAGGCCAGGGCCGGGACGTGCCGACCCGGGGGCGGGGTCGGCACGGCCCGGGGCTCAGAGCGCGAAGGCGGCCTCGAAGCCCGCGTTGACGGCCTCGGCGACCTTCGCCGGGTGCACGCAGTCCCCGACGGGGTGGACCTTGACGCGGCTCTCGAGGGAGTCCGCCAGGCCGCGCGCGGCGCGCACCCCGAACGCCGAGACCACGGTGTCCGCCTCGACCTCGACCGTGCCGTCGGGGCCCTCGGCGACGAGCCCGGTGTCGGTCACCCGCACCACCGCATGCCCGGTGAGGAGCCGCACGCCGGCGGCCTCGAGCCGACGCAGCAGCGTGATCTTGTTGATGATGAGCAGGTCGGGGGCGACCGCCTCGGACATCTCCACGACGGTCACCTCGTGCCCGTCCTCCGCGAGCTCGAGCGCCAGGTCCACGCCCGAGAGCCCGCCGCCCGCGACGGCCACACGGTGCCCGACCAGCGCGCGGTCCAGGTGTGCGTCGACCACGTCGACGCTGCGCTCGATGCCCGGGATCGACAGCGGCACGACCGGCGCCGCGCCCGTCGCGACGATCACGTCGTCGACCCCGTCGAGCTCGGGCGACTCCGCGGTGATCGTCGTGCCCAGGTGGACCCGCACCGACAGGCCGCTGAGCTGCCGCTCCCACCAGGCGATCATCTTGCGCAGCTCGGACTTGAACTCCGGGGTCGCGGCCGGCCACAGCACACCGCCGAGGTGGTGCTCGGACTCGTACAGGTCGACGTCGTGACCACGGATCGCGGCGACGCGCGCCGCCTCGAGGCCCGCCGGCCCGCCTCCGACGACCGCGACACGGCGCGGCGTGTCGACGGGCGTGAGCGCACGCTCGCGCTCGAAGCCGACCTGCGGGTTGACCGCGCAGCCGAGCGGGAGCGCGAAGAACGCGTTGCCGACGCACAGCTGGTTGCACCGGATGCACGGGCGGATGTCGTCACGGCGGCCCGCGGCGATCTTGCCCGCCCACTGCGGGTCGGCGATCAGCCCGCGGCCGATCCCGACGAAGTCGGCGTCGCCGTCCTCGAGCACCGCCACGGCGTTCTCGGGCGTGAGGTTGCCCACCGCCATCACGGGGATCGAGAGGACCTCCTTCATGGCCCGCGCCGCGGGCACCATGCACGCGTCACCCAGGTAGTAGGGCGGGAAGACGTAGTCCATGGCCTCGTAGGAACCCTCGTCGGCCATCATCAGGTCGAGGCCCGCGTCCTGCAGGATCCTCGCGATCTCCTGCGACTCGGCGACGCCGCGTCCGCCCGGGTACCGGTGGTCGACCGAGAGCCGGAAGCTCACCGGCAGGCCGGGCGCCGCGGCCTTGACCGCCTGGATGATCTCGACGGCGAACCGGCAGCGGTTCTCGGTCGAGCCGCCGTACTCGTCGGTCCGGCGGTTCCACTGCGGGCTCATGAACTGGTCGATCAGGTAGCCCGTGTGGCCGTGGATGTCGATCGCGTCGATCCCCGCGGTGGCGGCGCGCGCGGCGGCCTCCCCGAACCGCTGCACGATGACCCGGATCTCGTCGAGCTCGAGCGGGCGGCACAGCACGTCGGGCGTGGCGTAGTGCGGGTTGTCGGAGGCCGAGATGGGCAGGCGGTCGGGGTCGACGACGTTGATGTTGCGGCCGAGGCCCGCCGTGAGCTGCAGCGAGACGAGCCCGCCGACCTCGTGGATCGCCGCAGCGAGCGCGGTCAGGCCAGGGACGCAGTCGTCGGTGTCGACCCGGCACAGCCCGGGGTTGATCTGCTCGTAGTCCTGCGAGACGGCGCTGATCCCGGTGACGACGAGGCCCGTGCCGCCCTTCGCACGCTCGGTGTAGTACGCGATCTCCCGCTCGGTGAACAGGCCCTCGTGCGTGCCCATCTCCGTCCCCATCGGGGCCATGATCACGCGGTTGGGGAGCGTCAGGGATCCGATGCGTCCGGGCTGCAGGAGGGGCGAGAAGTCGGTCACGGTCACGGCCTTTCCGGGCTGGCGAGCAACGCCGGTGAGGCGCCGGCGCCTCCGCCAAGTTTCTTACCACTCGGTCAGCATTTGCCGGGACAAGAGTCCCGCCCACCCACTCCCGCCCCCCACCCACGTCGATGCAGCCATGAATGCAGGCGGCGTGCACGGTCTGGCCACCCCACCTGCATTCATCGCTGCACCGACGGGGCACCGGGGTCGGCGCGGGCGTGCGCGCAGCGGGCGGGGCGGGGCGCTGCGGTGGTCAGCGGGGGCGGGTGGCTTGGAGGGGGAGCCAGTCGGCGAGGTCTGCGCGCTCGCCCGAGGCGTGCACGCGGCCCGACGCGAGCGCGTCCGGCCACGTGAGTGCGCCGGTGGCGAGCTCGAGCCAGGTCTGCGGGTCGGTCTCGACGACGTTGGGCGGCGTGCCGCGCGTGTGGCGCGGCCCGGCGACGGCCTGCACGGCACCGTCCGGCGGGACCCGCACCTCGACCGAGTTCCCGGGCGCGACGTCCGCGAGCTCCTCGAGCGTGAACCGCACGGCGGTCCGGCGGTCGACGACGGACGACGGGTCCGCACGCCATGCCGCGAGCGCCGCGCGGCCCGCGGCAGGATCGGTACGACGACGAGGTGGCACGGCTCGATTCTCCCCCGCGCACGGGCGGGGCACCGTCCTGCCGCACCCGCCCCACCACGAGCGGTGCTCCACCCCCGCGAGAGCGGGCGCGGCAGCGCATCGGCACCGGGTCAGGGGCGTGGAGCGCCCGCACCTCGATGGCCGCGGTGGTACTCCTGCGTGATGCGCTTCCAGCGCGCCTTCTCGGGAGCAGCCAGACGCGCGTCGACCCGGCGCTCCTGGTAGGCGGCCTCGCGCTCGAGCTTGCGCCAGCTCGCGAAGCGGCGCTGGTCGAGCTCGCCGCGGTCGAGCGCGGCGAGGACCGCGCAACCCGGCTCGCTCACGTGCGAGCAGTCGGCGAACTTGCAGCGGGCCGCGAGCTCGGCGACGTCCGCGAAGGTGTGGTCGAGCGCGTCGGCGTCGGCCACGAGGCCCACGGCCCTCAGGCCCGGGGTGTCGATGAGCATCGCACCGCTCGGCAGCGGGACGAGCTCGCGGTGCGTCGTCGTGTGCCGTCCGCGCCCGTCCTGCCTGCGCTCACCGGTGGCCATGATCTCGCGGCCCGCGAGCGCGTTGACGAGCGTCGACTTGCCCGCACCGGAGGGCCCGACGACGACGAGCGTGACCCCGGGACCGAGCAGCGCGCGCACCGGGTCGAGGCCCTCCCCCGTCGCAGCGGAGACGGCGTGCACGTCGACCGCGAGCGCCGCCGCAGCGACGTCCTGAGCCATGCCGTGCGGGTCGGGGACCAGGTCGGCCTTGGTGAGGACGACGACGGGCTGCGCGCCCGAGCGCCACGCGAGGGTCAGGAGCCGCTCGACGCGCCCGAGGTCCGGGTCCGGGTCGAGGTGCTCGACGACGAGCACGACGTCGACGTTCGCGGCGAGCACCTGCACGTGCGACGTGCGGCCCGCGGTGTCGCGCACGAGCGCCGAGCGGCGCGGCAGCACCGTCGCGACGAGCCCGGACTCAGGATCCAGCTCGACGAGGTCACCCACGGCCACGGCCGTCCGGCCCTCGTCGGAGTCCGCGAGCCCGTCCCGGGCAAGGCCGGCGGGCAGTGGCTCGGGCGAGCTCGCGCGGGCGTCACCACCCGCGAGGCCGTCGCCCGCGAGGTGCGCGTGCGCTGCCTCGGTCGCGCCCCCGCGGACGTCACCGGGGTCACCGGACGGACCGGCGGGTACGACGAGCACCGCGGTCCGCTCGGCGCGCACGACGCGCCACTGGCCAGAAGTCACGCCCCGACGCTAGGCCGCCCCGGCCGCCCCCCTCCACCGATTTCTGAGCCCCTCGCCGCCGAGATCGTCAGGTCCACACGATGTCGTCGGTGCCACCTGACGACCCGCCGCAGGGCTGACGACCTCGCCGCGCGCGCCGGGGATGAGGTCAGCCGGTGGTGAGGATCGCCAGGTTCGTCCGGGCCCGCTCGTCGCCCGGGTCGATGCGCAGGACGTGCTCGAAGTCGGCCACCGCGCCGTCGACGTCACCCGACCAGGCCCGCAGCGCGCCGGCCCGCAGCAGGGCCGCCGGGTCGTCGGGGGTGAGCGTCAGGACCCGCTCGACGTCGGCGAGCGCGCCGTCCAGGTCGTCGGCCGCCTGGCGGAGCACGGCGCGAGCACCGAGCGCTCCCCGGTCGTGCGGGTCGGTGGCCAGCGCCCGGTCCGCCATCTCGGTCGCCGCCGCGACGAGGGGCACGTCGGACTCGGCGGCCGGCTCGGCGCCGAGTCGAGCGTCGAGCGCAGCGGCGGCGTCCTGAGCGCAGATCGACGGGACCGCACGGTCCCACGCACGCAGGGTGCGCGCGGAGTCGCAGGCAGTGGAGTAGGCCTCGGCGTCCCCGCGCGCGGCCGCGTCGTGCGCGGCACGCAGCGGCCACTCGGCACGGGCCCCGACGAGCGCGACGAACGCGAGCGCCCCGGCCGCGATCCCCCACGCCCACCGCACGACCCGATCGCCGGCAAGCCGGCCGCCCGGCGACGTGGCAGCGACGTCCCGTCCGCCGGCGGTCGCGACCCCGCGTCGTGCCGCCCGCAGGCTGGCCGCGGAGCCGCTCGCCGGCGAGGCGCCGGGAGCGGGTGCCGTCCGCGCGGCGGCCGGCACCGCGCGCGGCGGACCGGCGGTGAGGGCGCCCACGAGCAGGAGCGCGAGGCACAGCGTGGCCGCTCCGGTCACATGGGTGAGGAGCGCGAGGCCCACCGCGACGACGCCTCCCGTCGCGAGCGCGTGGCGCCAGGGGTCGGCGGTCGCCTTCGCGCGGCGCCACCACGCACGCGCCAGCACGACGAGCAGCGCCGCAGCCAGGAGCGCGAAGGGCACGCCGCCCACGACGAGCACCTGCAGCGGCCACGCGTGCGGCGAGTCGAGCGGGTGCGTGAAGCCGACGTCGCGCGCCCAGCGCTCGTCGGTGAGCGCGAGGATCGCGTGCGCGTAACCGCTGGGGCCGACCCCGAGCCACGGGTGGTCGCCGGCCAGCTCGAGCGTGCGCTGCCAGATCAGCACGCGCCCTGACACCGATGCCGTTGCGGCCGCGTCGCCGCCGAGCAAGCGCGCGGCGGTCGTCGGGACGGCGAGCGCGCCCAGCACCCCGACCGCACACACCGCGACAAGCACCGCGCGCACGCCAGACGGACGACCGCTCCACCCCACGCGCCCGGCACTCGCGTGCCACCGGCGCTCGTCGGACGGCGAGGCGCCGCGCTGCAGCCAGGTGCCGGCGACGCCCGCGACGAGCGCACCGCCCACGAGTGCCAGCAGCGCCGCGCGCGAGCCGGACAGCACCACCGCGCACACCGCGGCGAGCAGTCCCGCACCGGCGAGCCAGGCGTCGCCCGGCGCGCGACCGCGCGCCCCGGGCGTCGGGCGACCGGCGGTCGCGGGCGGGATCAGCGCGAGCGCGGGACGCACGAGCACGAGGGCGAGGAGCGCGGCGACCGCGCCCATGTCGGTCGCGTTGCCCAGCAGCGAGCCGACACGCTCGTCGGCCTCACCGGCGAACGGGCGCAGTCCACCGGCCTCGAGCAGGGCGCCGGCGGCGACGAGCAGCGCCGCGGCCGCACAGGCACGGTCGAGGGTCGTCCACGCGCCCGCGGTACGCCCGTGCTCGTCGTCGGACAGCAGCCGCGCGCCTACCCACAGCGCCCCCGCGTACGACCCGAGCGCGAGCACGCCCTCGTATCTCCCGAACGCCCCGACCAGTCCGGTGGCCGGGGACTCGCCCGCGAGCGCGGAGACGACGAGCCAGCCGCCCCCCGCCGCGAGGAGCGCGCCGACGCCGCGCGGCAGCGCACCGCGCGCGGGGGCGCACGCGGCCAGCACCACGCCGACGAGCACGACGGCGAGCTTGGGCAGCACGAACGGGAACATCCCGCCGGGCAGCCACGCGACGGCCACCGCGGCGACCAGCACGACCGCCCAGCGCGCAGGACCGGGGACAACGGTCCGGACGGTGCCGGACGGTCGTCCCCGGTCCAGGGCCGAGCGTGGCGAGACGCGCATCACGCGCACACCGTACGGGTCCGCGTCAGGCGCCACCCACACCCGAGAGCGAGATGGTCTTGAGGTCGGCGGCGCTGGACACCGACGTCGGCGAGACGACCTTGAGGTAGAGCGGCGAGAGATGACCGCCGAGCAGCGAGTCCCACCCACCAGTCGCCGACACCGTGACCGGCGTGCGCTCCCAGTACACGTTCAGCTTCCCCTGGGCGTTGCTGGACTCCGACACCAGGGCGCCGCGGTTGGTCGTGTCGGAGAGCTCGACGCGCTCGATCGGCAGGCCCTGGTACGTCACCGTCGCGCTGACCCTGGTCGGCGACTCGATGACGAGTACCGGTCGGGGAAGGGCGAGGGTCTTCGTGGCGGGCACCGTGACCGTGCGCGGCGTGCGGTAGCCGTACATGCCCCTGGACCCGAACACGACGACATCGACGTCGTACGTCCCGGGCACGAGGTTCGTGAGCTCGTAGCGCCCCGTGGTCGAGATGTCCGAGTCATCCACCTGGATACGCGAGCCGGGGCCCAGCGCCATGACAGATCCCGACGTCGCCCCCGCGACGGTCCCGGTCAGCGTCACGGTCCGCTTGGCCGGCTTGAGGGTCCCGGCCGAGACCCACGCACCCGTCTTCGCCTTGACGGTCTTCGTGACGTACCGGTGCCGGCCCTCGTCGACGACCGTGAGCGTGTACGTGCCCTTCGGCAGGCCCTGCAGCGTCACCTTCTCCTCGCCGGCACCGGTTCGGTACGACGAGGTCTGGCCCACGGTCTTCCCGCTCGCGTCCACCGCCGTCACGCTGATGAGCCCCGTGCCCGCGTGAGCGACCGTCGCCTTGATCGACGCCCCGACCGCGAGCGTGCGGTTGACCGTACGCGTCGTCCCCGAGGAGACCTTGGCCGTGGTGCTCGTCGTGCGGTACTTGGCGGCCGTCGTGGACGAGCCGGACGCGCCGCTGTACTCGACCTCGTACGTCCCCGCCTTCAGTCCGCGGAACTCGTACCGTCCCTTCGTGCTCGTCATCGTGCTCGTCACCGAGTCACCCCTGACCGCGTAGACCGCGACCCCGGGAACGGCCTTGCCGGACGCGTTGGTCACCGTCCCGGCGAGGACCGCGGGGGTGGAGACCGTCGAGCTCACGCGCGTCGTCGTGCCGGGTGCGGCCGTCAGGGAGACGGCGGAGCCCGCGGCGTTCGTGGCCCCGGTCCACCAGCGGGGCTGCACCTTGTACCTGCCGGGCACGACCTGTGTGAACGTGAACGTCGTGGAGGTGGTGCCGTACGAGCTGCACTCCTCGGAGACGAGCGAGCCGTCGAGACGCAGCAGCCGGGCGCACGCGACCGCTCGCGACGCGGTGTAGCGCACCGTCGCGTACCCGGGCACGCGCGTCGTCGGCAGGGTCACCGTGCCGCCGCCAGCCACGATCGGCGCGAGCTGCAGGTAGCTCAGGGCGGTGGCCCCGTCGGCGCCCACGACGAGCTCGTCCACGTGCTCAGACGTCCCCGAGTGCACGCGCAGGTAGACCTTGGCGCCCGGCGCCGTCTCGGCGTCGACGGAGAACGTCCCGTCCGAGTTCACCCACTCGCTGCTCACGACCATGGTGTCGGGCGCCAGGTGCGCGGTCGACGACGCGACGAGCACCTCCACCCGACTCGCGTGCGCGCCAGTCCCCTGCAGCACCGCGGTACCGGTGAAGGACGTGGTGACGGTCGTGGCCGCGGCGGCCGGGACGGCCAGGCCTGCGGCGACGAGCGCCGTGGTGAGAGCGAGAGCGAGACGAGATCGGCGTCGCACCGGGACTCCGTTTCCGTGAGGGGAGAGGCGAGAGGAACGTATCGACCACGCCCGCAGCTCCATCCGGGACTGGGCCCGACTTCACCCATTCGGCCGAGGAGGCCTCGTCGGCCATCGCAGTCCTAGGTCACGGCCCTCGTCGCGCCCTCCTCGTCAGAGCCCGCCGGCGACCTCGCCGAGCGTGACGCTGCGCAGGTCGGACGCCGACCGGATCGTCGTCGGGGACTTCACCGGGAAGTAGTACGGCGTGCTCCACTCGAAGAAGTACTGCGTGTGGACCACGCTCTTCGACCAACCCTGCCCCGGCCAGAGGGCGCAGCCGCGGCCGGTCGACGAGCTGAAGCCGCAGTGCCAGAACTCGTCACCGCGGCGGCCCACCGCGACCCCCTGGATGGGCGTGCCCCGGAAAGAGAACCTCGTGGTCACCTCGGAGCGGGTGCGCACGACGGTCGTCGCCTTGGCGAGGTCGACCGTCGTCGTCCCCGTGCCGACGGTGACGGTGACGCGCTTGCCCTCGTAGTCACCGGAGCCGGTGGACGCCCGGACCTGAGCGACGTACGTCCCCGGGACCAGTCCGGAGATCGTGTACGTGCTCGCTCCCCACCCGACCTGGGCGCCGCCCGCCCAGCCCACGCCCTTGGCGTACGCGAGGGAGATGTCCCGCTTCCCGGACCCCGCGACCTTGCCCGTGAGCGTGGCGGGGGCCTGCGTGGGCTTGAGCGAACCGAGCGTGCTGACCTTCCCGGCCGCGACCACGAAGGAGCGGCGCAGCCACGTGCCCGAGTCGTTCTGCACGACCGCCGAGTACGACCCGGGCTTGAGTCCCCGCACGACGACGGTCGGGGCGGCACCGGACTCGGCCCAGCCCGAGGACTCGGCGACGTACGCACCCGTGGCGTCGAAAACCCGCAGGTAGACGTTGGTCTCGCTGCTCGAGGGCGTGATCGTCGCGCGGACCGAGCCACCGAGCGCCATCGTCCGGTTCAGCTTGACGGTGGTGCCCGCGCCGCCGGCCTTCACGGTGGTGGTCACGGTCGCGTACTTGCGCACCGCGTCCGATGTGCCGGAGGCGCCGGAGTAGTCGACGACGTACGTGCCGGACGTGAGCCCGCGGAACCGATAGCGGCCGTTCGCGTCGGTGACGCCGCGCAGCAGCGAGCCGCTACCGGTGGTGTCGTAGCCCCAGACCGCGACGCCTCTGAGCGGGTTGCCGGAACCGTTGCGGACGACGCCCGTGATCGAGCGCGACGGCTCCATCTCCAGGTTCGCCTTCGTCGTCTCGCCGGACCGCACCTTCACGGTGAGCCGCTGCGTGGACATGACCCGGCTGTCCCAGCGCGCCGTGAGCGAGTAGCGGCCCGAGGCGAGCCCGCGGAACGTGAACGTCCTGCGCGGCGTCTGCACGCACTGCTTCGACAGCTCCTCGCCGTTGACGCGCTGCAGGATGCCGCACTGCACCGGGACGGACGTGGTCAGCGTGACCGTGCCGGTGCGCTGGAGGCGCGCGGTCGCGAGCGCGCGCTCACCCTCGGCCGCGACGACCGGGTCGACGAGTAGGTAGGTCGCCTTGGCGGCCGTGCCCGAGCCGACGTACACGTCGTGGTACTTCCCGGCGTCGTGGGACGTCGTGCGCGCCCGGACGACGAGCCGCGTGCCCTTCTCGACGTCGAGCTCGAACCGGTACCGGCCGCTCGCGTCCGGCACGGTGCTCGCGATCGACCCTCTCTCGAGCAGGCTCACGTACGTCGAGGACGGAAGGTTGAGGACGCTCACCCTGGCGACGGGCTTGCCGTCGGGGTACAGCGCCTTGCCGGTGAGCACGACGTGCACCGACGCCGCCGCGGGCTCGCCCGCGGACGCCGGCGGGAGGAGTCCTGCTGCGGCGACCACCGCCGCTGCCGTCGCCGCGAGCACACGTCCGAACCTCATCGTCCCCCCTGGGCGTCGCGGCGGGAGCACCCCGTCGGCGACGGCACGCTAGCAGCGCCGCGACCGCACGGGGGCGAGGTTGCTCCCGGCGTCACCCGGTTGCGTTGCGGGCCAGCTCGAGGGCGATCTCCTGCCACCACGCGCCCGCCGCGGGTCCGCCGTTGCACGCTCCGTCGGACTCGCCCGGCGACTTGACCCACAGCAGCGCGTCGAGCGCGGTGCCGTCGTCGACGAGGCGCGGCGCCTCGCCCAGCGCACGGCCGCGCGGGTTGCACCACTCGCCGTTGCTCCCGTTGCCGTTGCGGGAGGTGTCGACGACGAACCGCAGCCCGTCGAGCGCCGCAGAGACCTGCTCGCCGTACGCGCGCGAGTCGGCGGTGGTCCAGTAGTTCGACGTGTTGAGTGCGAAGCCCGCGAGGTGCTGCGTGCCGACGAGCTCGATCCGCCGCGCCGTCTCAGCGGCCGGGTGCCAGCCCGAGTTGCCCGCGTCGAGGTAGACGCGGGCGCCGGCCTCGTCGAGCACGCGTGCCGCGTGCGCCAGGAAGCCCGCGCGGTCGCCCTGACCGTCGCAGTCCCCGAGCTGCGCGAGCGCGTCCGGCTCGAGCACGACGATCGGCGACCCCTGGATCCCGCTCGCCACGGTCTCGACCCACGCCGCGTACTCGCTCGTCTCGACGCCGCCCGCCGAGTGCAGGCCGCAGTCCCGTCCCGGGATCGCGTACAGGACGAGCACCGCGACCTGGTCGGCCTCGAGCGCGCCCGCGGTGAGCGCCGCGACCTGGTCGCGCGCGGTGGCGGCGTCGACCCAGTCGCCGATCCACGTCGCCTGCGGCTGCTGCGCGATCCGCGCGAGCAGCGCCTTCTCCTCGCCCGTCGCCGCCTGCCATGCCGCGGCGGCCTGCGAGCCCGGCGCGAGGTAGAGCGTGCCCGGCCCGGCCGCGTCGGGCGCCCGGTCCGCGGCCGACGAGGTCGTGGTCGCCTCAGGTGTCTCGGCGGCCTCGGTCGCGGGCGGAGCCGGGTCGTCCGACGACGAGGGCGGCGGGGTCGTCTTGCCGTCGGTCGCGCTGCACGCGGCGAGCAGCACGGCGAGCGCGACGAGGGCCGCTGCGCGGCGCACGGATCTCATGGCGCCTGATCCTGCCGCGGGGACGGCGGTGTCCGGGCGCAGACACGACGAAGGCGGCGAGGATGTGCTCCTCGCCGCCTTCGTGGCTGCTCAGCTCAGGTCGCGCCCGGACGGGCTCGGCCCAGCCGGGGTCAGACCAGGCCGAGGGCCAGCATCGCGTCGGCCACGCGGACGAAGCCCGCGATGTTGGCGCCCGCGACGTACGAGCCGGGCACGCCGTACTCGTCGGCCGTGGCCAGGCAGCGGTCGTGGATGTCGCCCATGATCGTGGCGAGGCGCTCCTCGGTGTGCTCGAACGACCACGAGTCACGGCTCGCGTTCTGCTGCATCTCGAGCGCGGACGTCGCCACACCACCGGCGTTGGCCGCCTTGCCGGGCGCGAACATCACGCCCGCCTCCTGCAGCAGCGTCATCGCCTTGGGCGTCGTCGGCATGTTGGCGCCCTCGGCGACGACCTTCACGCCCGACGCGACGAGGGTGCGCGCGTCGTCGTCGTCCAGCTCGTTCTGCGTGGCGCACGGCAGCGCGACGTGCGCCCCGACCTCCCACACGCGACGACCCGCGACGTACACGGCTCCGCGGCGCTCGGCGTAGTCCGAGACGCGCCCGCGCTCGACCTCGCGCACCTGGCGCAGCAGGTCGAGGTCGATGCCCTTCTCGTCGAGCACGTAGCCCGACGAGTCCGAGCACGCGACGACCTTCGCGCCGAGCTGCTGGGCCTTCTCGATCGCGTAGAGCGCGACGTTGCCCGCGCCGGAGACGACGACCCGGCGGCCGTCGAACGACTCGCCGATCGTGCCGAGCATGCGCTCGGCGAAGATGACGGTGCCGTAGCCGGTCGCCTCCTTGCGGACCAGCGAGCCGCCCCAGGTCAGGCCCTTGCCCGTGAGCACGCCCGACTCGTAGCGGTTGGTGATGCGCTTGTACTGGCCGAACAGGTAGCCGATCTCACGACCGCCCACGCCGATGTCGCCCGCGGGGACGTCGGTGTACTCGCCGATGTGGCGGTACAGCTCGGTCATGAACGACTGGCAGAAGCGCATGACCTCGCCGTCGGACTTGCCGCGCGGGTCGAAGTCCGACCCGCCCTTGCCGCCGCCGATCGGCATGCCCGTGAGCGCGTTCTTGAAGACCTGCTCGAAGCCCAGGAACTTCACGATGCCCAGGTAGACCGACGGGTGGAAGCGCAGGCCGCCCTTGTACGGGCCGAGCGCGGAGTTGAACTCGACGCGGAACCCGCGGTTGATCTGCACGTCCCCGGCGTCGTCGACCCACGGCACGCGGAAGATGATCTGCCGCTCGGGCTCGCACAGCCGCTCCAGGACGGCGGCGTCGGCGTAGTCGGGGTTGCGGACGAGGACGGGCCCGAGGCTCTCGAACACCTCGTTGACCGCCTGGTGGAACTCGCGCTCACCGGCGTTGCGCGCGAGCACTTGCTCGCGGGCGCGCTCCAGCTGCACCTGCATGATTCGGCTCCGCTCTGCTCCGCGTACCGGGTGAAGGACGCGATCAGGCTAACCACGACCGCCCACGCCCGTGCGGGACTACCGCCCTGTGGACACCGGGGTGCCAGCACCCCGTGGCGGACGTGTCCAGTATCACGCGGGCGACCCCGGGCCACCTTCCGAGCAGACGACGAGCCCACCGACGCACGGGAGGGGCGATGCGACCGAACCCGGCACCGCCGGCCACGGTCCGGCAGCGCTCGACCACGCCCCGGGGACGGGCCCGGCGCGTGTGGGCCCTGCTCGCGGGCCTCGTCGTCGTGGCGGCGTGCGCGGGGCCGCCCGACGAGCCGACGAGCGCACCCGACGACCAGGCGTCCACCCGGAGCACTACGACCGGCGAGCCTGCGACGACGAGCACGCGCGGCGGCGAGCAGCCGCAGGAGCCGCCGGGCCGACAGCCCGTGGTCACCACCGCGCCGCCCGTGGACGGCTTCGCGACCTTCGACGGCACGGCCTCGTGCGGGTCGCTGTTCTGGAACGGCGGGCTGGTGGGCCTCGACCTCGCGGACGGGATCACGTTCCACGTCGACGAGCTCGTGATCGCCGGCGACTGGATCTGGGACCAGGACGCGTGCGGCGACCAGGCGACCGGCGCGGTGTGCGTCGACGTCGACCTGCCACCGCAGGGGTGCCGCATCTCCGCCGTGCCGCGAGACCCCGAGCACCTCGACCTGGACGCGACGATCGCGGCGCACGGGTCGCTGCGCTGCGCCGCCGAGGTGAGCGACGACGACTGCACGCACGCCGCCGAGACCATGCTCGCGTCGCCCGGCACCCCGCTCCCGCTCGTCGACGAGAGCCAGCGCGAGCAGCTGCAGACGCCGACCACCGAGCCCACCGTGGACGAGGGCCAGCCATGAGCCCCGCGCAGCGATGACCGACGAGCCGCGGCGCGTGCTGCCCCCGTGGTTCACGGTCGTGACGCAGTTCGTCGCGCCCGCGACGTTCGTCTCGGCGTTCCTCTTCTACTACGGGTACGCGTTCACACGGTCCGAGCTCTGGTACTTCGGGCTCGACGTGGACACGATCGGCCTGTCGCCGCGCGAGTTCGTCATGCGCTCGCCGAAGTCGCTGGCGGTGCCGCTCGTCGTGCTGACGACGCTGTTCGTCACCGTCGCCACGGTGCACTCGCGGCTCGAGGTGCGGGCGCGGCACCTACGCGCGACGCCGGAGGGTGCGCAGCGGCTCGCGGACCGCGCGCGGGCGGCCGTGCTCGCGGGGTCCGGCGTGCTCGGCGCGGGGGTCCTGCTCCTGCTGGCGTACGCGTGGTGGGGGTCGTGGGTGTGGCTGCCGCTGGTCGCGGCGGCGGTGATCGCGGTGGGCGCGGCGGCGACCGCGGGCGCGTTGCGCTACGTGCGGGAGCGGCCCGCAGGGGTGGTCGCCGGGCTGTGGGTGCTCGTGGTGGCCGGCGTGCTGTGGGTGGTCTCGATCACGGCGGGCTGGGCGGGGGTCGGGTTCGCGCAGCAGACCGCGCGCGAGCTCGACGAGCTCCCGCTCGTCGTGCTGGACACGACGACGCCGCTGCGCCTATCGGACACGACGATCGCCGTCGAGGACCTGTGCGTGCACGACGACGACCCCGACGACGGCGTCACGCCTGCGCCCGACGAAGGGTGCGTGGCTGCCCAGGCGCCCCGCTGGCGGCATCGCGGGCTGCGCCTGCTGGTGCAGGGGCCCGACGCGATGTTCCTGGTCCCGTCGTCGTGGGACGCGGGCGCGACGACCGTGATGGTGCCTCGGGACCTGCCCGCGCAGTGGCAGTTCCAGTTCGTGAACCTGCCCCCCGCCGACGCCTCGTGAGCCTCCGGCACCCGTCCAGCTGACGAGATTTCCGACTTATTCGGTACGCATTTGCGACGCCGCTGCTATACCCCTCTGCCAGGTCACGAGAACCAGCGCCAAGCCCCGGCTCGCTGGTCGGCAACCCCGGTCACGACGGGGTGCTCCCGGGGGAGACCGGGCCGGCCCTTGGGGTCGGCAACCGTGACGGACGAGGAATGCGAGGGGCACCCACATGAGCACGCAGGCCACGCCCCGACCCACCGTGGTGGTGGTGTCGGGCAACCCGCGCGAGGGATCGCGCACGCTGGGCGCGGCCCGGCAGGTCGCCGCGGCGATCGCGGCACACGTCGACGGGCAGGTCGCCGCACCGATCGACCTGGCCGCGTTCGCCGACGAGATCCTCACCGCCGACCACCCCCGGGCCGACGCGGCCCGCACCGCACTGGCCGGTGCCGACGTCGCGGTCGTCGCGACGCCCGTCTACAAGGCCTCCTACACCGGGCTGCTCAAGGCGTTCCTCGACCTGTACGGGCCCGACGGCCTGGCCGGCGTCGTCGTCGTGCCGCTCGTCGTGTCCGGGACCCCCGCCCACGCGCTGGTCGGGGAGGTGCACCTACGGCCCGTGCTCGTCGAGCTCGGCGCGGTCGCGCCGACCCGCTCGCTCAGCATCACCGAGGCGGACCTGTCCGACCTGTCCCCCGTGGTCGACGCGTGGCTCGCGCGCGGGGGCGAGGCGCTACGGCGCTCGCTGGGTGCCGCACGGGACACCCGCCCCTCGGGCGTCGAGGCCCACGAGCTCGCGGCGGCGGCCCGATGACCGCCGAGCCCGTCGTCGGGCCGCGCTCGGGGACGTCCGGCACGTCCGGCACGTCCTGCGCCGCGCCGACGCCGCGTCTGTCACCCGAGGAGTACAAGGCCGTGTTCCGCGGCCACCCCGCGGGGGTGGTCGTGGTCGCGCTGCGCGACGAGGACGGCCGGCCCGTCGGCTTCACCGCGACGTCGGTGATCTCGGTGTCCGCGCAGCCGCCGCTGCTCGCGTTCTCGCTCGCGTCGTCGTCGTCCTCCTGGCCCGCCGTCGAGCGGGCCGTCACGCTCACGCTGAGCTTCCTCGCCGACCACCAGGACGACGTCTCGGCACGGTTCGCGACGAGCGGCATCGACCGGTTCGCGGCAGGCGGCTGGAGCGCTCTGGAGACCGGCGAGCCCGTGATCGACGGCGCGCTCGCGTGGGTGCGGGGCCGGGTCGTGCAGCGCACGGCCGTCGGGTCGAGCCACCTCGTCTCGGTCGAGGCGATCTCCTCGAGCGTGCACGTCGAACCGGAGAGCGCGCACCGCACGGGACTGGAGGCCGCGTCGCCGCTGGTCTACCACGACCGGACCTACCACCGGATCGGCGGGCACTCCGCGATCTGACGGGTCACGCCACGCGCCTCGAGGAGGGGGCGGACGCCCTCGGCGAACCAGTACGCCTCCTCGAGGTGCGGGTAGCCGGACAGGACGAGCTCGTCGAAGCCCGCCGCGTGGTACTCCGCGACCAGGTCCGCGACCTCCTCGTGACTGCCCACGAGCGCGGTTCCCGCGCCGCCTCGCACGAGCCCGATGCCTGCCCACAACCCGGGATGGACCTCGAGCGCGCGTGCGTCGCGGCTGTCCGCGAGCGCGCCCGCGCCGTGCAGCGCCACCATGCGCTGCTGGCCCACCGAACCCGACGCGGACAGACCCCGCTGAGCCTGCGCGATCGACGCGGGGTCGAGGTCGTCGAGCCAGCGCTGGGCGACGTCCCACGCGCCCGACGAGCGGTCGCGCGTGATCACGTGCAGCCGCACGCCGAACCGCACGTCGCGGCCGCGCGCCGCCGCGAGCGCGCGCACCTCGTCGATCTTCGCCCGGGCCTGCGCGGGAGGCTCACCCCACGTCAGGTAGACGTCCGCGTGCGCCGCCGCCACGGGCAGCGCGGCCGACGACGAGCCCCCGAAGTAGATCTCCGGCCGCGGCTCGGGCGCGACGGGGACGGCCCCGCCCGCGACGCGGAAGTGCTCGCCGGAGTAGGAGAACGGCGAGGAGTCCCACACGCCGCGCACCACGTCGAGGAACTCGTGGCAGCGCGCGTACCGGTCGTCGTGGCCGAGCCAGTCGCCGAACCGTTGCATCTCGACCTCGTCACCGCCCGTCACGACGTTGAGCAGCAGGCGTCCGCCGGACAGCCGCTGGAACGTCGCGGCGGTCTGCGCCGCGAGCGTCGGGGAGACCAGCCCGGGCCGGAGCGCGACGAGGAAGCGCAGGCGCTGCGTCACGGCGGCGAGCGCCGCGGTGACCACCCAGGCGTCCTCGCACCACGTGCCCGTGGGCGTCAGGACCGCGTCGTACCCGAGCGAGTCCGCGGCCTGCGCCACCTGCGTGAGGTACTCCAGGCTCGGCGCGCGGTAGCCCGCGGCGTGCCCGCGCGAGTCCTTGGCGTGGAAGCCCCCGAGGATGCCCCGCGCGTCGCCCGAGGTCGGCAGGAACCAGTGCACCCCTGACAGCGGCGGCCGGCTCGCGGACGCGGGCGACGCGGGAGCGTCCGTCACTTCGCGGTGAAGCCGGCCGCGCGGCGCTCGTCGGACTCGGACCACAGGGTCGTGGTGACCTCGGCCCTGACCGCGGGGACGACCTCCTCGGCGAACCGACGCAGCACGTCGGCCTGGTGGTCGGGCGGGAGCAGGTGGTTGACCGAGACCGACTGCAGGTCGTGCTGGTACGTCCGGTGGTAGTCGAGGATCTTCTCGACCACCCGCTCGGGCGATCCGACCAGCGCCGGGCCGCGCTCCACGGCCTCCTCGACCGTCGTGAAGCTCGACCCGACGCCCACGTGCTGCGGGCCGTAGCCGCGCCTGCGCTGCGCCGCGAGCTGGCCCTCGAAGATCGGCCGGAACTGCTCGACCGCCTGCTCGGTGGTGTCCGCGAGGTACAGGCCGCCCGAGCCGGAGCCGACGAACGCGTACGCCGGGTCGTGGCCGTGCGCCTCGTACTGCTCGCGGTACCGGTCGATCAGCGCGCGATAGCGCTCGCGCGGCTGCAACGCGTTCGCCGAGACGATCGGGTCGCCGTGGCGCGCCGCGAGGTCGACCGCGAACTGCGAGGTCGCCGACCCGTGCCAGATCCGGAACGGGCCGGAGAACGGCCGCGGCAGGGTCGTCGCGTCCTCCAGGCGGTGCCGGTGCACACCCTGCCAGGTCACGTCCTCCTCGCTGAGCAGCAGGCGCAGGAGCTCGTAGTTCTCCTGCAGGTACTCGTACTGCTTTCCCAGGTCGAGGCCGAGCAGCGGGTACTGCAGCACCTCGTTGCCCTTGCCGATGACGATCTCGAGCCGCCCGCGACTGAGCTGGTCGACGGTCGCGAGGTCCTCGGCGACGCGGATCGGGTCGAGCAGCGACAGGACCGTGACGCCCGTCGACAGCAGGATCCGCTCGGTGCGCGCCGCGATCGCACCGAGGATCACCGTGGGGGCCGACGAGAGCACCTCGCCGGCGTGCCGCTCCCCCACGGCGAACGAGTCGAACCCGAGCTCCTCGGCGAGCACCGCGGTCTCGACGACGCGGTTGAGCCGGTCGGACGGCGGGATCGCCTCACCCGTGACGGGGTGCGGCGGGTTGAAGACGATGTCGAGGACCTGGAAACGCACGGATGCTCCTGCGGGTGGGTGTGGGGGCCGGTGGGGTCAGGCGGCGGGCTCGTCGGCCACGGCGGGCTCGTCGGCCCGTGCGGCCGCGGCGGCGCGCGCGTCCCGCTCGGCGACGCCCTCGCGGACCAGCGGGATGACGTAGCGGCCGAAGTCGATCGCGTCGTCGAGCAGGTCGTAGCCGCGCGCGGAGATCACGCGCACGCCGAGGTCGTAGTAGGCGAGCAGCGCCTGGGCGACGTCCTCGGGCGTCCCGACGAGCGCGTTCGAGTTCCCCGCGCCGCCCGTGGCCTTGGCGGTCGCCGTCCACAGCACGTCGTCGTACCGCTCGCCTGCCGCGGCGATCGCGAGCAGGCGCTGAGACCCGGCGTTCTCGGGCGAGGTGATCGGGTGCCGGCGGCTCAGCGTCCCGCCCGCGGCGGCCTTGCGCGCCTCGATGCGGTCGAGGACCCGGTGGGCCTTCTCCCAGGCCAGCTCGGTGGTGGGTGCGACGATCGGCCGGAAGGCGGCGTGGATGCGCGGCGGCGGCGTGCGGCCGGCCGCGGCGGCCTCGGCGTGCACGCGCTCGATCTGCTCGCGCGTGCGGTCCAGCGGCTCCCCCCACACCGCGTAGATGTCCGCCTCCGCGGCGCCCACGCGGTACGCCGCGTCCGACGAGCCGCCGAAGGAGATCGTCGGCGTGCGCCCCTCGAACGGCTTGGTGTCCAGCACGAAGTCGTCGAAGTCGTAGAACGGGCCGTGGTGGTCGAACGGCTCGTCGCTGGCCCACGCCTGCTTGACGACCTGGATGTACTCCTGCGTGCGCGCGTAGCGCTCGTCCTTGGTCAGCGTGTCGCCCTCGCGCCGCTGCTCGTGGTCGTTGCCGCCCGTGATGAAGTGCACCGACAGCCGACCGCCCGAGAGCTGGTCGAGCGTCGCGAACGTCTTGGCCGCGTACGTCGGGTAGGACACGTTCGGCCGGTGCGCGAGCAGCAGCTCGATGTCCGGCACGCGTGCGGCGACGTGGGCGGCGAGCGCTGCGGGCTCGGGTCCCGACGAGCCGTACGCGAACAGCACGCGCGTCCAGCCGTTGTCGGCGTGCGCGCGCACGAGGCGTTCCAGGTAGCCGAGGTCGAACGGTCGCGTGCTGCGCGCGCTCGTCTCCGACTGGTCGTTGGTCGTGGCGATGCCGAGGAACTCGACGGGCATGGTGGGTCTCCTTGTGTGGTCAGCGCGCCGCGAGCTCGAGCCCGGTCGACGCGGTCGGGGTGGCAGAGGTCGGGGTGGCAGAGGTCGGGGTGGTGACGTCCGCGGTGGCGGTGGTCGCGGCGAACCAGTGCTGCGCGAGGAGCTCGAACGAGCGCCGCGCATCGGCCGGGTCGTGCGCCTCGGTGGTGACGAGCAGCTCGTCCGCGCCCGTGACGCGCTGGAGCGTCTCGAGCCGTGCGACGACCGTCTCCGGGTCGCCGACGATGCGGGTGTCCACGCGGTCGGCGACGAGGTCACGCTCGGCCTGCGGCCGGTCCTCCCACGACGCCACGCCCGACGGTTGCGGGTAGGCGATCGCGCCGTCGCTGCCCGTGCGGATGGACAGCACCCAGTCGGCGAACGGCCGCGCGAGGTCCCGCGCGCGCTGGACCGTGTCGGCGACGAGCACGTCAGCGGACACGATCACGTAAGGCTCGGCGAGGACACCCGGGCGGAACGCCGCGCGGTAGGCGGCGATCGTGTCGAGCGTCGTGGCCGGGCTCACGTGGAAGTTGGCCGCGACCGGCAGCCCGAGCTCGCCCGCGACCCGGGCGCTCTCCCCCGCGCTCGACGCGAGCACCCACGGCTCCCACGACGCGCCCTCGACGGGCGGGCTCGGGTAGAGGTGCCCGTCGGCGTCGCGGTACGTGCCGGCCCGTAGCCCGAGCACGAGCTCGAGCTCGTCGCGGAACGACGACGGCGTACGCGAGGCCCCCACGACGCGCTTGTGCGCCAGCAGCCGCTCGCGCAGCGCGGAGTCCGTGAAGTCCACGGGCGGCGCCCCGGGCACGTAGAGACCGTCGACGACGCGCGGGCCCGTGCTCGGCCGCGGCGTGGACGCGCGCGCCTGCACGGGGGCGTCGTCGGCGGCGGCCGGCGGTGGGGTGAACGCGCGGCCCAGGCCGAGGTCCACGCGGTCCGGGTGCAGCGCCGCGATGGTGCCGAACTGCTCGGCGGCGATCAGCGGGCTCGTCGTGCTGAGCAGCACGGCACCGCTGCCGACGCGGATCCGCTCGGTGCGCGCGGCGACCGCCGCGGCGAGCACGGCGGGCGATGCCGATGCGACACCCGCGGCCAGGTGGTGCTCGGCGAACCACACGCGCGCGTAACCCAGCCGGTCGAGCTCGACCGCGAGGTCCACGGTGCGGCGCACCGCGTCCGCGCCCGAGCCGCCCTCGGGCACGATCGCGAGCTCGAGCACGGACAGGGGCACGCGCGGGGCGGCGGGGCGGTCGGTCATCGAGGTGGCTCCTTGCGGTACGGGTGACGGTCGAGGGACTGGCGGTGAGCGGACGGGCGGCGGGTCAGGGGGCGACGAGCGAGCGCGCGGCGGCGAAGCGCGCGAGCGCGAACCGCGCGAGGTCCGGCCGCACGGTCGGGGTGGCGGTCGGGGTGGCGTGCGGGCGGTCCCGCGCGAGGTCGGCGAGGTCGGCCAGGACGCGGCCGACGGCCGGCGCGAACTTGAAGCCGTGGCCCGAGAAGCCGGCGGCGACGACGACAGGCCCGCGCCGGTCGAGCACGAAGTCGTGGTCGGGCGTCGTCGTGTACGTGCAGCTCACGGGCTCGTAGGCGTCGGGGTCGAGGCCCGGCAGCCAGGTGCGCACGTAGCGGCGCAGCGCGGCGAGCTGCTCGGGCTCGGGGGTCCGGTCACGGCGGTCCGGGTCGACCCGCGGCCCGACCGCGTGGAACCCGACCTTGACGCCCTCACCGGGCGCAGCGAGCCCGTAGACGCCGCTCGGGAAGCCTGCGTCCGGCCCCGGGTCGTGCGTGAAGCTCGGCCAGGGGGCGGTGCCGGCGAGCACCGCCGGGTCGCGCGGGGCGAAGTGCGCGGGCTGCTCCTGCGTCACGACGAGCGGGAGGAACTGGTCCGCTGCGGCGCGCCCCGCCCGACCAGACGGGCCGCTCGGGTCACGCGCGTCGTCCAGCACCTCCGCCAGCACGCCGGCGCTCCACGCACCCACCGCGACGACCACGCTGCGCGCGAGGATCTCGCCGCGCTGCGTCACGACGCGGACGCGGTCGCCCGCGAGCTCGAGGTGACGCACCGCGGTCTCGTGCCGGACGTCGCCGCCGTGCGCGGCGGCCCGCCTCTGCAACGCGCTCACGGCACGGTCGGCGTGCAGCCGGCCCGCGGTCGCGGTCTCGTGCAGCACCCGGCCCTCGAACCGGATCCCGGGCCACCGACGGGCGGCCTCGGCCGGGTCGAGCCACTCGAACGGGACGCCGCGCGCGGCGAACGCCCGCGCGATCTGCTCGGTGCGCCGCGCGGTGGGCAGATCGGGCCGCGCGTGGCTCACGCCGCCCGTGACCTCGAGCAGCGCCTCGTCGGACTCGGCCTCGAGCAGCCGCCAGAGTGTGAGCGCCTCCTGGGCGAGGTCGAGGTAGACGGGCTCGGGGTACGACGTGCGGTAGATGCGCGACGAGCCGTGCGACGCGCCGTGGTCGTGGCCCGGCCCGAACCGCTCGAGCAGCACGACCTCGCGGCCGCGGCGGGCGAGCTGCCAGGCCGCGGCCGAGCCCATCACGCCGCCGCCGACGACGAGGTGGTCCACGTGCTCGGTCATCGAGGTCCCTTCCTGTGGTGGTCGTGCGGGGCGGGTGCCCGCGCGCCGGGAGAGTCGGCGCGCGGGCACCCGTGGCGTCCGGTCAGGACGTCTTGGGCAGCCCCGGCGGGTTGGACTCGGACTTCTCGATGGCCTCGGACTCCAGGCCCCAGCGCTGCAGCACCTGCAGGTAGGTGCCGTCGTCGATCGCGTGGTTGATGGCCGCGGTCACCGCGTCGACCGCGCCGGCGCCCTTCTTCGTCGCGACCGCGATCTGCGCGGTGTCCGGCCAGCCGCCGTTGAGCGTGCCGACGACCGTGAAGTCGTCGGGCGAGATCGCCGCCTGGTAGGCGAGCGACGCGTTCGGGCCGACGTACGTCTCGATGCGCCCCGACTGCAGCGCGAGCAGCACGTCGGTGAACTGCTCGTAGTACTCCGGGCCCTTGATGGGCTCGAGGCCGTCCGCCTGGTTGAGGCGGTCCCACTCGAGCACGATCTTCTCCTGGTTGGTGCCGGAGCCGACCGCGACGACCTTGCCCGCGATGTCCTCGCGCGTGGTGATGGACGTGAGGTCCGAGCCGGTCTTGACGAGCCAGCCGAGCTCGTCGTTGCGGTAGCTCGAGAAGTCGATCGTCTCCTTGCGCTCCTCGGTCACCGTGACGTTGGAGATCACCGCGTCGACGTCGCCCGACTGCAGCGCGAGGGGCCAGTCGGCCCACGCCTTGACCTCGATCCGGACGTCCTTGCCGAGCGCGTCGGCGACGAGCTGGGCGATGTCCGTCTCGTTGCCGATGGGCGTCTCGTCATCGTCCGCCAGGAAGCCGAGCGGCGGCGCGGCCCCGGCGCTGATCGCGACGACGATCTCGTCCTTGTTCTTCCACGCGTCCGGCAGCAGCGCGACCGCCTCGGCGGACTCGGTGGTGCGGATGCGGTCCTGGTCCGGGCTCGTGCTCACGGTCAGGCCGGCCGCGGCGGGCGCGGCCGTCACGGCACCTCCCGCCTTCTGGGTCTCCTGCGGCTTCTCGGTGCTCACCGACGCGCAGGCGGTCAGCGCGAGCAGGGAGGCGGTGGCGAGCGCGGCGAGCGCCCTCGTGGGCACGGCACGGGCGCGGGTGCGCCGGGTCGTCGTCGTCACGGGAGGTGCCTTTCGGTCAGGTGCGGCGTGGGCCGCATCGGGGAGGCCGGGTGGCCAGGGCTCGGGGGACGGCTGCAGGGGCCGGCGCGGGCTCGCGCCGGTCACAGGACCTTCTGCAGGAAGCTGCGGGTGCGTTCGTGCTGCGGGGCGTCGAGCACCTGGTCGGGCGGGCCCTGCTCGACGACGACGCCCGCGTCCATGAACACGACGGTGTCGGCGACCTCACGCGCGAAGCCGATCTCGTGCGTCACGACGACGAGGGTCGTGCCCGTGCGGGCGACGTCCTTGATGACCTCGAGGACCTCGCCGACGAGCTCGGGGTCCAGCGCCGAGGTCGGCTCGTCGAACAGCAGGACCGTGGGGCGCAGCGCGAGCGCGCGCGCGATCGCGACGCGCTGCTGCTGGCCGCCCGAGAGCTGACGCGGGCGGACGTCGGCCTTGTCGGCCAGGCCCACGCGGGCGAGCAGCTCGCGGGCCTCGGGCTCGACGTCCTCGCGACGGCGGCGCTGCGCCGAGACCGGCGCCTCGACCACGTTCTCGAGCGCCGTCAGGTGCGGGAACAGGTTGAAGCTCTGGAAGACGAACCCGATCTGCGTGCGCTGGCGCAGGATCTCCCGCTCGGACAGCTCGCGCAGCGTGCGGCCCTTGCGCACGTAGCCGATGAGCTCGCCGTCGAGCGCGATGAAGCCCTGGTCGACCTTCTCGAGGTGGTTGATCGCACGCAGCAGGGTCGACTTGCCCGAGCCGGACGGTCCGAGGATGACGGTGACCGAGCCGGGCTCGACCGTCAGCGACACGTCGTGCAGCACCTCGAGCGTGCCGAAGCTCTTGTGGACGCCGTGCACCTCGACCAGACCCGGCTGCGTCTCGCTCGTCGGCGCACTCATGCGAGCCCCCCGACGCTGCGGCGCGTGCGGGTCAGCACACCCACGCGGGCGCGGGCGGCGTAGGCCGGGGGGACGCTCGCGGGCACCGGACGGCCCGTGACCCGGGCGGCGAGCACCAGCGTCGCCCACCGGACGCGCTGCAGCGGCGTGGGCGGCAGCGTGCGCACCGCGCCCTTGGCGTAGTACCGCTCGACGTAGTACTGCACGACCGTGATGAGAGTCGTGAGGACCAGGTACCAGATCGAGGCGACCAGCAGCAGCGGGACGATCCGGCCGTTGCGGCCCATGATCACGCTGACGATGTAGAACAGCTCGCCGTACGCCAGGACGTAGACGATCGACGTGCCCTTGAGCAGCCCGATCACCTCGTTGACCGCGGTGGGCACGATCGAGCGCATCGCCTGCGGGAGGATGATCCGCGTGACCTGACGGCGGCGCGGGATGCCGAGCGAGGCCGCGGCCTCCTGCTGGCCCTGGTCCACCGAGAGGATCCCGGCCCGCACGACCTCCGCCGAGTAGGCGGCCTGCGACAGGCCCAGCCCCAGGATCGCGGCCCAGAACTTGTCGACGAGCGAGAGCGTGTCGAGCCAGGCGAGCTCGGGACCGAACGGGACGCCCACGCTCAGGTGGGGGTACAGGTAGGCGAGGTTGTACCAGAGCAGGAGCTGCAGCAGCAGCGGCACCGAGCGGAACACCCACGTGTACGTCCAGGACACCGTCTGCAGCAGCGGCGAGCGGGACAGGCGCATGAGCGCGAGCACCGTGCCGAGCGTGAAGCCGACCACGGACGCCACCGCGGTGAGCCGGATCGTGCCCCACGCTCCGTCGATCACCGACGGCCAGGTGAGGTACTGCGCGACGAGATCCCACTCCCACCGCTCGTTCGTCACGAGCGAGCTCACGACCATCGCGAGCAGCAGGAGCACGACGCCCGTGGCGAGCCAGCGGCCCGGGTGCCGGGCGCCGACGATCCGCAGCTCCTCGAGCGGCGGCTCGTCGGCCGCGGTGACCACGGGCCGCACCGGCGGCGGCACGAGCACGCGCGACTCGTCCTGCGCGAGCTGGACCGTACTCATCGCGGGGCTCGCTCGCCGGCCGCGACCGCGAACGGCACGTGGTTTCCGGGCACCGGCGCGGGGCACGTGCCGTGGTCGCTGAACGCGAACGGCAGGTTGACCGCGCGGTTGAGGTCCAGGCGGACGGTCGCGGTCTCCGGCGAGCCCGTCGCGCCCGGGTCCGACGAGCGCTCGACCGTCAGGACGCGCCACGGCGCGAGGCCGGGCGCCTCGTCGGTGAACAGCAGCGCCGCCGAGCCGCCCTTCCCGCCCGTGAGCTGCAGCGTCACGCTGCGGCCCGCGCGCTCCAGGTCCACCTCGCCGACGACGGTCGTGCGGTGGACGAGCCCGGGCCGCGCCGCGCCGACGACCGCGGGGCGCGGCTCGTCGTACCAGCGGACGGGTGCGTCCAGCACCCACGACGCGTCGTACGGGAACGTCGGGACGCCCGTGAAGGCGGCACGCGCCGCGGCGCGCGGGTCGCGCAGGCGCAGCGCGTAGCGGCCCGTGCGCCGGACGAGCTCGACCGCGACCTCTGCCTCGGCGCCCGTGCGGCCCTCGGGCACGAACGTCTGCACGATCGAGGAGCCCGCCTCGGCGACGACGTGCGTCGTCCCCGCGCCGGGCTCGTCGGCGGCGCGCTTGTGGTGCGCGCCGTGCTCGTCGGCCCACCACACGCCCGGGACGCCGTCGAACGCGGCGGGCTGCGACGGCAGCGGCAGGTAGGCCACGGGCGTGAGCCAGCCGTGGGTCGTCGCCAGCTCGCGCTCGCGCGCTGCGTGCCACTGCTCCCACTCGACGTGCGCGTCCTGGTCGACGTGCACAGCGGCGGTCGGGTTCTCGGGCAGGGTCGTCGTCATCGGATCGCCTCTCGTTCGTGGTGCCGGCCGGGGATCGCCCCGACGAGCTCGACGGTGTACGGGTGCTGCGGGTGGTCGAAGACCTGGTCGACCGGTCCGGTCTCGACGAGCCGCCCGGCGCTCATGACGCCGACCTCGTCCGCGACCTGACGCACGACCGCCAGGTCGTGCGAGATGAACAGGTAGGTCAGGCCGCGCTGCGCGCGCAGGTCCGCGAGCAGGTCGAGCACGCGGGCCTGCACCGAGACGTCGAGCGCGCTCGTCGGCTCGTCGAGGACGAGCAGATCGGGGTCCAGCGCGAGCGCCCGGGCGATCGCGACGCGCTGCCGCTGCCCGCCGGACAGCTCGCCGGGGCGGCGCCGCGCGAGCGCCGCGGGCAGCCGCACCTGGTCGAGCAGCTCGGCGACGCGGTCCCGGCGCTGTGCTGCCGTGCCGACGCGGTGCGCGCGCAGCGGCTCGTCGACCACCTGCCCGACCGTGAAGCGCGGGTCGAGCGACGCGTACGGGTTCTGGTGCACGAGCTGCGTGCGCCGCCGCAGCGTGCGCAGCGCGTCACCCCGGGCACCCGCGACGTCCACACCGTCGAACCGCACCGAGCCCGCGTCGGCGCGCTCGAGATCCAGCACGAGCCGCGCGGTCGTCGACTTGCCCGACCCCGACTCACCGACCAGCGCGAACGCCGACCCGCGCGGCACCGAGAACGACACGTCGTCGACCGCGCGCACGCTCGCGCCCGAGCGGCGTCCACCGATCTGGAACGTCTTGCGCAGCCCGTCGACGACGAGCAGGCCGCCCGCCGGCGGGGTGGGCAGGTCCGCCGCGACCGCGCGGGCGCGGACCTGCACCCGGGACGACGAGCCCCGGTCGCGCTCGTCGGGCAGGGGTGCGGTCCCCGGTCGTTGCGCCGCACGCAGGCCCGGTGCCGCGGCGAGCAGCTCACGCGTGTAGGGGTGCTGCGGGTCGCTCAACACGCGTGCGGTCGGCCCGGTCTCGACGACCTCGCCGTCCTTCATCACGACGATCCGCTCGGCACGGTCCGCAGCGACGGCGAGGTCGTGCGTGATGAGCAGGACCGCGGTGCCGGTGCGCGACGTGAGGTCCGCGAGCAGGTCGAGCACGCGGCGCTGCACGGTCACGTCGAGCGCGCTCGTCGGCTCGTCGGCCACCACGAGCTCGGGCTCGCACGCCAGAGCGATGCCGATCAGCACGCGCTGCCGCATGCCGCCCGACAGCTCGTGCGGGTACTGCCGGGCGCGGGCCTGCGGCTCGTCGATCCCGACGGCGCGCAGGATCTCGACCGCCTGCGCGTGCGCCTCGCGCCTGCCCGCGCGGGCGTGGATGCGCAGGGCCTCGGCGACCTGGTCGCCGACGCGCTGCACGGGGTTGAGCGCGACGCCCGGGTCCTGCGGGACCAGCCCGATGCGCGCACCGCGGACCCGCGGCCACGCGCGGACCGGCAGGGACGCGAGCTCGAGCGAGGTGCGCTCGTCGTCGCCCAGGTCGATTCGCCCGCCGGCGATCCGGCCCGTCTCGGGCAGCAGCCCGACGACGGCGTGCGCCGTGGTGGACTTCCCCGAGCCGGACTCGCCGACGAGCGCGACGACCTCGCCCGGGTGCACCTCGAGGCTCACGCCGCGCACGGCCTCGACGGGTCCGTCGGTGCCGTCGTAGGTGACCCGCAGGTCCCGCACGGCCAGCACGGGCCGCGCGTCGGGTGCGTGCGTCTCCTCGGGTGCGCCCGGCAGCGTCGGCGTCTGGGTGCTCATCGGGCCGTCCTCCCCCCGCGCTCGAACGCGCGGCCGAGGCGCCCGGCGGACAGCACGACGACCGCGACGACCAGCCCCGGGAGCGTCGAGTACCACCACGCGGTCGCGAGGTAGTTGCGGCCCTCCGCCACGAGCGAGCCCCACTCGGGGGTCGGCGGGATCGCGCCGAAGCCCAGGAAGCTCAGCGCCGAGACCGCCAGGACCACGGTCCCCAGCTCGATCGTCGCGAGCGCGAGCACGGGACCCGCGGCGTTCGGCACGACGTGACGCACCACGACCGAGCCACGACGAGCGCCCGCGAGCCGCGCCGCCTCGACGTAGGTCGCGCTGCGCACCCGCAGCACCTCGGCGCGCATGACGCGCGCGAACGTCGCGACCGACGCGACACCCACCGCGATCGCGACCTTGAGCGTCCCGAACCCGAGCACGGTCACGACCGCGAGCGACAGCAGCAGCCCGGGGATTGCCAGCAGCACGTCGGTCAGGCGCATGAGCACGTCGTCGACGCGCCCGCCGACGAACCCCGCGACGAGCCCGAGCAGCGACCCGGCACCGAGCGCGATGACGATCGCGACCGCGGCGGCCTGCAGCGACAGGCCCGTGCCGTGCACCGTGCGCGCGAACAGGTCGCGACCCAGGTGGTCGGTCCCGAACCAGTGAGCCGCACTGGGCGGCAGGAGGTTGTCCGCGGGCACGCCCGTGATCGGGTCGGCGGACGTGAACGCCGTGGGCACGAGCGCCCACGCGACCACGACCGTCACGACGAGCAGCGCCACGAGCGCGCCGGGCCGCGCGAGCGGGTGCCGGCGGGCCCGCGCGAGCCGCCCGGTCGCCGGGCCGGTCCCGGGCCTGGCGCGCAGACTCGTGGTCCGAGCCGCCCCGGCGCTCGAGGCTCCGGTGCTCGTCGTTCCGGTGCTGACGGGTCCGGGGCTCGCCGGCAGGACGGCGGACGCGCGTCGTGCGCCGACGACGTCGGCGGGGCGGGTGCCGAGAAGGCTCATCACAGGCTCCTTGCGTACGAGGTCACGGCCGTGCGCGGGTCGAGCAGGGGGTAGGCGAGGTCGACCAGGAGGTTCACGACGACGAACACGAGCGCCGCGACGAGCACGAGCCCGAGCACCACGGGGATGTCCTGCGTGGTGACGGCGGCCTGCACGAGGCGCCCGAAGCCCTGGCGCGAGAAGACGGTCTCGACGACCACCGCCCCCGCGAGCAGGTTCCCGACGAGCACGCCGAGCAGCGTGAGCGACGGGAGCGCCGCGTTGCGGGTCACGTGCCGCAGCTGCACCCGGGTGCGCGTCGCACCCTTGGCCAGCGCGGTCTCGACGTAGGCCGCACCCCACGCCGCGCGCATCCCCTGGGCGAGCACCTGCGCGATCGTCGCGGACAGCGGGACGGCCAGGGTGACCGCCGGCAGGACCAGGCTCGCGAAGCCCTGGTTGCCGACCGCCGGGAACACCGGCAGCCGGAACGACAAGAGCTGCAGCAGCACCAGCCCGACCCAGAACGTCGGCACGGCGACGCCCAGCGGCGGCAGCGCGAGGAGCAGCCCACGCAGCCGCGGCGAACGGGTCCAGGTGGCGAGCGAGGCGAGCCCGGCCCCGCCGGCGACGGCCAGCAGCAGGGCGAACCCCGCGAGCTTGGCCGTCTCCGGGAGCGCCTGGGCGATCAGGGTCGCGACCGGCGCACCCGAGGAGATGGACGTCCCGAGGTCGCCCGTGGCCGTGCGGCCGAGCGCCGCGACGTACTGCTCGGCCGGGCTCTGGTCGAGCCCGAGCCGCTCGCGCAGCGCCTCCGCCTGCGCCGGGTCGACGCCCCCGCCGCCCGTGCCCGCGTCGAGCATGATGCTCGCCGGGTCACTGGGCAGCAGGTACAGCACCGCGAAGGTGACCGTGAACGCCGCCAGGAGCACGACGACGGCCGCGGCGACCCGGCGCAGGACGTAGGCGCTCATCAGGGCTGCTCGATCCAGGCGTCGTGGAACAGCAGGCGCGACGAGGCGTCGAAGGCCACCCCGTGCACGTCACCGGCCACGCCGATCGACTGCGCGAGCTCGAACAGCGGGATCGCCAGCGCCTCGCCGACGATCTCCTGCTGCGCCTGCGCGACGAGGTCCGCTCGCGCCGCCGGGTCCGCGGTGGCGAGCTGGGAGTCGAGGAGCGGGTCGAGCACGTCGTCGGCCGCACGCTTGTTGACGTTGCGGCCCGCGGACGAGAACTGCGTGCGCAGGATGTCGGCGTCGGCGCGCGTGACGTTGTAGTAGTACGTGTCGTAGTCGCCCGAGGTCAGCACGGCCTGCTGGTCCGCGGGCGTGAGCTGGCGCAGCACCAGGTCGACGCCGACGGCCCGCAGCTGCTGCTGCGCGAGCTCGAGCACGGCCTGCGAGCCGGTGAACAGCGGTGCGTAGACCACGTCGACGCTCAGCTTCGCGCCGTCCTTCTCGCGGATGCCGTCGGTGCCCTTCGTCCAGCCCGCGCCGTCGAGCAGCTGCTCGGCCTTCGCGGCGTCGAACGCGAGGTCGTCGGACAGGTCCGTGTACCCGGGAGTGGTCGAGGCGAGCACGCTCGTCGCGGGCTTGAACGCGTCCGAGAGCACCGTGTCGACGAGCTGCTGCCGGTCGATCGCCACGTTCAGCGCCTGGCGGACGTCCGGGTCGTCGAGCGGCGCGACGGTCACGTTGGGCTGCAGGACGAACGTGACGCCCGGGTTGGTGCGCGTGAGCACCGATCCCCCGGCGCCCTCGACCTGCGCGACGTCCTGCGGGAGCACGTCGCCCACCGCGTCGAACTGGTCGGACGCGAGTCCGCCCGCGCGGACCCCGGACTCCGGGACCACCGTGAAGTCGATCTGGTCGAGGTACGCCTCGCCCTGGTTCTGCGAGACCTCCGAGGCCCACGCATAGCCGTCGCGCCGCGTGATCACCGCACCCTGGTCCTGCGTGTAGCTCTCGAGCACGAACGGGCCCGAGCCGACGACCTCGCCCTGCAGCCGTGCGGCGGGGTCGGCCGTCGCGGTGGCGTCGGACAGGATCGCGAGCGAGACCGTCGACGTGGCCTGCAGGAACTGCGCGTTGGGTGCGCCGAACACGACCGTGACCGTGTGCTCGTCGTCCACGCGCGTCTCGGTGTAGCCGCCCAGGTAGCTCGCCGCGAGCGGCGCCGACGCGCCGAGCGGGCCCGCGAGCGCGTCGAGGTTCGCCTTGACCGTGGTCGCGGTCAGCGGGGTGCCGTCCGAGAACGTCACGTCGTCGCGCAGGTGGAACGTGAAGGTCGTGAGGTCGTCGCTCACGTCCCAGCTCGTCGCGAGCCACGGCACGATCTCGCCCGTGGCCGGGTCCTGGTCGGTCAGGGAGTCCGCGAGCTGGCGCGCGATGTAGATGCTCACGTTCGAGCCGACCTGCTGCGGGTCGACGCCCGACGGCGACGCACCGAGCGCGAAGCGCAGCGTCCCGCCCGGGGTCGCGGTGGCCGTATCCGGGGTCGAGGTCGCGGACGTCGCGGGTCCGGCCGCGGGGTCGCCGCTGCCCGACGAGCAGGCGGCCAGCAGCAGGGCGGGGGCGAGCAAGGAGGCGGCCAGCACCCGGTAGCGGGTGCGGCGGCGGTCGACGGTGCTGGTCATGATGTCCTCTCGAGGGGCCCGAAGGCCGGGGGATGAACGGGCAGAGCGCTGGTCCGGTCAGGCGGTGAGCTCGGCCGCCGCGTGCTGCGACGCCGGATCGGGGCGGGCCAGGCCCAGGTGGTCGCGCAGGGTCGGGCCGGTGTAGTCGGAGCGGAACGAGCCGCGCTCCTGCAGCAGCGGGATCACCTGGTCGAGCACGTCGTCGAGACCGTGCGGCGTCAGGTGCGGGACGAGGATGAAGCCGTCCGAGGCGTCCTCCTGGACGTGCCTGTCCAGGTCGTCGGCCACCTGCTGCGCCGTTCCGACGAACGAGCCGCGGGTCGTCGTGCGGATCACGAGGTCGCGGATCGACCAGCGGTTCGCCTCGGCCTGCTCACGCCACGCGCGGGCGACCGCGAGCGGGTCGGTAGTGTGGCGCACCCGACCGCGCGTGATCGAGATGTTCTCGACGTCGGGGTCGACCTCCGGCAGCGGGCCGTCCGGGTCGTAGGCCGTCAGGTCACGGCCCCACACCTGCTCGAGGAACGCGATCGCGGTCGGGCCGGAGACCTGCTGCCGCCGGATGTGCTCGGCGCGCTCGTGCGCCTCGTCGGGCGTCTGGCCGATGACGACCGTCGTCGCCGGGAGGATCTTCAGGTCCCCACGGTTGCGGCCGTTCGCGACGAGGTGCGCCTGCACGTCGTCGTAGAACGCACGGCCCGCCTCGAACGTCGAGTGCATCGAGAAGATGACGTCCGCGGTGCGTGCCGCGAAGTCCCGGCCCTGCGCCGAGTCGCCCGCCTGGAACAGCACCGGATGACCCTGCGGCCCGCGCGGCGTCGTGAACGTCCCCCGGACCTGCGCGTGCGTGCCGTCGTGCACCACCTCACGCACGCCGGCGTCGCGCAGGAACCGGCCGGTCGCCGTGTCCGCGAGCACCGCGTGGTCGTCCCACGAGTCCCACAGGGCGCGGGCGACCCGCACGACCTCCGCGGCGCGCTCGTACCGCTCGGCGTACGGGAGGTACCCGCCACGCCGGAAGTTCTCGCCCGTGAACGCGTCCGGGCTCGTCACCAGGTTCCACGCGGCGCGACCACCGGAGAGCAGGTCGAGCGTCGCGAACTGCCGCGCGAGCTCCCACGGCTCGTTGAACGTCGTGTTGATCGTCCCCGCGAGCCCGATGCGCTCGGTGACCGCCGCGATCGCCGCGAGCACCGGGAGGGTGTCGGGCCGGCCGACGACGTCGAGGTCGTGGATACGCCCTTTGTGCTCGCGCAGGCGCAGACCCTCGGCGAGGAAGAAGAAGTCGAGCTTGGCGGCCTCGGCGCGCGTCGCGAGGTGCTCGAACGAGTCGAAGTCGATCTGGCTACCCGAGTCCGGGTCGCTCCAGACGGTCGTGCTGTTGACCCCCGGGAAGTGGATGCCCAGGTGGATCTGCTTGCGCGGTCGCGTCGTCATGGCCCCGCCCTCAGGCCGTCGCGGCGAACACGTTGGCGGGACGCGTCAGACCGAGCGTGTCGCGCAGCGTGCGACCCGGGTAGGCGGTGCGGAACAGTCCTGCGCTCTGCAGGATCGGCACGACCCGGTGGACAAGCACGTCGAGGTCGGTGGACAGCGACGACGGCCGCACGTGGAAGCCGTCGACGGCACCCGCCGCGACCCACGTCTCGATCGTCTCGGCCAGCGCACCGGCCGTCCCCACGTGCACGAGCGAGTCCGTCGCCCACGACGACGGCTCGAGGTCGTCGAGCAGCTCGAGGCGCGCACGCGCGCTCGACTCGTCGTCGGCCAGGACGACGTACGTGTCGACGAGCACGCGCACCTCGTCGGTGCTGCGGCCCGCGTCGCCCGCCAGGTCGTCCAGCCGCGCGCGCTGGGCGAGCGCGTCGTCGAGGCTCGTCGCGCGCAGGCGCACCACGTCGGCCCGGCGCGCGGCCAACGCGAGCGCCTCGTCGCTCGTCGCCGTCACCACGACCGGCGGCCGGCCCTGCGGCGGTCGCGGCGTGATCGACGGACCCTTGACCGCGAACCGGATGCCCTCGTAGTCGACGTGGTGCAGCTTGTCGCGGTCCACGAACCGGCTCGTGGCCCGGTCGCGGATCTCCGCGTCGTCCTCCCACGAGTCCCACAGCCGGCCGACGACGTCGATCACCTCGCCCGCCTCGTCGATCGCGTCGACCTCGTCCTGCGCGGCCTTGCGCCCGAACGCGTCCGTCGCCTGCTGCGTCGTCGACCAGCCGACCTGCCACGCGGCGCGCCCCCTGCTGACGTGGTCGATCGTCGCGACCGCCTTCGAGACGTGGAACGGCTCGGTGTGCGTCGTGTCGATCGTCGGCACCAGACCGATGCCCGCCGAGCGGGGCGCCAGGCGCGAGGCGACGAGCGCGGCGTCGAGCCGTCCCTGCACGCCGTGGCGGGTCACGGGCTGCAGCGAGAACGCGTCGTCGAACGCGACGAGGTCGAGCAGGCCGCGCTGCGCGGTCGCGACGAGGGCGTCCAGGCGCTGCGCGTCGAACAGCCGCTGCGCCTGCGAGCCGAGCGTGCGCCAGGCGGCGGGGTGCGCACCGGCGTCGGTGAGGTCGACGCCCAGATGCACCGACCGAGTGCGGTCCGAGCGCGAGCGAGGGTGGGAGTGCTGGGACATCGAAGGGCTCCATCTCGAGGCCGCGTGCGCGGCGGGTGATCGGTGGTCCGTGGCGTGCCGCGGGCCCGCCTGCCGTCGGCGAGGACGCCGCGGTCGGCGCACGCGCGCAGGACCGGACGGCTGGGGCCGTCAGGTGGTGGGTGGGAAGGTCGCCGGCGCCGGCGTGGCCCGCCCAGACGGGCGCGGTCCGGGAGGACGGCGCCAGTCAGCGCCGGTCAGCGCCGGCGACGAGCGGTGTGGCCCGCGGGCCCCGGTGCGCGGGACGTCGTCTCAGCGACAGCTCTCGGCGGCGCACATGACGCGACAGCGCGTGCACAGGTGCGTGGCGCGGACGTCCGCGGTCAGGCTCCTCGTGCTCATGCGTGCGGTCTCCTTCGTCCCCTGTCCGGGGTCTGGCGCGTTGCTCGGACGGCGGGTGCCGCTCGAGCCAGGTCCTCACCCGGGGCACCCCGCCGCGCGGGAGGGTTGCCGTCCGACCAGCCGGGGCTACGCGTCGGAGCTCATGACCTCTGTCCGCAGACCGACAATCCGGACTGCGCTGGTCAGAAATTAGGGGTGGGGCCGGACGGAGTCAACGGCGCATCCCGTCGGTCCCACAATCTGGACTGAATAAGTCGGGTTATCGTCGGGCGACCCCGCACGACCCTGACGCGCGCAGGGACGACGAAGCCCGCGGGCCGCACCGAGCGGCACCGCGGGCTTCGTCCGAGCAGGGGTGGTCAGCCGAAGTGGCGCGGGAGCGTCGCCTCGAAGACCTCGCCGGCCTCGGCCAGCGGGATCGTGAACAGGCCCTCGACCTCGACGGCGGGGCCCGCCTCCTCGTCGCCCGTCGCGACGTCGGCCGTCTGGCCCAGCTTGAGTGCCGGCACGCCGCGCGCGACGCACAGGTCGGCGAAGCGCACCTCCTCCGAGCGCGGCACGGCGACCAGCGCACGCGCCGTGGACTCCGAGAACAGCGCCTCGAACGGCGTGACGCCGTCGCGCTCGCACAGCGCGTCGAGCGAGACGCGCACGCCCACGCCGAACCGCAGCGAGGACTCGAGCAGCGCCTGGACCAGACCGCCCTCCGACAGGTCGTGCGCGGCGTCCACCAGGTCGTCGCGCGCCGCGTTCTGCAGCACCGCGCCGAGACGACGCTCGGCCGCCAGGTCGACCGCGGGCGGCAGGCCGCCGAGGTGGTCGTGCACGACGTCGGCCCACGCGGAGCCGTCGAGCTCGGCGCGCGTCGTGCCGAGCAGGTAGACCGCGATGCCGGGCGCGGTCCAGCCCGAGGGCACCGCGGCGGCCACGTCGTCGAGCACGCCCAGCACGCCGACGACGGGCGTCGGGTGGATCGCCGAGTCGATCAGGCCGGGCTCGCCCGTGCCGTTGTACAGCGAGACGTTGCCGCCGGTCACCGGGACCTCGAGCACCTGGCACGCGTCGGCCAGGCCGCGGATCGCCTCGACGAGCTGCCACATCGAGTCGGGGTGCTCGGGGCTGCCGAAGTTGAGGCAGTCGGTCACCGCGAGCGGGCGAGCGCCCGTCGTCGCGACGTTGCGGTACGCCTCCGCGAGCGCGAGCTGCGCGCCCGTGTACGGGTCGAGCTTGCCGTAGCGGCCGTTGGCGTCGGTCGCGAGAGCGACGCCGAGACCCGTGGTCTCGTCGACGCGCACGACCCCCGAGTCGTCGGGCTGCGCGAGCGCCGTGTTGCCCTGCACGAAGCGGTCGTACTGCTTGGTCACCCACGACTTCGAGGCCAGGTTGGGCGAGCCGAGCAGCCGCAGCGCGGTCGCGCGCAGCTCGTCGGGGCTCGTCGGACGCGCGAGCGACGCGGACGTGTCCGCGTTCAGGCCGTCCTGCCACGCGGGACGCGCGTACGGGCGGTCGTACACCGGACCCTCGTGCGCGACGGTCTTCGGGTCGACGTCGACGATGCGGTGGCCGTGGTGGTCGATCGTCAGGCGACCCGTGCCCGTGACCTCGCCGATGATCGCCGTCTCGACGTCCCACTTCGCGGTGATCGCGAGGAACTCGTCCAGCTTGGCGGGCGTGACGACCGCCATCATGCGCTCCTGCGACTCCGACATGAGGATCTCGCCGGCCGTCAGGGTGGGGTCGCGCAGCAGCACGTTCTCGAGGTCGACGTGCATGCCGCCGTCACCGTTGGACGCGAGCTCGGACGTCGCGCACGAGATGCCGGCCGCACCCAGGTCCTGGATGCCCTCGACGACGCGCGCGGCGTACAGCTCGAGGCAGCACTCGATGAGCACCTTCTCCATGAACGGGTCGCCGACCTGCACCGAGGGCCGCTTGGACGGCTTGGTGTCGTCGAAGGTCTCGCTCGCGAGGATCGACGCACCGCCGATGCCGTCACCGCCGGTGCGCGCGCCGAACAGCACGACCTTGTTGCCCGTGCCCGAGGCGTTGGCCAGGTGGATGTCCTCGTGCCGCAGCACACCCAGGCACAGCGCGTTGACGAGCGGGTTGCCCTGGTAGCTGGGGTCGAACACGAGCTCGCCGCCGATGTTCGGCAGGCCGAGCGAGTTGCCGTAGCCCCCGACGCCCGCGACCACGCCGTGCACCACGCGGGCGGTGTCCGGGTGGTCGATCGCGCCGAAGCGCAGCTGGTCCATGACCGCGACCGGGCGCGCGCCCATCGAGATGATGTCGCGCACGATCCCGCCGACGCCCGTGGCGGCACCCTGGTACGGCTCGACGTACGACGGGTGGTTGTGCGACTCGACCTTGAACGTGACCGCCCAGCCGTCGCCGATGTCCACGACGCCCGCGTTCTCGCCGATCCCGACGAGCAGGTGCTCCTTCATGGCCGGCGTCGTCTTGTCGCCGAACTGCCGCAGGTGCGTCTTGGAGGACTTGTACGAGCAGTGCTCGGACCACATGACCGAGTACATGGCCAGCTCCGCGGCCGTGGGGCGCCGCCCGAGGATGTCGCGGATGCGCTGGTACTCGTCGGGCTTGAGCCCGAGCTCGGCGTACGGCTGCGCGAGGTCGGGGGTCGCGGCGGCGCCCTCGACCGTGTCGTAGTGCTGGTCGCTGCTGGGGCGCGCGGGTGCGGAGGTCATCGGTTCCCTTGGGCGAGATCGCTCGCGGCCTGCGCTGGTCGGCAGGACGCACGGCCGTCGTCGGCGGACGGGCCCAGGATAGCGACGCTCCGCGGCCGCCCGAACGGCTGTCCAGGCCCGCGACCGGGGCGCGCGACGAGGCGGGCGCGGCGCGAGACGGGCCGGCGGCGAGCGCGCGGCGGGCCAGGGCGGTCCCACCGCAGGCCACCAAGGGGTGACACGTGTCGTTCCGCCCTTCGGGTGACGACAGTTGCCTCACCGGCGTTTCGCGGCCGACACGCCGGTGAGGCAATTGTGCGTTTTGCCTGATCAGCCCTAAGGTCTGGCGCGGCTGGATGCCCGTTTAGCCCGTTTTGTCGAGGATTCGAGGTCTGATGCTCCGCCGCGCCGTCGCCGCCGTTGCCGTCCCCGCCCTGTCCGGCCTCCTGCTGCTCGCGAGCTCCGCGAGCGCCACGGCCGGCGGCTCGGACGCGCCCATCCCCTACGACGTCTCCCCCGAGGCTCTCACGCTCCCCGTCGGTGACACGTTCGACGTCCACGACCACGTCAACGTGCGCTACACCAAGCACGGCCGTGACGGCTCGGCCAACATCCACATCGAGCCCGGCCGGTCGAGCGCCGCGCTCGTCGGGAAGAGCACGGTGCGGTGGGAGCTCGTCGGCGTCCCCCAGGGTTCGTGCATCACGTGGGTGCAGGTGAGCGGGTACGACGAGCACTTCGGCGAGGGCGGCCAGAAGCCCGTCTGCAACACGACGTGCAAGCCGAAGCCGAACCCGTACCCCACGCCGAGCCCGTCCCCCTCGGAGTCGCCCGAGCCCGAGCCGTCGCCCACACCGACCGTGACGCCGACGCCGCCGCCCACGCAGGAGCCCAGCCCGGAGCCGACGCGGTCGCCCGAGCCCGAGCCGTCGCAGACCCCGCCCCCGGCACCCGAGCCCGTCGAGTCGACGCCCGCTCCCCAGCCCACGACGACGCCGGCCGTGCCCCCCGTGCCGTCCGACGAGGAGACGCCGGCCCCGTCGCCCGAGCCCACGACCCCGGGGGACGACGAGGGTGAGGTCGCCGGCCCCGAGCCGACGCCGACCCCGAGCATCGACTCCGAGGTCCTCGTCGAGGGCGAGGACGAGCCCCCGCTCGCCGTGACCGGCTCCGACTCGCTGCTGCCCGGGTTCGCGTTCGCGCTCACCGCGCTGGTCGCGGGCATCACCCTGCGCATGATCCACGTCCGCCGCCGGCACCTGCCCGCCCACCGCGGCTGAGTGCGCGCCCGGAGCTCGCTGGTCGAGCTCCGGGCCGCCCGGGCGGGCTACGGTCGGGCCATGCCCGCCGCAGCCCGCTCCGTGACGGGGCGCACGCTCGTCGTCGGGCTGCTCGGCATCGGGCTCGCCGTCGCGGTCACGACGAGCGGGTGCGCACCCGGGACGGACCGCCCGTCGACGTCGCGTGACCCGAGCACCGGCGCCTCGACCGCCGAGCCGTCGGCAGGTGCGTCGTCACCCGGCACCCCGGACGCGGAGCCTGACCTCGCCGCCGCGGCGCTGCGCGACGGCGTGCCGATCACGTCGCAGGGCGTGACGGTGCTGGTGCTCGCACCGAGCACGCCACGCGCGCTCGAGGACGGCAGCGTCCGGGTGGACCTCGCCGCACCGACCGGTGGCCCCACTGCCGCTCTCGCCGCAGTGCCTACCGCGGTACCCACGGCGGCGCACAGCAACGCTGCCGAGCGTGACACGACGGACGGAGCCGGGACGTCCCTCGTCGTCGCGGCGCCCGCTCCGTTGCGCCTCGACGTGCTGCCCGACGGCACCGCGCTCGTGCTCGACGGCGACGTCCCGGTCGCGGGGCTGCGGGCGGACCCGTCAGGCCGGCTCGAGGCGCACGGCGATGCGGCAGTCCTGACCGCGCGGGCCCAGCCGACGGGCCTGTGGTTCACCGCGCGCGCGATCCTCGACCTGGCCTGGGGCGAGCGTGAGGGCGGGCGCTCGCTCGCGGTCACGCCCGCCGACTGGACCCGCGCGGGCGGCCACGCGGCCGAGGAGCTCGCGGCCGCCCAGCTCGAGGCGGCGGACGCCGAGGCCGGCTCGGCGAGCATGCTCGCGCAGCTCGCGTGCCACCAGCTCGGCGCACGTTCGAAGGCCACGTGGAACCTCGAGCCGTGGCGTCCCGACGTGGACCCGTTCGAGATGATCGCGACCCGGTGCAACCCGACCTGAGCCGGGAACCGGTCAGCGGTTGCGCCGCGCGCGTCGCGTCTTGAGCATCCAGCCGACGACCACCCCGAGCACGAACGTGATCGCCAGCAGGATCCACAGCGGCATCGTCACGGACGTCCAGAACAGGTGGACGGGGTACTCGTCGGCGTTCTGGAAGATCAGCACGAGCGCCGCCGCGAGCACGACGAGCCCCAGGATCGGGCGCCAGGGGACGGGCTTGCTCTCGACCGGTTGCTGTCCCGCGGACATCGGACCTCCAGTGGTCCGGGCGGTCGCACGCCGCCCCCTGCGGCCATCCTGCCGCGGTGGCGCCTGACCTGCCAGGGCGGACGCGGGCCCGGGCGGCCCGCGTCGGCCCTCAGCGCAGGTGCTTCTCCGGGACGGGCAGGCGTCCGGCGGCGCGCTCCGCGCGGTAGTACGCCCGCGCCTCCTGCTGCCGCTCGGCCTCGGCGCCCGACGCGATCGGCGCGCGCAGGTGCTCGGGACCGAAGCCGAACGCGTCGACCAGGTCCTGCGCGTGCGGCCGCAGCCGCACCAGAAGACGGTCGATGTACGACGACACCGTGCGCGCACGGCCGGCCGAGAGCCGACCGTTGACGAGGTACCACGCGAGGTGCCGCTCGACGAGCGTGAGCCCGAACAGGTCGCGCAGCCACGTCAGGACCTGCTTGGTGCCGGGGTCCGTGGCCGCCTGCACGCCGCGCGTGAAGGCCTCCCACTGCACGCGCTCGGCGTGCGCCTGGGCGGCCTCGATGAGCTCGTGCTGGTGGGCGTTGACGAGCGCGGCGGCCTCGGCGGGCGGGAGCTTGCCGGCAGGGCGCAGCGCGGCCGCGAGCTCGGCGACCATGACCTCGACGCGGTCGGTGAGCAGCTCGCGCTGCGTCTCGACGTCGCGCAGCTGGCCCGCGGAGCGGCGCGCGTCGCCCACGTCGGCGATGGTCTGGACCGCGCGCACGAGCGGCGTGCGGTGCACGGCACGGTCGGCGACGAACCGCGCGACGTCGCCCGCGCCACCGGCCTTGAGGGCCTTGGCGTAGTCGCCGAGCAGGCGCTTGCCGACGAGCTGGTACAGGACGGTGTTGTCGCCCTCGAACGTCACGTAGACGTCCAGGTCCTGGTGCAGCCCGACGAGGCGGTTCTCGGCGATGAAGCCCGCCCCGCCGCACGCCTCGCGGCACTCCTGGATCGTCGTCATCGCGTTCCACGTCGAGGTGGGCTTGAGTGCGGCGGCGAGCGTCTCGAGGTCCTCGCGACCCTCGGGCGTGTCACCCCGGCCGGAGAAGACCTCGTCGAACGCGGCGAGCAGCTCCTCGTGCGCGAACGTCGACGCGTACGTCTGGGCGAGCAGCGGGAGCAGGCGGCGCTGGTGGCGCTGGTAGTCGAGCAGGACGACCTCGTCCTCGCCCGCACCGGCGAACTGGCGGCGCTCGTTGGCGTAGCGGACCGCGATCGCGAGCGCGAGCTTGCTCGCGTTGACCGCGGCACCGTCGAGTGAGACGCGGCCCTGCACGAGCGTGCCGAGCATGGTGAAGAACCGGCGACCGGGGCTCTTGATGGGCGAGGAGTACGTGCCGTCGGGGGCGACGTCGCCGTACCGGTTGAGCAGGTTGGTCCGCGGGACGCGCACGTGGTCGAAGTGCAGGCGGCCGTTGTCGATGCCGTTGAGGCCGCCCTTGAGGCCGTCGTCCTCGCCGCCGACGCCCGGCAGGAACTCGCCCGTGGCGGGGTTGCGGATCGGGACGTAGAACGCGTGCACGCCGTGGTTGACGCGCTGACCGCCCTCGGGCGCCGTGACGAGCTGGGCGAACACGACGGCCGCGGTGCCGTGCAGGGCCGCGTTGCCGAGGTACTCCTTCCACGCCGCACGGAACGGCGTGTGGATGACGAACTCCTGCGTCTCGCGGTCGTACTCGGCGGTCGTGCCGATCGACGCGACGTCCGAGCCGTGCCCCGTCTCCGTCATCGCGAACGCGCCGGGCACCTCGACCGACATCGCGTCCGGCAGGAACGCGTCGTGGTGGTGCTCGGTGCCCAGGTGCAGGATCGCGCTCGCGAACAGGCCCCACTGCACGCCGGCCTTGATCTGCAGCGACGGGTCACCCGCGACGAGCTCCTCGAACCGCGACAGGCTGCCGCCGTGGTCGTCGGCGCCGCCCAGCCGGGTGGGGAACGCGCGCAGCACGTCGTGCTTCGCGACGAGCTCGCGCAGCTGGTGCAGGACGCGCTCGCGGTGCTCGGCGAGCGGCAGACCCTCGATCTTGTGGAACTCGGGGCTGCCGGCGACCGCGCGGGCCTCCCGGCGCAGCTGCGCGTAGGGGCCGAGCAGCTGGTCGGTCAGCGCAGCGACGTCGATGCGCGGGTCCTCGTGCACGGACAGGGCGGGCGAACGGCCTTCGTGGCCGCGCTGGTCGGTCGCGGTGGTGGTGGTCATCGGGTCTCCCGGGTCATCGGATCTCCCACGCGGTACGCGTGCTGGTGCGTTCACGGGCGAGCAGGCCGACCGGGCCGGCCCAGAGCCAGGCGGCGACCTGTGCGGTCAAGGTGGCGCGGTCGGGCGTGCCGGGCTCGCCGCGGTGCGCCATCCACCACTCGCCCGAGCCGCGCACGAAGCCCACGGCCCCGGCGGCCCACACCTCGGCGAGCGAGTCGCGCGCGGCCTTCGCGGCGTCGGCGGCCTCGTCGTGCGCCATGTCGTCGTGCGCCATGTCGTCGTGCGCCACCGTGGGCGCGGGCGCGTCGTGCTCTCCCAGCTCGCGCGCGAACGGCAGCGCGACCAGGTGCGTGACCGAGTCGAGGAAGTGGCCGAGCGGACCGCCGGACTCGACCGAGCCGTCGCGCGTCACGAACGCGTACACGTTCGGCGAGGACTCGATCATCTCGAGGTAGACCGCGACCATCGCGCGCAGGCCGTCGCGCGGCGTGGGCGCGACGCGCAGCACGCCCTCGAGCGCGCCCTGGATCTGCAGCACGACGGCCTCGGCGACCGCGATCTGCAGCCCGGTCTTGTCCGAGAAGTAGCGGTAGACGATCGACTTCGACGTGCCGGCGGCCGTCGCGATCTCCTCCATGGAGACGTCGGGACCCTTGTGGTGGACCGTGCGACGCGCGACGCGGACGAGTTCGGCGCGGCGGGCCTCGCGGTGGTCCGCCCAGCGTGCGGAGCGGCCGTCGACGACGAATGGGTCGTCGCGTCGGGGGTCGTCGCGGCGGGGCTCGTCACGTCGTAGGTCGCGCGCAGCGTGGGGTGCGCCGGCGCTGGTCGCGGCGGCGTTGCCGGTGGTGGCCGTCGTCGTCGACGGGCCACGTGTGATCGGGCTCACGAAACTGAAGGTATCAGGTACTGTGGGTTCTGGACACCACTTCGGGACGAACGTCCCTGGACCTGCGGGTCCGACGCTGATCGCGACGACGCGAGAGGAGCGCCACGCAGATGGCACTCAAGAAGACAGGCCCCACGAGCGCGCGCCGCCGCGCCCTGGTCCTCGGCGGCAACCGGATCCCGTTCGCCCGCTCGGGCGGCGCCTACGCCCACGCCTCGAACCAGGACATGCTCACCGCCGCGCTCGAAGGGCTCGTCGCCCGCTACGGGCTGCAGGGCGAACGCATCGGCGAGGTCGCCGCGGGCGCGGTGCTCAAGCACAGCCGCGACTTCAACCTCACGCGGGAGGCCGTGCTGGGCTCGTCGCTCGCGGCGACGACGCCCGCGTACGACGTCCAGCAGGCGTGCGCGACCGGGCTCGAGACGCTCGTCGGCCTGTCGAACAAGATCCGCCTCGGCCAGCTCGAGTCCGCGATCTCCGGCGGCGTCGACTCCACCTCCGACGCCCCGATCGTCGTCACCGACCGCCTGCGCCGCGCGCTGCTCGACCTGTCGCGCGCCAAGACCGCCGCCCAGAAGCTCGCGGCGCTCGGCCGCATCCGGCCCAAGGACCTCGCGCCCGTCGCGCCGTCGACGAGCGAGCCGCGCACGCACCTGTCGATGGGTGAGCACCAGGCGCTGACGACCGCGCAGTGGGGCATCACGCGCGAGGCGCAGGACGAGCTCGCGCTCGCGTCCCACCAGCGGCTCGCGGCCGCGTGGGACGCCGGGTTCTTCGACGACCTCGTCACGCCGTACCGCGGCCAGACGATCGACGGGAACCTGCGCAAGGACAGCTCGCTCGAGAAGCTTGCGTCGCTGCGCCCGACGTTCGGCACCCGCCTGGACGCCGAGGCGACCATGACGGCCGGCAACTCGACGCCGCTCACCGACGGCGCCTCGACCGTGCTGCTCGGCTCCGACGAGTGGGCCGCGAGCCACGGGCTCACGCCGCTGGCCGCCGTCGTCGACGCCGAGGCCGGCGCGGTCGACTTCGTGCACGGCGAGGACGGCCTGCTCATGGCGCCCGCGTTCGCGGTCCCGCGCCTGCTCGCACGCCACGGCCTCGCGCTGGACGACTTCGCCTACGTCGAGATCCACGAGGCGTTCGCCGCGACGGTGCTGTCCACGCTCGCCGCGTGGGAGTCGCCCGAGTTCGGCCGCGAGCGCCTGGGCCTGGACGGCGCATTCGGGACCGTCGACCGCGCCCGGCTCAACGTGCACGGATCGTCGCTCGCCGCGGGCCACCCGTTCGCCGCGACCGGCGGCCGCATCGTGGCGACCATCGCCAAGGAGCTCCACCTGCGCAAGCAGCGCGACGGCGGCACGCCGCGCGCCCTGGTGTCCATCTGTGCGGCCGGCGGGCTCGGCCTCACCGCGATCCTCGAGGCGGCCTGACATGGCGAACCCGATCACGACGACGCTGTCCGCCAAGCTCTCCGGGGTCCTCGGCTTCTCGCCCGCGGCACCGCTGCGGCGCTGGGCACCCGGGCAGCCGCTCGTCGACGGCAAGGTCCTGGTACTGGGCTCCGGCACGGGTCCCGACGCGGACGCGGATGCGATCGCGGCGCTCCTGTCCGGCTCGCCGTCGGCGCCCTCGGCCACGCCCGACGCGTCGGGCGACGAGGTCCTCGACGGCTGGGGCCTGGACGTCTACCGGCACCCGGTGCCCGACGAGCGGTACGCCGCGGTCGTCGTCGTGCTCACCGAGGTCGACCACCCGTCCGACCTGCACGCGCCGCTGCTGGCCGTCGCCGGCACGCTCAAGAAGCTCGCGCGCGGCGGGCGGGTCGTGACGATCTCCCGCTCGGCCGACGACGCGGCTCCCGCCGTGGCCGCCGCCCGTCAGGGGATCGACGCCGTGGTGCGCACGATCGCCAAGGAGTCGCGGGGCGGCAGCACGGCCAACGGGATCGTCCTGGCCGACGGCGTGCCCGTCACCGCGGCCTCGGTCGTCGGGGCGCTGCGTTTCCTGCTGTCCACGCGCTCGGCGTTCGTGCACGGCCAGCTCTTGGCCGTCGACTCGCAGGCCGGTGCGCTGCCGACCGACTGGGACGCCCCGCTCGCCGGACGCGTCGCGGTGGTGACCGGCGCGGCACGCGGCATCGGCGCGGCGATCGCCCGCACGCTCGCGCGGGACGGCGCGACGGTCGTCGCGGTCGACGTCCCCGCCGCGGGCGAGCAGCTGGCGGCGGTCGCCAACGGGATCCGCGGCACCGCGCTGCAGCTCGACATCACCGCCGACGACGCGGGCGCCACGATCCTCGAGCACGCGCTCGCACGGCACGGGCGGCTCGACGTCGTCGTGCACAACGCAGGCATCACGCGCGACAAGCTGTTCGCCAACATGACCGATGCGCAGTGGGACGCGGTGATCGCCGTGAACATCGCCGCGCAGCTCGCGATCAACGAGGCCCTGCTGACCTCGGGCGACTTCACCGACGCGCCGCGCATCGTCTCGATCTCCTCGACCACGGGGCTCGCGGGCAACCGCGGGCAGGCCAACTACGCCGCGACCAAGGGCGGGGTGATCGGCATGGTCCGCGCGACCGCACCGCTGCTCGAGCCGTTCGACGGCACCGCGAACGCGGTCGCGCCCGGGTTCATCGAGACGGAGATGACCGCCAAGATGCCCGCGCTCGCGCGCCAGGTCGCCCGGCAGATGAACTCGCTGCAGCAGGGCGGGCAGCCGGTCGACGTCGCCGAGGCCGTCGCGTTCCTGTCCTCGCCGCAGGCCGGGGGGATCGTCGGGCGCACGTTGCGGGTGTGCGGCCAGCACGTGGTCGGCGCATGACGCTCGTCGAGCTGCCCGCCGTCCCCGGGCTCGGCGGGCTGTACGTGCGCGGCGCGGGCGCCTCCGGGCGGCTCGCGCTCGCTCGTCGGACCGGCAACGCGCCCACGTCACTGCCGGACGTCGCCTACCGCGTGCGCGGCGTGCGCCCCACGCTCGAGCACCTGACGGCGTTCCAGCGCCTCGTCGGCGAGAGCGCGACCGACACCCTGCCCGCGGGGTTCGTCCACGTGCTCGCGTTCCCCGTCGCGATCGCGCTCATGGCGCGCGCGGACTTCCCGCTGCCGCTGGCCGGGATGGTGCACCTCGCGAACGTCGTCGAGCAGCACCGGCCGGTCCGGTACGACGAGACGCTCGACGTGGTCGCGAGCGCGCACGGGTTGCGGCCCCACCGCACCGGCACGCAGGTGGACCTCGTCGTCGAGGTCACGTCCGACGACGAGCTCGTCTGGCGCGGCACGTCCACGTACCTCGCCAAGGGCGTGCGGCTCGGCGGTCTGGTGCCGGACGACGACGAGCGCGCGCCGTTCGTGGCGCCGCTGCCGACCGGGCAGTGGCGGCTCGCCGCCGACACCGGCCGCCGGTACGCCGCGGTCTCCGGCGACCGCAACCCGATCCACCTGTCCGCGCTCACGGCCAAGGCGCTCGGGTACGACAAGGCGATCGCGCACGGGATGTACACCGCGTCGCGCCTGCTCGCCGACGTGGGCCCGGCCCGCGGCGACGCGTTCGTCTGGCACGTGGACTTCGTCAAGCCGATCCTGCTGCCGGCGACCGTCGCCACCGCGACCCGCCGGACCGCGGACGGCTCGTCGTTCACGATGGCGGCTTGGCACCCCCGCACGGGCAAGCCCCACGCCCTCGGCTCGGTCGTCCCCGTCCCCTGACCCAGTGCGTGCTCCGGCCACCCGCCCCCGAGGCCGGAGCAACCACAGGCTCGCCCGCCTCCCCCACCACGACCCAGTCATCACTCCGGCCACCCCGGCCCGAGCCCGGAGCAACCACAGGCTCGTCCGACTCCCCCACCACGACCCAGTCGTTGCTCCGGGTATCCGGGTCCGAAGCCGGAGCAACCACGGGGTCGACGCGGACTAGGCGGGCAGCCAGCCGGCCAGCGCAGCGATGCCGCGGGCGATCTCGTCGGGCGTGCGGCCGATGGTGGCGACGCGGTGCACCGAGGGCGGGCAGCCGCGCTCGAGCGCGCGTGCGGCGGCGTCGCTGCGCGCGACGTGCGCGTCGAGCTCGGCGCCGCTCTCGCGCTGCGCGAGGCGGTCGCGGGCCGTGGCGTCGTCGGCCGTGAGGAGCACCGCGGTCACACGCGGGGCATCGCCCATCGCGGCCGCGAGGTCGTCGGCGTACTGCGGGCTCACGGTGTTCGTGTAGACGAGGCGGCGGTAGCCGAGATCCCGGTACGCCGACCACACCGCGCGCAGGTTGCGCTCCGCGAGGCGGTCGACGTGCGGCGCGGGGTGCGCGAGGTCCAGGTAGTCGCCCTCGATCACGGCGTGCCGCACGTCGGCGCCCGCGAGCTGCGCGTGGAGCGCGTGCGCGACGCTCGTCTTGCCGACGCCCGAGCGGCCACCGATCAGCACGACGTGCGACCGCTCGTCGGGCGCGCCGTCGCCGACCCGCGCGCTCCCGTCGACGTCCGCAGGCTCGTCGAACCCCGTGCGCTCGTCGAACCCGGTGCGCTCGTCGAACCCCGTGCGCTCGTCGAACCCGGTGCGCTCGTCGGACCCCGCACGCTCGTCGGACGTGCCGTCGAGGCCCAGACGCGTCCGCAGCATCGCCCGCGCCGCGGGCCACTCGTCGGCGAGGATCGAGAAGTACACCGAGTCGCCGCGCGAGCCGTCCGGCGCCACGCGGTGGCCGCGCAGCCGCCCCTCCTCGACCGCACCGAGCCGCGCGACCGCCGCGAGCGAGCGCGCGTTGCGGGCGTCCACCCGCAGCGCCACCCGGTGCACGCCCCACTCCTCGAACGCGTGCGTGAGCAGCGTGAGCTTGCACGCGGGGTTGACGTGCGTGCCCCACACCGCGGGGTCGTAGAACGTGTGCCCCACCTCGAGCCGGCCCAGGCGCCGGTCCACGTCGTAGAGCGACGTCGAGCCCAGCACGGCGCCGCTCGCGTCGTCGAGCACCGCGAACGCGTACCGGCCGGGCGTCTCGAGCGCGCGGGTCACGTCGGCGAGCATGTCGGCCTCGTCGCGCGGCGTGGGCGTCGTCATGCCGCGCCACACGCGGTCGTCGACGAACGCCACGAGCGCGGCGGCGTGCTCGGGTCCCAGCGGGACGAGGCGGACTCCGGGGCCGACGAGGGTGAGGTCGTGCTGCACGGGCGCGATCGTGCCACGCCCGGCGCGCCGGGCCCGCACGATTTCCCCGCTCGGCGCGCGGCTCTGCGGACGGCGCTACGGGCGGCTCGGCGGGACGCTCGGCGGGACAGCCCTGCGGGACGCCCGTGGGACGCTCGCGGCGCGTCGGCGGGTGGTGGCAGGGTAGGCGCATGCTGCTGGAGCCCGGTGGGGACTACGACGGCCTGACCCTGCGCGGCGAGCGGTTCGACGGGCAGGACGCGAGCGAGGCACGGTTCCTCGACTGCGCGTTCGAGCAGTGCACGCTCGACGACACGGACCTCTCGCACGCCCGCCTCGTCGACACGTCGTGGGCGGGCGTGCGATCCGCCACGCTGCGGATCGCGAGCTCGGCCTGGCAGGACGGGACACTGCACGACTGCCGGCTCGGCGCGGTCCAGGCGTACGCGGTGCGATGGACGCGCGTGCACGTCGTCGGCGGGAAGGTCGACTATTTCAACCTGCGCGACTCGACGCTCGAGCACGTGCGGTTCACGGGTGTGGTGATCGACGAGCTCGACCTGGCGCGCGTGCGCGCGACGCACCTGACGTTCGAGGACTGCCGCGTGCGGCGTCTGGACGTCACCGGGGCGACGCTCAAGGAGGCGGACGTGCGCGGCATCCGGGACCTGCAGCACCTCGACGGGGTCGCGGGCCTCGCGGGCGCGACAGTCAGCACGGAGCAGCTGGTCGAGCTCGCACCGGCGCTCGCCGAGCACCTCGGCCTGCGGGTGCGCTGAGCGCACGCCGTCAGGCGAGCACCATGGCCAGGGCGGTCGCTGTCAGCGCGTCCGGGTCGTCAGGGCCGATCCCGACCGCGGCGAGCTGGCCGACCCCGACGACGGTCGCGAGCGCGACGAACGACCGACGGCGCGCCTCGTCGGGCGCTTGCCCGAGCTCGACGAGCAGGTCGGCGAGGTAGTCCACGCGCCGCTGCGACACGCGAGCCACGGCGTCGCCGACGCCCTCCGCGGCGGCCTGGACGTAGAGCGTCGCGGAGTCGTGGCGCTGGTGCGCGACGGTCGAGAACAGCGCCTCGACCCGCTGGCGGGCGTCGCCACCGGTCTGCGCGAGCGCGATGGTGGCGTCGGTGCGCTCCTCCTCCCAGCGCGCGACGACCGCCGAGACGAGCTCGGCGCGGTCGGCGAAGTGCCAGTAGAACGAGCCCTTCGTCGCTCCGAGCGCGCGCGCGAGGGGTTCGACGCGCACGGCGGCGAGGCCGTCGTCCCGGAACGTCGTGTAGGCGGCGTCGACCCACGCCTGCCTGGTCGTCGAGGCCTTGACCATAATCCGTACGCTACCGTACGGTCGCTTCCATACGGCGCCGTACGGACGCCGTGTCACCTGAGCCCGACGACCCGCCGGACGGGTGTGGGCCGGCCGGGCTCGGCAGACAGGACGGGGGACGACGATGACAGGCACTCGCTGGTCGCTCGCGCTGCGGGACTTCCCGCCGGACTACGCCGACACGACGATCATCCGGCTCCCCGCGGGCGCCCCCACCGACCCGCGCGCCTGGGCCGACGCGACCTTCTCGCTGCGCACGATGCCCGGCTGGGTGCGCGCCGCGCTCGGCCTGCGGCAGCTCCTCGTCCCGCTGCTCGGCGTCCCCCGCGCGCCGCGTTCGACGTTCGCGGTCGACGAGGTGGCCGGTGACGCGTCGTGCGGCGAGGCCTTGATCGTCGCCGACGACCGGCACCTCGACTTCCGGTGCGGCGTCGCGGTCGACGCTCACGCGGGCCTCGTCGCGGTCACGACGAACGTGCGGCTGCACAACCGCCGCGGCCGGCTCTACTTCCTGCCCGTGCGTGCGCTGCACCCCGTCGTCGTGCGCAGCATGCTGAACCGCGCGGCGCACGTGCTCGCGCGCTGACCGCAGCGGCCCGCTCAGTCCAGCGCGGGTCCGCAGGCGGCCGCCGCCGTGGCAGCCAGGTGGTCCAGGCCGTGCACCTCGATCAGCGGACGCGTGTCGTCGACCACCGCCCAGCACCCGTCGACCACCTCGTAGCGCGAGCGGGGACCGTCGGCGACGTACGCGTGCAGCGCGCCGACCAGCCGGTCCACGGCCTCGCTCGGCGTCCCCACACCGACCGACGCACGGATCGCGCCCTCGGACGCGCCGAGCCGGGAGAGCAGCGGGTGCGCGCAGAACCGGCCGTCGCGCACGCCGATGCCGTGCTCGGCCGCGAGGTAGGCCGCGACCAGGCCCGGGTTGTGGTCGGCGACCGTGAACGTGACGACGCCGACGGGCTCGTCGGCGTCCGGCCAGATCCGCACGACCTGCACACCTGGCACCTGCTCGAGCCCCTCGACGAGCCGCGAGCGCAGCGCGGACTCGTGCGCGGCCAGCGCACCCGCCGGCAGCGCGGCGAGCGCGTCGCACGCCTCGGCCAGCGCGATCGCGCCGACCACGTTCGGCGAACCGGCCTCGTGCCGCGCGGGCGCGGGCTGCCACACCGTCCGATCGGCGCGCACGTCGCGCACCGCACCTCCCCCTGCGAGGTACGGCGTGCCGGAGTCGAGCCAGTCGCGGCGCCCGACGAGCGCGCCCGCTCCGAACGGCGCGTACGTCTTGTGCCCCGAGAACGCGACGTAGTCGGCGCCCGTGGCTGCGAGCGAGAAGCCCCGGTGCGGGACGAGCTGCGCGCCGTCGACGGCCACGCGGGCGCCCGCGGCGTGCGCGATCTCGACGACACGCTCGACGGGCAGCGCCTCACCGGTCACGTTCGACGCGCCCGAGACCGTGACGAGCGCGTACGGGTTCGCGGCGAGCTCCGCCGCGAGCGACTCGAGCGTCGCGGCGACCGTGGCCGCGATCGGCAGGATTGTCGTGCGGTGCCCGTGCGCGTGCCGGTCCGACGTGCGCAGCCACGGCAGCAGGTTCGCGTGGTGCTCGAGGTCGAGCACCAGCACGCGTCCGCCCGCCGGGATGACGCCCGCCAGGAGGTTCAGCGCGTCGGTCGTGTTACGCGTGACGACCGCGACGTCGTCCTCCCGCGCGTCGACGAACCGCGCGATCGTCTGCCGCGCGGACTCGTACAGCGCGGTCGAGACCTGCGAGAGGTAGCCCGCACCGCGGTGGACGGACGCGTACAGCGGGAGCACCTCCGTGACCCGGTCCGCGACCGCCTGCAGCGCGGGTGCGCTCGCGGCGTAGTCGAGGTTGGCGTAGACGCGCTGCGTCCCGTCCACGAGCGGCACGGTGGTGGTGCCGCCGACGACGGGGAGCAGCGGCTCGACGGGCGCGAGGGCGGCCGTCGCGCTCGCCGGGCTGCCCGACGAGACGGCCTCGAGACACGGCGAGAGCTCGGCGACGACGGTCATGGAGGTACCTCCGAGGATCCGGGGACCCCTGTGGGGTGTCCCGCGCTTGCCGTCACCGGTCGGTGCACGGCCTGGTCGTCACCCGGGGCACCCCACCGCGGAGGAGGGTTGCCGGCCAGCGAGCCGGGGCTTCGCGCTGGCGCTCATGACCTGACGGCAAGGGTGACGATCGCGCCCCGCGACTGTCAACGCCGGAACGGACACGTCTCGCAGAGCGGGACACTGTGTTCATCAGGTGGATGCTCCTCGGCTCGTGGCGTTACGCTCCTGCCACCATCCAGAGCGGCCGAGAGATCTGGCTCGACGACGCCGCAGCAACCCGCGGTCCCTGCCTCACGAGGCGGGCGACCGGCCGAGGGTGCTACCGCCAGGACCGATGGAGGAGAGCATGGCGTACGCAGGCGACCTCACCCCGCAGCAGGCCTGGGACCTGCTCACGTCCGACGAGCGCGCGCTGCTCGTCGACGTGCGCACGGAGGGCGAGTGGCTCCAGATCGGCGTCCCCGACGCCTCGGACGCGGGCGACCGCGCAGCGTTCGTCGAGTGGCTGACGCCCGCGGGCCCCAACCCCGCGTTCCTCGACCAGCTCGGCCTGGCCGGTCTCGAGCCCGGCGACGGTCGGCCCGTCGTGTTCCTGTGCCGGTCGGGCGTGCGCTCGATCGCCGCCGCGCAGGCCGCGACCGCTGCCGGCTTCGGGCCCGCCTACAACGTGCTGCGCGGCTTCGAGGGCGACATCGGTCCCGATGGTCAGCGCGGACACTGGGGCTGGCGCGCCGAGGGTCTGCCCTGGCGGCAGGCGTGACCGCCCGCGTCCCGGGCCCCGGCGACTGGGACGCGCGCCGCGTCCCCGTCGAGTCCCTGCGCCCCGACACGCTCGCCGTGCGCGCGGGTCAGGTGCGCTCGCAGTTCGGGGAGTTCGGTGAGGCGCTGTTCCTCACGCAGGGCTTCACCTACGAGTCCGCGGGCCAGGCCGAGGCCGCGTTCGCGGGCGAGGTCGACCGGTTCCTGTACTCGCGCTACAACAACCCGACCGTCTCGACGTTCGAGGAGCGCCTGCGCCTGCTCGACGGCGCCGAGGCCTGCTACGCGACCGCGTCGGGCATGTCCGCGGTGTTCACCGCGCTCGCCGCGCTCGTCGGCCAGGGCTCGCGGATCGTCGCCGCCCGCGCGTTGTTCGGGTCGAGCGTCGTGATCTTCGACGAGATCCTCGCCCGGTGGGGCGTGCGGACCGACTACGTCGACGGGCACGAGCTCGCGCAGTGGCAGCAGGCCCTGGCCACGCCGGCCGACGTGGTGTTCTTCGAGACGCCGTCCAACCCCATGCAGGACCTGGTCGACATCGAAGCCGTCTCGCGCCTCGCGCACGCCGCGGGCGCCGTCGTCGTCGTCGACAACGTCTTCGCCACGCCGGTGTTCTCCCGCCCGCTCGACCTGGGCGCGGACGTCGTCGTCTACTCCGCGACGAAGCACATCGACGGCCAGGGCCGCGTGCTCGGCGGCGCGATCCTCGGCACCGAGGAGTTCGTGCGAGGGCCCGTGCAGACCCTCATCCGCAACACCGGGCCGTCGCTCTCGCCGTTCAACGCGTGGGTCCTGCTCAAGGGCCTCGAGACCATGTCCGTCCGTGTGCGCCACCAGGCCGCGTCCGCGCTCCGGCTCGCGCGGTGGCTCGAGGAGCACCCGGCCGTCGCGTCGGTGCGCTACCCGTTCCTGCCGTCCCACCCGCAGCACGCCCTTGCGCTGCGGCAGCAGACGGGGGGCGGGACGGTCGTGACGTTCACGCTCCGCACTCCGCAGGACGCCCCGCCCGAGGTCGCGAAGAAGGCCACGTTCGGCGTGCTGGACGCGCTGCGCGTCGTCGACATCTCGAACAACCTGGGCGACGCGAAGTCGATCGTCACCCACCCCGCGACGACGACCCACCGCAAGCTCGGGCCCGAGGGCCGCGCACGCGTCGGCATCGGCGAGGCCACGGTCCGCTTCTCGGTGGGCCTGGAGGACGTCGACGACCTCCAGGACGACCTCTCCCAGGCCCTCACCACCCTCACCTGACCTCTGCGGCCGCCCACCGGTGACCTCCGCGACCCGCCCACCCCACGACCCAGCACCCGCTCCGGCCTTCCGCACTCGAAGCCGGAGCATCCGCTGCCTCACCGAACCCACCCCCGACGACCCAGCACCCGCTCCGGCCTTGAGCGCTCGATGCCGGCGCACGCGCAGGGTCGTGGGGTGGTGGCGGTCGACGGGCGGTGCGTGCGGGGGCGCGACGCAGGTGAGCGAGCGGCCCTGGCCGGGTCACAGCTGGTGGAGCGCGGCGGCCACCTCGGGGAGCAGGCGGCGTGACGGGCCGACGAGGGCGAGCTCGACCGCGTCCACGCCCGTGCGTCGGAGCACCTGCGCCACCGCCTCGGCGAGCGCGTCGATCGGCGCGACGAGCATCGCGTCCCCGGGCAGCCAAGCAAGGTGGGAGAACGCCGCGGCGTACATCAGGTGCTCGCGCCGGCGGTGGGCGTCGGCCTCGTCGTCTGCGACGACCGTCTCGACCTCGAGCACGACGAGCACGTCGGCGCGGTCCCTGCCCACGGCGGCGACCTCGTCGTCGAGCATCTGGACCAGCGCGCGCACCGCGGCATGCGTCGGCAGCCCGGCACCGTGCCGGATGCGGATGACGTCCGCGCGGGCGGCGGCGAGCGCGATCGTCGTGGGGTCGAGGGTCGCGTCGTCGATGACGAACTCGGTGCCCCGCGACGGCTGGGCGGCGGGCAGCGGGGCGCGGACGACGAGATCGTCGGCGACGCGGGGGCGGGGCGCGCGGACGTGCGTGAGGGGCTGAGCCACGGGAGGAGTCCTCGGGTCGTGCGGGTGCGCAGCGAGGGCCGTCGGGCCGCGGGCGCGCGGGGTCGTCAGCTCAGCGACAACACACCCGGACCGAGAACATGCGGGCAAGGCTAACCGCCAACCCGCGCCCCGACCAGCCCCTGTCCACCACCGCCACCCACTTCACCCCCACCCCCGTCCCCACCCCCACGACGAGCCCACTCCCCCTCCCGACGAACCAGCGGTCGCTCCGGCTATCCGGCGTCCAGGCCGGAGCGGCCGCTGGGTCGCGCACGCCCCCGACGAACCAGCGCACACTCCGGCCACCCAGCGTCGAGGCCTGAGCAGGCGCTGGGTCGCGCGGCACGCTCCCGACGAACCAGCGGTCGCTCCGGCTATCCGGCGTCGAGGCCGGAGCGGCCGCTGGGTCACGCACGCCCCGACGAACCAGCGGTCGCTCCGGCCGCCCAGCGTCGAGACCTGAGCAGGCGCTGGGTCGCGCGGCACGCTCCCGACGAACCAGCGGTCGCTCCGGGTAGCCGGCGCCGAGGCCGGAGCAGGTGCTGGGTCGCGCACACCCCTCCCGACGAACCAGCGTGCGCTCCGGGGATCCGGCGTCCAGGCCGGAGCGGGTGCTGGGTCGTGACGGGGACGGGGGTGTGGGTGGGGCGGGGGTCAGTGGAGGGGGCGGGCGAACCAGAGGGTGATGAAGTCGCGCGCGGGGTTGGTGAAGGGGCGGATCGGGCGGTAGCCGTCCGAGAGGTAGAGCGTGATCGCCTCGGGCTGGCGGATGCCCGTGCCGAGCACCGCGGTGGTGAAGCCTCGCGCACGGGCCTCGTCGTGCGCGGTGGCGAGCAGCGAGCGGGCCACACCGGCGCCGCGTGCCTGATCGGTCACGTACAGCTTCTTGAGCTCCACGCTCCCGTCCGGGTACCCGTCGCGCGGGGCCCGAAGCGTCAGGCAGCCCACGGGCTCGTCGTCGAGACGCGCGACCCAGGTGACGAGCTCGCCGGTCCGCTGCCGCGCGTCGTCCGAGGCGAAGCCGTGGTCGGGCTCGTCGGTCACCAGCTCCGGATAGGTCCGCGTGTTCCATGCCCACATGGCGCGGCGCAGCGCCACCGCGGTGTCGTCGTCCCACCCGACGGTCTCGATCACGAGCGAACGCCCGCCCTCGACCGCGAGCGGACGCCTGCCGTGCGCACTCGGTCGCTCCCGCGCAGCGCTGGCGGTCAGGTCCTTGGCGAAGCATCGCGACGACGGCTCGTCGACGTACTCCGCGTAGTTGGGGATCGACCGGTAGCCGAGCGACAGGTAGAGACCGATCGCCTCGGGCTGGAGCACGCCGGTCTCCAGGACCAGCCGGGTCCAGCCCTGCTCGTGGGCGAGTCGCTCGAGCTCGAGCATCACGCGCCGCGAGTGCCCCCGTCCGCGCGCGCCCGGCACGGTGTAGAGCCGCTTGACCTCGGCGACGCCGGCACCGAGCTCGTCGGACGCGTCACGCAGCGCGACGCACGCGACCGGCTCGTCGTCCTCGCGCAGCACGACCATCGCGACGATCGACTCGCCGGTCATCTCGTGACCGATGTCGTCGTCGCCGTACCGCTCACGCAGCTCGGCCTGCTGCGCGGTGCGCAGCTGCGCCGCGTGCTCGTCGTCCCAGCCGACGTGCGCGAGCGCGACCCCCATGCGTCAGCCGACGAGCGCGTGCAGGACCGACGTGAAGAAACGCAGACCGTCCGTGCCCGTGCGCGGACCCTTCCCACCGTCCGGGCCGAAGCCCTCCTCGACCGCGTGCTCGGGGTGCGGCATGAGCCCCACGACGTTGCCACGCGCGTTGCTGATCCCCGCGATGCCGCGGCGCGAACCGTTGGGGTTCACGTCCTGGTAGCGGAACACCACCCGGCCCTCGCCCTCGAGCTCGTCGAGCGTGTGCTCGTCGGCGACGTACTGGCCGTCCTGGTTCTTCAGCGGGATCGTGATGCGCTCGCCCTGCGTGTAGTCGCGGGTCCAGGCCGTGTCGACGTTGTCGACCGACAGGACCTGCTCGCGGCACACGAAGTGCAGGTGGTCGTTCTTGATCATCGAGCCGGGCAGCAGGTGCGCCTCGGTGAGGACCTGGAAGCCGTTGCAGATGCCGAGCACCGGCAGGCCGCGGTTCGCGGCGTCGACGATCTCGCTCATGACCGGCGCGAACCGGCTGATGGCGCCCGCGCGCAGGTAGTCGCCGTACGAGAAGCCGCCGGGCAGCACCACGGCGTCCACGCCGTGCAGGTCGGCGTCGCCGTGCCACAGCGCGACGGGCTCACCGCCCGCGAGCCGCACGGCGCGTGCGGCGTCCCGGTCGTCGAGGGTGCCGGGGAACGTGACGACGCCGATCCGGCTCACGCCGTGACCGCCGTCTCGTCGGCGTAGACCGCGACGACGTCCTCGATGACCGGGTTGGAGAGCACCTGCTCACCGGCCGCCCGGGCCGCGGCGAGCACCTCGTCGGTGACCTCGCCCTCGACCTCGAGCTCGAACCGCTTGCCCTGCCGCGCGTTGGCGAACTGGTCGAAGCCCAGCCGGCTCAGCGCGGCGGCGACGGCCTTGCCCTGCGGGTCGAGGATCTCGGGCTTCGGCATGACGTCGACGACAACTCGTCCCACGGGTCAGCTCCTGGTTGCGCGGCGGGGGTGCGGCGGCGAGTCTACCGACCGTCGCCGACGCCCCGCCCCGCCGCCCGCCCGTCGGACGCCGCCACCGGACCGGCCGACGCGGTCACAGCGAGCCGTCCCGGAACGCCCACCTGCCCGCGACCATCGTCCCCGCGACACCGATCCCGACGAGACCGCCGGGCATCGCCGCGAGCGCCACGGGGTCGTCGTCCAGCACGACGAGGTCGCCAGGCCCACCGACCCGCAGCGCGAGCGGTTCCCCGTCCACCGACGACGCCAGCGCGACGTCGGCCGCGACCGCCTGCGCGGCGTGGAACGGCGCGTCGCCCGGTGCGGCACGATGCACCGCCGCGTCGATCGCGAGCCACGGGTCCAGCGGCGCGACGGGCGCGTCCGAGCCGAACGCGAGCTGCACGCCCGCCCGGTGCAGCGCCCCGTACGGGAACGCGCGATCCGTGCGCCCCGCCCAGTGCCGGGCCGCGACGTCACGGTCGTCGAGCAGGTGCGCGGGCTGCACGCTCGCGACCACCCCCAGCGCCGCGAACCGCTCGACGTCGTCGGCCGCGACGAGCTGTGCGTGCTCGACCGAGCCGCGCGCCCCGGTCGTGGCGATCGCGTCGAGCGCGAGCCGGACCGCGGCGTCGCCGATCGCGTGCACCGCGACCTGCAACCCGTGACGCGTCGCGTGCGCGAGCAGCGGGACCAGCTCGGCCGACGGGACCGAGAGCACGCCGTGGTCGGCGGTCCCCGGGTACGGCTCGTCGCACCAGGCCGTGCGCGTGTTCAGCGAGCCGTCGACGATCACCTTGAGCGGACCCTGCACGACGAGCGAGCCCGCGCCGGCCACGGGGTCGCCGGTGCTCAGCTCCTCCCGCACGACCCGGTCGAGGTACGGCTGCCACACCCCCGCCCGCACGCGCACCGGCACCGGCCCGGCGGTCGCCCGCCGCCGCCACACCGCGAGGTTGTCGGCGATCTCGACGTCGACCACGCCCACGACGCCCCGCGCCGCCGCGTCAGCCAGCGCCTCGCCGACCAGCGCGTCGACCGTCGCGTCCGGCAGGTGCTCGAGCCGGCCCTGCAGCGGCAGCCAGTCGGACTCGCGCAGCAGCCCGGCCACGGTGCGGGCACCGAGGAACCGTAGTCCGGCGCTCGACGCCCACGCGCAGTGCAGGTCCCCGGAGACCAGCACCACGGGCACGTCGCCGGCGACCGCGTCGAGCGCGGCGACGGTCGGCTCGTCGGGCCACAGCCCGTCGCGGAACCCGTGCCCGACGAGCGGCGCACCACCGGTCGGTGGCGCGGCGGCCAGCCGGTCCGCGACGAGCGTCAGCGCGTGCGCGGCCGAGGTCGCGGACGACAGGTCGAGCCGGCGCCGCACCAACGCCCACTGCGTGAGGTGGGTGTGCTGGTCCCAGAGCCCGGGAACGACGAACCGACCCTGGCCGTCGACCTCCTCCACGCCGGCCACGCGCGGCAGCGCGGACCCGACCGCGGCGAGCCGCCCGGAGCGCACGAGCACGTCGACGGGCTCGTCGTCCCCGGCGCGGCGCACCGCGCGGAGCAGGACGTCACCCACGGGCTCTCCCTGCGTGCCGAGGGCGGTCAGACCGCGAGCGGGACGCCGGTGAGGCGCTCGTAGGCCTCGAGGTAGCGCTCGCGCGTCCGCTCTACGACGTCGGCGGGCAGCGGCGGGGGCGGCGCGTCCGACGCGCGCTCCCACCCGGAGGCAGCCGAGACCAGCCAGTCGCGCACGAACTGCTTGTCGAAGCTCGCCTGGGGGTGGCCGGGCTGCCACTGGTCGGCGGGCCAGAACCGCGACGAGTCGGGGGTGAGCACCTCGTCGCCGAGCGTGATCGCGCCCGTCGCCGGGTCCGTGCCGAACTCGAGCTTGGTGTCCGCGAGGATCACGCCGCGCTCGCGCGCGATCGCCTCCGCGCGGGCGTACACCGTGAGCGTCAGGGCGCGCAGGGCGGCGGCGGTCTCCTCGCCGACGGTCTGCGCGACCACCGAGAACGGCACGTTCTCGTCGTGCTCCCCGAGGTCGGCCTTGGTCGCGGGCGTGAAGATCGGCTCGGGCAGCCGCGAGCCGTCGACGAGGCCGCCCGGCAGCGCGATGCCCGTGACCTCGCCCGACGCGCGGTACTCCGCGAGGCCCGAGCCCGTCAGGTACCCGCGCGCGACGCACTCGACCGGGAACATCTGCAGGCGCCGGCAGATCATCGCGCGCCCGGCGACCACGGCAGGCACCTCGGTGGAGACCACGTGGCTCGGGACGAGGTCCGCGAGCTGCTCGAACCACCACAGCGAGAGCTGCGTGAGGACCACGCCCTTGTCGGGGATGCCGGGGCTCAGCACGTGGTCGAACGCGGAGACGCGGTCGCTCGCGACGACGAGCACCACGTCGCCGTGCGCGTCCCGCACCGCCTGCCCGTCCGCGGTGTCGTCCGGGACGTACAGGTCCCGGACCTTGCCCGAGTAGGTGTGGGTCCAGCCGGGGACCGTCGCGGTCGAGGCGTCCGTGGCATCAAGAGTCACGGCTCCAGTGTGACCGCCCCGACGCGCGCGGTCACGTCGCGCCCGCCGACCGGACGTCAGTCCTCGGCCAGGCACACCAGGTCGGTGCCGTCGCCCTCGACCCACCCGACCGCGGTCTGGGGGCACTGCGCCTCGTCCTTGACGACCTGCACGGCACGGAAGTCGTGCGCGTGCGAGCACCCGATCAGCACGGCCTGGTCGCCGTCGACCTTCCAGCAGGAACCCGCCGTGGGCTCCAGCGACTCGGACTCCGCCCACATGCTGACCGCTACCCCGCCGACGACGAGGCACGCGACGACCCCGGCGACGGCGAGGCCCTTGCCCTGTGCGCCGAGCGCAGCGCCGCCCGCCGAGCGCGACGCGCGGTAGGCCGTGACTGCCCGGAACAGCAGGATCGCGCCGAAGATCATGCCGCCGTACCAGATGATCCCCCCGGACGACCCGCTCGCGACGATCGTCGAGATCGCGCCGGCTACGAACACGCCGACACCGATCCAGAACGTCTTGACGGCCTGTGCCCGGTGCGCGGCCGCGAGCGCGGCCTCTTCGGCCCCGTCCTCGTCCTCGTCCTCGACCCACAGCTGCCATCCCTCGGGCGCGGCCGGCCAGGACGGGTCGGGCTCCCACCCGGGGGGCGGCTGCCAGCCCTCGGGTGCGGTGGGCCACGTGGGCGGGGGGTTGTAGCGCACGGTCTCTCCCTGGGTGAGGCCGCGCACCCGCGCGCGGCGCGCGCAGCATGGCACGACGAGAGCATCCGCCGTGGCCGTTTCGGTCGCGGTTCACCCGATCCCCGACGCCGCCGGCCGCCGTGTCGCGCGTGCGGCGCGCGGCGGCTCAGGCGGAGGCGGCCTTGAGCGCGATGTCCGTGCGGTGCTGCGCGCCGTCGAGCGTGATGAGCGCGACGCCTGCGTAGGCCGCCGCGCGGGCGTCCGCGAGGTCGGTGCCGGTCGCGGTCACCGACAGGACCCGCCCGCCCGCGCTGACCACGCGGTCCTCGTCGTCGAGCGCGGTGCCCGCGTGCAGCACGTGCACGTGCGGCACCTCGTCGGCCGCCGCGAGCCCGTCGATGACGTCGCCCGTGCGCGGCGCCGCGGGGTAGCCCTGCGACGCCACGACGACGGTCACGGCCGCCTCGTCGGACCACTCGAGCGGCGGCAGCGCACCCAGGCCGCCCGTCGCAGCCGCCAGCAGCACGCCGCCGAGCGGCGTGCGCAGCCGCGCGAGGACGACCTGCGTCTCCGGGTCGCCGAAGCGCGCGTTGAACTCGACGACGCGCACGCCCGTGCTGGTCAGCGCGAGCCCGCAGTACAGGACGCCGACGAACGGCGTGCCGCGGCGGGCCATCTCGGCGACGGTCGGGCGGGCCACGGTGTCGAGCACCTCGTCGACGAGCCCCTCGGGCGCCCACGGCAGCGGGGTGTACGCGCCCATGCCGCCGGTGTTGGGGCCCTGGTCGTCGTCGAGCGCACGCTTGAAGTCCTGCGCGGGGACCAGCGGGACCACGTCGACGCCGTCCGACAGGACGAACAGCGAGACCTCGGGACCGTCGAGGTACTCCTCGACGACGACCGCGCCGCCCTCCTTCGCGAGGCACGCTCGGGCGTGCTCGATCGCGGCCGCACGGTCGTCGGTCACGACGACGCCCTTGCCCGCCGCGAGACCGTCCTCCTTGACGACGTGCGGCGCGCCCAGCTCGTCGATCGCGGCGACGGCCTGCTCGACGGTCGTCGCGACGCGCGGCGCGGCGGTCGGCACGCCCGCGGCGGCCATGACCTCCTTGGCGAACGCCTTCGAGCCCTCGAGCCGCGCGGCCGCACCGGACGGGCCGAACACCGGGATGCCGGCCTCACGGACCGCGTCGGCGACGCCGGCGACGAGCGGCGCCTCGGGACCCACGACGACGAGGTCCGCGCCGAGCGTGCGCGCGAGGTCGGCGACCGCGGCGCCGTCGAGCTGGTCGACCGCGTGCAGCGTGGCGAGCGCGCCGATCCCGGGGTTGCCCGGGGCGGCGTGCAGCTCCGTCACGGCCGGGTCGAGCGAGAGGGCTCGGATGATCGCGTGCTCACGGGCGCCGGTTCCGACGACGAGGATCTTCACGGCGGCGAGCGTACCGGGGCGCGTGCGACGCCCGCCGCGCGCGTCCGCCTCCGCCGCCCGGTCAGTCGACGGGCAGCGGGAACACGTCGAGGTAGACGCGCACGCGCCGGCGGTCGAGCCCGTCACCCGCGTCCTTGCGCGCCTTGGCGGCGTCGGTGTGCCGGTCGAGCACCTCTTGCAGCTCGACCTCGAGCGCCTCCGCCTCCTCGAGCGAGAGGCTGGACGTCGACGACGTGTGCAGCGCCGCGTCGTCCCACGGCGCCGCGTCGTCGATCGAGTCGAACCACTCCTGGAGCGTCTCCGCGCGCTCGGCGATGACCGCGCGCAGCGTCGTCTGGATCGCCAGCCGCGCACCCGGCTCCTGCATGTTCCGCCGGTCCAGGCTGAAGCCCACCGGTCGCCACCAGCGCTCGCGCCCGCCGGGCGCCGCGTGGGGGTCGTCCTCGATGATCCCGTGCCGCTCGAGCTGGCGCAGGTGGTAGCTGGTCTGCCCCGTGCTCTCGCCGAGCGCGCGGGCGATCTGGCTCGCCGTGCCCGAGCCGTGCGCGGACAGGTACCGGTACATCGCGATGCGCAGCGGGTGGGCGAACGCCTTGAGCGCCTCGGCGCCGAGCGGGTTGGGCAACTCGAGGGCCGGCCGCTCGGTTTCCGGGGTCGGGGGCTCGGACACGTCGGCGAGTTCGGGCACGTCCGTCTCGTCCTGGCCCTTGCGCTGCGTCATATGCAGAGATACCTTTGCATCGCTTCCTTTGCAGAGAATCCTTTGCATCCGATTCTCTGCATCCTACGACCAGCGTAACGGGGCAACCATGACCACGAGCACGCACGCGCCGACCACCGCGACGGCCTCGACGGGCCCCGCCGCGACGACGGGCACGACGACCAGCGAGACGACCAACCTCGACCCGCCCGCTGCACCGACCACCGACACCCCCACCCCCGTCGCCCTCGAGCCGCTCGGACGCAGGTTCACCGCGCTGCTCACGTCAACGGGCCTGGCGAACCTCGGCGACGGCGTCGTCCAGATGGGCGCCCCGCTCGTCGCCCTGACGCTGACCCGGTCCCCCGGCCAGCTCTCCCTGCTCGCGGCGGCGACGTGGCTGCCCTGGTTGCTGCTCGGCCTCGTCGGGGGCGTCGTGATCGACCGCACCGACCGCCGCAACGCGCAGGTCCTCGCGCTCGCCGCCCGCGGCATGCTCCTGGCCGCCGGCGCCGCGCTCGCGCTCACCGACCAGCTGTCGATGGTCGTGCTCGTCCTGCTCGTCCTCGCGTACGGCGTGACCGAGGTGTTCGCGGACCTGGCGCAGACCGCGCTGGTGCCCGACCTCGTCCCGCGCAGCCGGCTGCAGGCCGCCAACGGGCGGGTCCTCGCGACGCAGCAGGTCACCAACACGTTCGTCGGCAGCCCGCTCGCGGGTGGCCTGCTCGCGCTCGGCACGGGCTGGGTGCTCGGCGTGCCGGCCGCGATGGCCGTGATCGCGGTCGTCGTGCTGCTGCGCGGCATCCCCGGCCGGTACCGCGCGGAGCGCTCCGAGCCGACCCGGGCGAGCGCCGACGTCCGCGAGGGCGTCCGGTACGTCGTGCACCACCCCGTGCTGCGGCCGTTCGTGCTCGCGGGCGGCGTGATGAACATGGCGAACACCGCGTACATGGCCGTGTTCCTGCTGTGGGCCGTCGGTCCGGGCTCGCAGGTCGGGATCCGCGCCGAGCACTACGCGCTGCTCGCGACGCTGTTCGCACTCGGCGCGATCGGGGGCTCGCTGCTGACCGAGCGCCTGGTGCGCCGCCTGCCCGAGCTCGGCGTGATGTACGTCTGCTGGGGCGTCGTCGCCCCGATGCTGCTCGTCCCGGTACTCGTCCCGACCGTCGAGGCGATCGGCGTCGTCATGGTGCTGCTGGGCGCGACGAACACGATCGGCAACACGATCTCGATGTCGCTGCGCCAGCGCGTGGTCCCCCGGCACCTGCTCGGCCGCACGTCGGGCGCGGGCCGGACGATCGGCTACGGGCTCATGCCGATCGGCGCGCTGCTGGCCGGCGTGATCGGCGAGCAGGTGGGGATCGCCCCCGTGCTCGTCGGCGCCGCGGTGGTCACCGCGCTCGCCGCGTCGTACCCGGTGTTCACGGTCCGCCGCAGCACCGTCCGGGCGGCCGAGGCCGCCAACCCGGACCTCGCCACCGCCTGAGCCCTGGGGCGCTCCCGGGCCCGCGAGAACGAGCGAGGCCCGGATCCCCTCGGGGGTCCGGGCCTCGCTCGTCGGTCGGGGTGCTCAGTCGAGCAGGTCGTGCTTGATGATCGTCGCCTCACGGCCAGGGCCGACGCCGATCGCGCTGATCCGCGCACCCGAGATGTCCTCGAGGTACTGCAGGTAGCGCTGCGCCGCGGCGGGCAGGTCGTCGAGCTCGCGCGCGCCCGTGATGTCCTGCGTCCAGCCGTCCAGGTACTCGTACACCGGCCGGGCGTGGTGGAAGTCGGACTGGTCCGCGGGCATCTCCTCGTGCCGCGTGCCGTCCACGTCGTACGCGACGCACACCGGGATGCGGTCGCGGCCCGTGAGCACGTCGAGCTTGGTCAGCACGATGTCCGTGAGCCCGTTGACGCGCGAGGCGTACCGCGAGACCACCGAGTCGTACCAGCCGGTCCGACGAGGCCGCCCGGTCGTCGTCCCGAACTCGCCGCCGGTCTGGCGCAGCCACTCGCCGTCGTCGTCCAGCAGCTCGGTGGGGAACGGCCCCTCGCCGACGCGCGTGGTGTACGCCTTCGCGACGCCCACGACGCGGTCGATCCTCGTCGGGCCGATGCCCGAGCCCGTGCACGCGCCACCGGCCGTGGCCGACGAGGACGTCACGAACGGGTACGTGCCGTGGTCGACGTCGAGCATGGTCGCCTGGCCCGCCTCGAAGACGAGCGTCTTGCCCGCGTCGAGCGCCTGGTTGAGCACCAGCGGCGTGTCCGCGACGTACGGGCGCAGGCGCTCGGCGAAGCGCAGCAGGTCCTCGACCGTCTCGTCGACCGTGATCGCGCGGCGGTTGTAGACCTTCACCAGCAGGTGGTTCTTCTGGTCGAGGGCGCCCTCGACCTTCTGCCGCAGGATGTTCTCGTCGAACAGGTCCTGGATGCGGACGCCGACGCGGTTGATCTTGTCGGCGTACGTGGGCCCGATGCCGCGGCCGGTCGTGCCGATCCGGCGCTTGCCGAGGAAGCGCTCCGTGACCTTGTCGACCGTGCGGTTGTACGGCGCGATGACGTGCGCGGCCGACGAGACGAGCAGGCGCGACGTGTCGACACCGCGCGCCTCGAGCGCGTCGATCTCGGCGAACAGGACCTCGATGTCGATCACGACACCGTTGCCGATGACCGGGACGACGCCGGGCGACAGGATGCCGGACGGGAGGAGGTGCAGCGCGTACTTCTCGCCACCGACGACGACCGTGTGGCCGGCGTTGTTGCCGCCGTTGAACTTCACGACGTAGTCGATGCGCGAGCCGAGCTGGTCGGTCGCCTTGCCCTTGCCCTCGTCGCCCCACTGGACGCCGAGCACCACGACGGCGGGCATCTGATCACTACTCCCACGCTGCCAGACGGGCCGGAAGGGCACGGGGCGGCAGGTACCCGGTACCTCCGAGAGGGTACCCGATGGTCAAGAAGCGGTCAGGTCCGGTCCACAGGCGGCGGGGCCCGCGACGCCCACGACGACGGCGATCAGGCGCGCTCAGCGCAGCCCGGACACCTCGTCGAGCGAGGTCCCGGAGTCGAGCAGGAGCTGGCCGCAGCGCTCGGCCTCGTCGGTCTCCCCGATCGCGTCGGCGGCCTCGGCGAGCGCGAGCACCGAGCGCAGGAAGCCCTGGTTGGGCTCGTGGTGGGCGGGGATCGGCCCGCGACCGCGCCAGCCCGCCTTGCGCAGCGCGTCGAGACCGCGGTGGTAGCCGGTGCGCGCGTACGCGTACGCCGCGACCGGGTCGCCGGTGTCCTCGAGCGCCCGCTCGGCGAGCAGCGCCCAGACGATCGAGGCCGACGGCGCCACGCGCACGGCCTGGCGCGCGTCGTCGCCTGCACCGAGCGCCGCGCGCGCGTCCGCGTCCGGGCCGTCGGCGGGCAGGAGCGTGGGCTCGGGGCCACCGAGGAGGTTCTCGTGCGTCATGGTGTCAGTGTGCCGCGTCGCGGAGGCCCGCGGCAGATCCGGACAGGTGTCCGACTCCGCCGCGGTTCGGCGTGCGCACGTCCGCAGGGCCAACTAGGGTCGAGCAGCCGAGCCAGCACACCCCTTGGGGACGGACCATGATCGAGATCTCCACGTCGCCGACGAGCACGACGCTCGTCATCACAGGCGACCTCGACCTCGCGGAGCGCGACCAGTTCCCCGAGGTCGCCGCGCGGGTCGTCGGTCTGCGCCGTCAGCTCGTCGTCATCGACATGTGCCGCGTGACGTTCATGGACTCCACGGGGGCCGCGTTCCTCATCGCCCTCGCGGACTCGGCGCGCAAGCGCGGCGGTGCCGCCGCCCTGCGCGGCGCGGACCCGCGCGACCTGTTCGTCCTCGAGGTCTGCGGCGCGCTCGAGCTGTTCCGGGTCGACCCGGACCACCGCTGCGAGGACGCCCGGCCGGCGAGCGACTTCTCGGCCCCCGCCAGCACCTGAGCCCCTGCGTGCGCCGCGACCGGACCCGGCGTGACCGTACGCGTGTGCAACTGACCCGCCCGGGCGTCTGAACCGGGCGCCGCGTCAGCGCCCCGTCGCCGGCAGCGCGCCCGGGCGGACCTTCGCCCACACGACCTTGCCGCGGCTCGACTGCCGCCAGCCCCAGTCGGCGAGCCGCTCGACGATCTGCATGCCGAACCCGCCGACGCGGCCCGGGTGGCCGTCGGTGGACACGGGCGGGGCAGGGTTGCCGTCCTCGACCTCGATGCGCAGGCCGTCGCCCGTGTCGTAGAGCTGCAGCGAGACATGACCGAACCCGTGCAGCACGGCGTTCGCGACGAGCTCGGAGACCACGAGCTCGGCGTTCGCTGCGTCCGGCATCTCCCACGCGTGGCACGTGCGGACCACCGCGTGCCGCGCGCGGGCCACCGAGGCGGCCTCGCTCGGCAGGGACCAGCGCCGGCGCCGCGGGCTGCGTCCGCGCTCGGCGACGTCGCAGGGGTCGGGGACGCGCACGACGACGACCGCGACGTCGTCCTCGGGGTGGTCCGCGAGCCGTGACAGCAGCTCTTCGCCGATGCCCGCGGAGTCGCGAGCGGTGACCGCCGAGACGACCTGGGCGAGCGCCTGCAGGCCCTCGCGCAAGTCCCGGTCGCGCCGTTCGACGAGCCCGTCCGTGTGGTAGACGAGCACGTCACCCGGCGCAAGGACGAGCTCGGCGGTGTCCCGCTGCCCGCCGCCGAACCCGACGAGCGGCCCGCCGGCCCCCAGGAGCTGGGTGACCTGACCTTCGCGCACGTGCAGCACGGGCAGGTGCCCGGCGCGCGACCAGCGCAGGCGCCACGCCTCGCCGTCGCGGTGCAGGGTGGACAGCACCAGACCCGCCGCACGCGGGATGCGCATGCCCGCGACGAGCTGGTCGACACGTTCGAGCACCGGGCCGGGCAGAGTCACGTCGTACGCGTAGGACCGCACGACCGAGCGCAGCTGGCCCATCGCCGCCGCGGCCTCGACGTCGTGCCCGACGACGTCGCCGATCACCACGCCGACGACGTCGGGGGCGATCTGCAGCACGTCGTACCAGTCGCCGCCGACCTGCGCGTTCTCGGAGTTCGGCGCGTAGTAGGTCCAGACGTCGAGGCCCTCGACCTCGGCCTGCTGCGGGAGCATCGCGCGCTGCAGCGTCTCGGCGAGGCGGTGCTCACGGTCGTACAGGCGCGCGTTGTCGAGCACGAGCCCGACGCGCCGCGCGATGAGCTCGAGCACGGTCGTCGTCGCCTCGTCGAGCTCGCCGGGCTCGCGCGGCTGGACGACGAGCACGCCGATGACCCGGCGCCGCCCCGGCACGGGCAGCACGAACGCCCGGCCGCCACCCATGACTCCCCCGCGCCCCTGACGGCCGTCCACGTCGCCGACCGTCACGTCACCGCTCGTCTCGCGCGCGATCCGCTCGGCGAGCCAGTGCGACGCCGACGCGCGCGGGTGCGCGTGGTCGAGGACGAGCTCGACCGGCCGGTCCTTGTCGCCGTCGAGGAGCTGCTGCACCTCGTCCTGCGGCGCGTGCGCCTCGTCGCCGCCGTCCGCGCGCCGCGTCTCGCCGTGCCTGCTGCCGCGGCCCGAGGGCGGTCGCAGGTCGCTCGCGGCGTCCAGGGGACGCAGGCCGCCGTCGTTGACGTAGAACGACGCCCACCGGACCACGGTGCGCCGCAGCAGCGCGGCGATCTCGTGCAGGGGCGTCACGCGGTCCGTCACGTCCATGAGCAGGTCCGAGACCTGCACGATGATGTTGACGCTGCGACGTTCCTGCCGCTCGGCCTCGACGATCCGGGCCTGCTCGGCATCGTGCGTGAGGCGCTCGGTGCGGTCCTCGAACGCCACGATCCAGCGCTCGGGCGCACCCCCGCCCGGGTGCGGGACGGGTGAGAAGTGGACCTTGCACCGGAACAGCGAGTCGTCGGCGCGCGGGATCGACAGCTCGGCCGTCGTCGGCTCGCCGCGCTGCAGCCGCGCCCGCAGCGCGGCCATCTCGCCGTGCCGCCGGACCTCCGGCGGGACGGGGCGGCGCTGGCGCTCCCGGGCGCCCGCGGCGTCGTACCCCGTGGCCTGCTCGAACGCCGCGTTCGCCCACACGATGCGCAGGTCGCGCGCGTCGCACATCGCGAACGGCACCTGCGTGGACTCCAGCGCGAGCGCCAGGACGTCGACCGAGGGCGGCTCCGGACGGTCGTCGGCACCACCGGAGCCGTGACTCGCGACAGATCCGGACGTACTCGTCGTGCCCTGGGTGTTGACCGCGACCACCTCCGATCGTCTAGCGTGCCGAACGGGAGCGACGCCGTCCTGGCGTCGTCCTCGCCGGAAGGAGCACCGTGCGCGACGGTAACAGCACGATCGAGGGCGGGCCCGTCCAGCCGACGGCCGGTCCCGCGCAAGACCCGTCGCACCGCGACGGGGAGCAGGGGGGCGTCCACGTCATCGTCGGGGCGGACGCGACGAGGATCGTCCTGTCAGGGGAGGTCGACGCCGACCTCGGGGCCGAGCTGCACGAGGCGACGACCGAGGCGGAGAACGTCGGGCTGCCGATCGAGGTCGACGCGCATCACGTCACCTTCATGGACTCGTCGGGCGTCGCGTTCCTCGCGCGCCTGTCGATCCGCTCGCAGCACCGCGTGCGGCTGCTGCGCGTCCCGCCGACCGTGCGCTTCCTCCTCGAGGTCACGCGCATCGGCGAGCTGCTGGACGTGGTCGAGGAGAGCGACGAGCGCGAGTTCCAGCCCGTCGCACCGGACGCCCGGCCCCACTGAGGCCGGTCGCCACGAACGAACGAGCCGCGCGGCCCCTCCAGGGACCGCGCGGCTCGTCGTGTGCGACGCGGGTGCGTCAGCGCTGGGTCAGCGCAGCTTCTGGCCCGCCGAGCGCAGCTGCTGGGCAGCCTCGACGATGCGCGCGGCCATGCCGGCCTCGGCCAGCTTGCCCCACGCGCGCGGGTCGTAGGCCTTCTTGTTGCCGACCTCGCCGTCGATCTTCAGCACGCCGTCGTAGTTGCGGAAGAAGTGGTCCGCGACCGGGCGGCTGAACGCGTACTGCGTGTCCGTGTCGATGTTCATCTTGATGACGCCGTTGTCGACCGCCTCGGCGATCTCCTCGGCCGTCGAGCCCGAGCCACCGTGGAACACGAGGTCGAACGGCGACTCCTTGCCGAGCTCCGCGCCGACGGCCTTCTGGATGTCCGCCAGGATCGACGGGCGCAGCTTGACCGCACCGGGCTTGTACACGCCGTGCACGTTGCCGAACGTGAGGGCCGTCAGGTAGCGGCCCTTCTCGCCCGAACCGAGCGCGCGGACCGTGGCCAGGCCGTCCTCGGCCGTGGTGTAGAGCTTGTCGTTGATCGCGGCCTCGTGGCCGTCCTCCTCGCCACCCACGACGCCGACCTCGATCTCGAGGATCGTGCGCGCGGCCTGCGAGAGCTCGAGGAGCTCCGCGGCGATGACGAGGTTCTCGTCGAGCGGGATGTCCGAGCCGTCGAACATGTGCGACTGGAACGTCGGGTTCTCGCCGCGCTTGACCTGCTCGGCCTCGAGGGCGAGCAGCGGGCGGACCCACGAGTCGAGGTTCTTCTTGACGCAGTGGTCGGTGTGCAGCGCGATCGTCACGCCGTAGTGCTTGGCGACCTCGGTCGCGTACGCCGCGAGCGCGAGCGAACCGGAGACCCGGTCCTTGATCGTCGAGCCCGACGCGTACTCCGCGCCACCGACCGAGACCTGGATGATGCCGTCGGACTCAGCCTCCGCGAAGCCCTGGATGGCGGCGGTGACGGTCTGCGACGACGTGATGTTGACGGCCGGGTAGGCGAACTTGCCCGCCTTCGCCCGGTCGATCATCTCCGCGTAGACCTCGGGGGTGGCGATAGCCATCTGCTCACATCTCCTGTGGCTTGTGTGGGGGTGGTGTCGCCCCCGAGTTTGCCACTACCGGGCGTTCGCGCGTCCGGGACGTCCTTCCCATGGACGTCCCACGCCGCGAGGACTCAGCCCTCGTCGGCGGTGCGGGCCGTCAGGCCCGCGTGCTGCGTGACCCACGTGTGCATCGCGATCGCAGCCGCGGCGCCCGCGTTGATCGAGCGCGTCGAGCCGAACTGCGCGATGTGCAGCACGTCGACCGCGGCCGCACGCGCCTCCTCGGACAGCCCCACGGACTCCTGGCCGAACAGCAGGACGCACGCCCGGGGCAACGGGTACCCCTCGAGCGGCACCGAGCCGGGCAGGTTGTCCACGCCCAGCACCGGCAGGTCCTCCGCGTTGGCCCACGCGATGAGCTCGCCCACGCTCGCGTGGTGCTGCACGTGCTGGTAGCGGTCGGTCACCATCGCGCCGCGGCGGTTCCACCGGCGGCGTCCGACGATGTGCACGCGCGCCGCCAGGAACGCGTTGGCGGTACGGACCACCGACCCGATGTTCAGGTCGTGCTGCCAGTTCTCGATCGCGACGTGGAACGCGTGCCGGCGCAGGTCGAGGTCCGCGACGATCGCCTCGAGCGTCCAGTAGCGGTACCGGTCCGCGACGTTGCGGCGGTCGCCGTGGGCGAGCAGGTCGGGGTCGTAGCGGGGGTCGTCCGGCCACGCCTCCGGACCCCCTGGCCACGGAGGGACCCCGACCTCGGACTCCTCCACGAGGCCAACGTAGTCCGGTCGGTCGTCCGGTTCTCGCCGACCGGCCCCGTGTCGCCCGGCCCGGTCAGGCCAGGCCCGCGGCGAGCTCGGCAAGCACGTCCGCCGCGTCGTCGTGCCGCGCGAGCGCAGCCGACTGCCCCAGCCACAACGACTGCAGCTCGCCCAGGTCCCGTGCGCCGGCCGGGCCGCGGAACTGCCCGGTGAGCCAGTTCTGCGCCGGGAACGGCGCCACCTGGCCCGAGCGCTCGATCTCCCGCACGGCGCGGTTCGGCACGCCGCGTGACAGGCGCCCGCTCATGGCGCTCGTCAGGACCGTGCCGTGCGCGGGGGTCGCGGCGATCGCGGCGCGGTGCGCGTCGCTCGCCGCCGACTGCCGCGTGCGCAGGAACGCGGTGCCGACGACCACGCCGTCCGCCCCGAGAGCGCGCGCCGCGGCGACCCCGCGACGATCGGCGACTCCCCCGGCCGCGAGCACCGGGACGCGGACCGCGTCGACGACCTGCGGCACCAGGGAGAACGTCCCGACGAGCGCGTCCGACGCGCGGTGCAGGAACGAGACCCGGTGCCCCGCCGCCTCGGCGCCGCACGCCACCACGGCGTCGACACCGGCGTCCTCGAGCGCACGCGCCTCGTCGACCGTCGTCGCCGTGCCCACGACTCGGGTGCCACTCGCGTGCGCACGCTCGACCACCCACGCGGGCGGCGTGCCGAACACCAGGCTGAGCACCGCCGGGCGGGCGTCGAGGGCCGCCGTGAGCTGGTCGTCCACGTCGGGCAGGAACGCCGCGGGTTCGTCCGGCTGCGCGAGCCCGAGCTCGTCGAAGAACGGCGCGACCGCCGCGCGCGGGCCGGTCAGGTCGACGTCACCGGGCCGGACCTCGTCGCCCGTCGCGAGCCACAGGTTGAGCGCGAACGGACGGTCCGTCGCGGCGCGCAGCGCGGCGGCCGTGCGTGCGATCCGCTCGGCGTCGTAGCCGTACAGGCCGTACGACCCGAGCCCGCCGAGCCGGCTCACCGTCGCGGTGAGCTCGACCGACGACACGCCGCCGAACGGTCCGAGCACGATCGGGAGGTCGATGCCGAGCAAGGTCTCGAGCCGTCCGCTCATCGGGTGTCCTCTCTCGCTGAGCCGCGCGTGCGCGACGGCTGCGTCGTCACGTCGCGAGGCCAATCCAGCACAGACGGGCCGGCCCGGTCAGCACCGCGTCCACGCCTCGGGCGTCGCCTGCGCTCGTCGGCCCGTCCCCGCCCGCTGCACGCGGACGTGCACAGAGTGCGCACAGCAGGCCCGCAGCCGGGTCACAGCCCGCCCCGTACGCTGGGTCACATGCTCACGACGACCGCGCTCGCGGCGATCGCGCCTGCCTCCGGGCCGCTGCACGCCCTGGGACCCGACTTCCTCAACGCCGAGCACCTCATCGAGTCCTTCGGCACGTTCGCGCTGCTCGGCATCATCGTCGTGGTGTTCATCGAGACGGGCCTGCTGTTCCCGCTCCTGCCGGGCGACTCGCTGCTGTTCACCGCGGGCGCGCTCGTCGCGCAGGACATCCTGAACTTCCCGCTGTGGCTGCTGTGCCTGCTGATCTTCCTGGCGGCGTTCCTCGGGGACCAGACCGCGTTCCTCATCGGCCGCAAGCTGGGGCCCAAGGTCTTCAACAAGCCGGACTCACGCTTCTTCAAGCAGTCGTACATCGACCAGACGTACGCGTACTTCGACAAGTACGGCGGCCGGACGATCATCGTCGCGCGCTTCGTGCCCATCGTGCGGACGTACGCCCCGGTCGCGGCCGGCGTCGGCAACATGCGCTACCGGCACTTCGTCTCCTACAACGTCGTGGGCGCGCTGCTGTGGGGCGTGGGCGTGACCCTGCTCGGCTTCGCGCTGGGCAATGTCTCGTTCGTCAAGGAGAACATCGAGGCGCTGCTCGTCGTGATCGTCCTGATCTCCGTCGTGCCGATGGCGATCGAGGTCTGGCGCGCGCGCCGCGGCGGTCCCGCCGAGAAGCGCGACGAGCGGTACGACGAGCCCGGCGAGCGGGCGCAGATCGAGAGGAAGTCGTTCGAGTGACGCGCGAGATCAAGGCCTGGCTGTCCGACATGGACGGGGTCCTCGTCCACGAGGGCATCGCCGTGCCCGGCGCCGCGGAGTTCGTGCGCGCGCTGCGGGACGCCGAGCGGCCGTTCCTCGTGCTCACGAACAACTCGATCTTCACGCCGCGCGACCTGCGCGCCCGGCTCGCGACCTCCGGCATCGACCTGCCCGAGGAGGCGATCTGGACCTCGGCGCTCGCCACCGCGCAGTTCCTCGTCGACCAGATGCCCACGGGCTCGGCGTACGTCATCGGCGAGGCGGGGCTCACCACCGCGCTCTACGAGGCCGGCTACACGCTCACCGCGGCCGAGCCCGACTTCGTCGTCCTGGGCGAGACGCGCACGTACTCGTTCGAGGCGATCACCAAGGCGATCCGGCTGATCCAGGGCGGCGCGCGCTTCATCTGCACCAACCCGGACGTCACCGGGCCGTCGGTGGACGGCGACCTGCCCGCGACGGGTGCCGTGGCCGCGATGATCCAGGCCGCGACCCGGCGTCAGCCCTACTACGTGGGCAAGCCCAACCCCATGATGATCCGGTCCGCGCTGAACCGGATCGACGCGCACTCCGAGCACACCGCGATGGTCGGCGACCGCATGGACACCGACGTCGTCGCCGGGATCGAGGCCGGGCTGCGCACCTTCCTGGTGCTCACCGGCTCGACGCGGCCCGCGGACGTGGAGCGCTTCCCGTTCCGCCCCTCAGAGATCGTCGACTCGGTCGCGGACCTGGTCGAGCGCGTGCGCTGACCCCGCCGGGACCTAGGTCCCACGCCGCGGCGCGTCTCATTGGGGAGATTCGCCCGATGACGACACCGGCGCCCCGCTCGCCCGCCAGGCCGACGAACCGGCGTCGGCGCGGGCCGGGGTGGGTGCCGCGCGAGCACGGCGCCTGGGCGATGCTCGTCGTCCCGGTCGTCGTCGGGGCCGTCCTGACGGGTGCCACCTGGCGCCATGCGCTGCTCCTGGTCACCTGGCTCGTCGCCTACCTCGCGTTCCACGCGACCGGGCTGTGGCTGCGCGCCGCGCGCCGCGTGCGCTACTGGCCGCCCGTGCGCGCGTACGGGATCGGCGTCGTCGTCCTGGGCGGCGCACTGCTCGCGAGCGCCCCCGGCCTGCTGCGCTGGGCTCCCGTCTACGCGCTGCTGCTCGCGACGAGCCTCGCGTGCTCGGTCCGTCGCGCCGACCGGTCGTGGCTCAACGACACCGTGACGGTGGGTGCGGCGATGCTCATGACGGTCGTCTCGGCCGGGCTCGGGAGCGACGCGAACCCCTCGGCGCTGCGGCTCACCGACACGTGGCTGCCGCCCGGCGCGGGCGACGTCGCGGTGTGGGCGACGACCGCGGTGCTCGCCGCGTACTTCCTCGGCACCGTTCCCTACGTCAAGACGCTGCTGCGCGAACGCGGCAACCGCGCGGTGCTGACGGCCTCGATCGCCTACCACGCGGAGCTCGTCGCGCTCGCGTGCGCGGTGCTCGCGATCCTCGTGGCACGCGGCGCCGAGGCCGGCAGCATCGCCGTGGCCGGCGCGCTCGTCGCGGGGGCCACGGGTCTGCTGCTGCGCGCGATCCTCGTGCCTCAGCGTCGGCCGTGGCCCAGCGCCCGGGCGATCGGGTTCGGCGAGATCGCCGCGACGCTCGTCGTGACCGCCATCGCGTGCGTCACCCCGGCGCTCGTCAGCCTCCCGACGGCGGTCTAGCCGGCGGTCTGCCGACCCGCGCTTGACCGAGCCGTGCCCGACGCGGCGGTCGGTCCGTTCGTCCTACGGAAATGCTTTTCCATCGGCTTACCGTGGATTGACCACAGCCGGACCGCTCGGCGGTGTTCATGCACGAAGGAGAGACTCGATGGACAAGACCCAGAAGATCGCTCTCGTGACCGGTGCGCACAGCGGCATCGGTCGAGCCACCGCCATCCGCCTCGCCGCAGATGGCCACGCCGTCGTGTGCGCCGACGTCCTGGGCACCGACGACACCGTCGCGCAGATCGAGGCCGCGGGCGGCACCGCGTTCGGCGTCACGCTCGACGTGTCGAAGGCCGCCGACTGGGACGCCGCGATGGCCGCCATCACCGAGAAGTTCGGCGGGGTCGACCTGATGGCCGCGGTGGCGGGCGTCGTCAACCGCTTGAGCCCCGACACGGTCGTCGACCTCACCGAGGAGGCCTGGGACCACGTGCTCGGCATCAACGCGAAGGGGATCTGGCTCGGCATGCGCGCCGTCATCCCCTCGATGCTCGAGCGCGGCGGCGGCCGCATCGTCAACATCGCCTCCCTCGCCGCGCACAAGGGCCTGCAGGGGCTCGCGTCGTACACCGCGTCGAAGGGTGCGGTCGAGGCGCTCACGCGTCAGGCCTCGGTCGAGTACGGGCGTCAGGGCATCCTGATCAACGCCATCGCGCCCGGCACGATCGAGACGCCCATCAACGCCGCGCTCCTCGCGACGCCGGAAGGCGCCGCAGCGAGCCTCGCGACGACCACCATCGGCCGGTGGGGCCAGCCCGCCGAGCTCGCGGCGGCCGTCTCGTTCCTGCTCAACGAGGGCTCGTTCGTCAACGGGCAGGTCCTGCTCGTCGACGGCGGCTGGGACGTCTCGGGTGGCGTCTCGTACGACTCGACGACCATGTGACCTCCAGCCCGCTGGGGCCACGGCGAAGGGCCGGTCGCTCGCGGCGACCGGCCCTTCGGTGTCTCGTGGGTCCGGCCTCGTCGCCAGGGACGGGGTCAGAACCGGACGGGGTCAGACATGGACGGGGTCAGAACTGGACGGGGTCAGAACTGGACGTTCGGCGCCTGACGGACCTGCGGGTCCTCGACCTCGAAGTACTCGGCCCGCTCGAAGTGGAACATCCCGGCGATGACGTTCGTCGGGAAGGTCTCGATCTTCGTGTTGAGGCTGCGGACGTTGGCGTTGTAGAAGCGCCGGGCCGCGGCGATGCGGTCCTCGGTCGTGGACAGCTCGTTCTGCAGCTGCTGGAAGTTCTCGCTCGCGCGCAGCACCGGGTAGTTCTCCGCGACGGCGAACAGGCGCCCGAGCGCCTGCGTCAGCTGGTTCTCCTGCGCCGCCTGCTCGGCGACCGAGGCGCCAGCCCCGGCCGCGGCGGCGCGTGCACGCGTCACCTCGTCGAACACCGCGCGCTCGTGCTGGGCGTAGCCCTTGACGGTCTCGACGAGATTCGGGATGAGGTCGTGCCGGCGGTGCAGCTCGACGTCGATCTGGCGCCACGACTCCTGCACCAGGTTCCGCAGCCGCACCAGCGCGTTGTACTGCGCGATTGCCCACAGCAGGACGATGACGACGAGCACGACCACGACGATCGCGACGATGGCTCCAGCAGGCACGACGGCTCCTTCTCCAGGGGTTGGCGTGAGCCTAGCGGGCCAGGGGATCGTGCCCGTGGTCCAGCCAGACATGTCGCGGGACGGCGTCCGCGATGGCGGCCAGCAGCGCGATGCGCGCGTCCAGCCGCTGCAGGTTCGTGCGCCCCGACGCCCAGGTCAGGAGCGTGGTCCCCTCGATGCGCCACGCGACGCGACCCTCGCGCAGCAACCGCTCGACGAGGCGCGGGTGCAGGATCGCGTGGCCTACCGCCAGGTCCGTCGCACGCACCACGAAGCGCTTGTTGAACTCGTCCGACTCGACGTCCAGGTCGACCTTCCCGAACGCGGTGGCCAGGCGCGAGCCCACCGACTCGGGCGTGACCTCCAGGTCCGGCAGGAACGCCGGGAGCTGCAGCGTGACGAGGTGGAACGTGTGCGTCGTCGTCGAGCGGCTGCCGTCGCTGTCGGTGCTCGACGTCTCGTACGAGTACACGAACGACAGGAGGTCGTAGCCCTGGAACGACCCCGCGACCACGTCGGCGACCTTGCGGTTGTCTCCCGTGCCGAACGGCGTGCCACGCCAGCGGCTCACGAGTGAGCGGTCCGCCGGGAGCCGGTGCCAGCGGCGCGGCTCGAGCCACGCGTCCAGCGCCTTCTGGTGCTTGCGGTGCGAGATCACGGACCAGGTCAGCAGGCCGCCCATGAGCACGAGCCCGACGGCCAGGACGAGCACCACCGGGTTCGGTCCGCTCTCGAGGAAGCCGGCGTCGACGAACGTGTCGGGCTCAGGCACGACGCGCCTCCGAACGGGCGTCGAGCCACACGTGCCGCGGGATGTGGTCGACGACCGTGTCGAGCAGGCGCAGGCGGTCGTCGAGCACGTCGACCCGCGTGCCCGTCGCGTCCCACGTGCGGATCCAGCGACGGTCGATCTCCCACGACCCGCCCGCGAGATCCGGCTCCAGGAGCCGCTGAGCCAGGCGAGCGTTCAGGATGGCGTGCGCGGTGCGCGGGTCCTCGGCGCCGGCGAAGTACGCGTCGTTGAAGTCCGCGGACTCGATCAGGTGGTCGATCGCGCCGGCAGCCTTGGCCACCGCGGTGCCGACGCCCTCGGGCTGCACCTGCATCTTCGGCAGCGCGACCGGGAGGCGGATCGCCACCACGTGCACGTCTGCCCAGACCTTCAGGCCGTACTTCTCCCGCACCAGGTAGCGGAACGTGAACGAGATCGTGTCGCGACCCTTGCGGGCGTCCCCCTTCAGCATGGCGCCGCCCCACGACGGCGTCCCCGTCACGCGGCACGCCCGCACGACGTCGACCGCCATGTGCTCACCGCTCGCGTACCCCGGCTCGAAGGGCGAACCCGTCAGCACCGCCAGCACCGAGTCGTCGCGCGGCGCGTACGCCCAGCCTCGCTCCTGCGCCCACTGCTCCACCGCCCGCGAGAGCACACGGTGCCGCCGGGACTGCGAGGTGTATGCGAGGTAGACGAGCGTGCCCGCGCACAGCCAGAACAGGACGCTCAGCGCGTCGAGGAGCGGCCCGTCCCCCGCGATGCGGCCGACGACGATCACGAACGCAGCGCCGCCCGCAGCGGCCCAACCCAGGCGTCGGTGCGTCAGCCACGCGGGCATCGTCGTCTCCCCCTGCGCGCCCGGTCAGGCCAGACCGAGGTCCGTCAGGTCGAACAGGAAGTGGTACGGGACGCCGAGCGCCTCGATCGCCTCGCGCGCGCCCGTGCCGCGGTCGACGATGACCGCGACGCCCGCGACCTCGCCACCCGCCTCGCGCACGGCCTCGACCGCGGTGATCGCGGAGCCACCCGTCGTCGAGGTGTCCTCGAGCACGACGACTCGTCGGCCCGTGACGTCCGGTCCCTCGATCCGACGCTGCAGCCCGTGGGCCTTGCCCTCCTTGCGCACCACGAACGCGTCGACGTCCTGCCCGCGGCTCGCCGCGGCGTGCAGCACGGACGTCGCGACCGGGTCGGCACCGAGCGTCAGCCCGCCCACCGCGTCGACCTCCGCGGTGCCGAGGCCGACCTCCTCGAGCAGGTCGAGCATGAGGTGGCCGATGAGCGGCGCGGCACGGTGGTGCAGCGTCACGCGGCGCAGGTCCACGTAGTAGTCGGCCTCGCGGCCGGACGAGAGCGTGACCTTGCCGTGCACCACGGCGAGGTCGGTGATGAGCTGGCGGAGCTGGTCGCGCGGGCTGGCCGCGAGTGCGTCGTCGGTCACGCCGGGAAGGCTACCGGGACGAGGCGTTCACCCGGCAGGTTCGTCCACAGGCCGCGGGGTGCCCTCCACCGCCTTGCGGTACCGCCCGACTGCGCGGATCGCGCTGCGGGGTGCCAGGCGGGCCGCCGCCGCGACCGTGCGGTAGCGCAGGCTCGGCGTCGAGATCACCACGCCGCGGCGCACGTCCGCGAGCGCCTTGGCGACCACGTCCTCCGCGTTGAGCCACGCGACCTGCGGGTACGCCGAGACGTCGATGCGCCCGCGCTCGTGGAACTCGGTGTGCACGAACCCCGGGCACAGCGCGGTCGCCGTGACACCCGTGCCCTTGAGCTCGACCGCGAGCCCCTCGGTGAACGTGCGCACCCACGCCTTGTGCGCCGAGTACGTCCCCGACGCGAGCAGCGCCGCGATCGACGCGACGTTGAGGATCGCGCCCCGGCCGCGCGCGACCATCGCCTCGGCCGCCGCGTGCGACAGGACGAGCGGCGTGCGGACCATCAGGTCGAGCGCGGCCTCCTCGCGTGCCAGGTCGCCGCCGACGAAGTGCTGGTTGAGCCCGAGGCCCGCGTTGTTGACCAGCAGGCCCACGGGACGCTCGTCGTCGCGCAGCCGGTCCGCCACGCGCTCGACCTGCGCACGGTCCGCGAGGTCCGCGACGAGGACCTCGGCGCGGATGCCCGCGCCCGCCTCGAGCTGTGCGGCGAGGCGCTGCAGGCGCTGCTCGTCGCGTGCGACGAGCACGAGGTCGTGCTTGGCCGTCGCGAGCTGCCAGGCGAACTCCAGGCCCAGGCCGGCGCTGGCGCCGGTGACGAGTGCGATTCCCACCCCGCCACCCTACGGACGCCGGGGCGCCGGGTCACTCGCTGACGCGTGTCGCTCGCCCGTGCCTGCTCGGGGGCAGGACCGGGTCCGGCTCCGGCTCCCGTGACGCGCGGACGTGGCCCCCGGGCGTCGGGAGGGTGTGGACGAGCGGGAGGAGGTGTGGGTGAGGGCTCGTAGGGTGGGCGCGTGCACCCGGACGACACCTCGCCTCAGGACCGGCTCGCGGACGAGCCGTGGCCCGACGAGCCGCCG
>NZ_BJLQ01000014.1 GCF_006538725.1 Cellulomonas gelida
CCCGCCGCGGGGCGCGGCGGGCCGGGACGAGCAGGTCGACGACCTCCGGCGTCCCGGCGTTGGTGAGACCGTGCAGCCGTGCGCCCGCGATGCCGGTGATGACGGCGTCCGGTCCGGCCATGAGCGTCGCGGCGAGGTACCTCGCGTGCTCGTCGAGCGGCGCGCGGGAGAGTCGCACCACGCCGGGAAGCACCGCGCGCCACTGGCTGACGAGCCGACCTCGGACCACCGCGTCGCTGACCCCGGCCGCGCGCAGCTGGGCGCGTGTGAGCATGCCTTCCTGCACGTCAGCCAGTGCGAGCAGTGGCTCGCCGATCGATGTCCTGACCACACCGCATCTCACCGCGTGTCCCCGCACGATCGTCGCGACGACCGCCCCACCTGTGGACGCGCCACCCCGCCCCGAGCGCTGAGGTCGGCTCGCCCCGCTCCGCACGCTGAGATCGGCTCGCCCTGCCCAGCCCCGGCCGACGGCCACCCGCTCACGCTGAGCTCCGACGCCGCGACGCCGCCCCCTTCCGCCCGTCGCTGCAGTGATGAATGCAGGGTGGGTGGTGGTCGAGCGCATGAAGCCTGCACTCATCCATGCACCCACGCAGCGATGGCAGGTACGTAGCGGGGCGGGGTGGGGGTGGTGGCGCTCGGGGGGTGCGGCGGGGTGTCGTTGCGCTGGACGGGAGCGTGGGTGGGGGGTGCAAGGTGGGGTCGGGGGTGGGTGGCTCGGAGCGGGGCGCGCCGGTGGGTGGGATGGGCACGTGTGCAGGGGGTGGGATCAGGCAGGATGGGCGGCATGGACAGGCAGCAGGAGTTCGTGCTCCGTACGGTCGAGGAGCGGGACATCCGCTTCATCCGTCTCTGGTTCACCGACGTGCTCGGGATCCTGAAGTCGGTGGCGGTCGCTCCCGCCGAGCTCGAGGCCGCGTTCTCCGAGGGCATCGGGTTCGACGGCAGCGCCATCGAGGGCCTGACGCGCGTGTACGAGGCCGACATGATCGCCCGCCCCGACCCGTCCACGTTCCAGGTGCTGCCGTGGCGTGGCGAGCGGCACGGGACCGCGCGCATGTTCTGCGACCTGCTGACGCCCGAGGGCGAGCCGAGCCTTGCCGACTCGCGCAACGTGCTCAAGCGCGCGCTGAGCCGCGCGAGCGACAAGGGGTTCACGTTCTACACGCACCCCGAGGTCGAGTTCTACCTGTTCGACGCGCCCGCAGACCCGAGCCTGCCGCTCGTCCCGGTCGACCAGGGTGGCTACTTCGACCACGTGCCGCGCGGCACCGCGCACGACTTCCGGCGTGCGGCGATCACGATGCTCGAGTCCATGGGCATCTCGGTGGAGTTCTCGCACCACGAGGCCGGCCCGGGACAGAACGAGATCGACCTGCGCTACGCCGACGCGCTGACGACCGCGGACAACATCATGACGTTCCGCCAGGTCGTCAAGGAGGTCGCGCTCGAGCAGGGGGTGTTCGCGAGCTTCATGCCCAAGCCGCTGGCCGACCAGCCCGGCTCCGGCATGCACACGCACCTGTCGCTGTTCGAGGGCGACCGCAACGCGTTCCACGAGCCGGGTGCGCACCTCGAGCAGTCGAAGGTCGCGCGCCACTTCATCGCGGGACTGCTCAAGCACGCCGCGGAGATCACCGCCGTGACCAACCAGTTCGTGAACTCCTACAAGCGCCTGTGGGGCGGCGCCGAGGCGCCGAGCTACATCTGCTGGGGTCACAACAACCGCTCCGCGCTCGTCCGGATCCCGATGTACAAGCCGGGCAAGGGCAACTCGAGCCGCGTCGAGTACCGCGCGGTCGACAGCGCGACCAACCCGTACCTCGCGTTCGCCGTCCTGCTCGCGGCCGGCCTCAAGGGCATCGAGGAGGGGTACGAGATGCCCGAGGGTGCCGACGACGACGTGTGGGAGCTCACCGACGCCGAGCGTCGCGCGCTGGGCATCGAGCCGCTGCCGCAGTCGCTCGACCAGGCGATCGCGGTGATGGAGAAGTCGGAGCTCGTGGCCGAGACCCTCGGTGAGCACGTGTTCGACTTCTTCCTGCGCAACAAGCGTCGCGAGTGGGACGAGTACCGCGCGCAGGTCACGCCGTACGAGCTGAAGCGGTTCCTGCCGGTCCTGTGAACCGATGAGCGAACGTCCCGAGCGCGGAGCGTCGCTCGCCGCACGCCTGACGCGCGCGGGCGTCGACGACGTCCCGCGGGCAGAGCGGCTGCTCGCGGACGCGGCGCTGCTCGAGGTGCTGCCCGACGCGGCGGAGGTCCTCGTCGGGCCCCTGGCCGACGTCGCCGACCCCGATGCGGCGCTGCTCGCGCTCGCCAAGCTCGCGGGAGCGGTCCGCGACGACGCCGGGCTGAGCGCGCTGCTCACGCAGACCCTCACGCACGACGACGAGCCGCGGCATCGCCTGCTCGCCGTGCTCGGCGCGTCGGTCGCGCTCGGCGACACGCTCGGCGCGCACCCGGCCAACCTGCGGCTGGTCGCCGACCCGACCCCCGGGACGGGCGTGCCGGCGGCGGAGGTGCGCGCCGAGCTGCTGCGCGCCGTGGGTGCCGACCCGACGCACGACGTTCCGGTCGCGACGGTCGTCGGGACGGACGGCATCGACGCGATGCGCCGGGCGTACCGGTCGCGGCTGCTGCGGATCACGGCGACCGACCTGACGGTGCCCGACCCCCTCAACCGCATGCCGGGCGTCGCGGCCGCGCTCGCAGACCTGGCCGCTGCGGCGCTCGAGTCGGCGCTCGCGCTGGCCCGGGCGGACCTGCCCGACCACGGCGCGGGCGTGCGGCTCGCGGTGATCGGGATGGGCAAGGCTGGCGGCCGTGAGCTCAACTACGTGTCCGACGTGGACGTCATCTACGTGTGCGAGCCCGCCGAGGGCTCGGGCCTGAGCGAGGCGGACGCGCTCGCGGCGGGCACCCGGCTGGCCTCAGGGCTGGCCCGGGCCTGCTCGACGCCCGCGGGCGAGCCTGCGCTGTGGCCGGTCGATGCGGCGCTGCGGCCCGAGGGCAAGGACGGGCCGCTGGTCCGCACGCTCGCGAGCCACCGCGCGTACTACGAGCGCTGGGCCAAGACGTGGGAGTTCCAGGCGCTGCTCAAGGCTCGCCCGCTCGCGGGAGACGTCGCCCTGGGACGCGCGTACGTCGAGATGACGCAGCCGTTCGTGTGGTCGGCGGTGCAGCGCGAGCACTTCGTCGAGGACTCGCAGGCGATGCGCCGACGCGTCGAGGGGAACATCCCCGCCGCGGAGGCCGACCGTCAGCTCAAGCTGGGCGTCGGAGGGCTGCGGGACGTCGAGTTCACGGTCCAGCTGCTGCAGCTCGTGCACGGCCGGTCCGACGAGGCCATCCGCAGCGGCAGCACGCTCACGGCCCTCGCGGCGCTCGCGGCCGACGGCTACGTGGGCCGCGACCACGCGGCCCGGCTCGCGGTCTGCTACCGGTTCCTGCGGCTGCTCGAGCACCGCATCCAGCTGCACCGGCTGCAGCGCACCCACCTGCTGCCGACGGGTGAGGCGGACCTGCGGCGGCTCGCGCGCTCGGTCGGGATGCGCGCCGAAGGCGCCGAGGGACTGCTCGAGCGCTGGCGCCAGGTGCGGCGCGACGTGCGCCACCTGCACGAGGAGCTGTTCTACCGGCCCCTGCTGCCCGCGACGGCGCGGCTGTCCGACGAGGAGGCGAGCCTGGCTCCCGAGGCCGCGCGCGCCCGGCTCGCGGCGATCGGCTACCGCGACCCGGCCGGTGCGGCCCGGCACATCGCCGCGCTCACCGAGGGGGTCTCGCGGCGCGCGTCGATCCAGCGCCAGCTGCTGCCGGTCATGCTCGGCTGGTTCGCCGAGGGCCCGGACCCCGACGGCGGCCTGCTCGCGTTCCGACGCCTGTCCGAGCAGCTGGGTACGACGCACTGGTACCTCAAGCTCCTGCGGGACTCGGGCACGGCCGCGCAGCGCCTCGCGCACGCGGTGTCGACGTCGCGCTACGTGGCCGACGCGCTCACCCGCTCGCCCGAGTCGGTGACCTGGCTCGCGGACGACGACGAGCTCGAGCCCCGCGGTCGTGAGCGCCTGGCCGCCGAGGTCGACGCGGCGCTGACGCGTGCGCACGAGCCCGTGCCGGCGGTCACGTTCCTGCGTGGGCTGCGTCGTCGTGAGCTCGCGCGCACAGCGGTCGCGGACGTCCTGGGAGTCGTGACGGGCGCGCGGGCGGCCCAGAGCGTGACCGCCGCGGCCGACGTCGTCCTCGCGGGGGCGCTGCGCGTCGCGGAGGCCGAGACCCGCCAGGCGCGGGGCCTCGACCGGAACCCGACGCGCATGCTCGTCGTCGCGATGGGCCGGTTGGGCGGGCGCGAGATGGGGTATGCGTCGGACGCCGACGTGCTGTTCGTGCACGATCCCGAGCCGGGCGCGGACTCGCGCGCGGCACAGGAGTTCGCGGTCGCGGTGGCAACCGCCCTGCGCCAGCTCCTGGGCGCGCTCGGTCCCGAGCCCGCCCTCGCGGTCGACGCCGACCTGCGCCCGGAGGGCCGCAACGGCCCCCTCGCGCGGTCGTTCGACGCGTACGCGGAGTACTACGAGCGCTGGTCGTCGCCGTGGGAGAGCCAGGCGTTGCTGCGTGCGCGGCCCGTGGCCGGTGACGCCGAGCTCGGGGAGCGCTTCGTCGCGCTCGTCGACCCGTTGCGCTACCCCGAGGGCGGACTGGACGCGAGCACGCTGCGCGAGGTCCGGCGCATCAAGGCGCGCGTCGAGGCGGAGCGACTGCCCCGCGGCCAGGACCCCGCGCGGCACCTCAAGCTCGGCCGGGGCGGGATCGCGGACGTCGAGTGGACCGCCCAGCTCCTGCAGCTGCAGCACGCCCACGAGGTGGCGGGGCTGCGCACGACGAGCACGCTCGACGCGCTCGCCGCGGCGTGCGGTGCGGGCCTGCTCGAGGCGGACGACCTGACCGCCCTGGTCCAGGCCTGGGAGCTCGCGTCGCGCCTGCGCGACGCCAACGTGCTGTGGACCGGCCGTGCGGAGGGCGCACACGCCGACGCCCTGCCGCACGACCACCACGCGCTCGGCGGGCTCGCGCGCGTCATCGGGTACCCGTCGGGCTCCGGTGGCGAGCTCGAGCAGACGTACCTGCGCACCGCCCGGCGCGCCCGAGCGGTGGTCGAGCGCGTCTTCTACGGCTGACGGGTACGCGCCCCGACGAGCGCGAGCTCGGCGGCGGTGCCACGGTGGTGCCCTTGATGCACTGACTCAGCCCGCGGCCGCACGAGTATCTACGGCGCCGTTCGTGCGCTCCTTCGTGTCGTCCGTGGTGGTCCGAGCGTGGGGGGACGCTGTGACGACGAGGTCCGGCGAGAACGTGACGACGCCCGTGCCCGCACCGCCCGGGTCCGGCCGGGCGTGACGGGCGGCGGGCGATGGGCGACCATGGGACGGAGCGCGCGGCTCAGCCGCGGACGGGCGTGCAGGAGCCCGGCGCACGCGTGACGTTGCTCGGCGACTTCCGCCTGCAGGTGGCCGGGAGGTCGGTCGAGCTCGGCGGGTCGTGCCGGCGGGTCGTCGCCCTGGTGTGCCTGCGCGGAGCGGTGCCCCGGGCACGTGCGGCGGGCACGCTGTGGCCGTCGGTCGCGGACCAGCGCGCGGGGGCGAACCTGCGCACGGCACTGTGGCGGGTGGGCCTCGTGGCGCCGTTCGTGCTGCGGGTCGACCGGGGCTGGGTCGAGCTGGGACTCGCGGTCACGGTGGACGTGCAGGACCTCACGCAGCGGGCGCTGGCCGTCGACGAGCCCGACGACGAGGTCACGTCGCTGTCGCGGCTCGCGGACGCGGACCTGCTCCCGGACTGGGACGACGAGTGGGTCGCGGAGGACCGTGAGCGCGTGCGACAGCTGCGGCTGCACCTGCTCGAGGCCGTGGCCCGCCGGCTCGCGTCCGAGAGCAGGTTCGCGGCGGCGGTGAACCTCGCGCTGACGGCGCTGCGCGCCGACCCGTTGCGCGAGAGCGCGCACCGCACCGTGATCGCGGTGCACCTCGCGGAGGGCAACCTGGCCGAGGCCCGCCGCGCGTTCGCCGCGTGCCGTCAGCTGCTGCGCCGCGAGCTCGGAGTCGAGCCGTCGGCCGCAACCGCGGCGCTCGTCGCGCGCCTCGTGCCCGACCGTGCGCTCAGCTCAGCGTGAAGTCGCAGGTGAGTGTCTGGGACGAACCGCCGTCACCGACCTGCACCGACAGCGTGTAGGTCCCGGTGGTCGCGGTGTCGGCGAACTGCACGCGGAACGCCGAGCCGGTCGCCCCGAGGAAGGCTGCGGCGTCGGGTGCGTCCGCGCGGGAGACCGGGTCGGCCGTGCCCGAGGGCGGTGCGGCGCCGTTGATCGAGGTGATCGCCGGGGGAGTCGTGACCGGCGCCGGGACCAGGAGGAAGGCCTCGGTGCCGCGCGCGAGGGTCGTGAGCTCGGTGGCCTCCCGACGGGCAGCGTCGCGCAGCGGGAGCGTCGCGACGACCTCGACGGTCAGGGTCCGCACGGGCACGTGCAGGTCGCGCGACAGGTGCATGCCGGCGCGGGCCAGCCCACCCTGGTAGTGCCCGTCGGTCGCGGCGTGCAGACGGCTGACCTCGACCGGGACGGGCGTCGTGGTGGCGGAGCGGGCCGTGAGCCGCGCGGCCGTGTCGATCACCAGCGCACCCGTGGGCTCGAGCGCGGTGACCTGGTGGATCCGCGGCACCGCCGGGGCGATCACGAGGTCGACCGACTGGAACGGCACGAGGGTCAGGTGGTCGCTCGTGCCGGGTGCGGACGCGTCCAGCGTCTGGCCGGCACCGGTCACCGTGACGTCGTCGACCCGCACGTCGAACCACAGGGGCTGGCGCCCGGCCGCGACCGCGTCGACCGACTGCTGGGCGCCGCCGATCCCGTTCCGGGTCGTCACGCGGTGGGTTCCTGGGCGCGTGAACGCCGCGTAGACCGCCTGGTTGCGCTCGATGCGCGCGCCGGCGGGCACCGTGCCCAGGTCGGAGGCCCGGAAGCCGAGCGGGTCGGGCGTTCCCGCCGCCGGGTCCGTCACGGCGATCGCGCGAGGGTCGGGGTCGCGCTCGGTGAGGTCGCTCGCGACGAACGTGCCCGGGTCGGTGACGGTCGGGTTGGGGACGGTCGTGCCGTTCGGCGCGGCGGACGTGCCGACGGCGGCTCCGTTCGGCATGAGCCGCAGGTCGCGCGTGAGGTGGACCCCCGGCGCGTCGAGGCGTCCGTCCTCGACGAAGGACGTGCTGGAGGACTCGGGCCAGTAGCGGTACCGCATGACGTCGCCGACGACGGCGTGGGCGGTGGTGAGCCCGTCGTGCGTGACGTCGCCCGTCAGACGCCCGAGCGGGGAGTACACGTCACCGGACTCGCTCGAGGCCTCCTGCTCGATCTGCGACTTGTGGGCGTTGGCGTCACCCGGGAACATCCGGTCCCACCACAGGTGGCCGAACGGCAGGAGCGAGAAGTTCTGCGTGCCGAGCAGCCAGCGCATCACGCGCAGCAGCCAGCGCGTCCAGTCGCCGGGCGCCACGGCGGGCTCGACCTGCCCGTACGGGTCGAACAGCCACTTCATCCAGCCCATGCCCATCTCGACCATCGCCGAGGAGTCGGCGTTGCCGAGCGGGTCGCTCGCGCCCACGCGTGCGACGCGGACCGACAGCTCGTCGCCCGTGACGGGCACGGCGGTGGACAGCTCGACGCGCCCGCCGCTCACCGCGAGCACGTCCGTCCGGAACGGCCGCCCGGCGCGGTAGCGGACGACCACGCGGTCCTCCGGCGACAGGCCGTGCCCGCTGCCGAGGTCGATCGCGAAGTGGTTCGCGGCGTCGATCGTCCCCGCCTTGTACGAGTACCAGTCGAACGCGCTCTCCGGCTCGTGCGAGTCGTAGCCGCCCACCCGGACGTCGCCGGTGAAGGCGACGGCCTCGGTGAGGGTGAGGGTCGTGCCGTCCTTGGTCGCGGACCGGATCACGGTGTCCTCGCCGCGCCGGATCGTGACGCGGCCCGTCGCCGGGAGCTTCTCGGCGTCGGCGGCCTGCGCGAGCGTGAGCGTCGTCCCGCCCGCGCCGACCGTCGCCGCGAACAGGTCGCCCGTGCCGACCATCGCGCGGCCCAGCCCGTAGAACGCCTTGCCCACGAGCCAGAAGATGCCGCCCCACGTCGTGCCCGCGAGGAGGTTGACCAGGCCCCCGTGGGTCATGAGGTCGAGGATCGCGAACGGGACGTCGAAGCCCCCGACCGCCTGCTTCTTGCGCACGGCGACGCGCCCCGTGGGCAGCGCGCCGTTCTCGACCCGGACGCTGAACTCGTCGCCGGTCACGGCGGTCACCGACGCCTCGACGATCCGCGCGCCCTGAACGACCTGCAACGTGGCGCCAGAGCCGATCGAGACGGTGGCGTGCTGCGGGATCGTGACCGACCACGTGCCGCCGGTCCCGGTGGCCACCGTCGCGTCGAGGAACGCCGAGAACTCGGGCAGCTCGGTGTCGCTCGCCAGGATGCCGGGCAGCTCGAGCGCGATCATCGGGAACGCGCAGAACCACAGCGGGCCCCAGCGGTGGTACTGCACGGTGTGCGTGAGCTCGTGGTTGACGAGGGACTGCCCGCGGTCGATCTCGGTGGGCTCCTCGTCGGGCACGAGCAACGTGCCCGGCCCCAACGTCGCGGTCCGCACGTCGCCGACCGGCTCGAGCGCGACGACGACGACCGACTGGTTCGCGGCGGTCGTCAGCGGGGTCACCCCCGCCGGGACCTCGGCCAAGAGCAACGCGCCGTCGCGCGTGACGGCGTCGAAGAAGGCGGTGTCACGCGTGACGGTCGAGCCGGTGGTCGTGCTCGTGTGCGCGAAGGTCGACAGCGCGGCGCCGGTCGCGGTCACCGGTGTGGAGAACGTGACCTCCGCGACGGGCGCGTCGCCGTTCAGGATCACGGGGTGGGTGACCTCGCCGTCCACGATCCCGAGCACCGAGGTGGTGCCGCGCAGGTCGTCGGAGCGCCAGAGCGTGAAGGTGGCCGTGGTCGTCGCGCCGGTCCCGGTGCGAGTGCCGTCGGTGCCGAGGAACGGTCCGCCGGTGTCCGGGTCCGAGACCGCGGCCTGCTGCACCGTGACCCCCGTCCCGACCGCTGCGGTGAGCGCGGGGCCGCCGGCCAGCGTCAGGCGACCGTTCGCGACCGACGCGACCCGGTGCCACGTGGTCGTGGCGCCCGCCGGGGTCACCGCCAGGATGTCGCCGGGCACCGCGCGCAGGAACGGCGCGGGGACCGTGGTGCCACCGGGCGGGGTGACCGTCCCGCGCAGGTCGACGGCGGCGGCCGAGGCGACGACCGCGTCGTAGGTGTAGCCGGTCGGCGCGAGCCGGACGAGCCTCAGGCCGGTCGCGCCGAGATCGACCGCGGGGGCGAACGTCACGGCGCAGCGCAGCGAGCGGATCGCGGTCAGCTCGGTCCCGACGAGCACGGGCCGGCCGACCTGCAGCGCCGCTGCGAGCGCGGGCACCGGGGGCGTGGCCGTGGAGGGCGTGGGCGTGAACGTGCCGGACACCGCGTCGCCGGTCAGCCGCGAGGTCGCCGTCGGCGGCTCACCGGTGACGCGCGTGAGCATGACGGGCATGCCCTCGAAGCGCTCGGGCGAGGGGACGGCGATCGCGAGCAGGTTCGTGCTGACGACCGACGTGATCGCCGAGCCGGAGGTCGTCCACCGTTCGACGATCCACGGCCCGCTGCCGACGAGCGGGCGGTCGAGCACGACGACGTCGTGCGTCGGTGCACCGGGCACGACGCGCGCGTGCGCGAGGCCCCCGCCCTCGACCCTCAGGACGACCGTGCCCGCGGACCCGTCGGGCGCGGTGCCCGCGGACACGGGCGTGTAGGTCAGGGCGGGGTCGGTCTCGACCGCGTCCGCGCGGGCGCCGAGCACGGTCCCGGCGGTGACGCTCCGGAACGACGTCGTGCCGGCGGGTGCGGCGACGTCGATGGTCACGACGCTCCCCGCGGGCGGTGCCTCGACGCGCACCCCGGTGCGCGTGCCGCCCTCGACGACGCCCGTCGCGCCCTGGCCGGGGGGTGTCGTCGGTCCGAAGTCGAGCGTCGTGCCGCTCGGGGTCACGGTCTGGTTCGGGCCGAGCGTCCCGGCCGCGACGGAGATCGGGGAGGCGAGCGTGCCGGGCAGCGGGCGCTCGAGGGGGAGCCGCGCCTCGAGCCGGGCCACGCGCGCGACGAGCACCTGACCGGTCGCCGCGGTCAGCCGCAGCAGGTCTCCCGCGGCGTACGTCGCGGTGGTGCCGCGCGCGCTGAAGGAGTTCGCCGGCGCGCCGGCGGGTCGGGACTCGCTGGACGCGGGCGCCGCGGCGAGCGGGGTCACGGTCAGCGCGGCGCCGGTCAGCGGGAGGTCCTCGGTCAGCTGGACGCGTTCGCCCATGGGCACGGGCAGCACGCCGAGCACGGTGGCGATCGCCATCGCGGTGCCGTCGTCGACGAGGATGCGTGCGCCGGCGGCGAGCCCGGTCGGCGCGGGCGCCGTCAGCACCGAGCGGAGCTCGAAGTCGCCGGCCGCCACGGGCCCGGCCCGCAGCTCGGTGAGCGTGGCGGTCACGTCGTGCCGGGTGTCCAGGCGGGTCCGGTCGAGGTGCAGCCCACCCGACGGGAACCACGGCGTGAGCGTGCCCGGTGCGGCAGGCACGCCCACGCCACCGTGCCGCGTCCACGCGGTGAGGTCACCGGGCAACCACGGCGCGCTCGTCGGGCCGCACGCGAGGAGGGACGCCGCCGCTCCCGTCGGGGCCAGGGACAGGTAGGTGCCGTAGTGGGTCGGCTCGTACCGACCGAGCGGGTCGACGACCTCGCCGCGCTGCAGCTCCTCGAACGCGCTGTCGGGCGCCCACACGATGTGCTGCGTGGTGAAGGCGCGGCCGCCCGTGATGACGTTCATGAAGCCGTCGCGTCGCACGCCGAACGCGCCGAGCCGGTCGGTCGTGCTCATGCCGGTCGAGCTGAAGAAGTCGTACTGGCTGCCCGCGAAGGGCGCGGCGATCAGGCTCATGAAGAGGTTGAACCACCAGTCGATCCCGAAGAACGACATGATGTTGTTCTGGAACGACCACGTCAGCGTCGACAGGACCAGGCCTCCGGACACCCCGCCCGTGGGGTCCGACCGGCCGACCGGGTCGCCCCGGCACACCTCGTACGCCGACCGCGGCGCGCTCTCGACCGGCAGCGGGCCCTCGTACCCCGCCGGCCGACGAGGGTCGTCGTCCCCGCCGTCGCACGGGTCCGGCTCGCCGAAGGTGCCCGTGGTCGGGTCGAGGCGGCGCAGCGGCAGATGGACGACCTGCCCGTGCACGCGGCCGCCGAACAGCCCAGGGACCCCTGGGTGGCGCAGCAGCGCCTCGCCGTACGCGTCGCGGGGGATCCGCAGCGCGTCGCGGCTGGTCAGCACGCGCACGGGCGTGCCCGACGGGTCGAGGCTGAACACGGCGCCCAGCGGCGCACCGAGCGGGCCGTCGACGCGCGCGAGGCACCGCATGCCGTCCCACAGGTACACCGCGCGCACCCGGCCGTCGGCGTCCCGCGTGACCCAGGTGCGGCCGTCGTCGTCCACGACGTCGCCCGCGGGCCGGGCCGCGACCGTGCGCCGGCCGCGGTCGTCGTACGTCAGGACCCGGGTGCCGGTCTCGTCGTGGACCTCGCGCACGCGGCCGTCCGGGCCGAGCACGAGGCGGCGTGCGGTGCCCGGGCCGCGGACCTCGACGAGCCCGTGCGGACCATGGGTGTACCACCAGCGGTGCGACGAGGGCGCCGGGTCCGGGCCGCCGGGCAGGCACGCGACCACGCGGCCGAGCGCGTCCCGGCGCACCTCGACCCCGTCGACGAGCGTGAGGTCGTCGCCCTCCCAGCGGTAGTGCTCGCTCCACGACGGGCCGACGACCGGATGCACCTCGCGCACGAGCGAGCCCTCACCGATCCGCTCGACGCTCCGGGCGACGCCCGGCCACGTCCGGGTACCGTCCCGGTCCACGACGAGGTAGTCCCGCCCGCCGCCGCGCAGCGCGACGAGGACACCCGACGAGCCGTCCCGCTCGATCTCGAGCACTCCCGCGGCGCCCAGGTCGAGCTCGTCGGTCTGCGTGCCGAGGTCCGGTCCCGGACCGGGCTGTGCCGGACCGGGCTGTGCCGGGGCGGCCGCGGGCGTGCGGGTCGGGTCGGTGATGGTCATGGCGTCACCCCACGGATCCAGAGACGGAGACGGACGCCGATGCGGACCCGCCCGCGTAGCGGATCGACTCCAGGAGCGCGACGAGCTCGTCGCGGATCGAGTCGACCAGGGTGGACACCGCGTCGGCGACCTGCGGCGGGATCGCGTTGACGGTGGCGATCATGCCGTCGACGTCGAGCTCGCGGAGCTGGTCACCGACCTCCACGAGCTGCTGCCCCACGCCGTCGAGCGCGGCGATCGGCAGCACGTCGGCGACGCGGGCGACCTGCTCGGCGACACCCGAGAGGTCGGGCATGAGACCGGCGGGGTCCAGCCCGCGGATCGCGCCCGCGACCTGCGCGAGCAGCGCGTCGAGGTCGCCCGCCAGGACCGCCGGGTCGTACGCGGCGATCGTCGCGCGGACCACGGCGTGCACCTCGCCCAGCTCGTCGGCGAGGCGGGCGGGGTCGAGCAGCGCGAGCTCGTCGCGCACCACGTCGATCACCGTGAGGTAGCGCTGGGCGAGCGCGCCGGGGTTGAACTCCTCGACGAGCGCGCGGATGCGGTCGACCGCCTCGGTCACCGCCGTGCCGGCCGCGCTCAGGAACGCGGGCAGCGCCGCGACGATCGAGGCGAACAACGCGTCGAGCTCGGCCGCGAGCGGCTCGGGGTCGAGCGCCGCGAGCAACCCGTCGACGTCGGCGAGGACCTGCGACGGCAGCACGGCCTCGAGCAGCTCGGCGACGGACACGAGGTCGTCGGCCACCGGTCCGACGAGCGCGCCCGCGAGCCCACCGGCACCCGCGGCGACCAGGGCGCGCTCACCCTCGACCGCGCGCAGGAGTGCGGCCGGTGACACGGTCGCGACCAGGTCGACGGAGACCGCGAGGTCCACCCCACCCGCGGAGAGCGCGGCCGAGCGACGCAGCGCGAGCTGCGCGTCGAGCTGGGCCGCCCCGACCGGCGCCACGGCCGCCTCGAGCGCGCGGTCGACCTGCGCCTGCAGGCCCAGGAGGCGGTCGCGCGTCGTGCGGAGCGCGCCCGCGGTGCCGCTGAGCATGTCGTCCAGCGACGACAGGACCTCGCCGACGGGTCCGGTGCCGAGGTCGACGAGCGCCTCGCGCAGCCGAGCCGGCAGGTACCCGACGAGACGCACGATGTCACCGGGCCGCAGGTCGGGCGGGGGAGCGGGCTGGGTGCCGGCGGGGGTCGGCGTCCCGCCGCCCAGGCCGATCGCGCCGAGCGTCGGTTCGATCGCGGCCCTGGCCGCGGCCTCGCCCGCCTGCGCGGCGACCGTCCCGACGCGTGTGCCGATCGCGTCGGGTGCGGGCACGGGGATCGCACCGGCGATCTGCTGGTAGAGGTCGATGGCGGGGGCCAGGAGCGTGCGCGGGTGCACGCGGTCGACCGCGCCCAGCACCTGCGCGAACACGTCGCTGGCCGGCGCCACGAGCTCGGTCAGGTGGACGCCCTCGATCGTGCCCGCCGCGTCGTCGAGCACCTCGGTCACCCCGGACGTGAGCGACGAGATGTCGATCGAGCCGAGCTGGTCGAGCGCACCGGCGAGCATCGCGTCGAGGTCCGCCACAAGGTCCGTCGGCACGAGCGAGGAGATCGCGTCGCTGACCGCCTGCAGGCCGTCCCGCACGGTCGCGCCGACGCTCGGCGGCACCTGGAGCTGCGCGGCGGCGTCCTCGAGCGGACGCCGCACGGCCTCGTCGAGGTCGATGGTCTCGAGCAGGGACACGAGCTGGTCGACACCCTCGCGCAGTGGCTCGGGCAGCTCGACGCCTGACACCACCTCGCTGACCTGCTCGCGCAGGTCCTGCAGCTGCGCCGCGATCGCGGTCGCGGCGTCGCTGATCTGAGTGCCCCCGACCGCGTCGGCGATCGCGGCCGCCGCCTCGCTGAACGCGCGCAGGCCCTCGACCGCACGCTCGAGCACCACGCGTGCCTCGTCGGCCACGGCCTCGACGCCCGACGCGATGTCCCCGAGCGCCGCGGCGAGCGCGTCGACGAGCTCCTTGACGACCTGCTCGAGCTTGTCGACGGCTGCGGCGACGAGTGCCGCCGGGTCGGCCGCGGCGAGGGTCTGGGCGACGTCGGCCAGCGTGTCGCGCACGAACACCACGGGTGCGTCGAGGTCCGCGTCGTCGATCACCTGCGCGAGGCGCGCGATCGCGTCCGACAGCGACTGGCGCAGCGAGCGCAGCGGGAGCTCGCGCAAGAGGTCGCGCAGCCAGCCCTTGACGACCTCGACCGACTGGTCGACGGCGCCCAGCACCGTCTCGCGCGCGGCCTGCTCGACGCTGTCCAGCAGGTCGCGCAACGCGTCGAGCGCGCGCTGCGCGTCGAGCCCTTCGACGAAGCCGCGCGCGTCGGCGATCATCCCGCGCCAGTCGTCGAGCAGGTCGAGCGCACCCTGCTCGACGCTGCCGAGCGTGCCGCGCAGCGCCCGCACCGGGCCGGCCAGGTCGCCGACGCGGGTCGCGGACATGACCCCCGTGACCGTGCGCAGCGCCGAGGCGAGCTGCGCGATCGTCGCGGTGCGCACCTGTTCGAGCGTGGTCAGCGCGGCGCGCACGGCGGCGACGTCCCCGACCTCGGCGGCGGCCCGCACGCGTCCGAGCGCGAGGACGAGCCCTTCGCCGAGTCGAGGGTCGATGCGCACGCGCTCGAGCTGCGCGTCGACGCTCGCCGTCCACGCGCGCACGGGGTCGATCGCGGACGCGCCGAACGGGAGCAGGATCTGCATCGCGACGTCCACGAGCGCGCTCGGGTCGGACGGCAGCCCGCCGTCGACGGTGCGGACGAGCGACTGCAGGCGAGCCAGCCCGCCGCTGACCGCGCTCGCGTGGTCGCCCAGCCCGCCCGCGACCTTGCCCAGCGCCGATCCCGCATCGATGGACCCGGGCAGGCTCAGCTGCAGCGGGTCGCCCGACAGTGCGCCGATCAGGCTCGCGACCACGCGCGCGCCCTCGGCGACGGCCTGGGCGTACTCGGCCACGGGAAGGTCCGCGCCGATCGCGTCGAGGAGCTGGGTGAGCGCGCCCGCGAGCGGCTCGACGAGCGCCGCCGGGTCGTCGACCGCGGCGACGGCGGTCTGCACGGCCGTGCCCAGGTCGCCGAGCACCCCGGCCACAGCGCCGTCGCCGAGCAGCGCCTGCAGGTCCTGCGCGTCGAGCGCGACCGAGATCGAGCCCTTGGCGTCGACGATGGCCGACAGGTCGAGGCCCTGGAGGTCGTCCAGCAGCGTCATGACGGGCTCCTCATGGCGCGAACTCCATGACGGCGTTCGACAGCGCGACCGTGCACAGCTGGTCGGTCGCGACCTCCCAGCCGTCGGTCCCGGCGAGCGAGAGGCCGGTGAGCGTCGTCGTCGGACCCGTGAGGTCCACCCGGACGCCGCCCACGACGACGGCCGTCCCGACCGGCGAGGACGCGACCGCCACCCGCACGGCCGGACCGCTCCCGCCCGGAGGGTCGAACCAGCGGAACGTGCCGCGCGTCGCCCGCAGCGTGACCTCGACGGGCCCGTCGACGGCGACCGGTGCGGGCAGCGCGAACCACACGACGGCGGGTGCACCGCGACCGTCCGCGCCGGGCAGCGCAGAGGCGGTGAGGTTCGCACCCGCGACGCCGAGCGCCAGATCGGTCTCGCCGTGCGGCCACCCGACGACCGCGACGCGCACGAGCTGCTCGCCCGCGAGCGTCGCCGCCGCGATCCGCCGCGTCACGGGCGCGTCGTGCACCGCGACGCCCCCGACGTCCGCGTCGGCGGTGGGTACGGGGTCCGACGAGGGGTGCAGCGCGGCTCCGTGATGGGTCACGGTCACGTCGGCCCGGGTGCGCGTGGGCGCCCGGCCCGGTGCGACACCGGGCCGCGGCACGCTCGTCGGCAGCCCTTCGCTCTCGACGCTCGGCCGTCCCTCGACGGTTCGCTCGATGACGAAGCCGGTCACGTCGAGCCGGACGAGGGCGTTGCCCGCGGCGTCCGAGCGCAGCGTGACGGGTGCGGTGCCCGGCGCGGGCGCCGTGACCGCAGCCGCCAGGTGGCGTTGCAGCGCGGGGGCCAGGTCGTGGGTCAGCGTGGAGCGCAGCGGCCCCGGGACGGCGAGCTGCTCGTCGCCGTCCGGCCCGATCACGTGCAGCCCCACAGGCATCGGGGCGGCCGCGAGCCGGACGTCGCCGTGCGCGAAGCTGAGGCTCGTGAGCTCGTCGAGCGTGCGCCCCGCGCCCACCGTGACGGTGAGCGGACCGAGGAGGTCGGGCAGCGTGAGCAGCGAGCCGGAGATGTCGCCGCCGGTCAGCTGGGCGGGCAGGTAGTGGTCACCGGGCAGCGGCGGCACGGCCACCACCGGGCTGCCGGCCTGCTGCACGACGAGGTGGAGGTCGGCGGACAGCGGGAGCGCCTCGCCGTCGGGCGCCGAGCGCAGCGAGGGGATCGTCAGGCCGCGGGTCGGCACGCGAGGGTCGGGCGGGGTCACGGTGATGCTCGTCGTGGGGTTCTTCGCGGGGGTGACGACTCCGAGGTCGCGGCCCGTGCCCGCCGTCACGGGGTCGACCGTGAGCACCGCGCTGTCCACGCGCGCGCCGGTCGCACCCGCCACGGGCCGCCACGGCGTCGCCAGGACGTACCCCGACGGAGGGATCGTCACGCCCTGGGCGACCAGATAGCTGACCGGCGCGACGAGGGTCATCGTCGCCTCGACCGGCACGAACCCGACCGAGGGGGCGTTCACGACGTCACCACCAGGTCGAAGCGGGCGAGCTCCATGCCGGTGCGTGCGCCGGCGCCGGTCCCGGCGTGCGCGAGGACGACGAGGTGCTCCCGCGCCGCGGCTGCGGGCGGGGTGTAGGTGAACGCGGCGCCGTCGGCGTCGACGGTCGCGACGACCGTGGTGCCCGGTGGGGAGGCGGCGGTGTCGAGCACGCCCGCGCCCGGACCGCCGCCGTCGTCGAGCAGCCGCAGTGCGACCGCGCCGAAGGGGGCCGCCGTCGTCGGCGCGCCGCCCGGTCCCGACGCGACGTCGAGCGTGCCCGTCGCGCCGAACGTGAGGTCGCACGCGACCGCCGCGGCGCCCGCGACCAGCGGTGCGTCGAACGTCAGCCGCATCGGCAGCCGTACCTCGCGCACCAGCGCGTGCGTGATCTCGCGGCCGTCCTGCCCGGCCACGCCGACGGGCCAGAACCAGCCCTCGGCACCGACGAGCACGTCGGGGTCGTCGTCCTGCGCACCGACCTCGAGGAGGTCGATCCCGTCGAGCCGGAAGCCTTGGTCGCCCGGTGCGACGAGCGCGCTCGCGGACCGCACGGCCGGGTCCTGCAACGCGTACAGCAGCGCGTCGGTGCCGGCGAGCTCGCCCAGCCGGTCACCGGGCGGGTCCGTGGTGACGTCCAGGCCGATCGTCACGCGCAGCCGCACGACGCGGCGCAGCGTCGAGGCGCCCGCGGCGATCTCCGGGCGCGTGGAGAACACGTCGGGCTCGAGCGGCACGAAGCCCTCGACACCGAGCCGCACGACCGGTCCGGCACCCGCCGGCCCCGCCGCACCCCGCCTGCGCACGCGCCCGCCGAACGGCGCCGGCAGCGCCGCTCCCAGCACGTCCGCGAGACGGGACTCGAGCTCGGTGAGCACGCGTCACCTCCGTCCGATGCGCGAGTCGACCATCCGCTCGAGCTCGGGTCGCAGCGTCGCGAGCTGCTTCTCGACGAGGAGCGGGACGTCCTGCGTCTGCCGCGCGACCTCGTTGGTGACGAGCCCGGCGACCTGCTGGCGCAGCCCCGCGAGCTCGCTCTCGACCGTGTCGCGCACCCCGGCGGTCTCGGAGGCGACCGCCTGCCGCACGACGCCCTGCACGTCGGTCTGCAGGCCGTTGCCGAGCACCTGCACCTCGGTCGTGGCGGCCTGCCGGGCGACCTCGGCGAGGTTGACCTCGAGCTCGCGGCGCGCGGCGGCCACGTTCGCCTCGAGGTCCAGCGCGAGCTGCGAGCGCAGGTCCGTCAGGCCGCGCCCGATCCGGGTGTCGATCTGCTCCTGCAGCTTGCCGATCTCCGTGAGCAGGTCCTTGCGGAGCTGTTCGCGCTCGCCTGCCTCGTTGCGGCGGTTGACCTCGATTCGCTCGTCGAGCTGGGCGATGCGGGTGTCGTTCTCCTTGACCTGGGACTCGAGCGCGGACTGGCGCTCGTCGACGCGCGCGAGCTGGCCCTGGACCTCGCCGAGCGCGTTCGCGAGCTGGTTGTCGACCGCGCGCTCGACCTGCGCGCCGATCGAGTCCTGGATCTGCGCGAGCTGGCCGCGCAGGCGCTCGTCGGCGGCCTCGAGCCGCTTGTCCAGGTCGGACGTCAGACTCTCGCGCAGCTGCTCGTCGAGTCCCTTGAGAGACTCGGCGAGCTCGTTGCGCGTCGTGCCGAGCACCTGGTCCACCAGGGCCGCGGTCTCGCGCTTGACGGCGGAGTCGACGACCTGACCGATCTCGGCGAAGCGGGACTGCAGCTGCGAGCGCAGGTCGGTGCCGAGCGTCTCGACCGCCGAACCCGCCTCGGCACGTGCCGCCTCGCGCGCCGCGTCGAGCAGCTGCGCGAGGTCGCCGGGCGTCCCGCCGCCCTGGCGGACCTCGTCGATCGCCTCCGTGAGCTGCTCCTGCGTCACGAGCGCGGACTGCAGCTCGGTGAGCCGGACCTCGAGCCCGGACGCGTCGAGCAGGGAGCCGTCGGGCCGCGTGAGCCGCTCGCGCAGCTTCTCGACCTCGTCGACGCGCTGCACGAGCTCGGGCACGTCGACGGGCCGGCCGTCGACCTCGAGCTTGCTGCCGACCTCGACCGCGCGTCCCACCTCGACCTGCAGGGTGCGCAACGTCGCGCGCATGTCGACGATGTCGCCGCGGTCGTCGGCCGCGCCCAGCACCTTGCGGTTGAGGCGGTCGAGGGTCGCGCTGCGGGTCAGGTCGTTCGTCGCGACCGCGTCGACGCGCGTCCGGGTCGACGCGAGGTCGTCGCCCACGCGGCTCAGGCGCGAGTCCAGCAGGCCGACGTCCCGGCGCAGCTTGATGAGCGTGCTGTCCAGCGCGGGGTCCTTGAGCCCGCCGCCGGTGATGATCTGGCGCAGCTGCGGGTCGAGCCACCCGATCGACACCTGGTCGGGGTGCTCGTGCTGGGGCACGCCCGCCTGCCCGGTGGCGACGGTCGCGCGACCCACCTCGATGAGCGCGGCGACGAGCGTGTTCCAGTCGTCGGCCGCGATCAGCTCACCGCGCGCCTTGGCGGCGAGCGGGCCGAGGCGTTCGACGAGCGCCTGCAGGCGTTCGATCTCGACGACGGTGGCCATGACGCACTCCTTCGGACGACGGTCCGGTCACAGGGACCGGAACAGCGCGGGACCGGCGACCGCGATGCCGCGCCGGTAGGTCTCGAGCTCTTCCTCGGGCTTGCTCACGCCGCCCGCGGCCGAGAAGGTCTGCAGGAGCGTGAGCGCACCGCTCACCTCGGGCGACGCGAGGAAGTCGTCCGCGCCCGTGCCCTGGCCGTTGGCGAGCTCCATGACCTCGCGGATCGCGGCGTTGGAGTGGTTCGCGATCATGGGCGACCACTGCGCGGTCGTGACGAGCGTGGACTGCTCGAGCTCGCTGACGCGTGTGAGCACCCGGTCGCGCACGGCGGTCGTCGCGGCGCCCTTGTCCAGGACCGCGGTCAGGCGGCCGCGCAGGTTCTGGCTCTCGACCTCGCGCCGCAGCTCGAGCAGGCTGCGCCCGAACGACTCGCTGAACCGCAGGATGTTGCCCTGCACCTCGGCGATCTTGTCGGCGATCTCCGGGTGGTCGTGGCCGACCGGGGAGACGAGCCGGGTCAGCTCGCCCACGGCCCGCGCGAGGTCGGCGACCGCCGCGGCGAGCACGTTCCAGTCCTCGGCGCGGATGACCTCGCCCGCGGCCTTGTTCGCCAGGCGGCCGACGTTCGTCGTGATCGCGCCCGCCTGCTGCTGCACGGGTGCGAGGTCGGCGTCGGGGATGTCGCGGATCGGCGTGTCCCGGAACAGGTCCGGCGGCACGATCACCGGGACGCGCGTCGGGATGTCCTGCGGGAACAGCCGCACGACCCGACGGTCGATCGCGTTGACGAGGTTCGGGTGGGAGACCGTCATCTCCCAGCTGCCCGGGTCCAGGTCGCGCACGAGCAGCGAGCCGTCGAGGAACGGCTTGCGCTCGACCGCCTGGCCGGTCGACTGGTTCACGAGCTTGACGACCGCGTCGCGGTTCGCGGGGGTGTACCCCTCGAGGCGGATGTCGAACGCTGCCTTGGCCATCACCGGGCCCCTTTCACGTCAGCCACTGGAGGTCGCCGTACGGGAACTCGACTTCCCAGAACAGCGTGAGCTCGTGGTCGTCGCCCTTGTCGACGGGTGCGAAGACCACACGGTTGTAGAGGACGGGGTCGCCGTCGCCCTGCGAGAGCAGCCCGGCCTCGCGGATCCGACCGACGGCCGCGTCGTTCGGAAGCGTCGCGCGCACGCGCACCTGGACCACGCGCCGCTCGGGGACGGAGGTCGCCGTGAACGCGGAGGCGGGGAGCGCGGTCGTCGTGTCGCCCGTGAGCGTCGTGTCGTCGCCGCTCCCGTTGGTCAGCGCCGTCACGCCGACGTCCTCGGGCGCGTCGTCGTTGGTGCCGACACCCATGTGCGTGATGGGTGCGCCGGTGCCCGCGAACAGGTCGGCGATCAGCTGGGCGCCGGTGGCCATGACTGTGTTGTGGGCCCGGCGCTCGTCGACGACCGCCCCGCCGGGATCGGTGAGGATCAGGTGCAGCTTCGCCTTCATGGTCGCTCCCTCAGCTCAGCACGGAGTCGTCGAAGTCGGTCACGTCGAACGTCGCGCCGGAGTCCGGCAGCGAGTCGGCGCCGGTCGGGCCGGCGGCCCGGAAGGTGCGCGGCCAGATCCCGACGAGGTGCGCCTCGCCCGGCTGTCGTTCGGTGAACGCGCGCAGCACCACGTCCGCCGCGATCCCCGCACCCGCGGTGCGGTCGACCGCCGTGTCGAGCCCGGCCTCGAGCCGCCCGCGCGCGAGCACGGCGTCCTCGGCTCCGCCCGGCTGCGACGTCAGCGTCGCGGCGTGCAGGCGCACCTCGAGCGTGGCGGGCTGCGCCTCGACCCACGCGACGCGCGCGGACACGAGCGCCGGCTGGGCGAACAGCGAACGGTCGAACGCGGTCGTGTCGAACCGCGCCTGGGTGAGCGTGTCGTCGGCCATCGCGAGCAGGTACCGGCCGAGACCGGGGGAGTCGTACGTCGCGAGCGGGAGGAACCACAGGACGTTCGTGCCGCGGGCGAGCGCGCCGGCCGCGAGCGTGGTCGCGGGGTCGCCGGGCCCACCCGCGCCCGCGGTCAGGTCCGTCCAGACCGTGAGGCGGTCGGTCACGTCGTTGCCGTCGAGGTCGGCCCGAAGCAGTGCGCGGTCGGCGGCCGACGGCGCGATCGTCAGGCGTTGGCCGAGGGCGAGCGACCCCCGGAACAGCACGGCGTGGCCCGTGGTGCGGTTCACGACGAGCGGTGAGTGCTCGGGCGCCTCGCTGATGCCGCGCAGCACGACCGCCCAGGGCGCCGGGTCGAGGCCCCGGTTCTCGACCTCGAGGTGCGCGAGGGGCTCCCACCCGCCGGAGTCCGGCAGGCGTGCGTCCCGGATGCGCGGAGGGTTGTCGAGGAGCTGGGGGCCGCGCTCGTCTGCGGCCCATGCGTCGATGCGGGCGACCGTGCGGATCCCCGCGGCCTGCTGGAACCCCTCGGCGTAGTCGCTGACGAGCGCCCGCAGCGCCTCGCGCGTCACCGCACCGAGCTGCAGGCGCGCCCGCACGATCGCGTGCACCCACGCGCGGAACTCGCCGAGCCCGGCGTGGAACGGCTCGGGGGGGATGTCGAGCAGCGCCGCCAGGGCGACCGCCTCGTCGAGGTCCGGCGTCGAGTCGAACCAGTGCGCGCGCTGCACCGAGACGCCGGCCTCGTCGAGCCCGTCGAGCTGCACGCCCCACGTGCCGGCGAACGAGCCGATCACCTCGCCCTCGCGGTACAGGGTCGGCAGGTGCTCGAGCACGGCGTCGGTGCGCATCAGGCACCTCCCTCGCGGACGTCGAGCGCGACCGAGCGGATCTCGGCGCGGTCGTCGGTGCCGAGCGGGTGTGCGCCCAGGCCGTCGGCGAGGCGCAGGAACCGGTCACCCGCCTCGGTGGTCAGCGCGACGTCGCTGCGCACCACGGCGTAGCGCGTGTCGTCCCGCACCGCGGCGATGAACGCGTCGACGGTGATCGCGGTGCCGGGCCGCAGGGCGGTGGCCCACGAGCGTGCGGCCAGGCCCATCGCCTGCTCCGCGTCGCTCGCGGTGACGCCCGGCGAGAGGTGCACGGGCACGAGCGCGTCGACGAGGACCGTCGCCCCCGGGCCCGCGCCGCCCTCGGTGCTCACGAGGTGCGTGAACGGGGCGACGGGTGCGAGCACGGTGCCCGCAGGTGCCGTGACGGACGGCTGCGGCCCGGCGCCGATGTCGAGCCCGAACGTCGCGTCCACGATGCGCGGGTCGGACAGCGCGGCCGCGGACAGCGGGCCCGGACGTGCCGTGCCGCCGGGCGGCAGGTCGCGCAGCACCGCGGTGACCCGCTCCTCGAGCGCCGCCTGCAGGGACGCGAGCTCGGCGCCCCCGACCCCCGTCCCCGCGAGCACGAGTGTCGCCGTGACCTGCACGGGTGTCGTCGCGGTGCGGCCCGGGGTCACGCGGATCCCCGCGGGGCGCAGGTCCTCGATGCGCTCGGCGACGAGCGCGAGCAGCTCGGGCGTGGGCTCGCCGTCGTAGGCGATGGCGAGCGCGACCTCACCGGGCAGGCCGTGCGGGAACTCGGTCGCGGTGACGTCCTGCACGCCCTCGAGGTTCTTGACGCCCATCGTCAGCGCGTCGAGCGTGCCGCGCGCCGCGACCGCGAGCGCGCCGCGTGCGCGGCGCCGCAGGTCGTCGTCCGACTCGGCTCCACCGGCGGCTGCCGCCGGCGACTCGTTGCCCACCTCGCCGATACCCGCGATGAGCACCTCGAGCCGGTCGAGCTCACCCGCGCCGACCGCGGGGGTCGCGGGCGACACCGCAGCGGCGAGGACCTCGCGGGACTCCTCGCCGACCTCGAGCACGAGCGGGACGGTCGTCGCGTACCGGTTCGAGTGCGCGTCGGCGACCACGGTCCCGACGGGCACCGTGATGCGTCCGGACGACCCGGCCGAGCGCGTGAACCGCACGCGTGCGGTGGGCACGCCCCCGGGACGACGGACGATGCCGACGAGCGCCACGACCTTGTCGAGCGACGTCCCTTGCGCGCTCTCGACGTACGCCGAGCGGTACACGGCCTCGAGCTGGAGCTCGACGAGCGCGAGCTCGCGGGCCACGGCCTCGAGCAGCGTCCGGGCGACCGAGCCGACGTTGAGGTCGGTGATGGGCGCAGGCCGGGCCTGCGACGGGTAGTAGTTGACGACGACCGTCGAACCCGTGGGGGGCTTGCGGCCCGTCGGGCGGAACCGGATCGCGTCGCGCTCGGCGCCGTGCTGGCCGGTGGCGACGACCTCGAAGTCCGCGTCGGTGAAGCGGTACGGCACGGGCACGGTCTCGCTGACCGCCTCACCCTGCGCGTCGCGCACGACGTCGCCGTTGACGTCGCGCAGCGGCCGGGTGACCTCGACAGTGCCCTGCAGGTGGCTGACGCGGCGGATCGGCCGGTCGTGCAGCGCGTCCAGCACGACGAGGTCGCCGGCCGGGACGGTGACGACCTCGCGGACCGTCCCGCCCGTGAGCGTGGTCAGCGTGTCGCGCACGATCTCGGGGTACGGGCGCGGCGAGAAGCCGTCCGGCAGGCCGTTCACAGGTCCACCCCCAGTCCGACGGACACGGGCTCGCCGCCCGCGACGGGCTGCACCGTGAGCAGGAAGCGCAGCTCCGACGGCCCCTCGGACGCGATGTCGAACGCGAGCTCGACGACCTCGTCCTCGACCCGGGGCTCGGCCGCCACGGCCTCGAGCACGAAGGTCTTGCACCGCGCGCGGCTGGCCTCGTCCTTGCGCTCGCCGATGAGCTCGTGCAGGCGCGAGCCGTACTCGCCGTGGCCGAGGTCGCTCAGCGCGCCGCGCGGCGTCAGGAGCCGCAGCACGAGTGCCTGCCCGAGGTTGTGCCGACCGTCGAGCAGCAGCGGCCCGTCGGCGGCGCGGTCCACCACGCCCGCGCCGAGGCGCAGGTCGAGCGCCGAGCCGTCGTGCGCGCCCATCGCGGGCGGGCCGAGCAGCACGCGCAGGTCGGTGCCGAGGACGTCGTTCATCCGGCCATCACCGTCCCGACCGGCCCGATGATCGCGCCCGTGGTCTGGTCGCTCGGGTCGTTGCAGGTCGTGACCAGGTCGCCGACGCGTGCCAGCCCCTTGCCGCCGACCTTCACGGTGCTCGAGGCCTGGTCGACCGTGCCGGCGTCGCTGGGCGGGGACTGGAACGAGACGCCAGGTGGCATCGCGATGTGCTTCGGGCTGTTCTCGGTCGTGCTGTCCTTCGTGGCCGCGGGCTTGCCGGCGATCTTCACGGTCGAGACGGTCGCGCCCGAGACCTTCGCGACGAACGGGTGCGGCAGCGGCGTCGGCACGCTGCCCGCGGGGGTGGGCACGAGCACGATGTGGATGTCGACCCCCACCACCTGGGCGTCCTGGCCGACCGCGGGGGAGCCCATCAGTTCACCTCCACGACGCCACCGGAGACCTTGACCTTGCCCGAGCCGTCGATGACGATCTCGGGCGCCTTGAGCGTGAGCTTCGACGACGCCTCGAGGCTGACCTCGCCGTTGCCGCCGAGCGTCAGGGTGCTGTCCTTCGCCTTGGCCGTCAGCGTCCCGGGGGAGGCGCCGTCGACGACGAGCGCGCAGTCGCCGATCGTGACCTTCGCGGAGTCCTGCGCGATCTCGACCTGCACGTCGCCGACCGTCAACGTGATCTGCGGTGTGGCCGCCTCGATCTGCAGGTCGACCTTGGTGTCGCCGGGCGGCAGCTGCAGCACGACCTTGCCGTCGGCGTTCTCGGGCGGTGCGAGGTCCCGGTGGTAGAGGCGTCCGACGACGACACCCGCGTGCGGGTCGCCGTCGGCGAACGCGACGACGACGAGGTCGTCGACCGCGGGCGTCGCGACGAACCCGAGCGCCCCCACCGCGACCGGAAGGTGCGGCACGACGACGCCCGAGTCGCGCAGCTTCACGCTCACGCTGTGGTCGGGCGTGCCCGCGGCGGTCGTGTGGACGTCCGTGACCGAGCCGATCGTCACCCACGAGCGCGCGTCGGCCTCGTGGCGCGCGATGCGCGCGACGGCGTCGTACAGCAGGTCGGTCACAGCAGGCCTCCCAGTCCGCCGGCGAGCCCGCCGAGCAGCCCGCCCAGCAGGTCGTCGGACGCGCCCGCGGCCACGCCGACGAGCGTGGTCCGTGCGAGCCGGGGGGCGAGCTCGTGCCGCACCGACGTCAGGAGCCACGGCCCAGCCTGCGCCGAGTCGGTGGTCTCGTCGATCCGCACGACGTCGCCGGGTCGGCGTGCGGGCTGCAGCCAGCACGTGGCGCGCATGCGTGCGGTCGACGCGGCCCGGCGGCTGGTGGCGCCGCGCGCCGCGAGGTCGACGTCGGTGCGGGTGCGCAGGACGGGGTCCGGCGTCCACGTGCGGGAGCCGTCGGGGTCGTCGGCACCCGTGACCGCCTCGGTGCTGGGCACCCACACGTCGGGGGACAGCGCGGCACCCGATCCGCCCGCTCCCACGGGCGTGAAGTCGTGCCCGGGCGTGTGGTTCGACGTGGTGAACGACGTGAACTCGCGGTCGAGCCGCATCGCGGCCGTCGGGACGCCGACGGGCCACGCGACGACCGTGACCCGGCCCTCGGCGTCCACGACCGCGACCGCGTCGGAGCGCGCGGCGATCGCCGCGACGTGCTCGGCGGCGGTACGCCGCGGGTCGGCCACGTACGCGGCGGTCTGCGTGAGCGCGGCGACCGGTCCGGTGTCCGCCGACGCGAGGTCGGCGAGCTTGCCGACCACCTGTACGCCGGTGAGCCCGTTGTAGGTCTCGGCGGGCCGCGCCGCCGCGAGCGCGGCGCCCGCGTCGGTCACGACGACCACGGCCCCCGTCGTCGTGTGCGCGACGTGGTCGACCGTCCCCGTGATGACGACCGCGGCGCCGTCGCCGCCGTCGAGCTCGACGCTCGCGCGCGCGCCCGTGCTCGCGGGCACGTCGACCCCGGCGGCGATCGCGACCTCGACGCGGTTGACGCCCGGCAGCAGGACGAGCTCGGCTGCGACCGACCTGATCTGCACGGTGTACTGCAGGTCGTCGAGCGTGACGGTCGCGCCGGTGGTCAGCGTCATGAGCCGAACACCCCACCCAGTGCGTCGAGCGCGGTGCCGAGCTGCGCACCCGAGTCCTCGAGCGAGCGCTGCACGTCCTGCACGGGCGCGAGCACGCCGTCGAAGTCGAACGACGCGAGCCCTGCGAGCGCGGAGAGCGCGTCGACGGCCGCGAGCGCACCCTCGACGGCCCCGGCGACGTCGCCCGCGAGGTCGGCGAGGTCACCGAGCAGGTCGGTGTCGAAGCCCAGGTCGCCGAGCCCGAAGTCGTCGAGCCCGCCGAACCCGGCGAGCTGGGCGGGCGGCGGCAGGGGCGGGCTCTCCGCGAGCTCGACGACGATCTCGACGACACCGGGACGCCCGGCGACCTCGCTCGCGGCCAGGCGCGTCACGACGACCTGCTGGAGCTCGAGCGCGGTGACGATGTCCGCGGAGAACGTGGTCGCCTCGCCCGAGGCCGCGAGCGTCTGCAGCGCGGCGAGGTCGTCGAGCGCGGTCGGCCCGGCGAGCACGGCCGCGATGGCCATGCGGTGGCTCGGGCGGCCGCTGCGCTGCTGCGCGTACCCCTGCAGCCCGAGCACCGGCACGTCCACGAAGCCGCCGTCGAGCGCGTGGTCGACGCGCTGCGCGGCCGTGAGCGTGACGTCGCCGATCACGGGCATCGGGCGTGCGCCCGACGACGGGGCGGTCGAAGGCAGCCCGCTGGGCAGACCGGTGGGCAGGCTCATCGGCGCAGCCCTCGCAGGTCGGCCGCGCGGTGGAGCGCGAGCGCGAGCTCGTCGGTGCTCGGCGCGGTGCCGGGCCCGTCGGTGCGCGTGGAGGCCGCCGAGTCCCAGGCATCGTGGAAGGTGGGGAGCGCCGCGGCGGGCCACGGCCGCATGAGCGTCGCGCCCGGGGTGCTCGGTACAGCTGTCGCGGCGAGCGCGCCGGCGCTCGCGGGCGTGGTGGCGCCGGCTTCGGTCGCCCAGGCGCCGCCGACAGGGGTGCCTCCGGCGCGCTCGGGCGTGGTCGTCGCGAGCGGGCCGTGCGCTGCGGCGCCGACCGGCGCGCCCCATCGGTCGACCTGCGGGGAGCGCTCGGGAAGCGTCCCGGGCGGCGACTGCGGGCTGAGGCGCGGCCCGGCCGTCAACGGCCTGCCGCCCGAGGTGCCTGGCGCGACGACGTCGCGTCGCGCAGCGGGTACCGGCCCGGCCGCGGGTGTCAGGACGGGCGGGACGGCGGGCGATCCGGCCAGGCCGGCGCCGTCCGGGCGGTCCGCGAGCTCTCGGCGCGCCGCCGGGTCGGTCGTCGTACCGGTTCCGGCACCACCCGTCAGGAGGTCCGGGTCGGGCGTTCCCTCGTGCCCGGTCGTGACGACTGGACCGGTCGTGACGGCGTGCTCGTCGGCGCTCGTGCTCGCGTCATCGGCGGACCACGGGGCACCGCCGTCGCCGACCAGGTCGAGCGACGCGCTCGTCGGCCACCGCGAGTCGGGCGCACCGGACGCGCGCGCGTCCGCCCAGCGCGGGTCGTCGCCGGGGTCGGTGACGTCCTCGAGCGGCCCGGTCAGGAGCGCGCGCGCCAGGGCGGGTTCGAGAGGCTCGGTCGCGCGGGCCAGGAGCGCGGACGCCAGGCGGTCACGGACGGCACCGGGCCTCCCACCGGACGCATCGGCGGCGTCCAGGACCAGGCGCGTCCAGCCGTCGTCGGCGACCACCGCGCGCGCGAGCTCGGCCGCGAGCACGTCGGCGTCGGCCGCGGCGAGCTCGTCGGCGGCAGCGCCCGCCGACCGCGCGACGAGCAGCCGGGTGCGGGCGAGCGGTCCGTCGAGCGCGGCGCCGGCCAGGTGCAGGGCGACCGCCTCGGCCGCCGCGCGCTCCTCGTCGTCCCGCGGCAGCGGCTCGCCCGGCGTGGCTGCGGCCGCGAGGACGAGCCCCGCGAGCGTCCGTGCCTCGTCGGACCCGGGCACGAGCCCGGTGACCAGCGAGACGAGACGGTCGCGCTCAGCAAGCCGCAGCCGACGCAGGGCGACGCCGAGCAGGGCGACCCGGCCGTCAGGCAGGGCCCCGCCCGGGTACGTCGCGTCGCCCACGCGCACCTCGCCACCGGCGACGAGCTGGACCGCACCGCTCATGGTCGACCGACCTCACCGCTCCTCGCGCACGCGCGTCGCCGTGAACGCGTAGACCGTCTCGCCGTGCCCGCCGGCGCTCATCGCGAAGGACTTCTCCGTCATGAGGCACTCGTCGAAGCTCACGGTCACGGTCGTGCCGCCCTGCCGCAGCGGCGCGGTGATCTGGAAGAAGTCGTCGCCGACGAGCGCGTCCAGGTCCGGGGCCGACGACGCGACCCGGATACGGCCCTCGACGTTGCGCGGCCCGGTGACCACGCCGATGCGCTCGGACGACCCGAGCGCGTAGAGGTCCTGGCGGACCGTGGCCGAGCGGTGCTCGACCGAGCGCACGCCCTCGACGGGGGTGCCGTTGACCAGGACGGAGCTCTCGTTGGCCGCATACACGGTGGGCATGACGCGCCTCTCAGTTCTTCACGCGGATGGTGGCGTAGACGAAGTCGATGGCCCGTACGGGGCGCACCGCGATGTCGATGCGGACGTTGCCCTGGGCGAAGTCGAGCTGCGTCGAGTAGACGTCGACCAGGAACGCGGGGTCGGTGCCGTCGGTCGACGGCACGAGCTCGCCGGCACGTTCCATGCGCGTGAACGTCGCGACGATCTGCTGGCGCAACGCGGTGCGTGCGTCGACGGTGTTGAGCTCGCCGATGAAGTTCTCGGCGATCGCCTTGACCTCGCGCACGCACGCGTCGGCGACACGGGTCACCGAGATCTGGTCGCCGGTCGTGTCGAGGCCGCGCAGCACGATCACGCCGCGGCCGGAACGGTCGGCGACGACGAGCGCGTTGTGCGTCGGGCCGAGCAGACGGTTCAGCTCGCTGTCCGTGTAGCGGGCCGGTGGGATACCGAACAGGGGGACCGGCTTGAACGTCGGCGAGACCGACGGTCCGGTGCGCGCGACCGACCCGATCACGGCGCCCGCAGCGCCCGCCGGGGTCACGAGCACGAACCTGCGGTTGCGGACGCCCGCCGCGTGGTCGCGGATCCGGTCGAGGTTCGTCTGCTCGGCGACCGTGACGGACCCGAAGGCGATCCGCGGCGCACCCGCGTCGGCCTGGGCGACCGCGTGCGCGACCAGCGCCTGGTGCACGACCTGCACGAACGCCTCGGTGCGCGTCGGCTCGAGCGACGCGGTCACGAGGCTGATCCGGGGGTCGGTCGCGAGCAGGTTGATCGCGTCCTGGTAGTCGGCCGCCGACGGCGACGTGCCGCCGGTCAGCGGCGTCGGCGAGATCGCGACGGGCAGCCGGTCGGGTGCGGCGAGCGACGACGCCTGCCGGACGTGCACCAGCGCGCTCTCGCGCAGCACGACCGCGGGCAGGTAGTTCGCCGAGTCGGGGTTCATCGTCAGGCGCGTGAACTCCTCGGACTGCGCGCCGTCCCGGAACACCCGCACCCGCACGTTGTCGGCGGACGGCGACAGGATCTCGACCGTCAGCCCCGTGGGGTCGACCTCGGCCTCGGGCAGCAGGGTGAACAGCGTCTGAGCGGCCCCCGAGCGGGGGACGTCCACGCCCGTGCCGTCGGCGGGGAGCACGTAGGTGCCCGCGGCGGGGAGCGTGTCGGCGAGCGACGGGTCGAGCGCGACGAGGTACAGCGATCGCGTGTTGATGGTGTCCAGCAGGTCCTGGTGGGAGCCGGGCTCGACGACGAGGTCGGCGAACTCCTCGACCACCTGACCGCCGCGCAGGACCCGCAGGCTCACGCGCACGGTCTCGCCCGCGGCGTTCGTCACGGTCCGCACGTCGACGGAGACCTGGTTGGCCCACGTGCCGACCGACCGGGCGCGCAGCAGCACGGCGTCCGTCGACACCGCGTTGCGCAGGACGAGCGAGGCCGCGCCCCCGCCGGTCACCGGCGCGACGAGCACCTCCGAGGCGCCGTTCGCGAGCGCGTGCACGATCTCGGGAGCCGACGCGACCGTGCCGGGGCCGAGGCTCCCGGGGATCTCGGCCGCGCGGGACAGCCCCACCAGCGCGGCGGGGACGGGTGGCCGGTCGACGATGCCGACGATGCCGACGACGCCCGACGACGCGGGTAGCGGCGGCAGGACGTCGAACCGCGTCTCGACCTGCACTCCGGGTACGACGAGCGTCGCCATGGCTTCCTCCTCGCGCGACGACCGGCCGGCGCGAGCACGTCGACCGGAGGAAGCCCGCGGATCCCACGCCCGCGTCGCAGCCCCCGAAGGGCAGCGTGCGACCGGCTGCGCCTCACGGGCGTCACGCGCGCGTCACAGCACGCGCGGGGAGCGGGCGCACCACGCAGACGAGCGGCGTGCACAGGAGACCCGTGCACGCCGCTCGTCGCAGGCGTCGCTCCGTCGGGGCTGTCGTCCGGCGATCAGCCGTCGGACGACGCCGTCAGGTCATGCTGCCGCGCACGTCACCGTGGCCCCAGCGCCGGACCCGGTGCCCTGGAAGCCGAACGTCGTGCTCTGGCCTGCGTTCACCTGCCCGTTCCACGGTGCGTTGGCGACGGTGATCTGCGCGCCGCCGTTCGCCTGGCCGTTCCACACGTTGGTCACCGAGCCGGACGGCAGTGTGACGGTGACCCGCCACCCGTTCAGCGGCGTGCTGCCGGCGGTGACCTTGACGTCCGAGACGAACCCGCCGGGCCAGCCGTTCACGAGCGTGTAGGTCGCGGTGCAGCCGGCGTTGGGCTGCGACGTCGGAGAGGGCGTCGGTGTGGCCGGCGGGGACGGGGTGTGCGAGTAGGTGGGGGTGGGCGTCGGCGTCGGCGGCATCGTGTGCGAGGGGGTCGGCGTCGGCGTCGGACTCGGCTGCGGGCCTGATCCCCACGCGTCCTTCAGGAACGCGGCGATGGTGTCCCAGCTCGGGTTCGGCGTGCCCTGGGTGACGCTCTCGCGGCACCCGTCGGTGGTCCGGACCGTCTGCTGGCCGAAGCGCGACGAGCTGGTCACGTCGGCGTGGCTGTGACCCGCGCCTGGCACCGAGAAGAACTGGGTGTCGACGCACGCGGCCTTGAGGGCGTCGTACAGGATCTCGGTCTGCGCGTGCGGCACGACGTTGTCACTGCGGCCGTGCAGCAGCATCATCGGCGGGTCGTTCGCGTCGACGTAGGCGATCGGGTTGGCCTGCTGCGCCTTGGCGGGGCAGGTCGGGATCGCGCACCCGAGCAGCTGCGCCTCGGGCGCGTCGGGGCTGTTGTGGTCGATCCAGCCGCCCTGGTCCTGCTGCGCGAGCTTGACGAAGTCCGTGGGACCGAAGAAGTCGACGCCGGCCTGGACGGCGCTCGAGACGCCGACCGTGCCGATGGTGCCCTCGAGCGAGGAGAAGCCGCCCGTGAGCGCACCCATGGCGGCGACCCAGCCACCCGAGGAGTCGCCCATGGTCGCGAACTTGGCGGGGTCGAGCTTGTACTGGGTGGCGTTGGCGCGCAGGAAGCGGATCGCCGCCTTGACGTCGTGCACCTGGGCAGGGAACTTCGCCTGCGAGCTCGAGCGCACGCTCACACCCGCGACGGCGATGCCGCGGGGGTTGAGCTGCTGCGCGATCGCGTTCGCACCCGACTTGCCGTCGTCGGACGTCCACGCCGAACCCGTGGACCACACGACGAGTGGCCAAGGCCCGGCGCCGTCCGGGACGTACAGGTCGAGCAGGTGGCCGCGGCTGCCCTGCGGGTCGGCGGGTGCGTAGGCGACGTTCGTCGTGGTCTGGACCGCGCTCGCGGGTGCGCCTGCCGCCGCGATCGCGCCGACGGCGGCGAGCGCCACCGCCCCCCACCAGGCCGTCGCCCTCCTGCGTGTGCTCCACATGACGATGTCTCCCCTCGCGCGGTTGCCTGGTCGACCGACTGTGGTCAGCCGTGGCACGGAGGGGCTAGGGCCGAATCATTTCGGCTCGGGCACCGGAGGTTTCGGAGCGACGATCAGTGGTCGTCGGCATCGGGGGAGTCTTCCGACGAGTCCGTCGTGCGGTCCTCCTCGGTCGCCGACGGAGCGACCGGCGACGTCGAGGGGGACGTCGAGGGGGACGTGGCGTCGGGGCGGCGGCGCATGCGGTCGGTCCACGTGCGGGTCCGTCGGTCGCCGGTCGGCTGGTCGCTGGTCGATCGGTCGGCGGTCGGCTCGTCGGCCTCGGCGACGTCCTCCCAGCCGCGGTTGCGACGCAGGGCCTCGACGTCCTCGTGCAGGAGCGGGTCGTCGACGATCTCGTGGCGCCGCACGTAAGTGGACGCGACGGCCTGGATCGTCGCCATGACGGGCAGCGCGAGGAACGCGCCCATCGCGCCGAACACGGCGCCGAACCCGATCACGCCCAGGAACGAGACCGCCGGGTTCAGCTGGAGGGCCCGGGCGGAGATCTTGGGGGAGAAGACGTAGTTCTCGAGCTGCTGGTAGGCGATGATCCACGCGACCACGAGCAACGCCTTGAGCGGCGAGATCGTCAGCGCGACCGCGACGGGGAGCGCCCCGCCGATGTACGTTCCGATCGTCGGGACGAACTGCGACACGATGCCCGTGAACGCCGCGAGCGGGAGCGCGTAGGGGATCTCGACGATCATGAGGAAGATCCACGTGAAGACGGTTGAGAGCGCGGCGAGCACGAGGCGCGAGTTGATGAAGTCGGCGACCTTCTCCTGCGAGACCTCCCAGAGGCGCAGGACCTCGCGCTGACGGCTCGGCTCGAGGTACGCGAGGACCGCGGCGCGGAAGCGGGGGCCGGCGCTCGCCATGTAGTACGTCACGAGCAGGATCGAGGTGGCGTTGAAGATGCCGCCGATGAGCGACGCGCCGGCGCCGATGATCCCGGGAGCGAGCGACTGCCAGTGCTTGCCGAGGGTGTCCAGCGCCTCGTCCGCCGTGGGGATCTGGGTCCCGAACCGGTTGTCGAGCCACTCGGCGAAGTCCGCGTAGTACTCCGGCAGGTGCGTGACGAAGTCGACGACCTGCTGGACGAAGAGGCTGCCGAACAGGGCGATCACGAGGGTCATGAGGACGCCCGCCGTCAGCATGACCAGGCCGGTCGCACGCGTGCGGCGCACGCCGCGCCGCACGATCCAGCGGATCGGCGGCTCCATCGCGAGCGCGATGAACCACGACCACGCGAGGATCGTGATGACGTTGGTGAGCAGCCCGAGCGAGCGCCAGATGAAGATCCCGGCGAACACCGCGACACCGGTCATGAGCAGGGCGCGGGGCAGCCACGCCGGCGGGCGCCGGGAGTCGACAGCGGTGGGGCGGAGCTTCGGCATCGGTCCTCGTCGTCTCGAGCAGGATCGGGCGAGCAGGTCGTCGCGATGACGCTACCGGTGCGGGGACCTGCGGACGCGCACCGCCGGGCAGATGCTGCCATGCTCGTCCCAGCGTGACCTCACGGAGGTGTGTCATGGCGGACCAGTCGACACCACGCGAAGCGAGGGGCTCCCGGCCCCGACGCCCTGCTGCGGGCGCGCCCCCGGCGGACCAGCTGACAGAGCCGGTCCCCGTCGGCGAGGTCCCCGTCGGGGACGACGCCGTACGCGAACGGCTCGCGGCCCTGGAGGCCGAGAACGCGCGGCTCAGGGAGCAGCTCGACGCGGTCCCGACCGTGACCTCACCCGTGCCCGTCGCAGCGCCGGTGCCGCGCGGGCCCCGGCACGTCGGACGCTCGACGCTCGCGGTCGTGCTCCTGCTGCTCGGTGCGCTCCTCGCGCCCGTCGCGGTGATCGCCTCCTGGGCCGGTGGGCTGATCGACGACACCGACCGCTGGGTCGAGACCGTCGCGCCCCTGGCCGACGACCCCGCCGTGCAGCAGGCGGTGACGAACCGGATCACGACGGCGATCGTCGACGCGGTCGGAGTCGACGACCTCGCCACCGAGGCCACGTCCGCGCTCGCCGGGCTCGGGCTCCCACCGCGCGTCTCGACGCTCGTCGAGTCGCTGCAAGCGCCGCTCGCGAGCGCGGCGACGGACTTCGTGCGCCGCGGGGTCGAACGGGTCGTCACCTCGGACGCGTTCTCGACCGCGTGGACCGAGGCCAACCGCACGGCGCACGAGCAGCTCGTCGCCGCGCTGCGCGGCGACCCGGACGCGCTCGCGAGCATCGGTGCCGACGGCACCCTGAGCGTCCAGCTCGCCACGGTCGTCGACGCCGTGACCCAGCTCCTCGTCGACCGTGGCTTCACGATCCTCGAGCGGTTGCCCGCCATCGACGCGTCGTTCCCGCTCATGCAGAGCGCGGACCTGGTGCGTCTGCAGAGCGCGTACCGGCTCCTGCACGCCGCCGGGACGTGGCTCCCGTGGGTGTCGTTGCTGCTGCTCGCGGGCGGCGTGCTCGCCTCGCGGCACCGTTCGCGCGCGCTCGTCGTGGCGGGCCTCGCGCTCGCGGGCGCGATGCTGCTCCTGGGCGTCGGCCTCGCGGTCGGCCGCACGCTCTACACCGAGTCTCTGCCCGAGGCGGTGCAGCGGCCCGACGTGGCGGTGATCGTCTACGACCAGGTGATCTCGCTGCTGCGGATCGCGCTGCGCGCGGTCGCCGTGCTGGGCCTCGTCGTCGCGATCGTGGCCTTCGTCGCGGGTGGCACGACCGCGGCCCGCTCGCTGCGCCGCTCGTGGTCGCGGGGGGTGGCGGCGGTGCGCGGTGCGGGCGACCGGCACGGGGTGTCCACCGGGCCCGTCGGACGGTGGCTCGACGAGCAGCGCACGTTCGTCCGCATCGTCGTCGTGTCGGTCGCGGGACTGGTCATCGTCCTGGCGGACCGGGTCACGCCCGCGCTCGTGGGGTGGACCGCGATCGTCGCGATCCTGGTCCTGCTCGTCGTCTCGCTCCTTGCGCGGCCGGCGCGGCCGGCCGACGCGGCGGACGTCGACCCGGCGGCGAGCCCTGCCAGCGTCCGCTGACGTACCCGTGCACGGTGTGCCGCGCCAGGAAGGCCGGGCGCACCGGCGCGCCGGCGCGCACCTGGCGTGGCGCGCTCGTGACTACGAGTTCGCGGTGCGGTGGATCGTCGCGGGATGGCTGCGGCCCGGCGGCGCCGCCGAGCTCGCGCGGCCGCCCGTGCGAGGTCGGCCCGTGGTGCTCGTGCCGGGCGTGTACGAGGCGTGGCACTTCCTGAGGCCGCTCGCGCGCCGCTTGCACGAGCACGGGCTGCGGGTGCACGCGGTGCCGTCGCTGGGGCGCAACCGCCGGCCCGTGCCGGAGTCCGCCGACCTCCTGCGCGCGTCGATCGCGGCCCTGGGGCTGCACGACGTGGTGCTGCTCGCGCACAGCAAAGGCGGCCTGATCGGCAAGCGCGCGATGATCGACGACCTGGTGTCCGACGACCCGCGCATCGCCTCGATGATCACCGTGAACACCCCGTTCGTCGGCTCGCGCTACGCGCGGTGGGTCCCGCTGCGTGCGGTCCGCGCGCTCGTGCCCCACGACGAGGCGATCCTCGCGCTCGTGGTGGACCGGACCGTGGACGAGAGGATCGTCCCGGTGCGCAGCGTCTGGGACCCGCACGTCCCCGACGCCCGCGGGCCTGACGGCCGCGAGGCCGTGGTGCTGCGCACGCCGGGGCACTTCCGTGCTCTGGCCGACCGCGCGCTCGAGGACCTCGTCGTGCGGCACGTGCTGGACGAGGACCGCTAGCGCCCGCCGAGCTGGAGCACACGGGACTGGCCTGGCTCGTCGGGGTCGTCGACGATCTCCTCGCCGTCCAGCCAGGAGCGCACCACGTGCGCGAGCTCGCCAGGGTGGCTGAAGTTCACGGCGTGCGCCGCCCCTTCGACGAGCACCACCGTGACGTGCGCCGGGGCGAGCTGCGCCAGCTCGCGCACACGCCGCGGCGGCGGCATGAGCGGGTCGCGGCTGCCGAGCACGGCCAGCGCCGGCACGGGCGTGCGCAGGAGCCGTTCGAGCGACGGGAACCGGGTGAGCTCGCTGAACAGGTGGAACGCGTTGACCGGGCCGAACCTCACGTAGTCGGGCAGTGCGACCGGGGCCATCCGGGTGCTCTCCCGGAGCACGTCCTGGCCCAGCTGGCGCAGCGCACGGCCCAGCGGCTGGTTCTGGACGCCGCCCGCGGGGCTCACCAGCACCGTGCGGTCGATACGGTCCGGGACCTGGTGGGCGAGCTCGAGGCTGATCGGGCAGCCCATCGAGTTGCCGAGCAGCACCACGCGCTCGAGCTCGAGGGCGTCGAGGACGCGCAGCAACGCGTCCGCCAGCGCCGGGATGCCGAGCGTGTGGCCCCAGCCCTCGCTGCCGCCGTAGCCCGGCAGGTCCGGCACGACCTGCGGTGAGTGACCCGCCAGCCGGCGGGCCGTCGGCATGAGGTACGCACCCGAGATCGCGAAGCCGTGCACGTGGACCACGGGGAGCCGGTCGGGGCGGTCGGCGCTGCACCGCACCCTGACCGTGTGACCGTCGACCACCACGCGGCGCTCGTGCCAGCCCTCGTCGGGCGTCTCCATCTCCTGAGCGTGGCAGACCTGCCCCGCCCAGGCGAGGCGGGTCGAGGCGCGGGCTACACGAACCGCTGGAGCCAGATCTTGCCGGTGGTCGACCGGTACACCAGAGCGCCACGTCCGGCGACCGAGCGGGCGACCTCGACGAAGGTGTGCGCGACGTCGCCCTGCTCGACCGCGGTCGACCCGACCCTGCGGATCGTGCCCCACGTGCCGGACGTCGTCCGGTCGCGCGCGTACACCACGCCCGCCTCGACGCCGCTCGCCTGGACCCAGGCGACGGTCGCCGCGCGCGCGTCGCCCGCGGCCTCGTCGACGCCGACGACGCCGGAGCGCTTCGCGACCGTCGTCGGCGAGCTCCAGGTCGTCGACGTGCGGGAGCGTGAGCGCACCGAGACCGCATCGGTCGCGAGCTCGACGCGCCCGTCGGGGCGGCTGGTCAGGTCGAAGGACCACCCGGGCACCGTGGCGGTCGCCCACGCGCCCGTGGACGTGGCGCGGGACGCGACGCGGACGCCCGAGCCCGAGTTCCACGCGACGCTCACGCTGCCTCCTGACGCCGCGACGACCGCCTGCCGGCCGTAGATGAACGCCGGGCTCGCGTCGCGCCGCACGACCGTCGGTGCGGTCCAGGCGCCGGTCGCCGACGCGCGCGACGCGACCGAGAGCACGGCAGCGCCGGTGGTGTCCACGTCGACCGCGAGCAGGGCGGCGGTGCCGTCCGGCGCGACCGCGAGCTCGACCTCCGGCAGCGCCGCGCGCAGCGTGCGCGCCGCCCAGGAGCCGGGCCGGCCCGTGAGGACCTTGGTCGCCGTGGCCGTCCGGTACGCGATCGTGTACCGACCCGAGCGGTCGACACCCACGTCGAAGCCGCCGAGGTGCACGGAGGCGAGCTTCGTCGGGGCGGACCACGTCGTCGACCCTGCGGCCCGCGCCGCGACGTAGAGGGTCGTCGGGTCGTCCCACTCGACCGCGGTGTCGCGCGTCCACGCGACGAGCGCACCGCCCTTCGGAGACTCCACGAGCTCGACGTCGCCCGTGACCTTCGTGCGGCTGAACGCGACCTTCGGGACGGCCCCCGACGAGGCTCCGACGCCCACCACGGTCAGCGACAGGCCGCCGGACGGCCCGGAGACCGCCGTGACGTCCGTGATGCCGTCCTCGCCGACCCGCACATCGGTCGTGGCGTTCTTGGCGACGGGGAGCGCGACCGACGATCGCCAGGTCGCCGCGGACGAGGGCACCGCGCCGAGGACGACGAGCGCGAGCGCAGCGGTCGTCGCGGCGACGACTCGACGGCGAGCGGCGTGCATGCGGTGCGTGGTACCGAGCTTCACGGGGTTCTCCTTCGAGCCGCGCGACGAGTCACACGCGAACGCTAGCGCTGCGGTCGACCGGGCGGCAGGGGTCCTCGTCGCCCTGGTCACCGGGTGCGGCGGCGCCGCCCGGCGCGGGCGGGTGCCCCGCACGGGCCCCGCGACCCGACGGCGGGACGAAGGTCCGCGGCCGATCGGGTGGCGCGCTCACCCATCTGCCCGTCCTGACCTGCAGATTCACTCGTGGGAGGCCTCCTGCGGCCGCGGCGGCGGTCGATGGATGGACCGCGGTCGCGCGCGAGGCGCATCCGTCGCGCCGAACACCTGGAGCCCGCTCGTGAGGACAACCGCGATCACCCCGACGTCGGTCGAGCGCACGTTCGGTCGGGAGGAGATCATCGTCTCCAAGACGGACCCGCAGGGGCGCATCACCTACGCCAACGACGTGTTCGTCCGCGTCTCGGGCTTCGAGCGCAGCGAGCTCCTCGGGCGCCCGCACTCGGTCATCCGTCACCCGGACATGCCCCGCGCGCTCTTCCAGCGGTTGTGGGACACCATCGGCGCGGGAGACGAGATCTTCGCCTACGTGAAGAACATCGCTCGCGACGGGTCGTTCTACTGGGTGCTCGCGCACGTCACGCCCTCGTCCCGCGGCGGCCGGACGGTCGGGTACCACTCCAACCGGCGCCTGCCCGCGCCGGGCGCGGTGCGGGAGATCGAGATCCTCTACGACCTCCTGCTCGCGGAAGAACGCCGGCACACGACCGGCAACCAGGCGGTGGCGGCCTCGAGCGCCCTGCTCGCGCGTGAGCTGGCCGACCGAGGCGTGACCTACGACGAGCTCGTCTGGGACGTCATCAACCGCCACGGCGGTGCGCGATGATCGGTCTCCGACGTTCGACGACCGCACCGGCGTCGGTCGAGCCGGCCCGGCAGGACGTGGTGGGCCAGGACCTCGCGCCGATCGTCGACGTGCTGCGTCTCGCTGCCTCGGGTGACCTGGAGGCGCGCGTCGTCGAGCCGGGAACCGGACCCGTGGGCGAGCTCGCCGACATGCTCAACCACCTGCTCGACGTCAACGACGCGTTCGTCCGTGAGTCGGGCGCGGCGCTCAGCGCGAGCTCCCAGGGGCGCTTCCACCGCACGCTCATCGAGCGCGGTCTGCCGGGCGCCTACCGCGAGGGGGCCCGGCGCATCAACGCCTCACGCGACCTCATGCGGGATGCCGCCGAGCGCTCGGCGCGCGAGTCGCGCCTACGGGCCGAGATCGTCGGGCAGGCCGTGGAGGTCTCCCAGCACGTCGCCGCGGCGTCGACCGAGCTGGGCGCGTCCGCGCAGTCGCTCGGGGACTCCGTCGGCGACGCGGTGCGCGAGCTGCACGAGGCGACCCGGCTGGTCGAGCGGCTCGCGCAGTCGTCCGAGAAGATCGACTCGGCCGTCACCGTCATCGGTGCGGTCGCGGCCCAGACCCGTCTGCTCGCGCTCAACGCGACGATCGAGGCGGCGCGCGCGGGAGCCGCCGGGCGGGCGTTCTCGGTGGTCGCCGGGGAGGTGAAGTCGTTGTCCGACGACGTGGCGCAGTCGTCGTCGGAGATCGCCGCGCAGGTCGCCGCGGCGCAGGAGGCGGCGCGCGACGTCGTCGTCGCCATGGAGCGCATCGCGTCGGTCATCTCGCTCATCGACGAGGAGGCCGAGGGCGTCGCGACCGCGGCGGGCCACGACGAGGGCGGCCTCGCACGCATGGCGGAGACGCTGCGCAGCGACATCGGCCGCTTCACGGTCTGAGGACGTCAGCCTCGCTCACGACGCTCGCCGACAGCACCCGGCGACGACGAGCCCCCGCCGACACACGAGACCCCCGCCGCCACGAGGGCGACGGGGGTCTCGTCACTGCAGGTCACCGGCCCCCGGGAGCAGCCGGGGGCCGGGACGATCACACGTCGTAGTAGAGCTCGAACTACGTCCTGCGTGTTGAGCGATGTCGGCACGTGTTGACTGGGATGCATACCCGCAGGTCACGGCGCTGGCGAGTGTTGGCGACGGTTGGGTGCGGTTGGTGCTCTTGCGGACTCTCTGCGGACTACGGTGCTGGGGCATGGGCATCCGGCGCGTAGAGCGCGACAGGTCTCGCATGGCGTACACGATCAGCGAAGCGGCCGAACTGGCCGGCACGAGCGTCTCGCGGATCCAGAAGGCGATCCACGGCAGCGAGGCCGCGACTGGCCTCCCGACCCTGCGGGCCAGGCGCCTCGGTCGTCGGTACGCCATTCTGGCCAAGGACCTCGAGGCGTGGCTCGAGTCGCTGCCGGAGGCGTGACGTAGCTGCACCGTCGAGCGTCCGCGGCACCGCCAGGGGGTCCGGGCTAGCGCGGACCCATCCGACGTGCGGGATACGCGGAATAGCGCAGGCTGTTGCCCATGCGAGCAATGACACCTGCGGACGTCGCCGATGACCTGCGCCTCGAGAACGTCGAGGCCGTCCTGCGCATGTTGCGCGCCGGGACGCTCCCCGGCTTCAAGGTCGGGCGCGCGTGGCGCGTCGACCCCGACGAGCTCGCCGAGTGGAAGGCCAAGAAGGCCGCGCGCCCCGGCGACCCGAATCGCATCGAGCCGAGGTCGGCACGCTCGCAGGCCGCGCTCGACCGTCACGCGCGCCTCAGGCGGCAGTGACGCCGCCCTGTGCTGACCCCAGAGGGCACTCAACGACGTGTTGGCGACGTCGGCCCCCACACCCCCGGCCCGGGGTGGCCCTGCACTGGCGCGCGCGGTGAGGGCGGACGTACTGAGCTGCCCCCACGACGCGACATCAGCCTGAGCGCGCCGGCCCGGGGGCGGATGCCGGGGGCGCTACCGCCGGGCGCCGCGCTCGGTCGGCAGGGACGCGATCCAGGCGTCGAGCTCGACGGCGCGGAAGACAGGCTTGCTGGCCTTCTCGCCCACGTAGTGAGCGACGAGCGTGCCGTCGGCGACGGCGGCACGGATGGTGTCGGACGAGATGCCGGTGGCCTCGACAGCCCCGGCGAGGCTGTAGGCGACGCGCGCGAGCGTGATGAGTGTCGTCATGACGAGGCAGACTGCCACCTATGGGCGAGCCGACTGTCGACTGGGATGAGCATCGAACGCACTTCATGCGCTGGGTCGGAACGCTCGATGCGCTGCTCACGGAGATCAACGGAGCTGGTTCAGATGCGCCCCCGGAGCTCGTAGAGCGCAAGGAGCAGGTGTTCTCGGCGATCGCCGCCTACGCCGGCGCGATCCAGCACAAGGACGTGGTCGCGCTCGGTCTGGTCGGCATGACGTATCCCGAGCTCTTCGATGTCGGCGGGGCTGACGAGGGAGGGGGTCGCACCCCCTCCCTCTAGGCGCCCGGTCAACCCGAGGGGCCTCCCTCGCCGCCGATGGCCCTCGGCCTTCTGGAGCCTTACCGAAGTTCGCCCGGCGAACTTGCCCGCCGCGTCGGCAGGCGGTGCTACGTTCCCCGGCATGGCTGACGAGGGGGCCCCTGCAGGCAAGGGCGCGGCCGAGAGCCCGGAGCTCTTCCTGCACCTGCGCCTCACGGGCGAGCGGTTCGATGCGAAGGGCATGCCCGCGGAGTCCGCGGCCGAACTCCGTCCAGTTGTCGAGGCCCTGTTCCAGTTCGCGCGCGAGGGATGGCTCGAGGATCATCCGTGGCGCGAGCGCGTGCCGGCCGGCTTCGAAGAAGCGTTCGACGTTCGGCTCGTCTCGATCGGTGATGGCAGCGCTCGACCGCACCTCGTCTTGATGAAGCCAGCAGGCTGGCGCGACGATGACCTGGACGAGATCTATCCGGCCATGCAGCGTGCCCCGGAGAAGCTGGTGCGGGCCCTCACGACCGTCCGCGACGATCTCGCGGTGCCGCCTTCGATGGCCGCCGAGGATGTCGCTCGACTCGCGAAGATCGGCAAGTCCCTCTACGACTTGGAAGCGATCGAGGTGGGCATCGTGCCGCCGGGGGCACCGCTGGATGCGGAGCCTTCCGAGGTCGTTGCGGTCACTGCCGACGTGCGGGAGACGCTGAGGCAGATCGCAGTCGCGCTGAGCGCCGATCCGGAGCCCGAACCGGTGTGGGTCGAGGGGATCATCACTGAGCTGGACGGGACGGACAAGACGTTCCATCTCCGCACTGTCGGGCGCCGGGGGCTCACCCGTTGCGAGATTGCCGATGGTGAGACCACACTGGCGACATTCGTCAAGTCGGTCATGGCCGAGGATGGCGTCACCGCACCTGACGTCCGGGTACAGGGCTGGGCGGCGCCAGATGTTGAGGGCCGATTCAAGGTCCTACACGAAGTGACCGATGTTGAGATCGTTCGGTCCCTAGAGGAGAAGACTCTGTCGCGACGCATTGACGAGGTCGAGGCGCTCACCGACGGATGGTGGGGGCCCAACAGTCGTGCCGTCGAGATCGACACACTCGAGGCCGCGCGCGAGTTGGTCCCGGCGCTCGGCAGGCTCTCAGGTGACCGCGCGATCGTCATCGCTCAGCCCGACGGATCCGTGGTGGTCGAGCGTGAGGTGCGGGGACTCTTCCTCACCGCTTCGATTGAACATCAGGGCACGGAGATGTTCTTGTGCCTCGACGATCCGGAAGCTGATCAGGCCGACGAGATGACAGCGCCCTTCGACCCTGAGGTCTTCGTGCGCTTCCTTGAGACCGGGGTTCTCCGTTGACTGCGACCGGACCTGAGCTCACCGAGCCAGGCGAGATCCTGCGGCGCAACGTGCCGCGCGCGATGTTCGACGGCGAGAAGATGTCGAAGACGGCGTTTGCCCCGTCGGATCACGACGGGATGACTTCGACTCTCCGCGGCCACGTCTCGGTGGCCGACGCCGCTTCCCGGTGGGAAGGAAACTCGCCCCTGATCGGTACGTGGCCATTGCCTGTCCATCTGGCGAACGAGATCGGCCTGCCCTGCTACGACGACGGGCAGCAGCCGTGCGCCTGCGGGTGCGAGGCCATGTACCCCGAGGACCATGCGAGTGTTGACCACCGTGTCCTCCCGTCTCGGAGCGCCCAACTAAGGGCTGCTCGCAAGATCCGTGACGCAGTCGAGGCCGCAGGCCCTCTGACCTAGTCGCACCGGGCCTTCTCCCGCGCTCCTCACCGCGCCCACGCGACCACCCCCGCGTCCAGGGGCCGCACTGCGCCCGTCATCACGCCACCGGCCTCGACTCGCATGCGCCCGATGAGTGCGCCGTCGGAGTCGACGACGACGAGCTCGCGCGGAATGCCGCCGCCGGACGAGGCGGCGCGCTCGAGCATCCCGTCGAGCCGGGACAGCGGAAGGACCGCCTCGGGCTCGGCGCCCTCGCCCAGGATCGCCGCGGTGGCCGAGGTGACGATGCCGCCCTGTGCGAGCAGTGGGATCTTCGGCAGCGAGAAGCTGTTGCCGCCGATGCCAGGCACCCAGTCGGGGATCGAGAAGCTCAGCGACCCGACCGTGCGGTTCCAGAAGCCGGCGATCGAGTTGAACGCGCTGCGGAACGGGCTCGTCAGCGCAGACCCGAGACCGGAGAACGCGCCGCTGATCTTGCCCGGGACCGCCTTGAAGAAGTCGAGGATCTTGCCCCAGATGTCCTCGACGCCCGCCTTGATCTGGGTCCAGTGGGATGCGATCTGCCCGACGATCGTCCAGGTCTTGAAGAAGCCGACGACCTTGCCGGGGACGCCCCGGATCCAGTCGACGATGCCGTTCCACGCGCTCGTCGCACCGGACTTGATCGAGTCCCAGTTCGAGGCGATGACGCCGATGAGCGACCACTTCATGAAGAAGCCGACGACCTTGGTCGCGGCGTCCTTGATCCAGCGCACGACCGCGTCCCAGCCGGCACGGACGCCGCTGACGATGGAGTCCCAGACGCCGCCGAGCCAGTCGACGATGCCGCCCCAGACCTTCTTGAGCCAGGCGACGACGCTGTCCCAGTTCGCGATCAGCAGCACGAGCGCAGCGATGAGCGCGACGATGCCCAGGACGATCCAGGTGATGGGGTTGGCGAGCAGGGTGGCGCTCCACTGGATGGTCGCGATCTTGGCGACGCCCATCGCGAGCGCGATGGCGGTCACGCCGCCGGCGAACGCGCCGAGCACCCAGGTGTTCTCGGAGATCCAGGCGAACGCTGCGGTGAGCACGCCCTGCAGCTGGTCGATGACGGGCAGGAGCAGCGTGCCGATCGACTCCTGCAGGTTCCCCCAGCCGACGGCCATCTTCTCGGCCGCCGTCGCCGACGCCGCCGCGGTTCCGCCGACCTGGCCCTCGACCTCGCCGAGGATGATCTTCTGCGCACCGAGGATGTCCCCGGTCGCCATGAGGGCCTTGACCTGCTCCTTCTGCTCGGCGGTGAACGTCACCCCGGAGCGGGACAGAGCGGCCATGCCCTTGATCGGGTCGTTCAGCGCCTTGCCGAGCTGCTTGCTCGCGCCGTTGAGGTCGCCGAAGCCGGCCGCCGACAGGTCCGCGGCAGCCGCGGTCGCGCGGTCGAAGATGTTCGCGCCCTCGCCGACCTCGTTCTTGACGTTCTTGAAGGTCAGCAGCAGGTTCGCGCCCGACTGGATCGCCTCGTCATCCATGCCCGTCTTGAGCGAGATGGCCGTCGCGAGGTCGCCAACCTGGGCGGCGGTGATCTTCGCCGCACCGCCCGTGGTCTTGATGATCTGCTCGGTGGTTGCGCCGACCTTCTGCGCCTCGCGGGCCTCGTCGATCGACGAGCCGATGAAGTCCTTGGCGGCAGCGGCGGCGGACGTGATGACCGCGGCGCCGAGAGCGGCCTTCATCACGCCGCTGGCCGACGTCGAGAACGAGTTGCCGTAGGCGGTCCCTGAGGTCTTGCCGGCGGTCTGCGAGGCCTTGGAGATGGGGCCGTCGAGCTGCTTGGTGATGCTGGCCTCGCCGCCCTTGAAGCTGGGCAGGATGGAGACGTAGGCGGACGCGATCTCAGACACCGTGCACCTCCCCGTCGCGGTCGAGGATCGACTGCACGATGACGTCGGCCCCGAGGGCTGCGGCGTCGGCGACGATGCTGGGCGCGGCGGCTGCGAACGCCCGCCGCGCTCGTTCGACGTCGCCGCCTGCCCACTCGACGACCGTGTCCTCCCAGACGCCCACGAGGCAGGCGCACAGGTACGCGATCTCTCCGGGGGACGCCGCGGCCTCGTTGATCAGGCGCAGCACTCGTTCCTTGCCTTCGGGCGGTGGCTCGCTGAGCGCTCGTGCGATGTCCGCGAGACGGGCACCGGCGCGCATCGCGTCCTCGTGCGGCTCTCCTGCGGTCATGGGTTCCCCTTCCGGGCTGTGGTGGAAAAAACGTCAGGGAGAGATCGGCCCTATGCCTCGGGGTGGCCTTGGCCCCGGGGGGGGAGGGGGTGTGCCCCGGTCACGTGAGCGAGGGAGTGAGCACGATCGCGTTGCCCTCGGCTCGAACGGCCGCTTCGACCATCTCGTTGAGGACTCGGTCGATGAGGGTGTTCATCGCGAGCACGATCCCGGTCGCGCCCGTCTGGGGGTTGGTCAGGTCGTCGTACGCGTTGCGGACCTCGCCGATCTGCCCGGCAGGCGTGAACTTCGAGAGCGTCTCGCTCAGGTAGATGGACCACGAGGAGACGTACTGCTCGGCGTCGCGCGAGGTCAGGTAGTCCTCGCCCCACTGCGAGCACAGGACCCAGGCGCGCAGGGTGTCACCGTCACGCAGGGCGCGCTCGAGGAGACGGCGCAGACGTGCGGTCAGGTCGAGCCCCGTTCCTGCCGGCGCGAGGACCATCTGCAGGTCAGCCTTGATGCCGAGGATCGCGGTCTCCTGTGCGGCGTCGTGCGGCGCGGGCCGCTGCGGCGAGGACGCCTCTCGCAGGATCTCGATGGTGCGCTGGACGGCCGCGGTCACCGCGCTCGCGTTCGGAGCGATCTTCTCGCGAGCCTGCTCGCGGTACTCCTTGAGCACCCGCACCCGTGCCTGCGGGACCAGGTCGCGGTTGAGCGAGGCCGTGGTCGCCTGACGCGACAGCGTCTGCATCTCGTCGCGGATCTCGCGCAGACCGTCTCGCACCGGGTACCACGCGGCACGTGCGGAGCTGGGGACTGCGGTGCGCGAGAGCACGTCCTCCGCGGTCGCCAGGCCGTCGCCGATGATCTTGTTCCACGCTCCGATCCACGGGTTCCCGATGCTCACTGTGCTGTCTCCTTCGCGTCGATCCACCAGCAGCCCGCGGCCTTCGTCGCCGTGATCGAACCGGCTCGAGCCCTCTTCGTGATCGCCTGAGGACTGATCCCCATCCGCCTGGCTGCTTCTGTTGTCGTGATCCACGCTCCACCCGGTGCGGCCACCTGAGCGTCGAAGGGTTGTGACTGCACAACCCCGAGCAGAGCGACCGCGGCCCGTGCGGGCGCGACGACGCTGGATGCGTGCTCGAGCGGGAGCAACCCGCGCCGCTGTCGCCCGCGGTTCGTCATCTCGACCAGACCGCCGAGCTCCAGCAGCGTCCACTCGTCGTCGATCACGAGGCGCGGCGTTCCGTCCCTCGCGATCTCGACGCGGGCGCGGCCCGTCATGCGGCCCCTGCCGCCCTCGGGCTCTGCCGTGGGCGTCCGGGTTGCCGTTCGCGATCGGTCGACCCCGCGTAGACACCCCACTCGTCGGGGTGGTCCTCGACGAACCGGCGACAGCCCGCCAGCCCGGCGCAGCCGGCGCACAGACGCGCAGCGATCGACTGCTCGGCATGGTCGTCCGAGGTCCACGCCCTGCGCGCCTCGGCAGAGGTGTCCATGCACGGGACCGGCCGGCCCGCGGCGCGCAGCTCGACGAGGCTCGCGGACAACTCCGCCTGCGAGTTCATGCCGCCTCCGTGTGGTCTGCAGCCGTGGTCAGCGTGAGTCCCTGCTCCGTTCGTCGCTCGCCGCTCACGCCCCGCTCCCATCGCCGACGAGATCGGTGCCGTACACGAGCGCGACCAGCCCCAACGCCTCGGCATCGCGCTCCATGACGGCCCCCGCATAGGCCCGCAGCTCGATGAGCAACGCTTGCCACTCGTTCCAGAGCTCGAGCTTGCGCTCGACACTTGCGACCACGTCCTGGATCGCCGACTCCTGCAGCTTCAGCGAGAGATGGATGGACCGGCACCGGTCCTCGTGGGTCTCCCAGTCGATCGTCATCACGCGGCCTCCGGTCCTTCTGGCGCCGTGGACACGTGGAGCCGTGCCCGCGCGTCCGCCGCGTACTGCTCGATCACTCGATACGCGCGCTGCTTCGCCAGCTCATCGGGGAACGCCGCCTCGGGATCGCAGCCGTGTGCTCGGCACGCCAGCACGTACGCCGCCTGTGGGGTCGCGCCGCCCTCGACGGCCTCGTTGTACGTGCGCAGCCACGGAATCTCGCGCAGCGGGTCACCGTCGAGCGACTGCGGCGGCGGGTACGCCAGTCGCGCGCTCGACGCCGCCCGCTGGCGCCGCACCCAGGTGTTGACCACAGCAGGGGTGAACCGCCGGTCCGACTCGCGACGGTGGTCGACCAGCGCCCGAGCGATCTGGTCGCGCGTCACGCCGACATCGAGGAACCGCAGGAACGTGTTGAGCATGACGTCGCTGACCTCGTACCCGTACAGCGAGGCGTCCGCGGTCAGCAGCACCTGCAGGTCGGTCCGTTCAGCAAGGGTCGACATGGTCAGCGGCCTCCGATCTGCCGGCGCTCCTGCGCCAAGGCGTCGTCGAGAAGTGCGAGCCCGGCTCGCTCGCGTTCGCTGAGCTCGGCCTGCACGGCGCGCACGTTGCGCTCCAACGAGCGCAGGTTCTTGGACTGCACGGCCTGCTGAGCGGTCTGCGACTGGTGACGCGCCGGCAGCGGCAGGTCCGTCCACCGCTCGCCGTTCAGCCAGGTACTCGGGTGCGGCACGAACTGCGACTCGGGCAGGTTCGGGTCCGCCGCGAAGGCCCGGGCCCACTGGACGAGCTGCGTCGCGTCGTGCGACCGCCGCGCCTTCGCCCACGCTGCCCGTGCGCGCTTCTTGTCGGTCCGCCGCGGGTACGCGGCCCAGAACTCGTCGAACGCATCCGGTACCGCGACGTCCTGGCTCGCGCGCGCGGGTGAGGGTTCACCTTCGGGTTCAGTGAGGGTTGGTAGAGGGTTCTGGGTGACGTCTACGCCGGGGGCGGGTGACGCTGACGCCGGGGGTGGGGTGACGTCAGCGCCGGGGGTGGGGGTGGCGCCTACGCCGGGGGTGACTTGCGCGCCGGGGGTGGCGCCTACGCCGGGGGTGACGGTGTAGGCGGTGGCGCGGCCTCGACGCTCCTCGCGCGCCACCGCGCCGGCGCCGACGAGCACGCTCAGGGCTCGCTGGACGTTCCGCTCGTCGCGGTTGACCCGTCGAGCGAGCGTCGCGACCGAAGGCCAGCCACGGCCCTCGTCGTTCGCGATGTCGGCCAGCACGAGCAGAAGTGCCGGGGCGCAGCCCGCGAGCGACCCTGCGGGCTGCGCCTCGATGTACCTCACGGCGGCAGTGAGGGCCTTCATGCTCACCGGCGCCTCCCGTAGCGGTCCGCGAGGTACTCGGCGTCGAAGCCCTGCTCTCGGAGCTGGTCGACGTACTCCCGCCGCTGATCGCGCTTCGCCGTCTTGCGGCGAGCACGGCGCACTGGCTGGAACGTCATCCGGTCGGGCTTCTCGCGAGCGGCTCGAGCGCGCGCCGCGGTGTACCGGTCGACGGGCTCGGTGCCGAGCGCGTCCGCGACCATCGCTCGTACCGCGTCGAGCGGCTTCACCCTGCGTCCTCCGCACGGACCCGACCCATCGCTCGCCGACGGCGCAGCTCCGTGCCGCCGTCGGGCGTCGTGGACTCGAGCTGCTCCACCCACGCACGCCCCACGACGCCCCTGTGCACCCGCGTCCAGCGCGGGGCGGTCGCGGTGACCATGCCGGCCTGCAGCTGCCACTCGTGGACGTCCTGACCCTGGTCCTGCGCCTTCGTGCACCACTCGGGGCAGGGTGCGTCGGCGGCGGGGCGCGGTGTCGTCGCGCGCAGGAAGTCCCAGCGTGCGTCGATGAGCCAGTACGCGTACTCCGCGAGCGACTCCGGCGCGAGCTCGTCCGGCGGCTCGACGATCGCGATCAGCGGGGTCTCGTCCTCGGACCAGTCGGCGCGCCACCTCTGGACGTGCACCGATCCGCGCTGACCCGACACCGGCCGAGCCGGGTCACCGGGCCAGACGAGCGGTGCCGAGCAGTGGAGGACCCCCGTCTCGAGGCCGTCGCCCCACATGTCGTCGCGGCAGCAGTAGCGCGGGTCGCACCACGCGTAGTGGAAGTCGACGGCCACAGGCTCGCGCGTCGTCGCGCGGTCGGGCATGATGGCGCTCATCTTGAACTCCCTGCTAGGGGTCGGGATCGTGGCCGGGACCTGTTGCACCAGGTGCCCGGCCTTCTTCTTGGTGACGGGCGCCGCGGTCACGCGGCGCCGCCGGTGGCGGTCGATTCGAGCTCGCGCTCGATCCACCGCTCGAGGTCGTCCTCGTAGATCCGCAGACGTCCGGCGATGACGCCGAACTTTGGTCCGCGGTCCTGGTGTCGCAGCCACCTGAACGTGGCCTTGCTGATGCCCGTGCGCTCGGCCGCCTGGTCCAGCGTGAGCAGGATCCTTGCCATGAGAGCTCCCTAAGTGTTGCTAGAACACGAATGGCCCGTCGTGTTGTGCTGGTGGAAGCCATGATGGGTGATGCTGGCGCAAGACGCAAGGGGATGGGGCTAGTGTGTCTCCATGACACAAGATGCGGGCTGGCCTGGGGACTGGACGGCCGCGATCGGCCTAGCGGTGCGAGCCGAGCGGCGACGCCAGGGCATCAGTGCGCAGCGCTTGAGTGAGTTGACAGCGGAAGCCGGTTATGAGATTCCGCGCAACGCGATCGTGAACCTTGAGCACCGGAGGAAGACCACGATCGGTGTCCACGAGATTGCTGTTCTTGCGACAGCGCTCAAGGTGTCCCCACTGTCGCTAACCCTGCCCGCGGATGTCATCGACAGTCTCGACGTGCGGCCCGGGGAGTTCGCCTCGGTCTCCGAGGTCGCACAGTGGTGGGCGTTTCCGATTCGCGCGCAGCTGTCCGCGGGGACGATCGCGGAGTCACCCCACGCGCTAGACCGGCTTGACCCGCTCACTCTTGCGTTGATGCGGGACCACTTCGTGGACGTGCTGGCAGAACTCGCTATCGAGCGGGACGAGTACACGGTGCGAGCCGCACAGGTGAGGGAGAGCGAGGCGGTGGCGGTCGATAGCGCTGCGGCAGAGGATGCGAGAGCCGAGCTGCGTGTCATCGAGCGCCGGCTGCTCTTCTGTCAGCAGCAGATCGAGTCGGTGCGTGAACGGCACCGCGCGCTGGAGAAGCGTGTTGCGATGGTTCGAAGCGATGTCGAGGCAGTTCGTGGCCAGCGTCAAGAAGCGCGCTGACGGCGTCTGGCGCGCCCGCTACAGGGACGCCGCCGGCAAGGAGCACGCGAGGCACTTCGCGCGGAAGGTGGACGCGCAGCGGTGGCTCGACGAGGTCACGGCAACGATCGTCACGGGCACCTACGTCGACCCGAAGACCGCGAAGAAGACGGTGGGGCAGTGGTGCGCCACGTGGCTCGAGGGCTACGCGACGCGGCGCCCCTCGACCGTCCGCCAGGCCCGCGTGCACGTCGCGAAGATCGTCGAGGAGTTCGGGGCGGTGCCCCTGCAGTCGGTGCGGCCGTCCCACGTGAAGGCGTGGACGGCGAAGCTCAAGGCGGAGGGCGCCGCGGACTCTTACGTCTACGCGCTGCACGGCAGGCTGTCCCAGATCCTCGGTGACGCGGTGCACGACGGTGTGCTGCCGCGGAACCCGTGCTCGCGCCGCACGTCGCCGGGAGCGGGCAAGCAGCGTCCCTACGTCGCCTCGCCGGAGCAGGTCTGGGCGCTGCACGACGTCGTGCCGGGACACCTTCGCGCGGCGGTGCTGCTCGGCGCGTTCGCCGGTCTGCGGACAGCGGAGGTGTGCGGCCTGCGCGTCGCCGACGTCGACCTGATGCGCGGCGTGATCTCGCCCGCGGTGCAGTGGCCGGCCGATCCGTTGAAGACCGAGACGTCACGGACGCCGGTGCCGATCCCGAACGAGCTCGCGCTTCTCCTCGCCGATGGCGCCGACGAGCGCACCTGGATGGTCGAGCAGCCGACGGGGGAGCAGGTGCCGCCCTGGCAGATCGACCGGGCGGTGCGAGCGGTCCGCGAGGCGGTCGGCCTGCCGGACGGCTTCCGGTTCCACGACCTGCGGCACCATTACGCGAGCCTGCTCATCGAGGCGGGGCTCTCCGTGAAGGTCGTCCAGGAGCGGCTTCGTCACGCGTCCGCGAAGACGACGCTCGACACGTACTCGCACCTGTTTCCGGGCACGGAAGAGGCCACGCGCTCGGCGATCGGAGCAGCGATCACCGAGCACGTGGCCTCGGTCCAGGCGACCTCTCGCGGACTCCCTGCGGACTAGGCCCCGGCTCGGGCAGCGTCGTCGCAGGTCAACCCGCTAGGGCCGATCACACGTCGTAGTAGAGCTCGAACTCGTGCGGGTGCGGCCGCAGACGAATCGGGTCCACCTCGGCGGAGCGCTTGTAGTCGATCCAGGTCTGGATGAGGTCCGGCGTGAACACGTTGCCGGCGGTCAGCCAGTCGTGGTCGGCCTCGAGGTTGTCGAGCACCTCGGAGAGCGAGCCCGGGACCTGCTGGATCAGGGCGTGCTCCTCGGGGGGCAGCTCGTACAGGTCCTTGTCGACCGGCTCGGGCGGCTCGATGCGGTTCTGGATGCCGTCGATGCCGGCCATGAGCATGGCCGCGAACGCCAGGTAGGGGTTCGACGACGGGTCCGGCACGCGGAACTCGATGCGCTTGGCCTTCGGGTTCGAACCGGTGACCGGGATGCGGATGCACGCGGAGCGGTTGCGGGCCGAGTAGACCAGGTTCACCGGCGCCTCGAAGCCCGGGACCAGGCGGTGGTAGGAGTTCACCGTCGGGTTCGTGAACGCCAGTAGCGCGGGCGCGTGCTTGAGCAGGCCACCGATGTACCAGCGGGCGAGGTCGGACAGGCCGCCGTAGCCCTTCTCGTCGAAGAACAGCGGCTCGCCGTTCTTCCACAGCGACTGGTGCACGTGCATGCCCGAGCCGTTGTCGCCGAACAGGGGCTTCGGCATGAACGTCGCGGTCTTGCCCGCGGCGTGCGCGACGTTCTTCACGACGTACTTGAAGAGCTGCACCTTGTCGGCCGACTTGGCGAGCTCGTCGAAGCGGTAGTTGATCTCCGCCTGGCCGGCGGTGCCGACCTCGTGGTGCGCGCGCTCGACACCGAGGCCGAGCGCGTCCAGCTGCAGCGAGATCTGGTCGCGCAGGTCGGCGAAGTGGTCGACCGGCGGGACGGGGAAGTAGCCGCCCTTGTAGGGCGTCTTGTGGCCGAGGTTGCCACCCTCCTCGACGCGGCCCGTGTTCCAGGCGGCCTCGATGGAGTCGATGTAGTAGTACGACGCGTTCTGCTTCGTCTCGAAGCGGATGTCGTCGAAGATGTAGAACTCGGCCTCGGGCGCGAAGAACGCGGTGTCCGCGATGCCGGTCGACTTCAGGTACGCCTCGGCCTTCGCGGCGACCTGACGCGGGTCGCGGCTGTAGGGCTCGTCGGTGTACGGGTCGACGATGTGGAAGTTGATGTTGAGCGTCTTCTCCGCGCGGAACGGGTCGACGTAGGCGGTCGTGACGTCCGGCACCAGCTTCATGTCAGACTCGTGGATCGCCTGGAAGCCGCGGATCGACGAGCCGTCGAACATCTGGCCGTCCGTGAAGAAGTCGGCGTCCAGCGACTGGGCCGGGACGTTGAAGTGCTGCATCACGCCCGGCAGGTCACAGAATCGCACGTCGACGAACTTGACGTCCTCGCTCTTGATGAACGCCAGGACTTCCTCTGGCTTGCTGAACATCCGCTGCTCCTCGGTCGATGGTGCCCGCATCGGGCTAGCCAGACGCTAGGCGTGGGCCGTTTCTCTGATGTGAGGCAAGTGTTTCCGTGAGGTTACGCGCAGCGCGCGGGTGTAACGATCATGCGAACGCGTGGCCCCTGCAGGCGGTTCGGGCGGGCGACTGGCCCCGCTTAGGCTGAGCAGGTGACGACGAGGCAGAACGTGGGGTCGTGGCTCGAGGGCGGGCCGTCCGGCGGCGGTGGCCGGGGTACCGCCCTGGGTCTGCCGGCGCAGGGGAGCGGATCGGCGGCGACGATCGGGCGCCGGGCGGTCGCGCTCGTCCTCGACTGGACGCTGTGCCTCCTGCTCGCCTCCGCCTTCTTCGCCGGTGACGCGACCGGCCCCTTCTGGCAGCGCGCCGACGGCATGGTCACGCTCGCCATCTTCGCGGTCGAGAACCTCGTGCTGGTCGGCACGCTCGGGTTCACGGTCGGGCACCGGGTGCTGGGCATCCGCGTGCGCCGCGCCGGCGTGACCCCGGACGGGCCGCTGCCCGACGACGGTCGCGCGCCTGGGTTCGGCCGCGCCGCGCTGCGCACGTTCCTGCTGTGCCTGGTCATCCCCGCGGTCGTGTGGGACTCCGACGGCCGCGGCCTGCACGACCGCGCCGCAGGGACGGCGATCGTCCGCCGCTGACCCACGTCCGCCGGTGGCTCGCACGCCGGTCGGCGGCGTCGAGACCAGCGGGCCGGCTCAGCGGCCGCGCATGCCCTTGCGGTCGGGGCGAGCACGCATCGGGTCGACGCCCTTCGGCACGGGAAGCCGCGCGCCGCCGAGCGCCTGCAGGCGCTTGGTGACCTCCGCGACCTCCTGCTTGGTGAGCTTCGGCTTGAGCCGGCGCACCGTGGACGGGAGCTTCGGCAACGGCACCTGGCCCTCGCCGCGCCCGGTCTGCAGGACGGTGACGGGCACGGTCGGGAGCACGCGAGTCGTTCGCTTGCGCTCCGACTCCAGGAGGCGAGCGACGTTGCCGCCGCCCTCGCCGACGAGCACGATGCCCGGCCGGCCGACGCCCCGGAAGACCATGTCCTGCGAGCGGGCCTCGATCGCGACGGGCTCCTCGACGAACGTCCAGCCACGGCGGATGGTGCGCAGCGCGGCCAGTGCGGCGCCGGGCTGGCCCTCGATCCGAGAGTACGCGGCGGCCTCCGCGCGCCGCGCCAGGAGGAACATCGCAGCGAGCAGCGCGAACGGCAGCGACAGCAGGATGAAGTAGACGACCGCGTCCAGGACGAGGCCGACGATGATGCCGATGCCCAGGATGCCGACGAACGTCGCCAGCAGGATCCAGGTGATCGCGGGGTCGGTCTCCCGCGTCATCTTGAACGCTTCCCACACCTGGTGGTACCAGCGCACCTTCTTGGTCTTGGGCGCGGCGGGGGAGGCGGACTTGTCACGGGCCATGCGGCCGAGTCTACCGAGCGTCGGGGGTCACCTCGCGCGCGTCCGAGGAGCGTGCACGCACCAGTCGTCGGAGGCGCTGGGACGGGCCCGGCTCAGCGGGCGAGCAGGCTCGACGCCTCCTGGCGTGCGGTGGTCGGCTCACCCAGGTGCGCGAGCGCGTCGGGGATCGGCAGGCCGCGGCGGCGCATGGCCTGGCCCCACAGGCGACCGGCCCGGTACGACGAGCGCACCAGCGGGCCGGACATGACGCCCAGGAACCCGAGCTCCTCGGCGACGGTCGACAGCTCGACGAACTCCTCGGGCCGCACCCACCGGTCCACGGGGTGGTGCCGCACCGACGGGCGCAGGTACTGCGTGATCGTGATCAGGTCGCAGCCCGCGTCGTGCAGCGCACCGAGCGCCTCGACGACCTCGTCGTACGTCTCGCCCATCCCGAGGATGAGGTTGGACTTGGTGACCAGACCGGCCTCACGCGCCCGGGTGATGACCGACAGCGACCGGTCGTACCGGAAACCGGGCCGGATCTGCTTGAAGATGCGGGGCACGGTCTCGAGGTTGTGCGCGAGCACCTCGGGCCGCGACGCGTTGACCTCGTCGAGCAGCTCGGGGATCGCGTTGAAGTCCGGGATCAGCAGCTCGACACCCGTGCCCGCGTTGAGCGCGTGGATCTGGCGGACCGTCTCGGCGTACAGCCACGCCCCGCCGTCCGGCAGGTCGTCGCGCGCGACGCCGGTGACCGTGGAGTACTTCAGGCCCATCGCCTGCACGGACTCCGCGACGCGGCGCGGCTCGTCGGCGTCGAAGTCCGCGGGCTTGCCCGTGTCGATCTGGCAGAAGTCGCACCGCCGCGTGCACTGGTCACCGCCGATGAGGAATGTCGCCTCGCGGTCCTCCCAGCACTCGAAGATGTTGGGGCAGCCGGCTTCCTCGCACACGGTGTGCAGGCCCTCACGCTTCACCAGGCCCTTGAGCTCGGAGTACTCCGGGCCCATGGTGGCGCGCGTGCGGATCCACTCGGGCTTTCTCTCGATGGGCGTCTGGGCGTTGCGTGCCTCCACGCGCAGCATCCGGCGCCCCTCGGGTGCGATCGTCACGTGGCCACACTAGCCGCAGCGCGCACGGGTGCACCCGCGCACGCACGAGGCGGGCGTCACAGTCACGGGACCTGGGTCCCGCGCCGCGGGGCTGGTCAGCGGTCAGGCTGGACGCAGGCAACGGTGCCTTCTGGGAGGAGACGACCATGCGAGTGCTGGTGAGCGTTGCGTCCCGCCACGGGGCGACCGCCGAGATGGGCGAAGTCGTCGCCGCGGTCCTGCGGGAGGCCGGGCACACGGTCGACGTGACCGCGCCGGACGACGTCGAGCGCGTGATGCCGTACGACGCCGTCGTCCTCGGCTCCGCGGTGTACGTCGGCCGGCTGGCTGCGTCCCTGCGCGACCTCGTCGTGCGCCAGGGTGCCCACCTGAGGCTGCGTCCCGTGTGGCTGTTCTGGTCGGGCCCGGTCGGCAGCCACCCGACGACGAGCGTGCCCGACGACGTCGAGGCCATGGTCACGGCCACGGGGGCGCGTGAGGCGAAGTGCTTCATCGGAGCTCTCGACAAGGCGTCGCTGTCGATGTCCGAGCGCGCGCTCGTCGCCCTGGTGCGGGCGCAGGACGGCGACTACCGCGACCTCGACGCCGTCCGGGCGTGGGCGATGGGCGTCGCGGAGGAGCTGACGACCGCGGCCTGACGCGCGGACGGGTCGGTGCGGGAGGTCGGTGCGCGTCAGCGCGCGTCGGCAGGCTGCGTGGCGAGCAGCGGCGCGAGCTCGTGCGCGAGGTGCTCACGCACGAGCGGCACCACCTCGGCGATCGGGACGCGGCGGCCGAGCTCGACGCTCAGCGACGTCACGTCCGCGTCCGGGATGCCGCACGGCACGATGCGGTCGAACGCGTGCAGGTCGGGCTCGCAGTTCAGCGCGAAGCCGTGCATCGTCACGCCACGGGACACGCGGACACCGATCTGAGCGACCTTGCGCTGCAGGCCGCCGGGCCGCGCCTCGAACCACACGCCGCTGCGTCCCTCGACGCGCGTCGCGGTGAGCCCCAGGTCGGTGCACGTGTCGATGAGCGCCTGCTCGAGCGCGCGCACGTAGCGCACGACGTCCACGGGCTCGCGCAGCCGCACGATCGGGTAGCCGACGAGCTGACCCGGCCCGTGCCACGTGATCCGGCCCCCGCGGTCGACGTCGACCACGGGTGTGCCGTCGACGGGGCGGTCCCACGCCGCGGTGCGGCGCCCGGCGGTGTAGACGTCCTCGTGCTCGCAGAGCAGCACGGTGTCCTCACCGCCCGCGACGACGGCGGCGTGCACCTCGCGTTGCCGATCCCACGTCGGGACGTAGGGGAGCAGCCGGGTCCCGAGCTCGAGCTCCTCGAACAGCATGCCGGTCAGCCTAGGCGCTGTCGGCGGTCCTAGGGTGAGGCGCATGAGCACGCTACGAGTCGCGCTGATCGGCTACGGGGGCGCGGGCCGGGGGATCCACGCGCGTCTGGTCCGGGCCGCGGGGCAGCAGGTGGTGGCGGTCGTGACCGGCAGCCGATCCGACCAGGTGGCCGCCGACTGGCCCGACGCGCGCGTCGTCCCCGACGTCGACGCCCTGCTGTCCGACCTGCACGGCGTGGACCTCGTCGTCGTCGCGAGCCCGACCGGCGAGCACGTCGCGCACGCGACGGAGGCGCTCGCGGCGGGTGCTCACGTGCTGGTCGACAAGCCGCTCGCGACGACGGCGCAGGACGCCGCCGCCCTGGCTGCGCGCGCCGACGGACGGCTCACGGTCTTCCAGAACCGTCGCTGGGACCCCGAGCAGCTCGCGCTGCTGGACCTGCTGGGACGCGACGAGCTCGGGCCCGTGCACCGGTTCGAGCGGCGCTGGGAGAGGTTCCGCCCGCAGCCGCAGGACCGGTGGAAGGAGAACGACGAGGACGCCGGCGGCCTGCTGCTCGACCTCGGTTCGCACCTCGTCGACTCCGCGGTGCAGCTGTTCGGTCCCGTGCGTCAGGTGTACGCCGAGCTCGCGGCGCGCACGACGCCCGCGGTCGACGACGTGTTCCTGGCGCTGCACCACGACAGCGGCGTCCTGAGCCACCTGCAGGCAGGCGGGCTCGTGGGCGCGCCTGGCCCGCGGACGCGCGTGCTCGGAGCGCGGGCCGCGTACCTCGTGACGAGCTTCGAGGGCGAGCCGACCCCGTTCGAGGCGCTCGACGACGCGTACGAGGAGAGCCGCCGTCCCGGTGAGCCGGTGCACGAGGGCTGGCTCGTCCGCGGCGCCGAGCGCACGCCGGTGCCCGCGCCGCGCGGGGGGCACCACGACATCTACCCGGCCCTCGCGGAGTGGGTGCTCGGTGGCGCACCGGCGCCGGTGGACCCGGCCGATGCGGTCGCGACCGCGCGCGTGCTCGACGCCGCGCGGCGGTCGGCGGCCGAGGACGAGGTGGTCCGGCTCACCTGAGCCCGCGCGCGGGCCTGTGGACGAGCGACGACGCCCGGATGCGCACTCCGCTTCGATGTGCGTCCATGACGAGTGACGTGCGAGTCAGCCCCGAGGTCGACCTGGCGCTCGCCGCTGCGGGCTACCGCGCCCTGGCCCCCGGGGACGACGGCGCGCTGGTCGCGGTCGCGCTCGATGGTTCGGAGCGCCGCGTCGAGCTGCACGTGCTGCCGGCCGACGACACGACGCGTGCGCGCGTCGGCGCGTGGCGGTCGGTGCGGCACGAGCACCTGGTGCGCGTGCTCGAGGTGGTGCCGCTGTCGGCCGCCGAGATCGGGGTCTTCTCCGAGCACCTGCCCGGCCTCAGCCTCGTCCGGCTGTGCGCCGCGCGTGGACCCCTGTCCGACGGCGAGGCCGCGACCCTCGCGATCCCGGTCGCGCAGGCGCTCGAGGCGATGCACGCCGTCGGCATCCAGCACGGCGGCGTCGGTCCGCGCTCGATCGTCGTCGACGCGGACGGGCGTCCGGTGCTCGCCGGGCTGGGTGTCGCGCTGCGGCACGTCCCCACGGCGTCCGACGAGTCCGCCGCCGACGTCCGTGCGCTGCTCGCCGCGGTGCTCGAGCCGCTCGCCGTGCCCGGCACGGGCGGGGGAGACGGCTCGCTCGGTGAGGCGCTCGAGGACCTGCTGCACGAGCCTGCGCCGAGCGCCGCGCGCGTGGTGGACCGGTGCTTCCGCGTCGCCGTGCCGCAGCCGGTGCGGCTGCCCGACCGGGCCGGGACCGGGCGGGACGTGGCGCACGACCTGGGGTCGCTGCGCGCGACGGCCCGCGGCGACAGCGGGGGCCGCGCGCGACGGGGTGGTGCGAGAGCCGGACGGCACGGCGCGACCAGTCGGCTCCGCCCGGCGAGCGACGTGGAGAGCGGTCCCGTGAGAGGGCGCGGCCCGGCCGGGCGACCCGGCGTGGCGCGCGTGATGATCGCCGGTGCGTGCGCCGTGGTGCTGGCCGCCGCGGTGACGGTGACCGTGCTCGTCGCACCGTGGCGCGCGACCACCGACGGGGGGACGGCCGCCGCGGCGCCCGGCCCGGTCGCGGGCCCGCGGGCGACGTCGGTGCCCGCCCGGACCGATCCGCGGGACGCAGCGGTCGCGCTCACGCAGCGGCGTGCGTCCCTGCTCGCACAGGGACGCGCGGCAGCGCTGCACGAGGTCGAGGTGGTCGGTTCGCCCGCGCACGAGGCCGACTCCCGGCTCGTGGCGCAGCTCGACGGTGACCGGGTCAGCGGCCTCGAGGTGTCGGTGACGGACGTCGAGCGGCTCGAAGCTCCGCGCGACGACGCCGGGTCGAGCGACGACGAGGTGCGCGTGCAGGTCACGAGCACCACCAGCGCGTACGAGCGCGTGGCCGCCGACGGCTCGCGACGAGCCGGCGGTCCTGCCGCGACCTCGACGGTCGTGCTCGTGCTGCGCTGGACCGACCAGGGCTGGCGGGTGTGGGACGTGGCCCCCGCCACCTGAGCCCTAGGACTGCTCGGCCGCCCACCGTGCGGCGGCCGGCAGGTCACGGTGCTCGGGCACGAACCCGCTCGCCTCGAGCGCGGCGGGGACCGCACGCACGGACCCGAGCACCTCGGAGGCGAAGTCGCGCAGCGCGAGCCGCAGCGCGAACGCCGGGACTGGCACGCGCGCCGGCCGGTGCACAGCCTGCGCGAGGGCCTCGACGACGTCGGCGTTCCGGTCGGCACGCGTGACGAGGTTGACCGGGCCGGCGACGTCAGCGGTCAGCAGGTGCTCGATCGCCCGCACCTCGTCGTCCAGCGTGATCCACGACCAGTACTGGCGGCCCGAGCCGAGCCGGCCGCCCAGCCCGGCGCGCAGGATCGGCCACAGCGGTCGCAGCGCGCCACCGCCGGCGCCCAGCACGACCCCGGTCCGCAGGTGCGCCACGCGCACCCCGGCCGCGGCAGCGGGCTCGGTGGCCGCCTCCCACTGGCGCACGACGTCGGCGAAGAACGTGGTGCCGAGCGGCTCGGTCTCGTCGACCTCGGTGTCGCCCCGGTCCCCGTACGCGCCGATCCCCGACGCCTGGAGCAGCACGCGCGGGCCGTCGTCGAGCGTCGCGAGCCTGCGCGCCAGCAGCCCCGCGGTGTCGACCCGTGAGGCCAGCACGTCGCGCTTGCGCGCCTCGGTGAGCGGCCGGGTGCCGGGGTTGGTCCCGGCGAGGTTCACGACGGCGTCGAACCCCCGCAGGGCGTCGGGTGCCAGCGACCCGCGTGCGGGGTCCCATGCGATCTCCTCGGGCCGCGTCTGCGCGTGCCGCACGAGCACGTGCACGTCATGACCCGCCGACCGCAGCCGGGGGAGCAGGGCCGAGCCGATGAAGCCGTGGGAGCCAGCGACGACGATGCGCATCCCGTCACCCTAGATTCGAACGGCCTGACCTGCGCCCGCAGTCACTTCCCGCGTCGCTTGCGGACGGGTGCGCGAACGGCCCGACCCCCGCGAGGGGACCGGGCCGTTGCGCGCGACGAATGGGGCGTCAGAGGCCGAGCTCGGCCTCGAACGCGCCCTCCTCGAGCCGGGCCTTGATGGCGGAGAGGTACCGCGAGGCGTCCGCGCCGTCCACGAGCCGGTGGTCGTAGGACAGGCAGAGGTAGCACATCGACCGGACCGTGATGACGTCCTCGCCTTCGGGGCCCTTCACCACGGCGGGGCGCTTGACGATCGCGCCCGTGCCGAGGATCGCCGACGTGCCGCCGGGGACGATCGGCGTGTCGATGATCGCGCCGCCCGAGCCGGTGTTGGTCACCGTGAACGTCGCGCCCGAGAGCTCGTCGGGACCGATCTTGTTGTTCCGCGTGCGGGTCGCGAGGTCCGCGATCTTGCGGGACAGACCGGCCAGGTTGAGATCGCCCGCGTCGCGGACCACGGGCACGACGAGGCCGCGCTCCGTGTCGACCGCGATGCCGACGTTCTCCTGACCGTGGTACGTGATCTGGTTGCCCTCGAGGACGCCGTTGATCTTCGGGAACGCCTTGAGTCCCTCGATGGCGGCGAGCACGAAGAACGGCAGGAACGTGAGGTTCGTGCCCTCGCGCGCCTTGAAGTCCTCCTTCGCGGCGGCGCGCAGGCGCGCGATCTTGGTCACGTCGACCTCGACCACGGTCGTGAGCTGCGCCTGCGTGTGCAGGGCCTCGACCATGCGCTCGGCGATGATTTGGCGCAGTCGGCTGGCCTTCTCGGTCGTGCCGCGCAGCGGCGAGACCGTGGGCACCTTGGCGGCCGGTGCGGGAGCGGCAGCGGCGGGCGCGGCGGCGGGCTGCGCGGCGGCGGCCTTGGCGGCCTCGGCCTTCGCGGCGGCCTCCAGCACGTCCTCCTTGCGGATGCGGCCACCGACGCCGGTGCCCGTCAGGGACGCGACGTCGACACCCTTCTCCGCGGCGAGCTTGCGCACGAGCGGCGTGAGGTAGCCGCCCGAGGCTGCCGGCGCTGTCGCAGTCTCGCCAGCGGAGGCTGCGGCCGGAGCAGCCGGGGCTGCGGGAGCCGGTGCCGCCGCAGCGGGAGCCGGTGCCGGGGTCGCGGGCACCGGCGCCGGCGCCTGCGCGGCGGGCACGGGTACCGGGGCGGCCTCGGCGGGAGCCGGAGCCGGAGCGGCGGCCGGGGCGGCCTGCTGCGTCGCGGACCCGATGCGGGCCAGGACAGCGCCGACCTCGACGGTCTCGTCCTCCTGGACGAGGATCTCGGTCAGCGTGCCGGCCAGCGGCGACGGGATCTCGGTGTCGACCTTGTCGGTCGAGATCTCGAGCAGAGGCTCGTCGACCTCGACGGCGTCACCGACGGACTTGAGCCAGCGCGTGACCGTGCCCTCGGTGACGGACTCGCCGAGCGCGGGCAGCGTGACGTCCTGCGCGTCGCCTGCGGCCGCCGCCTGCGCGGGTGCCTCCTGCGCCGACGCGGCGGGCGCGGCCTCCTCGTGCTGCTCGGGCGACTGCTGAGCGGGCGCCGCCTCGGCGGCGGGCTGCTCGACGGGAGCCTGCTCGGCAGGGGCCTCCTGCGCGGCGGGCTGCTCGGCCGGCGCCTCGTCGGACGACCCGGCGCCCTCGCCCGAACCGATCACGGCGAGCGCTGCGCCGACCTCGACCGTCTCGTCCTCCTGGACGAGGATCTGCTCGAGCACGCCGGCGAACGGCGACGGGATCTCGGTGTCGACCTTGTCGGTGGAGATCTCGAGCAAGGGCTCGTCGACCTCCACGGTGTCGCCGACGTTCTTCAGCCAGCGGGTGACGGTGCCTTCGGTGACGGACTCACCGAGCGCAGGAAGCTGCACGTTCTGGGACATGACCGCGTCGTCTCCTTCGATTCCAGGTCAGTTGTGGGCGTGCAGCGGCTTGCCGGCGAGGGCCAGGTGGGCCTCGCCGAGCGCCTCGTTCTGCGTCGGGTGGGCGTGGACCAGGGCGGCGACGTCCTCCGGGTACGCCTCCCAGTTCACGATGAGCTGGCTCTCGCCGATGAGCTCGCCGACGCGCGCGCCGATCATGTGCACGCCGACGACGGGGCCGTCCTTCTGGCGCACGAGCTTGACGAAGCCCTGCGTGCCGAGGATCTTGCTCTTGCCGTTGCCGGCCAGGTTGTACTCGAGCGACTCGACGCCGTCCTCGCCGTAGAGCTCCTTGGCGCGCGCCTCGGTCACGCCCACGGAGGCGACCTCGGGCTCGGAGTACGTCACGCGGGGGATGCCCGACTCGACGATCGGCTGCGGGTTGAGGCCCGCGATCTGCTCGGCGACGAAGATGCCCTGCGCGAACCCGCGGTGCGCGAGCTGCAGGCCGGGGACGATGTCGCCGACGGCCCAGATGTTCGCGACGCCCGTGTGCAGCTTCTCGTCGGTGATGACGAAGCCGCGGTCGAGCGTGATGCCCTGCTCCTCGAAGCCGAGGCCCGAGGTGCTCGGCCCGCGGCCGACGGCCACGAGCAGCACGTCCGCGTCGAACGTCTTGCCGTCCTCGAGCGAGACGTGCACGCCGTTGTCGTCCTGCGTGACGCCGGAGAACCGGACGCCGAGGTTGAACGCGATGCCGCGCTTGCGGAAGGCACGCTCGAACGCCTTGCTCAGCGCCTCGTCCTCGTTGGGGACCAGGTGCGGCAGGGCCTCGACGATCGTGACGTCCGCGCCGAACGACTTCCACACGCTCGCGAACTCCGAGCCGATCACGCCGCCGCCGAGGATGACCGCGGACTGCGGGATCCAGTCGAGCTGCAGCGCCTGGTCGGACGTGATGACCCGGCCGCCGATCTCGAGGCCGGGCAGCGAGCGCGCGTACGAGCCGGTCGCGAGCACGATGTGCTCGCCGGTCAGCGTCTGGCCGTTCACCTCGACCGTGTTCGGGCCGGTGAGCTTGCCGTAGCCCTCGACGACGGTGATGCCGCGCGACTTGATGAGCCCCTGCAGACCCTTGTACAGGCCGCCGATGACGGTGTCCTTGTACTGGTTCACGCCGGGCATGTCGACGTGGTCGAGCGTCGTGTGCACGCCGTAGTGCGCGCCCTCGCGGGCGTTGTCGGCGAGCTCGGCGGCGTGCAGGAGCGCCTTGGTCGGGATGCAGCCCTTGTGCAGGCAGGTCCCACCGACCTTGTCGGCCTCGACGAGGGCGACGGTCTTGCCGAGCTGGGCGGCGCGCAGGGCAGCCGCGTAGCCACCGCTTCCCGCTCCCAGGACGACGATGTCGAAGGCGGTGCCGGTGGTCTCGGCCACGTGCAGACTCCTCAGCTCAAGGACGACGGGTCGGCGGACCGCGCGCTCGAGGCGTGGGTCTGCCCAGTCGCCGACCATCTTGTCATCCAAGCCGCGACCGAACGAACCCGGGGCGCACGATTCCGGGTGTGATGCTGGGAACAGTCATCCCACGAATCGTCGGTGAGTGCGCCCGCGGCGGGTCCCGGGCCGGTCAGGACGACGCGCGGCGCCGTTCGATCCGCTGCCGCGCGTTCCAGTCGCGCACGCGCTGCGGGTAGCCGGTGCGCTGGACGTCGTAGACCGGGATGCCGAGCGTCTGCGCGAGCTCGGCGGCGGCACGCACGTCGGGGACCCGGCGGCGCGTCCACTCGCCGTCGGTCGCCACGAGCATCACGGTCGTCGGCGTGACGTTCGTCTTCGGCTCGACGTACGCCTCGACGCCGACGCGCGTGCGCGTGAACTCCTGCAGGTGCGCGAGCGTCGCCTCGCGCACCTCCTTCTGCGACGGCTCCGCGGGCACGGAGGCGTCGTTCGCTCGACGCGACGACCGTCGGAACAGACCCATGCGGTGAGGGTAACCGCACGACCTGGCGGTCGGCGGGCAGTTCGCGACGAGCTCAGGCGCGCGACTCCACGAAGGCGAGCAGCGTGCGCACACCGACCCCGGTGCCGCCGACGGGCGTGTAGTCGTGCGCGGTGCGCTCGTTGAACGCGGGTCCCGCGATGTCGAGGTGCGCCCAGGGGGACTCGCCGACGAACTCGCGCAGGAAGACGCCGGCGGAGAGCATCCCGCCCCAGCGCTCGCCGATGTTCGCGATGTCCGCGACCTTCGACTTCAGGCCCGCGCGCAGCTCGTCCGGCAGCGGCATCGGCCAGAACAGCTCGCCCGAGGCCGTCGCGGCGTCGACCACCTGAGCGCGTGCGTCCTCGGTACCCATCACGGCCGAGACACGGTGACCGAGCGCGACGACCTGCGCGCCCGTGAGGGTCGCGATGTCCAGCACCACGTCCGGCTTCTCCTCGAGCGCCGCGACCAGGCCGTCGGCCATCACGAGCCGGCCCTCGGCGTCGGTGTTGAGGACCTCGACGGTCGTGCCGCCCCGGATGGTGAGCACGTCGGACGGGCGCTGGGCCGTGCCCGACGGCATGTTCTCGGCCAGGCAGAGCCAGCCGGTGACGGCGACCGGCAGGCCGAGCTTGGCCGCCGCGACGACGGTGTGCAGCACGGCCGCCGCTCCCGCCATGTCGGACTTCATGGCCTCCATGCCCGCGGCGGGCTTGATCGAGATGCCGCCCGAGTCGAACGTGATGCCCTTGCCGACGAGCGCGACGGTCGCGCGCGGCTTGGCGGGGGAGTAGGAGACGCGCACGAGCCGCGGCGGACGGACCGAACCCTGTCCGACGCCGACCAGGCCGCCGTACCCGCCCGAGGCGAGCGCCTTCTCGTCGAGCACGGTGACCTTGAGGTTCTTGGCGCCCGCCTGCTTGACCGCGGCCTTCGCCTCGTCGGCGAACGCGGAGGGGTACAGGTCGTTGGGGGCGGTGTTCACCAGGTCGCGCGTGGCGTGGACCGCGGCCGCCACGACCTCGGCACGCGCCACCGCGTCCTGCGCGGCGCGCTCGCGCGTCCGGTCGGTGACGACCTCGACACGCGCGACGGGTGCGGCGTGCAGCGCGTGGTAGCGGCTGAACGCGTACGCGCCGAGCAGCGCGCCCTCGGCCACCGCGCCGACCGCGCCGGCGTCCGGCGTCGGGAGCGCGACGGCGACGGACTCGAGCCCGGCGAGCTCGCGCGTCGCGGCGCCGGCGGCGCGACGCAGCGCCTCGCGGCCCGCGTCCGACCCGTCGAGCTCGGTCTCGCCGACGCCCGTGAGCACGAGCGTGGACGCCTTCAACCCGATGCCCGGGATGCGGCGCACCTCGTCGACCGCACCCGTGATGCCGAGCCGCGCGGCGTCGCGCGCGAGGAGTTGTGTGAGCTCCTTGGGCAGCCACGCGGCGTCGACCGCGTCGACCGCGTTGCCTCGGGGCCGGACGGCGACCACGACGGCGTCGACGGCGAGCTGGGCGGGGTTCTTCGAGGTCAGCGAGATCACGCCCCCGATCGTAACCGCGCGAGCGCCCGGGACCACGGGACGCATGGCCGGGCCGTCTCGCGTCGCGACGCCGGACGGTGGTCGCCGGCGGGTAGGTTGTGCAGCCGTGACCGTCGTCCTCTCGCTGCTCGTCGCGCTCCTGTGCGCCGCCCTCGCGGGGTGGGCGCTGTGGTTCGTCGTCGCCGACCGCGCGGTGGTCCTGCGCCAGCTCTGGGGCGGCGCGGTGGTCGAGGGTGCCCTCGTCGTGCAGGCCGTGGTCCTGGCGATCGTGCAGGCCACGGGTGACCACGGCGTCGACGGCGTGCTCCTGTGGGGCTACGTCGTGACGCAGCTCGTCGTGCTGCCGATCGCCGCTGCGTGGGCGTTCGCGGAGCGCACGCGCTGGAGCTCGGTCGTCCTGCTCGTGGCGACGTTCACGGTCGCCTTCCTGCAGCTCCGGCTCCTGCAGATCTGGGGGACCCTGTGACCGACGTCGCGCGCGCCACGCGTCCCACCGGTACCGGCGGCGGGCGCCTCCTGGTCGCCGTCTACGGCGTCCTGGCGCTGGCGGCGACCGCCCGCGGTCTGTACCAGGTGACCACCAAGCTCGACGAGGCGCCGCTCGCGTACCTGCTGTCGCTGCTCGCCGGCATCGTCTACGTCGTCGCGACGATCGCCCTGGCCCGCGACCTGCGCCGCCTCGCGTGGGCCACGGTCGGCTTCGAGCTGCTCGGGGTGCTGGTGGTGGGCACGCTGTCCGTGGTCGACGTCGGCGACTTCCCCGACGAGACCGTGTGGTCGCAGTTCGGCGCGGGCTACGGCTACGTGCCGCTCGTCCTGCCGTTCGTCGGGTTGTGGTGGCTGTGGCGGACCGGCCGTGCACCGGACAGCCCCTCCTCGACGGGCGCCGCGACCGTAGGGTGAGCGCGTGTACCGCCTCCTGTTCGACCTGGTCTTCCGCCGCATGGATCCCGAGCGCGCGCACGAGGTCGCGTTCTCGCTGATCGGATTCGTGGGGCGCGTCCCCGGCCTGCGCGCCGTCGTCGGCCGCGTGTTCGCGGTCCCGGCCACGGGCGCCACGCACGTGTGGGGCCGGGCCTTCCCCGGTCGGTTCGGTCTCGCGGCAGGGTTCGACAAGAACGCCCGGGCTGTCGAGGGCCTCGCGATGCTGGGCTTCTCGTTCGTCGAGATCGGGACCGTCACCGCACACGCGCAGCCGGGTAACGACAAGCCGCGCCTGTGGCGCGTGCTCGACCGGCGTGCGCTGCGCAACCGCATGGGCTTCAACAACGAGGGCTCGCAGGTGGTGGCGCGCAGGCTCGAGCGCCTGCGGTCGACGCCGCACGGCCGGCGGCTCGTGGTCGGCGTGAACATCGGCAAGACGAAGGTCACGCCCGCCGAGCACGCGGCGATCGACTACGCCACGAGCGCGGGCCGCCTCGCGGCGTACGCCGACTACCTCGTCGTGAACGTCTCGTCGCCGAACACCCCCGGCCTGCGCGACCTGCAGTCGGTCGAGGCGCTGCGGCCGATCCTCGAAGCGGTGCGGGAGGCGGCCGACGAGGCGACGACGCGCGCCGCGGTCGCCCCCGTCCCGCTGCTGGTCAAGATCGCGCCGGACCTGTCCGACGAGGACGTCGACGCGGTCGCCGACCTCGCCGCCGAGCTCGGCCTGGACGGCGTCGTCGCGGTCAACACGACGATCGCGCACGACCTCGGCCCCGGTGGCCTGTCCGGCCCGCCCGTGCTCGCACGCGGGCTCGACGTAGTGGCCCGGCTGCGCACCCGGCTCGGCCGCGACGCGGTGATCATCGGGGTGGGCGGCATCACGACGGCCGCCGACGCGCGCGAGTACCTCGCGGTCGGCGCGACCCTCGTGCAGGGCTACACGGGGTTCATCTACCAGGGCCCGGCGTGGGCCGCCCGCATCGGCAGGGCACTCGCAGCCGACGCGCGGCGCACGCGGGCGGCGGTGGTGCGATGACGCTGCGGCCGCAGTGGGAGTGGCGCCTCGAGGACGGGGCCGGACCGGTCGACCGTCCGGTGAGCCCGGTGTTCGGCAACCGCTATGACGCCGAGCAGTGGCTCGGGGAGCACTGGCGCGCGCTCGCCGCGCAGGGCGTGGTCGCGGCGTCGTTGCGGCACGAGGAGCGCGGGGTCGGTCCGACGATCGCCTTCCCGCAGGCCTGACGCGCGTCCGTCACACGACGACGAGCGAGCCGGTGGGTGACGACGCGCGCACGTCGTCGTCCACGCCCAGCTCCGCCCAGGCACGGGCGAGGCCGTCCACGGCCAGCTCGAGCCGGTCCGGCGGCTCGGTGAACGGCACGCGCAGGTAGCGCTCGAGGCCGGGCTCGACGCCGAACGCCGGTCCGGCCGCGACGCGCACGCCGTGCCGCGGTGCGAGCGCGGCGAGCGCGGACGACACCGGGGCACCCAGGTCGACCCACAGCGACAGCCCGCCCGCCGGACGGTTCGGGGTCCACGACGGCAGCCGCTGGGCGATCAGCGCGCGCACGAGGTCGCGGCGCTCGCGCAGCTGCTGGCGGCGGCGTGCGAGCACGGCGTCACGGTCGGCGAGCAGGCGTGCGACGACGAGCTGGTCGAGGACCGACGAGCCGATGTCGACGTGGCCGCGGTGCACCGTCAGCCGCCCCACGAGGTCGCGGTGCCCGCGCACCCACCCGATGCGCAGCCCGCCCCAGTAGCCCTTGGACGCCGAGCCGAGGCACGCGACGTGCGGGGACGTCCCGTCCCCGGCGAACGACGCGGGATCGGGCCCCTCGAGCGTGAGGTCGGTGAGCGCCTCGTCGCCGACGACCAGCGTGCGCGTGCGGTCGGCCAGCTCGCGCACCTGCGCGCGCGCGTCCGCGCTCAGAGACGTGCCCGTCGGGTTGCGGTGGTCGGGGATGAGATAGGCCAGCCGCGGGGACGCCTGCCGCAGTGTCGACGCGAACAGGTCGAGGTCGATGCCGTCGGGACCGGACGGCACGACCACGGGCCGCGCGGAGGCGGCGCGGACGGCGTCGATCGCGTGCGGGTAGGTCGGGTGCTCGAGCAGCACGCGGTCGCCCGGGCCGGCGTGGGCGCCGACGAGCAGGTGGATGGCCTCCTGCCCGCCCGTGGTGACGAGCACCTGGTCGGGCGTGGTCGGCGTCCCGCGCTCGGTGTAGCGCGCCGCGATCGCCGCGCGGAGCTCGGGCAGGCCACCGGGGAAGTAGCCCGTGGTGGGCAGGTAGCGGGGGAGCAGGTCGAGCGCGTCGCGGACCGCGGCGTGCAGCTCGTCGGGGGCGAACGGAGCGGCGGTGGTGAGGTCGACGAGGTCGTCGGCGCCCTGGGCCGCGCGGAACTGGCCCGTCGTCGAGGGCAGGCGCGTGGGGAGCGTGGTGACGGTGCCCGACCCGCGGCGCGAGGTGAGGTAGCCCTCGTCGCGCAGGGTGTCGTACGCCGCGGTGGTGGTCGTGCGCGAGACCCCGAGGGCCTCGGCGAGCTCACGTTCGCTGGGCAGCCGCGTGCGCAGCGGGAGAGCGCCGGACAGGACCGCCTGGCGCAGCGCGTCCGCGAGTGCACCGTAGGCGGCACCCGGCCGCGACCACGAGCCGATGATCGAGCGGACGCCGTGGCCCGAGACGCGGCGGTCGCTCGTCAGCGGCGGCTCGGCGCGCGTGGCGGTCGAGGTCATGAAGCCACTGTTGCATCAATGGCTATGGAATGTATAGCCAGGACGCACCAGATTGGCGGTCATGTGGGTGTGGATGATGTCGGTGATGGTGGTGGTCGCCCTGATGGCCTCTCTGGTAGCAACGATCCGGGGTGACGGGCGCACCGCCCGGCCTGTGGTGCGCGACTGGGCTGAGGGCACCTCGCTCGAGGTGCCGCGCAGCACGTCGGTGTCCGCGTCCGTCAGGATGAAGCCGTGATCCCCGCACCCGCCGGCCGCCGGCTCGTTCGCCTCGCGCTCGGCCTCGTGCTGTACGCGGTGTCGATCGCGTTGCTCGTCTGCGCGGAGCTCGGCAACATGCCGTGGGACGTGCTGAGCCAGGGCGTCGCCCGACGCACGGGCGCGTCGTTCGGCACGGTCACGCTCGTGCTCAGCGCGCTCGTCCTCGCGTGCTGGATCCCGCTGCGGCAGCGCCCGGGCTTCGGCACGATCGCGAACGTCCTCGTGATCGGCGTGCTCGTCGACCCGTTCCTCGCGCTGTTCGGCGGCCTGGCGGACGTCCCGCTGCCGGTGCGAGTCCTCGTCGTGGTCGCGGGCATCGCGCTCAACGCCCTGGCGACCGCTCTCTACGTCGGCGCGGGCCTCGGTCCGGGGCCGAGGGACGGGCTCATGACCGGTCTCGTGGCGCGCACGGGCCGCTCGGTCGCGCTCGTGCGGACCTCGATCGAGGTCGTCGTGGTGCTCACCGGGATGTTGCTCGGCGGGCGCTTCGGCGTTGGCACCGTCGCGTACGCACTGCTCGTCGGGCCGCTCGTGCACGTGCTGCTGCCGCGGCTGAGCGTCACCGGCACCACGACGCCGACGACAGGTGCGCAGGTCCTGCCCGACGAGCCGGACCGCGCTCCCGTGCGCTGACGGACCGGCGCCGGGCCGGCCCGTCAGCGCGTCGTCCGCGGTGCGTCAGCGCGTGGCAGGCGAGGACTTCACGGTCTCGGCCGGGTCGCGCACGACGCTGTCGCCCAGGACCTCGTCGATCCGCGCCAGCAGCTCGGCCGGGATCGTCACGCCGGACGCCTTGACGTTCTCGGCGACCTGCTCGGGGCGCGACGCGCCGATGATCGCCGCGGCGACGTTGTCGTTCTGCAGCACCCAGGCCACGGCAAGCTGGGCCATCGTGAGGCCGAGCTCGTCGGCGACGGGCCGCAGCCCCTGCACGCGCTCGAGGATCGTCTGGTCCTCCAGGAAGCTGCCGATCATGCGCGCGCCGCCCTTGGCGTCCGTGCCGCGCGAGCCCTCCGGGGCCGGCTGGCCGGGCAGGTACTTGCCGGTGAGCACGCCCTGCGCGACCGGCGACCAGACGATCTGGGACAGGCCCTCCTCGCGCGAGGCGGGTACGACCTCCTCCTCGATGACGCGCCACAGCATCGAGTACTGGGGCTGGCTCGAGACCAGGGGGATGCGCAGCTCGCGCGCGAGCGCGGCGCCCGCACGGATCTGGTCGGCCGTCCACTCGCTCACGCCGATGTACAGGGCCTTGCCCTGACGGACGACGTCGGCGAACGCCACCATCGTCTCCTCGAGCGGCGTCGCGTGGTCCCAGCGGTGCGCCTGGTAGACGTCGACGTAGTCGGTCTGGAGGCGCCGCAGCGAGCCGTTGATCGACTCGTGGATGTGCTTGCGCGACAGGCCCGAGTCGTTGGCGCCCTTGGGGCCGGTCGGCCAGTAGACCTTCGTGAGGACCTCGAGGCTCTCGCGACGCTCGCCCTTCAGGGCCTCGCCGAGCACCGTCTCGGCGGCGGTGTTGGCGTACACGTCGGCGGTGTCGAACGTCGTGATGCCCGCGTCGAGCGCGGCGCGCACGCACGCCGTCGCGGTGTCGTTCTCGACCTGCGACCCGTGCGTGAGCCAGTTGCCGTAGATGATCTCGGTGACCTTGAGTCCCGAGCGTCCCAGGTAGCGGTAGTTGACCATGACTCCACCCTAGGCACAGGGGCGGTGGGCTCCCGCACCGTCAGGGACGACGAGTGAAGATCGTCACTCGGGGTACGCGCGGCGCTTGACCTGGGGCTTCGGCAGGCGCGAACGGCGCAGCTGGAAGGCGCGCATCACGGCGTACATGAGCGTGCCGCGCGGAACGGCACCGAACTTCGCGACGATCCGGCGCTTGAGCCGGAACCAGAGCACCGCGCCGTCGATGATCGCGGCCACGACGTACAGGTACAGGCCGAACAGGGCGATGATGGAGACGGCGGCGTTGATCTGCGCGAACGACAGCTGCACGACGAGGCAGACGGCCGCGATCGGCAGGAAGAACTCGCCGAGGTTGAACCGCGCGTCGACGTAGTCGCGGACGTACCGGCGCAGGGGACCGCGGTCGCGGACCGGCATCGCGCTCTCGTCGCCCGTCTGCATGGCCTTGTACTCGCGGTCGCGCTGCTCCCGCTGGGCCTGGCGCGCGGCCTTGGTGGCGCTCTGGCGGTCGGCCGGGACGAGGGGACGCTTGTTCGCGGCCTCGGCCTCCTTGCGCTTGGGCGTAGGGCGGCCCTTGCGGCTGTCCTCGACGATGCCGACAGGCAGCTCGTCGTCGGCCGGGGTCGAGGTCGTCACGGGGTCGTTGCGGCGTCCGAACACCCCCTCAGGGTAGTCGAGTAGCGTGACTCGCCGTGACCGACGACGACATCACCACCGTTCCCTCTCCTGAGCGGGTCGCGGAGCTGCGCGACCGCACCGCAGCGGCCTTCCCCGCGCTGCGCGCCGAGCTCGAGACGCTCGTGCGGATCCCGAGCGTGTCGAACGCCGAGTTCGACCAGGGGCACGTCGCGGTGAGCGCGGCGCACGTCGCCGACCTGCTGCGCGGCGCGGGCATCGAGGACGTGCGCGTGCTGCACGTCGCGGGGGCGGACGGCCGCCGTGGTCGACCCGCCGTGCTCGCGACCCGGCCGGGACGCGAGGGAGCTCCGACGGTGCTGCTGTACGCGCACCACGACGTGCAGCCGCCCGGTGACGAGGCCGAGTGGCAGACGCCTCCGTTCGAGCCCGTCGAGCGCGACGGCCGTCTGTACGGGCGCGGGGCGGCGGACGACAAGGCCGGCATCGTCGCGCACCTCGGTGCGCTCCGGGTGCTCGGCGACGAGCTCGGCGTCGGCCTCGTCGTGTTCGTCGAGGGTGAGGAGGAGATCGGCTCGCCCACGTTCGGCGACTTCCTGCGGGCGCACCGCGACGAGCTGTCGGCCGACGTCATGGTGGTCGCGGACTCGTCGAACTGGGCCGTCGGGGTGCCGGCGCTCACGACGTCGCTGCGCGGGCTGGTCGACCTCGAGGTCGAGGTCGCGGCGCTCGACCACGCGATCCACTCGGGCATGTACGGCGGTCCGGTGCTCGACGCGCCCACGCTGCTCGCGCGCCTGATCGCGACGCTGCACGACGAGAACGGTGACGTCGCGGTCGCAGGGCTGCAGCACGCGCCCGACCCTGCCGTCGACTACGACGAGGCGGCGTTCCGCGCGGACGCGGGCGTGCTGGACGGCGTGCAGCTGGCCGGGACCGGCCCGCTCACGGCCCGCATGTGGACGCGACCCGCGATCAGCGTGATCGGCTTCGACGCGACGCGCGTCGCGAGCGCCTCCAACACCATCGCCCCGCGCGCGACCGCCAAGCTGTCGGTGCGGATCGCGCCCGGCAGCGACCCCGCGCAGGCGATGGCGGCCGTGCGCAGCCACCTCGAGGGGCACGCACCGTTCGGCGCGCACGTCACGGTGCGCGAGGGCGAGCAGGGCAAGCCGTTCCAGGCGCCCGACGACTCCGCCGCGATGCGGGTCGCGCGGTGGGCGTTCGCACAGGCATGGGGCACCGACCCGGTGGACATCGGCATCGGTGGGTCGATCCCGTTCATCGCCGACCTGCTCGAGCTGCGGCCCGACGCCGCGATCCTCGTGACGGGCGTAGAGGACCCCGACTCGCGTGCGCACGGCGCCAACGAGTCCGTGCACCTCGGTGAGCTCGAGAAGGTCGTGCTGGCCGAGGCGCTGCTGCTGGACCGCCTCGCCCGCTGACCCGGACGCGCCGCCCGGCCTGAGCCGTCCCGACCTCGCCGCGGAGCCGAGTGCGGCCCGTATGCATCACGCGGGCCGCACGCGGCTCCTGGTGGGCATGGAGCCCGATGCGCAGCGCCCGCTCGACCTCGCCTTCGCCCGTGCCGTCGCGTGGCTCGAGGCCGTGCCTGAACGCCACGTCGCCCCGGCGACCGGCGTGGACGCGGTCCAGGACCGCCTCGGCCGCGTGCTGCCCGAGGCCGGGCAGGACCCCGCCGCCGTCGTGGGACGGCTCGCTGACGCAGTCGAGCCCGCGCTGATCGCGAGCCAGTCGCCGCGCTTCTACGGGTGGGTCATCGGCGGCACGCACCCGGTGGCGGTCGCGGCCGACTGGCTCGTGACGGCGTGGGATCAGAACGCGGCGATGCGCGAGCCGATGCCGGGCACCTCGGCCGTCGAGGAGCTCGCGGGCCGCTGGCTGCTCGACCTGCTCGGGCTGCCTGCCACCGCGAGCGTCGGGTTCACCACGGGAGCGACCACCGCGAACCTCGCGGGCCTGGCCGCCGCGCGCCACCGCGTGCTGGCCGACGCCGGGTGGGACGTCGAGGCGCACGGTCTCGGGGGTGCGCCACGCGTCCGGGTGCTCGCGGGCGCCGAGCGGCACGGGTCGGTCGACCTCGCGCTGCGGTACCTGGGCCTGGGCGCGGCGACCCTCGTCCCGGCGGACCGCGAGGGCCGCATCGACGTCGCGGCGCTCGAGGCCGAGCTCGCGCGGTCGTCGGACCCCACGATCGTCGTGCTGCAGGCGGGCAACCTGCACTCCGGCGCGTTCGACGACGTCGGTGCCGCATCCGACGCGGCGCACCGGCACGGCGCGTGGGCGCACGTCGACGGCGCGTTCGGGCTCTGGGCCGCGGCGACGCCGCGACTGACCCACCTCGCGGCGGGCCTCGCGCGCGCGGACTCCTGGGCGACCGACGCGCACAAGACCCTCAACACGCCGTACGACTGCGGCGTCTCGTTCGTCGCCCACCCCGCGGACGCCGTCGCGGCGCTCGGCGCGCAGGCGAGCTACCTCGTCGCGACGGCGTCCGGGCTGGACCCGTGGACGCTCGTGCCGGAGATGTCCCGCCGCGCACGCGGCGTCCCCGTGTGGGCGACGCTCGCCGCGCTGGGGCGGTCGGGCGTCGCCGCACTCGTCGACGGCCTCGTGGCCGCGGCAGCGCTCCTGGCCGACGAGCTGGGGAGGCTCGCCGGGGTCGAGATCCTCAACGACGTCGTCTACACCCAGGTGTGCGTCACGTTCGGCGCCGACGAGCGCACCGCCGCGGTCGCCGACGCCCTGCGCGCACAGGGCGAGGTCTACGCCTCGACGTCGCGCTGGCACGACCGCACCGTGCTGCGGTTCTCGGTGAGCAACGCCTGGACCGACGCGGGGCAGGTGCGCCGTACGGTCGAGGCGGTGCGGCGCGCGATCGACGCGGTGCCGTGAGGTGAGCGGGCGGCGTCAGCGCGCCGCGACGTCCACCGCCCGCGCCCACGACGCGACGTCCTCGGGCAGCGTCGGGCTGGGCATCGGCGCGCCGACGATGAGCTCGACCACCTCCGGGCCACTCACGCGCGCGCCGTCCCGCGCGAGGAAACGCCCGGCGACGATCCCGCGCGCCACGTGCTCGGGGGCGCCGTCGCGTCCTGCACGGGAGAAGGCCTGCTCGAGGTAGACGACGCGCTCGTCCCAGCCGAGAACGGTCGTCGTGATCTCGAACCTCTGGCGGAACGTCAAGGACCGGCGGTACTTGATGGTCTGCGCGGCCACGACCGGATACCAGCCGCGTTCGTTGAGCGCGTCGAACGCGCCGAGGTCGGCGAGGAAGTTCGAGCGTGCGACGTCCATGCACTGCAGGTAGATGCCGTTGTTCACGTGGCGGTACAGGTCCAGGTCCGACAGGTGCACGCGCATGCGCGTGACCGAGGGGCTGAGCAGGTCCTGACCGGGGACCGCGCGACGGGGACGGAACGTGGCCGCCGCGAGCTGGAGTGTGCGGATCACGTCGTGATGTTACTCATCAGTACCTCGCGACCCGAGCGGGGCGACGCCGAGCCTCGCACTAGACCGGCGGCAGCGGGTCGTACTCGATGCCTCGCCTGACGACGCGCGCGTTCGCGACCGAGTCGAGCCGCGCGACGAGGTGCAGGGCCATGTCGATGCCCGCGGAGACACCCGCGGAGGTGACCACGTCGCCGTCGTCGACGAACCGGGCGACCTGGTCCTGCTGCACGCTGGGGTCGATCGCGGCGAGCTCCTCGAACGCGCGCCGGTGCGTGGTGGCGGGCCGCCCCGCGAGCAGCCCGGCCGCGGCGTAGACCAGCGACCCGGTGCACACGCTCGTCATGAGCGGGGTCGACGCGCGCATCCGGCGCACCCAGGCGAGGTGCTCGTCGTCGCGCAGCAGCACCCGGGTGCCCTGCCCGCCGGGGTACACCAGGACGTGCAGCGGGCCGAGCTCGTCGGCGGAGGTGTCCGGCACGAGGCGCAGGCCCTTGGCGCAGCGCACGCCCGCGCCGTCGGCCGAGAACGTGACGACCTCGGTGTCCGTGCGCAGGTGGCGCGCCCACCACGCGAGGACCTCGTACGGCCCGACGACGTCGAGCTCCTCGCACGCGTCGAAGACGAACAGGCCGATCCGGGTCGACTTGCCGGTGCTCACGGGGCCTCCGGGGGAGCGGTGGTCGGCGCGCCGCGGTCAGTAGCCGGGCAGCGCGAGCATCTGGTCGAGCGCTACACGGGCCCAGTGCGCGTCGTCGGGGTCGACGACGACCCGGTTCACGACGCGCCCCGCGACGAGCGACTCCATCGTCCACACGAGGTGCGGGAGGTCGATCCGGTTCATCGTCGAGCAGAAGCACACCGTCGAGTCGAGGTAGTGGATCTTCTTGTCCGGGTGCGCGTCCGCGAGCCGACGCACCAGGTTGAGCTCGGTGCCGATCGCCCACGACGAGCCCGCGGGCGCCGCGTCGAGCGCCTTGATGATGTACTCCGTCGAGCCGACCATGTCGGCCGCGGTGACCACCTCGTGCTTGCACTCCGGGTGCACCAGGACCGTCACGTCGGGGTCGGCCGCGCGCACGTCGGCGACGTTGCGCTCCGAGAACCGACCGTGCACCGAGCAGTGGCCGCGCCACAGGATCATGCGCGCGTCGCGCAGCTCGGCCGTCGTCAGTCCGCCGCCGGGGCGACGCGGGTCGAAGACGACGCAGTCGTCGAGCGAGAGCCCGAGCTGCTGGACCGCGGTGTTGCGCCCCAGGTGCTGGTCCGGCATGAACAGCACCTTGCCGGTGCCGTCGACGCCGCCGACCTTGTCGAACGCCCAGCGCAGCGCGACGTGGGCGTTCGACGACGTGCAGACCGTCCCGCCGTGGCGGCCCGTGAACGCCTTGATCGCGGCGGTCGAGTTCATGTAGGTCACGGGCACCGTGTCGTCGGCGACGCCCGCCTCGACGAGCACCTCCCACGCGTCCTCGACCTGGTCGATCGCGGCCATGTCGGCCATCGAGCAGCCCGCCGCGAGGTCGGGGAGCACGACCTGCTGCGACTCGGACGTCAGGATGTCCGCCGACTCGGCCATGAAGTGCACGCCGCAGAAGATGACGAACTCGGCGTCGGGCCGCGCCGCGGCCTCGCGCGCGAGCTTGAAGGAGTCACCCGTCACGTCGGCGAAGGCGATGACCTCGTCGCGCTGGTAGTGGTGCCCGAGCACGAACGCGCGGTCGCCCAGCGCCGCCCGGGCCGCGCGGGCACGTTCGACGAGGTCGGGGTCGCTGGGGGAGGGCAGCGCGCCGGCGCACTCGACGCCCCGCTCGGAGGCGAGGTCGACGCCGCGGCCGAGCAGGAGCAGGGCCGAGGGCGCGGGCTCCACGAACGTCCCAGGGGTGGTCAGGCTCACGATGCCGATCCTCGCACAACGCGCGCGGGGCACGTCGGGGACCTCCGGCGCCCGGGCCACGCCCGGTCGTCGTCGCGCGGGGTCGCTGTCGCGGCCGGGCGGCGGCGCACGTGCGACGATGCGCGTCGTGCATGTGCTGGTGGCCCCCGACTGCTTCGGCTCGAGCCTGACGTCCGCGCAGGCGGCGGCGGCGATCGCTGAGGCGTGGCGCGAGACCTGCCCGCACGACGACGTGCGGGTCTGTCCCCTGTCCGACGGGGGACCCGGGTTCGTGCAGACGCTGCAGGCGACGCTCGGCGGTGAGCTCGTCGCGGTGAGCGTCGACGGGCCGCTCGGCGTGCCCGCCCCGGCCGCGCTGCTCGTCGTCGACCACCCCGTCACCGGGCGCACGGCGTATGTCGAGTCGGCACACGCCGTAGGCCTCGCGCTCGTGCCCGACGACCGGCGCGACCCGACCCGCACCACGAGCCGGGGACTCGGCACGCTGCTCGCCGCCGCGCGCGCGACGGGTGCCCGGCGCGTCGTCGTCGGGCTCGGCGGGTCCGGCACGAACGACGCGGGCGCCGGTCTGCTCGTAGGGCTCGGGCTGCCCGACGAGCGCGGCGTGCTGGCGACGGGCGGTGGCGCGCTCGTCGACGTGCGTCCGGACGACCTGGCGGGGCTCGCCGCGCTGCGCGCCGACTGGCGTGAGGTCGAGCTCCTCGTGGCCACGGACGTCGACGTCCCGCTGCTGGGACTGCAAGGAGCGAGCGCGGGCTTCGCCCCCCAGAAGGGCGCCACGCCCGAGCAGGCGCAGTCGCTCGAGCGTGCGCTCGCGACGTTCTCCCGGATCGCGGTCGGCGCCCTCGGCGACGCGCTGCGGCCCGACCTCCTCGCGGCACCCGGTCCCGCGCGCTCCGCGGCCACCCGGCTCACGCACGCGCCCGGTGCGGGTGCCGCCGGCGGGCTCGGCTTCGGGCTGTCGCTGCTCGGCGGACGACTGGTGCCGGGTGCGGCGCTCGTCGCCGACGCGGTCGGGCTCGACACCCGGATCGCGGCGGCCGACCTCGTCGTGACCGGGGAGGGGCGGTTCGACTGGCAGTCGCTGCACGGCAAGGTCGCCTCGCTCGTCGCCGAACGCGCGATGCCGCACGCGGTCCCCGCGATCGTCGTCGCGGGCCAGGTCGAGATCGGTCGTCGCGAGATCTCCGCGGCCGGTCTGGCGGGCGCGTACGCCGTGGCCGAGCGGCCCGACGAGGTCTCCCTCGCGCTCGCCGACCCGGTCGGCACGCTCGCCGCGCGAGCCCGGCGCGTGGCGCGCACCTGGTCGCCCGCCTGAGGCGCCGGACGCGGCGTGCACGGCGACCCTGACCGCGCGGCGACCGTGAACCCGTGGCGACCGTGTGGCATGTGTCTCCGTGCGCGCCGCGTCGGGCGAGCACGTCGTACTCTGGTCGGGAACATTCGTCGGGATGCCGGTGTTGGCGCCTTGCGAGAGTCGTTCGTCATCCGTCAGGAGTGCCCATGAGCGAGACCACCGAGGTCGCCACGCACGGCGTGAACCTCACCGACGTCGCCGCGAGCAAGGTTCGCAGCCTGCTCGAGCAGGAGGGTCGTGACGACCTTCGGCTTCGTGTCGCCGTGCAGCCCGGCGGCTGCTCCGGCCTGATCTACCAGCTGTACTTCGACGAGCGCGTGCTCGACGGTGACGCAGTGCGCGATTACGACGGCGTCGAGGTCGTCGTGGACCGCATGTCGGTGCCGTACCTCGAGGGTGCGACGATCGACTTCGCCGACACGATCGAGAAGCAGGGCTTCACGATCGACAACCCGAACGCGGGCAGTGCCTGCGCGTGCGGCGGCTCGTTCAGCTGATCTCGACCGAAGGCCCGCTCCGTGCGACGGAGCGGGCCTTCGTCGTCCCCGGTGGTCGCCAGACGCACGACGGTCCTAGAGGACTCCCAGGCTCGCGCGCAGCTCGGCGACGACACCCGGCAGCACCGCGAGGAACGAGGCGACGTCCTCGCGCGTCGTCCCGGCGTGCAGGCCGACCCGCACGTTGCCCTGCGTGAGCACGCCCATGGCCGCGAGCACGTGCGACGGCTCGAGCGTGCTGGACGTGCACGCCGACCCCGAGCCGACTGCGAAGCCCAGCCGGTCGAGCGCCGTGACGATCGCCTCGCCGTCGACGTACAGGCACGAGAACGTCAGGACGTGGGGGAGCCGGTGCACCGGGTCGCCGGCCACGTCGCTGTCGGGGACGTGACGCGCGACGTGGGTCCTGATCTCGGCGACGAGCCGCCGCAGGTGGTCCGCCCGTTGCGCGGCGTCCCCGGCCGCCTCCTGCAGCGCGACCGCCGCCGCGAGAGCCGCCGGGACGCTCAGCCCGCCGGGGAACCACCGGTCCTCGTCCTGCGGCCAGTCGGGCGCCCGACGCACGCCGGCGCGCGTGACCAGAACACCGAGGCCGCCCGGTCCGCCCCAGTCGCCCGGGTCGGCGGCGAGGACGTCCCACTCGTGCCCGACGTCGACGTGACCCAGGCTTGCGCCCGCGTCGACGAGCAGGGGCACGCCGGCCGCGCGCGCCGCCTCGTGCGCGGCGGCGACGGGCTGCAACGTGCCCACCTCGCCGTTCGCGTGCTGCAGGGCTGCGAGCACCACGCCGGGAGCGGCGAGCGCGTGCGCGAACGCCTCGCCGTCGACCCGGCCCGACCGGTCGACGCCCACGGTGTGGTGCCGGCCCTCGCCGCGGCTCGCGACGAACTCAGCGGCGTGCAGCACGGCCGACCGCTCGACCGCGCTCGTCACGACGTCGGCACCGACGCGCCGCCTCCCGCGCGCGACCATCCGCACCGCGGCGTGCAGCGCGGCCGTGTGCGACGGCGCGAGGTCGACGTCCTGCGTGCGGGCGCCGACGACGGCGGCGATCGCCTCCCGGGACCCGTCGAGCAGGGCGCGCGCCCGGCGGCCCTCGGCGTGCAGCCGCCGCGGGTCGGCCCATCCCTGGTCGAGAGCCTCGACGAACGCGGCCCGGGCTGCGGGCAGCAGGGGCGCGCGCCCACCGGCGTCGAGCATGACGCGCCGCGGCGCACGGGTGTTCTCGTCGTGCTCGTTCTCCACCCCAGAACCGTATCCGCACGGGTCAACGCGCCGGCGGGGGAGTGTGACGGTGCTGACACGGCGTCGTGAACGGGTGTCACGGGCGACGTGAGAGCCAGTTCGCGCGCTAGGCTGCTCGCGTCGAGGACGAAGGTCCCAGGTGTGTCGCGCCCGTCACAGGGACGACGCGCCGGGGACGTGAGCGAGAGGTCGCCCGTTGCACCCGGAAAACCCCCGCCGGACGCGGCGCCCGGCCCTGAAGTGGGCAGGCATCGCGACGGTCGCTGCTGTGGCCCTGAGCGGCTGCTCGGACCAGGTCCAGCGCGGCTGGATGCCTGGCAACTCGGACGCCGAGATCACGAACCAGACGGGTCGCATCACGGACCTGTGGGTCGGCTCGTGGACCGCCGCCCTCATCGTCGGCCTCATCACGTGGGGCCTGATGCTCTGGTGCGTCGCGGTCTACCGCAAGCGCAAGGACGACGACGTCCTGCCCGTGCAGCTCCGGTACCACGTGCCGCTCGAGATCATGTACGTGATCCTGCCGATCGTCATGGTCGGCGTGCTGTTCTACTTCACGAACCGCGACGTGACCGAGATCACCGACACGTCCGCCGACGCCGACGTCAACATCCAGGTCATCGGCAAGCAGTGGAGCTGGGACATCAACTACCTCGACGACGAGGTGTACGAGACCGGCGAGCACGCGCAGAACGTCGGCACGACCGAGGGCGTCCTCGACGACCAGGTGACCCTCTACCTGCCGGTCGGCGAGTCCGTGCACTTCACGCTCGACTCGCGCGACGTCATCCACTCGTTCTGGGTCCCGGCCTTCCTCTACAAGCTCGACATGATCCCCGGCAAGGAGAACTCCTTCCAGATCACGCCGCAGCAGGAGGGCCTGTACCGCGGCAAGTGCGCCGAGCTCTGCGGCGAGGAGCACTCGTCGATGCTCTTCAACGTCAAGGTCGTCTCGCGCGACGAGTACGACGCGCACATGCAGGAGCTGCGCGACAAGGGCCAGACCGGCGCGCTCGGTCTCGAGTACAGCCGGCTCCAGGACCTGAACAGCGCAACGCAGGAGGACGAGGACTGATGGCCGCGGTCGCGGAGAACATCCCGGGTCTGGCGCCGTCGCGTCAGACGCTCGGTCGCACCGTGGTCAAGTGGGTCACCTCGACCGACCACAAGACGATCGGCTACATGTACCTGATCACGAGCTTCGTCTGGTTCGTGGTCGGTGGACTGCTCGCGCTGCTGATCCGCGCCGAGCTGTTCACGCCCGGCATGGACGTGTTCCAGTCCAAGGAGCAGTACAACCAGGCGTTCACGATGCACGGCACGATCATGCTGCTGCTGTTCGCGACGCCGTTGTTCGCGGGCTTCGCGAACGTGATCATGCCGCTGCAGATCGGCGCGCCGGACGTCGCGTTCCCGCGACTGAACATGTTCGCGTTCTGGCTCTTCTTCTTCGGCGGGCTCATCGCCGCCGGCGGCTTCCTCACGCCTCAGGGGGCCGCCTCGTTCGGCTGGTTCGCCTACGCCCCGCTGTCGAACACGGTGTACTCACCGGGGATCGGCGGCGACCTGTGGGTGTTCGGGCTCGCGCTCGGTGGCTTCGGCACGATCCTGGGTGCCGTCAACTTCATCACGACGATCGTCACGATGCGTGCCCCCGGCATGACCATGTTCCGGATGCCGATCTTCACCTGGAACACTCTCGTGACGTCGCTGCTCGTCCTCATGGCGTTCCCGCCGCTCGCCGCCGCGCTGTTCGCGCTCGGCGCCGACCGCAGGCTCGGTGCGCAGGTGTTCAACCCCGAGAACGGCGGCGCGCTGCTCTGGCAGCACCTGTTCTGGTTCTTCGGGCACCCTGAGGTCTACATCATCGCGCTGCCGTTCTTCGGCATCATCACCGAGATCCTGCCGGTGTTCAGCCGCAAGCCGATCTTCGGCTACAAGGGACTCGTGTACGCGACGATCGCGATCGCGGCGCTGTCCGTGACCGTGTGGGCCCACCACATGTACGTCACAGGCTCGGTGCTCCTGCCGTTCTTCGCCTTCATGACGATGCTCATCGCCGTGCCGACCGGTGTGAAGTTCTTCAACTGGATCGGCACGATGTGGCGAGGAAAGCTCACGTTCGAGACACCGATGCTGTGGACGATCGGCTTCCTCGTGACGTTCCTGTTCGGTGGCCTGACGGGGATCATCCTGTCCAGCCCCGCGCTCGACTTCCACATCTCCGACACGTACTTCGTGGTCGCGCACTTCCACTACGTGGTGTTCGGGACCGTCGTGTTCGCGATGTTCGCGGGCTTCTACTTCTGGTGGCCGAAGTTCACCGGGAAGATGCTCGACGAGCGCCTCGGCAAGATCCACTTCTGGACGCTGTTCATCGGCTTCCACACCACGTTCCTCGTGCAGCACTGGCTCGGCGTCGTGGGCATGCCTCGCCGGTACGCGGACTACGCGGTCGCCGACGGCTTCACGTGGATGAACCAGCTGTCCACGGTCGGCGCGGTCATCTTGGCGGCGTCCACGCTGCCGTTCTTCTGGAACGTCTACACCACCGCGCGCAACGCGCCCAAGGTGACCGTCGACGACCCGTGGGGCTACGGCGCGTCGCTCGAGTGGGCCACGTCCTGCCCGCCGCCGCGGCACAACTTCACGTCGCTGCCGCGCATCCGGTCGGAGCGTCCCGCGTTCGACCTTCACCACCCCGAGGTCGCCGCCATGGACTTCGTCGAGCCGAACCCCGGTCCGCTGGACTGGGAGGCCGACCGCCGCGGCGAGACCGCCGTCGCCGCCGAGCGTGTGGTGAACGGGACCGGCGAGCCCGAGCAGTCCACGGCGACGATCGTCGAGGACCGCCCGGCGGACGCCGCACGTGACGACGAGGAGGGCACGAAGTGAAGCTCGAGGCCAAGATCTTCGGCTACGGAGTCCTCTTCTTCTTCCCCGTGGGGCTCGTGTATGCGCTGTGGAGCGACGGCGAGCCCGTCGGCACCGTGAGCATCCCGCTCGTCGGTGGCCTGGTCGGCATGATCGGCGCGTACTTCGCGCTGCTCGCGCGCCGGATCGACCCCCGACCCGAGGACGACGAGCACGGCGAGATCGAGCAGGGCGCCGGTGACCAGGGCGTCTACGCGCCGTGGTCGTGGTGGCCCCTGGCGATCGGCGCCTCGGCCGCGATCGTGTTCCTCGGCCTGGCCGTCGGCTGGTGGCTCGTCTACATCGGCGTGGCCGTCGGTGTGATCGCGCTCGTCGGCTGGGTGTTCGAGTTCTCCCGCGGACAGCACGCGCACTGACACTCGCGCACGGAGGCGCACGCGCGACGCGCGTGTGCTGAGCTCAGCTCGTCACGAAGGCCCGACCAGGCAGCTGGTCGGGCCTTCGTCCGTCGCGGGCTCGGCCCGGGCGTCACAGGGTCCGGGCGAGCAGGTCGTGCGCACGACGCAGGACCGCGGGCGCGTCGGCCCGGGCGAGAGCGCCACCCGTGAACGACGGGTCTCGGGTGACCTCGACGCACCCGTCCGGCGGGACGTAGGCCTCGGCGGCGCCTTCGTCGTCGAACTCGATCTCCGCGACGACGAGGCCCGTCAGAGCCCCCTCGAAGACGTCGACGACGTCGTACGACTCGGCGACGCGGTAGCGGCGCTTGGTCAGCGTCGCGGCCGGCAACCCCGCCAGCACGTCGTACTCGGGCTCGTCGAGGTACAGCGTCGTCAACCGTCCCCACGGGTCCCCGGGCAGCTTCTGCGTGAGCTTGAGCTCGAGGGCTCCTGACGGGTGCACGACGCGGCGCAGACGCAGCCGGGTGCCGTCGAGGTAGCGGTCGCTGATCTCGCGGCACTCGCCACCCTGGGGTGGCTCTTCCGCGACGAGGAACCGCCGCTCCCGTTCGGGGAGGGCGAACCTCGACTCACGCGCGACGACACCCATGTGCCCATCATGTCTCGTCCGGGGGACGGCAGAGGGCCGCCCGCACGTGGCGGACGGCCCTCTGCGGGGCGATCAGAGCGCGGGGACGATCAGACCGGAGGTCTGCGAACGGGCGCGCTCGAAGCGCTCCGCCGCGTCGGCCCAGCTGACGATGTTCCACCACGCCTTGACGTAGTCCGCCTTGACGTTGACGTAGTCCAGGTAGAACGCGTGCTCCCACATGTCGAGGACGACGATCGGCACGAGGCCGAGCGGGAAGTTGCTCTGCTGGTCGTACAGCTGGAAGATCGCGAGCTTCTGGCCCACCGAGTCCCAGCCGAGGATCGACCAGCCCGAGCCCTGGATGCCGACGGCGTTCGCGGCGAAGTGCTTCTGGAACGCGTCGAACGAGCCGAAGAACTCGTCGATCGCCGCGGCGAGCTCGCCGGTCGGCTTGTCGCCGCCCTCGGGGGAGAGGTTCTGCCAGAACACGGAGTGGTTGACGTGGCCGCCGAGGTTGAACGCGAGGTTCTTCTCGTGCAGGTTCACCGCCGCGAGGTCGCCGGACTCGCGGGCCTCCGCGAGCTTCGCCAGCGCGGTGTTCGCGCCGGTGACGTAGGCCGCGTGGTGCTTGTCGTGGTGCAGCTCCATGATCCGGCCGGAGATGTGCGGCTCGAGGGCCGCGTAGTCGTAGGGCAGGTCCGGAAGCGTGTAGTCAGCCATTGCGTGAGTACCTCTCCTGCGTCACGCGGGAGCGTCGGCCCCCGCTGGGTACGAGTCGGGCGGCCCGCCCTGAGGGGCGAGCC